>JAHHHF010000064.1 GCA_019359495.1 Goleter apudmare HA4340-LM2
TTGGGCGCGTGTCAGGTTGCTGGGGTATGCTTTACTCATGTCACTCTCTCGGTGCTGTTTATTATCTATTCACAGCTTATACTGAGAGAGCTTTTTTACACCCTTTCCGACTTTTCAAACATCCTCTTAGGTATTGCAACCCCGATTAATTAAAGATACTAAGGAAAAAGCTTTGGGTAAAGTCATCTTAGTCACGGGTCCAGCTAGGTCTGGTAAAAGTGAATGGGCGGAAATGCTGGCAATGCAGTCAGGGAAAGCTGTTGCTTACGTAGCCACAGCTACCGAAAACCCAGATGATGCCGAGTGGCAAAAACGCATTCAAGAACATCAAAAACGCCGTCCTCAAGACTGGGTAACGCTCTCTGTACCGATGGAATTGTCTGCTACCTTGGCGGATGCGAAACCGGATACTTGCCTTTTGGTTGATTCTTTAGGCACTTGGGTAGCGAATCTCTTGGCAGAAGATGAAGATAGCTGGGAAAATATCCTGGCAGAATTTTTAGACACAGTGCAACTAGTCGCGGCTGATATGATATTCGTAGCAGAGGAGACGGGTTGGGGTGTAGTACCAGCTTATCCTCTTGGTCGCCAGTTCCGCGATCGCCTGGGTTCTCTGGTGCGTCAGTTGGGAGTTATTTGTGAAATTGTATATTTGGTTACTGGTGGTCATGTCCTCAACCTCAGCGCCCTTGGTTCACCTCTCCCACCCAAAGGGAAAGCGGGGAGATAGGGAAAAAATACTCTTTACCTATTGCCTATGCTCCATTCCCTATTCTTAATGCTTTATTTAACTTTCAACTGCCAAAATAATACATCTAAAACCTAAAATTATGGTATGGCAACCGAACAAGAAGTTAAACAATATCTTGCCTACTGGTTTCAGTTGGGTAAGAAGGTAGTAGCAAGTAATGGTGCAGCAACCCTGTTGCCGCAACCAGTGCTGAAAGGCGATCGCTATAGCGAAGAATTTGAAGACTGCTGGCAGCAAATACTCTCACAGCAAGCTGGTGACTGCTACTTGGAGGGTACTGATGAAACCATAGCAGAACTACTGACGTCAGCATGGGAAATGCTACCATGCGGTCGCTGCGAAATGCCAATCCCTTTGCGGAGCATTGGTATGCCAGCTTTGTCCTGTCCTTGCAATAGTTTACCTAACTGGCCTAACACCGAATTGCCAGCACCGAGAAGCCCTGTTAGTACCGAAGAGCAACTCATCGCAATACGCGATCGCCTTTTAGGTAAAATTTCTTCACCAAGTATTGTAGACAATTAAATTCGTCACACCAACTTTGTTTGTTATCCTTATTTTCTAGTAAGAACATACCCTAAAAGTAACAATCTTGATAGTTTTTGTAGTTTTGAAAACTAAAACATGCCCGCTTTCTTTAGGAAGTCGGGCATGTTTTTTTTACCAATGTTTAAGATACATGAAAGAATTTAACTAAAACGGGAATACTACATAGCTGAACTCCTAGAAAGCATATTTGGAGTATTCTCCGTTTAAAGCTGGCAAAGTTTTAAGTACTATAGACTAATATTCAATTAAGCTAATACACATTCTATCGACGTATTTTACAGTAATTACACTTGCATAATTGTGCAACTATCACTTCTGAATATGGTGATTAAGTATGCACTAAATATCAGTGACTTATTTAGATAAGGCAGAGTATCTTCATAAACAAGCGAAGAGTTAAGCTGCCAAGAGCAGCAACAAACTACTAGCTGAATTAAACTCAAACAACCCTACTTTCAGGAGTCAAAAGTCATGCAAGTTATCGAAAACAACGAGCTATTCACCGAAATCTCTGCTGAAGAATCTGCGATCATTAGTGGTGGTGATACACCCATTTACACAGCTTTCGCTTTTGATTGGAACAATCTATTTTACACTTTGGGAGTTGGTGCTTTCTTTGGTTTAAACCTCTTCCAACAAGCTGTAACCTCTTCTATTTTCCGCAAGTACTAATAGACTGTTTTCAGTCTTTAGTTAATAAAACGTCTGATAAATTTAATGGAATTAATCCAAATTTTTCAGACTGGTGTAGGCATAATTTTTGCTTGACAAAGTAAGAATAATTAATCTAAATACTGGAAATCTAAAAATATCCAGTATTTAGATTCATGCCTTACTCAAAAATCATGGTAATGAATAGCAAACAACTAAATTGAGGTATGAAAGTAATGCCAATAACAAATAAAAGCTTACTTTTTACAGAGCTAACAACAGAAGAATCGGCAGCTATTAGTGGCGGAACTAGTAATAATATCTTTGAGTTATTGCAAATATTATTACCACTTGTCTCTTCTTCAAGTTCAACTAATTCCCCTCCTCAACCTTATTCCCCATTTGTTTCACCACAATTCACTGGGGATCTATCAACAGCGTTTGCTCCTGTATCTGGTCTGACATTTTCGGTTTTTTAATTAATTTTTCTGGCTCTATTCCTATGTTAATGTTACTTGAAGTAAACCATAAAATATTCAATAGAGCCAGTTATTTCTGTTGCACAATATAGCTTCAAAATATAATCTCAGCATGGAAAGTATAAACCAAATTTTTACAGAAATCACTTCAGAGGAAGCAGCCTCTGTAACCGGAGGATTAAGGGTAAGTTTTGACTGGGATACTTACTTTTTTATTTTAGGTGTTGGTGTTTTATTAGGTAATCCTGGACTTACTCCAGAAGAGATCCAGTTTGCTTGGGAGTCAGCATTTGTATTTGAAAGTAGATCACGTCCTCAACAAAGAAGAGGTCAGCAACGCTTCAATCGTGGGCGATTTTTTTGATGAGTGACAGATAAATCAAAGCACGCATTCAATTTTTATGAAATACCATCATGTTGCACAACACAGTGAAGAAGATTGCGGTGCTGCTTGTCTGGCATCGGTAGCTAAATATCATGGGCGCAATTTCACCATCAGTCATATTCGAGAAGCCGTAGGAACAGGACAATTTGGAACTACTTTATTAGGACTAAAACGGGGTGCGGAAACATTAGGTTTTAATGCTCGGACAGTTAAAACCTCCCCAGAAGTTTTGAATCGGATTAATGAAGCACCTCTACCAGCGATTATTCACTGGAAAGGTCATCATTGGGTGGTTTTGTATGGCAAGAAAGGGAAAAAGTGCGTAATTGCTGACCCATCTGTAGGGATTCGTTATCTGTCTAAAACAGAACTAGCTGATGGTTGGACAGATTGGTTGATGCTTTTATTGCAACCAGATACCGCACGATTTAACGCTCAAGAAGGTGAACATGTTGGTGGGTTTTGGCGTTTCTTCAAACGGATATGGGATTTCCGTGCCATTTTAGCTCAAGCATTACCCCTCAACTTATTATTAGGGGTGCTTTCTTTAGCCTCTCCTTTTTTGTTACAAATTCTCACTGATGATGTGCTAGTTAGGGGTGATACCAAGCTGCTGACTACTATGGCGATCGCTGTCGTAGTGATGAATGTTATTTCTAGTAGCCTTTCTTGGGTACAATCTAACTTAATTGCTCACTTTGCTCAACGTCTACAGTTGGGTTTGGTATTAGAATTTGGACGGCAAATTTTACAATTACCTCTGGCTTATTACGAAGCTCGCCGTAGTGGAGAAATTGTCAGCCGCCTGCGAGATATTGACCAAATAAATCAGTTAGTCTCTCAAGTCGTTGTTACTTTACCAAGTAAATTTTTTATCGCCATAATTTCTTTTGGTCTTATGGCTTTTTATAGTTGGAAGCTAACCATAGTAGCCTTGTTTGTCGCTATAGCGATGACATTATCTACTATTGTTTTTCAACCTATGCTACAACGAAAAACACGTGGTGTGTTAGTGACAGAGGCAGAGGCTCAAGGTGTTTTAGTAGAGACATTTAAAGGTGCGCTCACTCTCAAAACAACCACAGCATCACCTCAATTTTTAGATGAATTGCAAATCCGCTTTGGTCAAATTTCTAGCCTGACACTAAGTACTATTCAAATTGGTATTAATAATAATACTTTTTCTACTTTAGTTTCTGGTATTGGTAGCATTGCATTGCTTTGGTTTGGTGGCAATTTGGTGATTAATCCATCTGAAAACCTCAGCATCGGTCAGTTGCTAGCGTTCAATTCGATGAATAATAACTTTGTCGGTTTAATTTCTACTGTAATTACTTTTGTCGATGAATTTACCCGTGCTAAAACTGCCACGCAGCGCCTGACAGAGGTGATAGATGCGACACCAGAAAATCAAGGTGATGGCAAAAAACCTTTTGCTAAAATTTCAGAAGATGGTGATATTGTTTGCCACAAAGTTAACTTTCATTATGCTGGTCGAGTTGATTTATTAGAAGAATTTTCATTAACTATTCCTGGTGGTCAAGTTGTCGCTGTCATTGGCAAATCAGGTTGTGGTAAAAGTACCTTAGCTAAGTTAATTTCTGGTTTATATCCCTTACAATCTGGCAATATCCGCATCGGACTTTACAATTTAGAAGACTTATCTCTCAATTGTCTCCGTCAACAAGTAATTTTAGTTCCTCAAGATGCTCATTTTTGGAGTCGTTCCATAGTTGAAAACTTCCGTTTAGGAGCACCATACGTGAGCTTTGAGCAGATTGTCAGAGCTTGCCAAATTGCTGATGCAGATGAATTTATTAGTAAGCTACCTGACAAATATCAAACTATCTTAGGGGAGTTTGGAGCTAATATTTCTGGTGGACAACGTCAACGCTTGGCAATTGCAAGAGCGATTGTTACAGAGCCACCAGTACTAATTTTAGATGAATCTACTAGTGGTCTTGATCCAGTAAGTGAAGCGCAAGTTTTAGATCGATTGTTTCAGCATCGTCGAGGTAAAACTACGATTTTAATTACTCACCGTCCTAAAGTAATTAATCGAGCAGATTGGATTGTGATGTTAGACCAAGGAAAGCTAAAAACTCACGGCTCTTTGGCTAAATTACGTTCTCAACCCGGAGAACATTTGGATTTTTTAAATACTTAATTCCATCGTCTCCCCAACGAATAGATAATGTTCAGGTATTTATGCTCTACACCCAAAATCAAAAAATTCTTCCCCCTGTTCAGAGTCATGAATTTCTTCCTCCTGTTAGCCGTTGGACATCCTTAGCGGGAATATTTCTGATTGCTAGTATTGGTGCTGGAATTGGACTCTCTTCATGGATTAAATATGATGTCACAGTGAAAGCGTCTGCGACTGTCCGTCCTATTGGTGATACCCGCCTAGTCCAGCCAAACATGGAGGGAACTGTTAAAGACATCTTGGTTAAAGAAAATCAAGTTGTTAAACAGGGAGATATGATTGCTTTCTTAGAAACTGAACAACTGCAAATTAAAAAAAGTCAAGTTTTAGGAAACATCCAACAGGGTAATTTACAGTTAGGGCAAATTGACGCCCAAGTTAACAGCTTAGACACTCAAATTCTGGCTGAACAAAGAGTGATTGAGCGCACAGTTACTGTGGCTGAGTCAGATTTAGTACGTAATCAGAGAGAATATCAAGAACGGCAAATTAACACTCAAAGTGAATTGCAAGCAGCAGAAGCCAACTTGCAAAAATCTCATGCTGGTTTACAAAAGGCTCATGCTGATTTAAACTTTGCTAAATTAGACCGCGATCGCTATGAGCAACTTTCGCAAACAGGAGCTGTAGGTCGGCGGGAATATGAGCAGAAAAAGCTCATTGTTGACCAGTCACAAGCAATAGTTGAATCTGAACAAAAAGCCGTTGAAATTGCGAAATCTAAGGTTGATTCAGCAAAAGCTGCTGTCAATCCGACAAAAGCAACAGTAAATATAGCTAAAGACCGGATTGCTCAAGAAACAGCTAGAGGAGAAGCAAATATTGCCATATTACGCAAAGAACGGCAAGCTTTAATTCAGCGCCGAGTTGATATGGAAAATCAACTTAATCAATCTCGCAAGGAAATTCAACAAATAGAAAGTCAACTCAGAAATAGTGTCATTCGTGCCACCAGTGATGGTATTATTCTCAAACTAAATTTAAGAAATGCTGGTCAAGTAGTGCGTCTGAGCGAACCAATTGCAGAGATTGTACCTCAAGATGCACCTTTAGTAATTAAAGCTGCAATTCCCACTGCTGAAATTAAAAATGTTGTAGCCAATCAAAAAGTCCAATTGCGAGTTAACGCCTGTCCCTACCCAGATTACGGGACTCTTAATGGTGTTGTAAAAGCTATTTCCCCAGATGTAATTACACCTCAAAACAACAATTCTGGTGAGACAACACCAACTTCTGCAAATTCGGCTCCCAGCTATTTTGAAGTGACGATTCAACCAGAAAGTCTAAAATTTGGCAATAGCAGTCACGAATGTCGTATCCAATCAGGTATGGATGCACAAGCTGATATTATTTCCAGACAAGAAACTGCTATACAATTTATGCTGAGGAAGGCAAGATTAATCACAGATTTATAGAAAGTCGGTGAGAAATTTTGAATTGTTAACCCCCTCCCTGCATTTCTTCAATCTCAAATAAGCTAATTAATACCCCCGCCAAGGGAATAGATAAGAAAACTCCCAGCAATCCTGCAACCTTTGCTCCTACTAATAAGGCAGATCGCCTTAACCACGCTTTGGGTTGAGATGGCAAAATCTCTAGTTAGGACTCATGATGTTAATAATGCTGTAATTATTCACTCGGATTCATAACCCAATTTCCAAAAAATTAACTGTAAAGTAGATTGCTTTTTTATAATTTTTACAGGTTTAACCTATGGAATATCTGGGGATCTTTATAAATCATTCATAATTAAAAGTTAGTGGATGAGCTGGAAGCCGAAGCTGGTTATTATGGTGCGCCAAAACCAGAAAAAACTGCCAGAAAGCTATTCTCTGAAGGACGAGAATATGTACCTGTAGGTTAGTTCATTGGTCTAGCAAATTTGTTTTGTATAGAACACCAATTTCGTGATTTAAAACCTATCTATCCAGTTGCTTATTGACTTACTAACACTGGCATATTAGTAACTAAAAGCTGAAACATTTTGTCGTCTGGATAGACATAAAGTTTTTACATTCCTGAATTGGTGCTCTATTTGTAATGGTTGGTTAGTCTGGGTTGGTGACTGTTAACTGTTGAATTTTAGCAGTTGACAGCCACTATCAGTTTTTACTCTCCTCATAGGTGGTTATCATGCAGCTACAAAGCATTCTTACCTATCTGTGGAGCTTGATTCCAATTATGTGCATGCCCCTACTCATACCAATTCACCGAAATCTTGATACACATAGATTTTTCGTAGGGGTGCGGTCTCCGCACCCTCTCCAACGTATTAGTATGATTATTAAAGTGAAATAGTATCAGCCATCTTTATTTAAACTTTATCCAAAATTTTATAGAAGGCTGAAATTAAATCTCAATAATCCAATCCACGCTTTTATCAGCTTAACCAGTGCTGTTACCCTAGAAAAGTTATATAAAGATAGTTCCTATAAATTAAGAGTAAATCCGTCAGCATGTGCTCTATATCCTACAGAAGTTTATGTACAGATTCGTGGGATTCAGGGAATATTAAATAGCATATACTATCTAGAAGTTGAGAATAATTGTCTAACACTTATCTATGAATTAATTGATGATGGATTAGAGGGTTATATTATACCGGGTAAAAGTATCAATGGATTCATTTTTTTAATTAGTTGTGTTTATTATAGGTCTAGCTGGAAATACAAAGATAGGAGCATGAGATACTGCTGGTTGGATAGCGGGCATCATTTAGGTGCTGTCGCAGCCTCAGCTTACATACACAATCGAGACATTCAACTAATTTTTGATTTTGATAAACTCGCTCTCAATGCAGATTTAGGGTTTGAGAATAAAGAGTTTATTACTGCTTGTGCGATTTCGGGAGAGGAGGAAGCAAAGCCAATTAGACGCTTAAGACTGAAAGTTCCTTTTGTCTGTGGTACTGATTATTTTGAAGCCAATCAATTTATTGAAGCAGGCTATCAAACAACAGCTTTGCAACCGAGTCGCCAGCAGCAGTTAGTGCATCTCCAATTTGATTTTGACAAGGAGAAATTTCTCCAGACTGTTTTGTATAGACGTTCAGTTAGACGTTTTCAAAAACAGTCGATTTCTCAGGAAACCTATTTGCATATCTTGCAGCATCTAGAACAACCGATACCAACAGAGAACTTTGAAAAAGTGGAAATTTACTCAGTTGTGCATCGAGTAGAGGGGATGTTGCCTGGATTATATCAAGGGATGCATCTAATTAAGGCGGGCAATTTTAGTGAAAAGACTGGTTACTTGTGCATTAATCAGGCGATGTCTCACGACAAGCCACTTCGTGTCTACGCCAGAGATGGTACTGTAACTTTATTTTTTGTGTCCGACTATATAAATTATCAAAATGCTATGCAAATAGCTGGTTTTTTAGGACAAAGAGTTTATCTGATTAGCAATTATTTGGGAATTCATTGTAGTGGTATTGGTGCTTTTTATGATGATGAAACCCAAGAATTTTTAGAAACTAATCAAGATGTAATCTACACAATGACTATTGGTATATACATTAGGAACCTCAGAGAGATGGCTAGAAAGAAATCTTACTCCAATGAAGATGATTCACACCCTATGCAACTGACATCGGCGGATATTATCCTGCGTCAGCAGCTAGAGTATTCTATTAGTAAATACTTCTATGAAACGTGCGATCGCACAATTCAAAATCTCTTATCTAATTGTCGCTGGTATGTCACAACTCATGCCAGTGTGATGATCTTAGTGATTGAATGCCCTGATCAAGTTACTAACTGGCGTATCTTGCAAAAGATTGTACCAATGGCAGGATTACTAGGTCAAATCGTTAGCAATGCCAAAATCCGTGTTTGTCCCCCAGAAGGACAGGGGATACCCTTTGAAATGAGAGTAGATGAACTATCAGTTTATCGGGATTGGGCTTGATATTCAATTATCAGTTACCAAGGTGTTTTGAATGAGTATGGTTACTTCCTCAAAAACGAAATCGGCAGAATGTTGGACAGCAGGACTTAAATCTAATCCCAAATCTAAATTTGCTGCTTCAATTAAATAAACTGTCACGTCTTGAGGAAAATCATCCTGAAAAATTTTTCTTCCCGCAGCTAAAGCATGATCCCAACGAAAATCATGTAAGTTATAACTGGGTTCTGGTAAAGCTTCTAGTTCTTTTCCAGGGACTTTAAACACAGCCCCAGGTTCAGAACCAGTTGAACTAGCATCAATAATGACTAATTGTTTACTACCTCTAGCTTGAAACATTACCTCCATCCCAGCAGTACCACAGTCATAAACTTGCACATGGGGATGGGGATGTTCAGCTAGATATTGTTGTAAGCGTTGGGCAATGATGACACCTACAGCATCGTCATTACGATTCAGATTTCCACAGCCAATGATGGTGAGCATACGGATTAAAATCTCTATTACATAAGCATTTCAACCCATTTCAATGGGTAGTAGCTTTGAACCGGAAATTTATTTCACGGCTAATTGAGAAGCAACTTCTCCTCACCTACAAATTGGGAAATTTCCGTACTTGATACTCTGATGACTCCAGTAACTCATAACTATTTCCCAATGCTTGAGCAAATTTGTCTTCAATAGCCTTTAACTCAGCTTGGGGTATGGCTAGCCACTGTTCTCGTGTAGCCCAACGAATGATCATCATCACTTCTGTAGCGTCGTGGGGATTGATCCACACTTCTTTACCCAAAAATCCAGGATACTTGGCTAGGGCTATAGTCCAAATTTCCGCATCTTTTTGGATATAACTCTCCCGCAGTTCGGCTGCGACTTTAAACCTCAGCAGTTCTATAACCAAATTCTTACCCTCTGTTGAGTTTGCGAATTTGTCAAAATAGAGTTGTAGGCTAGAATAACTACGCTTCCAGCATAGCTTGATTGCGTACACTCAGGAGTGGTCGGCTGGTTTGAAACAAGTAAGAGGAAGGGAGTATGGATAGCAACAATTGGATGCAGCAATTATTGATGCTTGGTATTGGTACTACATCTTTGGTAGCGGATAAACTGCGACAAGTGGGCGATGAATTGGTGAAAGATGGTAAGCTCAATCCCGACCAAGCCAAAGCAGTGATGGATGATATTGTAGAGCAATTGCGGTCAGAGCAGGGTAACTGGGATGCCCAAATGCAACGCCAAATGCGAAATATGATGCAAGATTTGGGGGTTGCACGTCAGTCTGAGGTGGACGAATTACGGGGTAGAATTGACCGTTTAGAGCGTCAAGTCCGCGATTTAGAAAATAAGCTTTGGCGTTAGGATATCCGTTGTGTTTTAAACTATGCTAATGCGCTTTCAATTGCATATTTTTTTACCAGGGCAGTCAAGTTGTAAAAGTTAAGAGGAACTCTTGACTCTGGAATCTTGATTATCTTCTCCTGGCAGAAACGCGTATGTGATTTGAAGGCATAACGGATCAAATGTGTCCTGTTATTCATCCTAATAGTCAGACTACTTAAATAGGGAGGACTGATTTTGAAAGCGATTTTACTCAGTGTGGGGCTCATGCTGACGTGTGTTGTGGTTTTAGTGTTAGCGCAAATTGGCAGTAAACAGGACTCTGCCATTGCTGCTAATTTGACCCAAACTACACCAGCGCCCACTACCACCATTGAAAACAATACCTTAATTGCGAATAATACTATGTCTGAAGCCAAAGTTGTCACCACTCCCTCTGGATTGAAGTACATCGAGTTAGCAGAGGGGACTGGGGCGACTCCTCAAACTGGACAAACGGTTGTAGTTCATTACACCGGCACACTAGAAGATGGTACGAAATTTGATAGCTCACGCGATCGCAAAAGTCCCTTCAGCTTTAAAATCGGCGTTGGACAAGTGATCAAAGGCTGGGATGAAGGACTGAGCACCATGAAAATCGGCGATCGCCGTCAATTAATTATTCCCCCAGAATTAGGTTATGGTGCTCGCGGTGCTGGTGGCGTGATTCCACCTAATGCGACTCTCATATTTGATGTGGAATTGCTTGAGATCAAATAGCGAATTAGGGAATAGGGAATGGAGAATGGATACACAAAATCATCAATTCTCCATTGCCAATCTATGGAAATATCCGCTTGTAGTACTAACAAATAAGCAAGTTTATTACCAAGCGTTAGCGAAGCTCCCTGCAAACTATTACATACTAAATTTGATGCCGCTATGCTAGGTTAATGAGTGTCTCAAAGCGTAATAGCGGCATATTTTTTTGATTAACTAATGCTAATAATACTGAGCTTACGCTTTTATAATGTGCAAAAATATGCAAATAAATAGTTATGGTAGCTAGTTGTAATGACAGCAATTAGCGACCTTTACCAGTTATTTTTTTGAATTGCATCTACCTTTTTATACTTTAGATATGCGTATACATACAGAATGGAATTTACTGACAACCCCAATGGGGCGGCACGAGGAATTGGCGAAGAGGGTTTACTACTTTGGATGTCAAACCAAATTAGGCGATCGCTAGAACTCCCAGAGATACTAACAGCTACTGTTGCCGAAATTCGGGCATTTTTAGGTACAGACAGAGTAATGGTGTATCGGTTTGACGCTGATGGTAGTGGTGAAGTCATTGCCGAATCTATACAACAGCAGCGTCTACCCTCTTTATTGGGGCTGCACTTCCCCGCCGATGATATTCCTCAAGAAGCTAGAGAGATGTTTTTGTGGGCAAGACAGCGCTCAATTGTGAATGTGGCTAGTGGGCGGATTGGGCTATCGCCGCTAGCAAGTCCCGAAACTGGCAAATCCCTCAACATCGAAAATCTTTACTACCGAGCAGTAGACCCTTGTCATCTTCAATACTTAACAGCAATGGGTGTGCAGTCCTCGCTTGTGGTGCCACTCTTACACCATGATCCTACAGAGCAATCAGCAAAACCCAGACTTTGGGGATTATTGGTATCCCACCACAGTGAACCACGAACAGATTTGCAACGAGAACTGCAAATAGTGCAGCAAGTTGCTGATCAACTAGCAATTGCGATCGCTCAAAGTCACCTACTCACCCAAACCCGTGCCGAGCAACAACGACAAGCTATTATTAGCAGAGTTACCACCCTGTTGCATTCACTACCGACAATTCAATTGCAGCCCGCCATAGAAGCAAGCATTACAGCCTTTAATGGAGTAGGTGGCAGACTTTACATTGAGCAAAATGCACAAGTATACACCTGGGGCGAACAGCCAACACTGACAAATGAATTAGAACACACCGTCATTGAACAGCATCCCCTGTGGCAAGATTGGATGATTGAGTGTAAGCAGGGTAATATTTGGGCAATTCATGACCTCTACCAAGAACCGTATTGGCAAGGTTTAACTCCTATCTTTCAATCAACAAAAATTAGAGGAATGCTAGCAATTCCTCTAATTTATCGCCAAAAATTTATCGGTATTTTCACAATTTTTCGTACTGCATTTGATACCGAAATCCTGTGGGCAGGACAACGCGATCCTAATGAGCGCCAACGGCTACCCCAAATTTCGTTTGCAGCTTGGCTAGAACAAAGAAAGCAACAAGCACCAGCTTGGAAGCCTGAAGAAATCGCAATGGGACGCGCCTTAGCCAATCAATTTGCAATGGCAATTCAGCAGCAGCAAATATCCCAACAGTTAGAAGTATTAAATACCAACCTGGAAAGTTTGGTACAAGAACGTACAGCCTTGCAACATGTTTTAGATTTGAGTCAGTTAGTACAGCAAGTTTCAGACCAAATACGTAGCAGTTTGGACTACAAAATAACTCTGCAAACAATTGTCCAAGAAGTGCGAAAACTACTAAAAACTGACCGCGTCTTGATTTACAAGATACCTAGTGAGCCGTCAGCCGGTGAGGTAATTGCTGAAGATGTAGACGCCAAATTACGCTCTATTTTAGGGATGAGTACACCATCGGCATGTTTTCCCGATGAATATGCTCGTCTTTACTTGCAAGGAAGAGTCAGAGCCATTAATAATACAGCATCCGCAGATTTGAGTCCTTGTCATCGAGAGTTTTTGCAGAGTCTGCAAATCCAAGCTAATTTAATCGTTCCTATCAAAATGGGTACGCAATTATGGGGGTTGATCATTGCTCATCAGTGTGATGCTCCCAGAAATTGGCAGGATGCAGAAATTGATTTGTTGTTGCATTTGGCAGATGAGGCCATGCAAGCCATTCACCATGCACAATTATATGAAAATAGTTGTGCTGCGGAATCTGCGGCAACGAGACAAGTTCAACAACTATTGCAAACTCTCGATCGCATCCAACAAGCACAAGCACAATTGCTCAAAACTGAAAAAACCTCCAGCTTAAAGTTATGGGCGTTGGGTGTAGCCCAAGAAATGAAAAATCCCGTTAACTTCATCTACCGTAATTTGTCCTACACCAGTGACTACACACAAGAACTATTGGAGCTTTTACGCCTCTATCAGTCGCACTATCCTTATCCAAACATTGAAATTAGGCGTCAAGCAGAAGTAATTGATTTGGAATATCTCACAGAAAACTTACCTAAAATCATGTCTGCTATGAAAGCACAAGCTGATCGCATGAATTCGATGATGTTATCGTTACGCAATTTTTCTCATCAAGATCGACCTGCTAAACAACTTGTTGAGCAGGAGCAAGTCAGATCAATTTAGAGACGTAGCAGTCATTGTTACCAAAATTTACCTAAAATTACGCAATGTAAAAACCCCTCTCATAAACAAGAGGGGTTGAGTAAAGCTTTTTACTAAAATTTGCAGTTTTTAAGTTAGAACACGCTCATAATGGCGATGATGCCAGCACTGGTCAACATTATAAAAGCACCCATTACTATGGATTTTCCAAATTGTTCTGGCAGTTTTGAATTGTTCATTTTATACAAAATCCCTTTCTCCTAAGGATTCTATTAACGATATCAGTGGCTGTATTGTATATCCACAGAAACACTGTAAAAATTAAAATTCCGTAACTTTTCTTAGCAAAAGCTATGGTGCTAACTCTTGGTATTGCTTTGCATAAAATGGGTTTGTTTTTAAACGCAAAGGAACGCTGAGTTTTTCTAGAGAAAGTCCTAGCGTTGCATTTATACAACGCCTGGAAAACTAGCAAAGCCCAATTTACTCTAGGTGTCCTGCAAACAACGAATGCTCAAGCACAATTCTTCCAGGGCTAACTAGAAGAACTGCGGATTTGGAAAACAACCCGGACTGAAGAACAAATCCAAGATAATCTGTTCCGACGGTTAATGGGTGAACAGAAAAATTTACTCGCCTATTACACATTTGAAATAGCGATCGCTGTCAAATCACCCCCCCCCCAGAATTGCTAATAACTTAGTGCTGCTCTATACCTTCAAAGAAAACGGTGGTAACACAGTCACTGATGTCTCAGGCATTGACCCTGCCCTGAATTTAACATTTGCGGGAGATCGCTGTTTGAGATGACGACTTCAAACTAGGTTTATGCAACGAGTTTAGCAATCAGAACCGTGCCTGGTTAGGCGATATTCACTTGGTCGCAATTTACAACGAAGCTCTCAGTAGTAGCGAGGTGAGACAAAACTTTAATGCTGGATTAGAGACTAAGTAGAGATTTAGACTCCAACTGATCGCTCGCCCCATGCAAACCAGACTGTGTGGGTAGGGCGATCGCTACTCAAATAATGCATGACAAATGCCTTAAATCACAAAGCTAATTGATAAATTGCTTTTAAAACTTGTAGCAACAGACTTGAACGCTCTTTTTCCATTAAATTTAATTCTGGTAATAGGTAATAAATAGGCAGATTTCCTTGTTCGATATAGACAAACTGATAACTTCTACCATTAGTTGTTAATCCCCAAACTGACTTTTGATTACCTAAAGTTTTATAAGCATAAGTGAGTAGCTGAGGTAAACCTGTTGATATATCAACTTGGCAATTTTCAGATTCAATTAACAATACCCAAAAATATGTTTGAGGTTTTGTGTGGTTAGCTTTACTGATAGCTAGAATATCAAATCTACCTTTAATTTTAATATCTTCATCTTCAACCTCAATATCCGCAATATTTTCTTCTAAAACAATCTCGATAGGATAGCGATAAAAACCAGCTAATCTTAATAAAGGTGCAACTGCTAGGAATTTTACCTGCCCTTCAGAAACTTTACCTGCTGTTAGGTAGCGTCGAAAGTCATTTCTAATTTGCTGAAGTTCTTGTTGTTCGAGTTCAAGCAGAGGTTCTAGAGATAACAGAGGAGAAAAGGAGTCACGGTACTGTTCCTGAAAGCTAAACAGACGCTGAACTTCCCCCAGGGATAAATTACGCGCGTTGAGAATTGTCATAGATTATTTGCTTGATTAAGGTACAAACTCATTCATATGCCCCGCATAGAACCTATTTTAACTCCCGATCATATTTCTTCTGTCGCTGTACTGGATTCATCCATGCTTCTAACTTGCTAAACGCCTGTGAAGAAAGCAGTGTCAAACATAAATAAACTACCGCTACACCTGCGTAAATTTCAAAGGCGCGATAGTTATCAGCGACTATTAGCTGTCCTTTTCGTAATAATTCCTCAAACCCAATCACCGAAACCAAGCTAGTATCTTTCAACAAACTAATAAACTCATTCCCCAAAGGTGGAATCATCCGGCGAAAGGCTTGGGGGAAAATTACATAACGCATGGTTTGCACGGGACTTAAACCGAGTGATTGTGAAGCTTCTGCTTGTCCAATTTCAATTGATTGGATTCCTGCACGCACAATTTCAGCAATGTAAGCAGCGCTATTTAAACTTAAAGCAATTACACCAGCTACGAGACGATCCAAGTTAAAATTAAAACCCAATTCTTGAGCAACTGCTGGTAATCCAAAGTAAATCATAAAAATCTGTACTAGCAAAGGTGTTCCTCGGAAAAAATCGACATACGCCCTAGCTATCCAACGCACAGATGCAATATGAGAAAGGCGAATAATGCCAATCAAAGAACCCCCAACTAAACCCAGTACTACAGAAAGTACTGTCAGTTGCAATGTTACCAATGCTCCCCATAATAGGGTGGGGAATGCCTGCAAAATGATGCTTATAGAATTAAATATTCCTGATGTACCTGCACCGTTCTGATTCCCAATGGCTAATTTTGCTGGTAATTGGGGTGGGGTTGCTTTAAACCATTTTTGATAAATCTGGTTATAAATGCCATTGTTCAACACCTTTGTCAAACCTTGGTTAATCAGTGGCAAATTTGGAGAATTTTGAGCGGTAGCAATGCCATAATATTCCTCTGTCAGCAATTGTTCGACTACTTTAATTCCCTGCAAATTGCCTGTATTAATAGCATATAAAGTCACTGGTGCATCATTAATCACTGCATCCACATTTCTATTTAGTAATTCTTGCAGCGCTAGAGGTGCTGAATCAAAACTACGAATTTGCACCCCAGGAATACCCTGAGCTTTCTTTGCCCCAGTTGTGCCAATTTGCACCGCAATTTTTTTATTCTGAAGACTGTCAAAACCAGTGATATTTTGATTGTCCGCATGAATAGCGATCGCCAACCCCGCTTTAAAATAAGGACGAGAAAAAGCAATAGTTTTTGCCCTCTCTTCTGTAATCGTCATCGAGCTAATCGCCGCATCTACCGTTTTGCCTTGTAAAGCGGGGATAATGCCATCAAACGGCAAACTCAGAAAGTTTACTTGAAAGTTGGCAGCATTAGCGATTGCATTCATCAAATCAATCGAGAAACCCTGCAATTCCCCACCAGTTCCTTGAAACTCAAAAGGTGGAAACGCCGGTTCAGTCGCCACCCGCAGAGTCTTTCCTGCACTAGGATTTACACCACAGCTAACGAGTAATAAACTCAAGCTAACTACCAAACACCAGCGCATAAAAGCAAATTGAGTCATGTTTATTTAGACACTTTAGTATTAATCTTTTTTATCTCACGCAGAGGCGTGGAGGCGCAAAGGAAGAGAATAGGAGGATTACGAGACTTTTAAGGTAATTTCTTCTCTCTGCGACCTCTGCGGTTAGTTAAACTACAATAAACCATTTGACGCAGCTAATGAACGATTCTACCCCCGCGATTATTTTTGAAAGTATCGAAAAAAGCTTCGGTTCCCTGAAAGTTCTCAAAGGAATTACTGGCGAAATTAATCGGGGAGAAGTCATTGCCATCATTGGTGCTTCTGGCTGTGGTAAAAGTACCCTATTACGCTGCTGCAATCGCTTAGAAACTATTAACAGTGGACGCTTGATAGTTAACGGTATTGATTTATCTAGAACTGTGAATAACTATAACCAACTGCGGCAACTGCGGATACAAGTGGGTATGGTTTTCCAGCAGTTTAACTTGTTTCCCCATCTCAGCGTACTAGAAAATCTGACACTTGCACCGCGTAAAGTTTTAGGTAAAACGGTGAAAGAAAGCGCCCAGCTAGCGGGATTATATCTCGAAAAAGTCGGTCTTTTTGATAAAGCATCGGCTTATCCTGAGCAACTCTCTGGGGGACAAAAACAGCGTGTAGCGATCGCCCGCAGTTTATGTATGAATCCTCAGATTATGCTATTTGATGAACCCACCAGCGCCTTAGATCCGGAACTGGTGGGGGAAGTTTTGCAAGTCATGCAACAATTAGCCGTAGAAGGGATGACGATGGTAGTTGTTACCCATGAAATGCAATTTGCTAGAGAAGTTGCCCATCGGGTGATATTTATGGATCAAGGCTTGGTAGCAGAACAAGGTGCAGCCCAGGAAGTTCTCACACATCCAAAAAGCGATCGCTTACGTGCTTTCCTCAGTCGTCTCAATAGAAATCGGGAATAGGGACTTCTAGTCTCGCGTAAAGGCGATCGCTACTTAATTACAAATCACGCTTATGCTTAAATAATTCTTACCATGCGATCGCTGTTAACAAAGCCCCATGCCCCAATTCAAAGATACTCACGCAAGAAATCAAAGGGATCGTCTTCCCAACAGGGTTCCGGTGGGAGCAACCGTAGACTATCCTGAACGTCAGCTTCAATTTCATCCACATCTTCCCTGTCAAACAGTTCTAGCAACGCTTTCCAGTCGCGGTTTCTCAGGGAAGTTGATGGTGGCGCATATACTTCTAGATTCATAATTCTAGTTTTGACAAAGATAGCCTAAGTCAATATTTTAACCAGATTTTATATTTACCTATTCAGTAATTATACCAAGTTCGGATGAATACTTATAACAAGAGTGGAACAGTAGCAGTGCATAGATCTAAGTCTGATGCCTAAAAGGATTGCGATCGTGAACCAGATGAGTACGGAGGAACTGTTGCTTCGCTATCGTCTCGGACTTCATCCCATCCTGCGTCGAGTTTGGATACCAGAAGATGAACAACCAGTCGCCTCAGTGATCCAAAAGTATAAATGGATGCTTGTAACTACAGTAACTGCGTAGACGATCTCAATATCTATCACGAGCAATAACAACCACTAAACTCCAAAGTCAAGATTTAAGCATATTCCTTAACGATCGCGCATCCCAACCCCATTGCATAAACCCCTTTCATTCTCCTTAACATCTGCGCTATTGAGCAAATAATCCCTGACGCAATTACAAGCCTGTGCCAATAATTTCTTAGGACTGGAATCAAAATCTAAATTCCAGAGAGTGACTTTACCCAGGGAATCGGAAGAAGCCAAAACCTGACCATCCTGGCTGAAACTCACGCTTTTAACCCCAGCATCCAGCCCTGCAAGGGTTTGCATCACTTCTCCTTTACGGTTCCAAAGCTTGACTGTCATGTCTTCACTCGCTGTAGCAATAATTTCTCCATTGGGGCTAAAACTCACTGCATTCACCTCACTTCCATGTCCCCGCAGAGTTAAGAGTTCTTTACCCTCTCGGTTCCAGAGTTTCACGGTTTTATCTTTACTAGCTGTGGCGATAATCTGACTATCTGGACTGAAACTTACAGCTTGTATCCCAGCCAAATGTCCTTTGATAGTCACCAGTTCTTGTCCCTGGAGATTCCAAAGTTTAGCGGTTCCATCTTCACTGGCGGTAGCGATAATTTGTCCATCTGGACTGAAACTTACGCTTCTGACACCAGCTTGATGTCCAGGCAAAGTTAAGAATTCCTGGCCATCCAAATTCCACAGTTTAACTGTTGTATCCCAGCTTGCACTAGCAATGGTTTTACCGTTGGGGCTAAAACTCGCACTTCTGACATCTGCTTGATGTCCCCGTAAAGTCGCTATTTCTTTTCCAGATAAATTCCACAGTTTGACGGTTTTATCTCGACTGGCGGTAGCGATAATCTGTCCATCAGGGCTGAACTGGAGACTTCTAAGAGTATCACTATGACCATTGAGTGTCACCAGTTCCTGTCCTTGGCGGTTCCATAGTTTCGCCATTGTGTAACGGCCAGTTGTACCAAAAGTTTTACCATCAGGACTAAAACTGACACTTCCAGCCGCAGCTTCACCAAGATTGAAAACTAGGGATTGGAATTTTCCTGCTTCCCCATTATTCAGATTCCACAATCTCACAGTTCCATCTTCGCCACTGCTGGCTAGGATTTGTCCATCTTGACTGAGATTCACGCCCCAGACAGCGTTAATATGTCCTTGAAAAATTTGCAATTCCTTACCTTTGCGGTTCCATAGTCGCACGGTTTTATCCCAGCTGGCTGTGGCGATGGTCTGACCGTCCCGGCTGAATACTGCACTCGCAACAGTATCATTATGACCATGTAGTGTCGCCAGTTCTTTACCGCTTAAATCCCAAATTTTTGCGGTCTTGTCTCGACTCGTCGTCACCAGGTTTTTGCCATCCCGGCTGAAATTAACATACATTACCCAATTGTGATGCCCTCCCAAGCTCAACAATTCTTTGCCATCTAAAGACCAAACCTTCGCCGTACCATCCCGACTGGCGGTAGCAATCATTTTGCTATTGGGGCTGAAATGGATGGCAACAGTTGGGGCATTATGGGTACGGAAAGATTTTAACTCCTGCCCTTGGAGGTTCCACAATCTCATTGTCCCATTCCATTCCATTGAGGCGATCGCTTTGCTATCGGGGCTGAATCCAACACAGGCTACCCAATCCTGATGATTTAAAGTGGCAATTTCTTGACCATCCTCCACACGCCAGACTTTCACGGTTTTATCTCGACTGGCACTGACCAACAGCTTACCATCGGGGCTAAAATTCACACTCCAGACTGCGTCAGCATGACCACGCAAAGTATGCAGTAGCTTACCGTCACGTTGCCAAATTTTCACGGTTTTATCCCAACTGGCGCTGGCGAGCTTTTGTCCATCAGGACTGAATTTCGCCCGTGTAACAACATCACTATGACCCAGCAAACGGTTGTGTTCGCGTACCCAATATAGAGATTGGCGTAAATTCTTTTCTACCTGCACCTGTAATTCTGTATCTGCGTTTTTCCAACCAATCTGGTTTAACTTGATACCAGCTTTCAGACTTTCGAGCAAAGCATCAAAGTTATCATGAGACTCAAAAGCATTTTCTGATGAGAGAGTTAAGGCTTTAATCTCGCCCCAGCTTACTTGTCGCTTTTGTTGCACGGTTTGCCATGTTAGTAAACTTGACAATCCCAACAGGGTGACAGTAACTAGAGACAGCGCAGATAATCCTAGCATTCCCCGCCAAATCGTTCGTTTTGCTTGCTGTTCGGCATTGAGGAGGATTTGATTGGCTTGTTCCGATGCCAACAGGGCACTTTGTACCCCGCGTTTTTCTAGTTCCTCACTAGCGGCTAAAAACCGATAATCCATGTTACTCAAACTCTTGCCCTTTGCCCAAGTTTGAGCATCCTTGAGGCCTTGTCCTCGTAGGAGATGGGTTTCATCTTGATAATTTGAGGCCACCCACGCATTAATCAAGTCTGCGTAGGGACGTAACTTTTTTAATTGCTTTTCTACCCACTCTAGATTAAAAACTTCTTGATAGATGCGATTGTAAACTTGTAAGCTACCTTGTTTTTTAACAACTAATCCCGATAGCAGCAATTCGATTTTCTCTGGCGAATCATCGGCTGAGACACCACCATTCTGTAATATTTGTAGATATAGTCCCAATAGTCTGCTGGCTCGTTGTTCGTGGCAAAGTAATCTGTCGCGGATGGTTCTTAAATGGGGTGGTTCATCTAGGGAAGCCCAGTTATCGATGATATGCGATCGCACTATAGCAGATACTTGGTCAGCGATCGCCTCACACGGAGTCAATATCTCGTGCATTAGTTTCTTCAGAAAGGGCGATTCCATGCTAGAAAAACTGAGTTGTTGTCCTGTCCCCCTATCCCAATGCTTTACAACTAATTGACAGAGTTTCTGAGTGAGAAATGGTTGACCTCCTGTCCAAGCAAGTATTTCCTTCAGTGTCTCTTGGGGATGATCAACTTTATTTGCCAATCCTGCTTCTAATGGTTTAACTTCCGTAAGATTGAACCCATTTAACTCGATTGCCTTGCCAATGTTAAAAGGTGTCCTGGTTTTATCTGTAATTAAATCTGAAGGTGTTGCTACTCCCAGTAGCGCAAAAGTAAAGCGCTTGTGTTCGTGACAAGAACGAATCAGGGCAAAAAAGTCATCAGTATTAAATGGTAAGCTGATGGTGCTATCGATTTCATCAAAGAAAATCACAATCGGCTGCTTGATCAATTCAGGCAAAACAGATTGTAATAATTCACCCAAGCGACCTACAGGCGAAAAATCTTGTCTTTGGGCTAACCAATTGCGGACATCAATTTGAGTAGAGAGTCGAAAACTCCTTACCAGCCGCATAATAATGTCTGCATACCACTGGTCGGCTGTGATGTTGCTGTTGCCAATTCCTGACAGGTCAACTGTCGTGCAAGCAATGCCATCTTCTTGCAGTTGTTTAGCCACCTGCACCCGTAAGCTAGATTTGCCCATCTGACGACAGTTAAGAACGTAACAAAACTCACCTGCCCTTAAAGCATTGTAGAGTTCATCATCAGCACGCCTGATTACATAACTGGGTGCATGAATGGGTAGGCGTCCGCCAACTTGATATTCATAGGATGAAGTAAGTTTTTGCACGGGTATCTCTGCCTGACAATTCTGAATTGATGCAATGCATCACAAAGTTGACTGTCATATTTATAAAGGTTCTACCCGTGGCTGTCGATGTAGAAAAGTTAAGTATTTTGGGTCGTCGGCTACTTTTATAGAGAATTCATCGTTGGGATAAGGCAGGAGGAAAGAGGGTTTTAGCCTCATTTATTTTTTTTACATAGTTGGGTTTATTTATGCCTACCTACTTACACAACCCCGTAAAAAATAGTAATTAATCTCAATAACCGCTTACATATCTAATCACAGGTTCAGATTGTAAAACTTTGCCATTTCTGAGAATATCTAAGCTGGCACCATTAACAATATATTCATATTGTCCATTTGTAACTACATATCCTGTACCCTCTTCTGTATAAGCCCGAAGGGAACGGATACCTTTACCATCTTTCTTGGAAACTCCTGTGTAAAAAAGCTGTCCCCGTCTCCGGCAAAGATGAATAGAAAAATTACGAGTTTCAATATAAGCTTCTAACTGTCCTCCACCGGCATACTTAGGGCACACAGATGCACTGGCTATTAATTCTGAAGCTTGGGCTGAAGATGCTCCCAATGTTCCAGCCAGTAGGGAGGCTGCACCGCAAGCTGTAGCCAAAGCGATCGCCAATGATGACTTTTGTTTCTGATATGAGTTGTTCATGATAGCTTTTTAAGTCTGATTAATCTCAACTTCAAATGCATCTGAGAGTATTTCGGTTTTTTGAACAACAAATTTAGGGTGTTGATCAAAATTGGTGAAATTTTAGTTGATCGCATACGATTCAAGGTGAGCATACTCGCTGTATCCTCAAATAGGGTTATTTTGCTTTTACATATTGCTTTATGTCTGCTGGAGAAAAACTGCGACAGTTACTGACGCATCCTGAAATTATCGTGATTCCCGGTGTTTACGACTGTCTGGGCGCCAAGCTTGCAGAACAGGCAGGTTTTGCAGTCGCGGCTACTAGTGGTTTTGGCATTGCTGCTTCGACTTTAGGCGTACCAGATTATGGTTTAATCACCGCCACAGAAATGCTCTACAGTGTGGGGCGAATCGCGCAAGCAATTAATATTCCTTTGATTGCTGATTTAGATACTGGCTACGGTAACGCCTTAAATGTGATTCGCACGATTAAGGATGCTGTGCAGTTGGGATTGGCTGGGGTGTTGTTAGAAGATCAGGAATGGCCGAAAAAGTGCGGTCATTTTGAGGGTAAGCGAGTAATTCCCTTGGCGGAACACGCTCTTAAAATCCGCGCCGCAGTCGCAGCCCGTGGTGATAGTAATTTAGTAATCATCGCCCGCACTGATGCCCGTGCGCCTTTAGGTTTAGAGGAAGCGATCGCCCGTGGTCGAGCTTACATTGCTGCTGGTGCTGATGTATTATTTGTGGAAGCTCCCCAGTCGGTTGCAGAATTAAAAGCGATCGCCTCTGCTTTCCCAGATGTACCACTAGTAGCCAATATTGTAGAAGGTGGTAAAACGCCAGAAGTCTCCACGACTGAGTTACAGCAATTGGGTTTCAAAATAGTCTTTTTCCCTCTGACTTCCTTACTAGCTGTCACTCAAATCATGAGCGCTTGTTTCCGCCATTTAAAGGAACAAGGAACTACAGCTAATTTCCCCAACTTAGTTAACTTTCAAAATTTTCAACAACTCATCGGTGTGCCTCAATATCTGCAAATAGAACAGCAGTTTACTGCGGAAAATCACACCCCCATCTCTGAGCACAACTAAATAATGACCACAAATCAAGCAAAAATCCAATTTAAAGACACACGGGACATTGAGCAAAACTCTATCCTTACTCTTTATAAAGCCAATCACTGGTCATCAGCAGAAAAACCAGACCTCCTCTACCAAGCCTTAATGAACTCTCACTCCCTAATTACAGCCTGGGATGAAAACAAGCTAGTAGGACTAGGTAACGCTATATCTGACGGGTTTCTAGTCGTTTACTATCCTCATTTGCTAGTCTTACCAGAGTATCAAAGGCAAGGTATCGGCCGAACTATCATTCAGATGCTCACATCTCGCTACGCAGACTTCCATCAGCAAATCTTGCTTGCAGAAACCAAAGCCTTCAATTTCTACAAGAAGTGTGGTTTTCAGCGTGCTAGTAATACTGAGCCAATGTGGATTTATGCAGGAAAAGCTCATTGAGAGACACCAATAAACAGTTTCTCTCGTCAAGTCTTGCAATATATTGTAGGGGCGAGGCATCCACAATCTTTAGGGATGTCACCAAATATTACTAACGCTGTACTCTTCTAGCTCTTCTATTCTCCAGAACAATCTAAAGAAATATAAATAGCTTTATAGTTATAAAAATATTAATAGTTAAATGATTTTGGGAGCAAATAGAAATGGCTGGGATTTGCTGGAGTGAATGATGCAAATCCGTCCTTGGTTTGTGAGCACTCAAGTGCTGACTACAAATCTGTTTACCCATGATCATCCTGAATTCTGGATTGACTCGAAACTCTGACGCCGCAACAAGAAGGAAGCAAAAATGAGTAGCAATCTAGCCGTTAAACTCCGTTCTGGAACCCAAAAAGCTCACACCGCCGCAGAAAATGTGGGATTCATGAAATGTTTTCTCCAAGGGGTGGTTAATAAAGACTGCTTCGCCCAGTTTTTAAGTAATTTGTATTTTATCTACAGTGAACTAGAAACAGCCTTAGCGAGTTACGTCAACCATCCTGTATTGGGTGCTGTTTATTTCCCACAACTAAATCGTCAAGCGGCTCTAGAAAAAGACATGGTATTTTACTATGGACAGGAATGGCGATCGCAACTTACACCTTCAACCGCCACCCAAACATACATTGCACGTATTCAGGAACTATCAACAAAGGAACCTATTTTGTTACTGGGTCATGCTTACACCCGCTACATGGGCGACCTCTCCGGTGGTCAAATGTTACAAAAAATTGCCCAGTCAGCGCTGAAGCTATCAGAGTATGAAGGCACATCTTTTTATAATTTTGAGCAAATTCCTGACAAAAGGGAATTTAAAGATCAGTATCGACAGGCATTAAATGCTTTACCCATTGATGATATAACAACAGAAAGGATTGTTGCTGAAGCTAATCATGCCTTTGGGTTAAATATGCATATGCTTCAAGAATTAGAAGGAAGTTTAATCAAAGCGATCGGTGAGGCTTTGTTTAATCAGCTGACTATTTCTCCTAATTCCGGTAGTACTGAAATCGCTACATCTCAGTAATTTCATGCGGATAGCTCAGGGAGCGGAAAACTTGAGATATAGCTTTGTTTACCTTTCTTAACTTAGTTGTATTTTTCCCACTGACTTACTTAGCATCTGATTTCTTTATAGGACTTACGCAAGTGTCAGATTTTTTTTCGTATACCTTTTCCACATCCCCGCATAACTAATCATTAGGCGGCTTAGTTGCAGTATATCGGAGGATTTGATGGTTTTTCTCTTACCTGGTGTGAAGTTTGATCTGGATATGATCAAAAAGTATGATCATCCCGCGCCTAGATACACTAGTTACCCACCTGCTACAGAGTTAAGTGCAGCATTCACTGACACTGATTTTAAAAAGGCGATCGCAGCTTCTAATCAACGCCAAACACCCCTTTCTTTGTACTTTCACATCCCATTTTGCCAGAGTGCTTGTTATTTCTGCGGCTGTAATACAGTAATTTCCAGCAACAAGAATATTGCCAAACCTTACTTAGAGTATTTGGTGCGAGAAATTGAAAACACCGCCGCCTTCATCGATACAGAGAGAAAGGTGTTGCAAATTCATTGGGGTGGTGGTACTCCTAACTACTTGGAAATTGAGCAAGTAGAATTCTTGTGGAAACATATCAGACAACACTTCACCATCGATCCACAAGCAGAAATCTCGATTGAAATTAATCCCCGCTATATCGATAGAGACTATATTTTATTTCTCCGCCAGATTGGCTTTAACCGTATTAGCTTTGGTATCCAGGATTTTAACCCCGAAGTGCAAATAGCAGTCAACCGGGTGCAACCGGAAGCTATGCTGTTTGATGTCATGGGCTGGATTAAAGAAGCCCAGTTTGAAAGTGTGAATGTAGACCTCATTTATGGTTTACCTCATCAAACCCAACAAACTTTTCGGGAGACGGTGAAAAAGACCATTGCATTAGACCCTGATAGGATTGTGGTCTTTAACTTTGCTTATATACCTTGGGTGAAGCCCGCACAAAAAAACATTCCTGAAGCGGCGTTACCCCTACCCCAGGAAAAGTTAGAAATTCTGAAAATGACCATTGAAGAACTGACGAATAACGAATATCTCTTCATTGGTATGGATCACTTTGCCAAATCTAACGATGAATTAGCGATCGCCCAAGGTAATGGTAGTCTCAAGCGTAACTTCCAAGGCTATACTACCCATGCGGAAACAGAAATGTTTGGTTTTGGTGCGACATCCATTAGTATGCTCGAAGACGCCTATGCTCAAAACCATAAACAATTAAAGGATTATTACCAAGCAATTGACGCAGATGTTTTACCAACTAGTAAAGGTATCAAACTCACCCAGGATGACATGATCAGACGAGATACGATCATGTGCATCATGTCTCACTTTCAGCTGCATAAACCAGAAATTGAAGCTAAATATCACATCAATTTTGATGCTTATTTCTCTGAAGAATTAGAGGTATTACAACTTTTAGCAGCAGATCGACTAGTGAATTTATCCACAAACCACATCCAAATCACAGACATTGGCAGGTTATTGGTAAGAAATATTGCCGTTATTTTTGATAGCCATACAAGAACTAGAGAGAAACACTTCTCCCGTGCTATCTGAGTCAAAAATTGTCTATTTACTAGTGTTTACCAGCCAAGTAGAAATGGTTGTATAATGTGGTATTAGTAATTGGTTGCATAAAGTGTAATCATGGAACGTGAAGCCTTAACAATTCGCTTCCCAGCACAATTGCTTCAGAAAATCCGGGCATTGAAGCAAGACGATGAATCTCTCAACGATCTAGTCGTTCAAGCCCTGGAAAAAGAAATGAAGTGGCGTAGTTCTTGGGCTGCTCACAAACAAATTCAAACCATTCGAGAGTCGGTCAAACAGCGAACCGGGGTTCATCCCGATCCAGTACCACTAATTCGTCAACTGCGCGAAGGAGAAGGTAGACGTGACTGAGGCACTGTGTATCGATACCAGTGTGATGATGAAGTACCTCTGCCCAGATGAACAAACATCAGAAGCGATCGCTTTGCTCGCCAATGCCTTAACTCAGCAAACCAGACTGGTTGCACCGTGCTTTGCTTGGGCGGAGGTGGGTTCGGTTCTGCGTAAAAAAGTGAGACTTAAGCTACTAACTTCCACTGAAGCCCAACAACTTTACACCGCTTACACCAGCCTACCGATTGACTACATCGACAGCGAAATCCTGCGACTTGAAGCCTGGCAACTTGCTGAACAATACGGGATGCCTACGTTGTATGATGCTGTTTTCTTAGCCTGTGCCAAAACAGAATCCGCCAATTTTTGGACAGCAGATGATGCGATGCTCAATCTATTTTCACCCCGACCTGCTTACGTTTACAGGCTGGGAGATGACTGATTGCCATCACAAGCTATACAAAGTGCGATCGCCCTCTGATTTTACCCGAGAAATCTATTGTATTTTTAGTAGGCGATCGCTACAAATAATTAAGGGCTTCTAAGTAAACAAATATTCCATCGTTGTGTAAGCAGGGGGCAGAGAAAAAACAGTTGTGTTAAGTCCAGAAATTGAAACAATTAATTTTTTAGAGTTCCCTAACTCAATTTTTATCGCTGCAATCTAACGTAACTTAATCCTAAATACTTATTCAGTAATTCCCGATTTAACGGTAATATTTTAACCTTTAACCTACTATATCTAGCGTGCTTGTAATTACTTGAAACACAAACATTAGATAAGGGTTTATGAATAAATTAATCAATGAGACACGAGTAATTCTAATTGGCGGCTCCTCTCATGTAGGTAAATCAACCCTTGGACTATCTTTGGCTGCGAAGCTTGGTTGGAGTTATCGTTCCACGGATAAACTTGCTCGGCATCCCGGTCGTCCTTGGGTGGGTGCAAATGGAAAGGCAATTCCAGAGTATGTAGCAGAATATTATAGGACTCGGTCTGTTGATACTCTTTTTTTAGATGTATTGTCGCATTATGAGAAAAATGTGTTGCCTATTGTAGAGGCTATTGTTCATTCTCATGCGTTTCATTTATCAACAGAATACCTTATACTTGAAGGCTCTGCGTTATGGCCAGAATTTGTAGCGAATTTAGTTGTCTTTAATGGTGTTAAAGCTATTTGGCTTACGGCTAGCGACCAACTTTTCCAAAATCGAATCAAGCGAGAAAGTAATTTTTATAATGTAGGTGAGGATGAAAAACACTTAATTCAAAAGTTTATAGACCGTACCCTATTCTACAATCAACGCATGAGGGAGAAGGTTGAGCTTCTGGGATTTATATGTATTGATGTAGAATCTGTGTCAATGACAGACGAACTTTCAAACAAATGTATGAAATTGATGGAGATTTCGTAAATCACAAATAATCTCTTTATTAGCAGTAGATGCATACGTAAATAAAAAATGGCGGCTGAGTGAGTTTTACCTCAACGAACCGCAAATGCATCTCTCTCAACCGCTCTGAGACAATAGTACATGAAGATAGTTACTGTCTAGGTTAACTAAACCACATCTATTTTGAGAACCATAGTAGTGGGAGCATCTTGCTCCCTGCCCCCCGTAGCGGGCAAGATGCCCGCACTACTTATTTTTACTCCAGGTTTCAAAATGGACGAGGTTTAATTCACTCCCTCCACACCGAAGTAATTAGCTAACGTCAACACAACCTCCTGAGTTAAACCCTCAGATAACTCTGGTAAATAAACCCGAATTGCATTCCTGACAGCCGCATCGAATTCGCCAGCATTAGCCGTAGCATTACGGACAAATGGCTCAATTAAACGGATTAATTCGTAACTGCTGCTTAAGTCAGTGTTTTGAATTGCTCTATCCAGGGGTGGGGCTGTGGGGTCGGGGAATTCTGGGAGGATGCGGCTAACGAAGGTGACGCGGTGGAAGATGCGCCAGCAAGCGGGGCCGCCTTGGGGTTGTCGTGCTTGGCGGAGTGCTTGAGCATTGGGGGAATTATTTTCCTCTATCCAGATGGGATCAACGACGTTATTAAAGAAAGCATCGTAATTTTGTGTATCTGGGGTGAGGTAGAAGCTCAAGAAGCGATAAGCGTTGACTTTACCGGGAGCATCCAAAGGATTACCATTGGCATCATATTCCCGTATAGGGCGATCGCCTTCATCTCGCACCAAGTTACCCCGTTCATCCAGCCTAAATCTTTGTAAATCGCCTGGGGTGTTGTTTTTTAGCTCAATTTTAAAAGATTGGCTGGTTTCTTTGGTTTTAGATTTGGTGAGGTTTAAACTACCACCGAAAGATGCTTTGGCTTCTACACCAAGAGTAACACCACCTACTCCCAAGGATGCAGAAGCAGTGGTAGTTGTATTACCTGTAAAGTTGTAGGCTCCACTGGTACTTTCTTGTTGTATATCAGTGGTTTCTGTAGATTCAGCGAAGAGTCCACCATCGGCTGTCCAAACGTAGCTATTGACTAAGTTACGTTTACTGTATTGCACTGGTAAATCGTTGTTGGAACTTAAAGCATCAACTAAACCACCAACAGCAATTCCCGCCGCCGCCACGAATGGTGCAGCAATTGGTGCTACTGATGCTCCAATTACAGCCCCACTGACTCCGCCAGCTAAAACACCAGTTGCACCTGGGGGTGTGGTACTGAAGTCTTCGTAGTAGGTACGCAGACGGGTTTCTTCGGCTTGGATACGTTGACGCAGGGCGTAAGCTTCACTGGGTTTGAAGTAACTGTACTCGCCATAGGTGGTAGCTTCGGGATAATCGGGATCTAACACCTTACCATTTTGGTCGTATCCTACGGCACCATCGAGTGAGCCTTGTTTGGTGTAACGGGGGTTGATAGGGAAGGGAATAATGTTGGTGTCTTTGGGAATATTGGGATTGGGAACCATGCGGAAGGCAATTAAAGCACGGTTGTATGAGAGACGAATAGCATACACATCAGCAGTTTCCGATTCTACCAGAGCAAATCCCACATTTGATGGTTGGTAACGGCGAGCCAAGGATTTATTTAGCCGTCGGTTAATATCTGGATCTTCCCAAGCACCACCTAATCCCACGGTGGTCATTTTACTAACATTGGTTTTGTTAGTTTGCTGCTGACTGCTAGACCATTTCAATTCGGTGTCTAATTTGACTGATTGACTAGCATTGAGTTTTAACTTACCTAATTTGATACTGATACCAACGCCAAAAGGTGCTATTACCGTTTCTAGTTCCTGTTCTAATTCGGCTGAAAGCGATGCTTCAAATGATGAGGTGAAACTACTATCTTTGCTGGCTGACAAAGTATAGGAAACGCTATCAGCTTCGACAAATTCGACAGAAGTTGTATCAACGTAGTCGCGCAAGGAATCATCAATCGGCCCGGCGGTGAGGTTTTCGGAAGGAACGGGGGGCGCACCTTCTATGTAGCCTTTGATTTGGGGGTCAAATTGGACTTGACTAATCCATTCGGTAATTAAGTTACCAACTTTGTAACCTGTGAGCAAATACCAATGACCGTTTTGAATGAAAGCGTAGCAGCGTTTGTGAATTCCGGTGATTTCGCCGTTGTTGGCGGTTTGGATGTCTGCGTATTCAGCGATCGCCGGACGGCTGGTAATATTACTTTGGTATCTGTTACTCACACTACCTAGTGCATTCCTAACTAAAGGTATGTCATCAGAAAGGGGTGCGCGGGAAAAGGTATGTTGAATATCGGCATTCTGACTAGCAGTGAGGTGGTTTCCTCGTAGGCTGCTGTCGTTAACGGTGTTAACTCTACCTGCGGTTGTCGGATCGGATTCAAATTCGTAGTAAGCTAGCAGGTTTTCCCGTTCGCCTTTGAGTTGTCCAAACAGGTTATCAAGAATTTGTTCTTGAGTGCGGAACTGTTTCCAGATGCGGACTTCATCAATTGCTCCCCGGAAATCTCGACCCAAGTTAAACTGATTTTGTGGCAGGGTGACAGCATTTAGAGGGGCAATCTGGGCTGGGATACCGTTGATGTATAAATCTAGTCTGGTAGCTGTGGGTGCAGGGTCAGCAACCCAAGTTGCACCGATGATTCTAGCTTCATCGTTACCGATTAAATTGGCGGTAGTGTTACCGGAACCTTCATTAATGCGCCACTCACCTGCTAATTTATTGCGATCGCTATTAGTTTGGTGTAATTCACCCATACTTAAAGCACGGTTCCACACCCGCAAGCTGCTGATGGTTCCCAACAGATAACGGGGATAGCCATTAACAATATTTGTACCTTGGGGTATACCATTACACTTACCTACTTCCAAAGGTTGTAAACTGGTGACTGGTTTACCGCTACCTGAGATAGTTTCAGTTCTCCGTAATTGTCCGTTCCAGTACAAGTTAACTGTGTAACCATTGTCAGTTTGTCTACCAGTAACGGCGATGTTCACCGGAGTACCAGGAGTAGGTGCGTTCACGGGGGCAATGATTAGGCGTGGTTGTTGATTATCTTCATAACCAAAGCACAGGCTGTAGTTTGTCGCCGAATCCCGTCTGACGTATAGCCAAGCAGTAAGTTCGGGGTTGTCTCTGCCAATTCTACCTTTTTGCAACAAGGGGAAGAACATTTGATTGTTGTTAGGTAGAGTTACGGTCATTTCAATTGTCAGTTCATTGTCTACCCCTAAGCCAACTTGATTACCACAGTCAAGGTAATTATCTACACCATTGAATCTTAAGGCATAGGCTTCGGCGTAGGTGGCAGCAACGTGTTCCCAAGTAGTTGTCCACATAGGTTCGGTGGTAGTGAGGTAGCGGTCTCTCACCCCAGCGACAACGTTGTAGGCGGTGAGTCCTGATTCTACTCTAGGGAGACTGCCGAAAATTTGCCCATCATTGCTAGCGTTACCAGTGCGATCGCTTGCTGTTCCATCCTCGAAGTGATAGTATGCCCGCAATCCTAGTTCATTGCCATCTAAACGACAATTTTTGGTGTCATTAATTTCTCTTTGACTACGTACTTTCCCCCAAACCCGAATTTCATCAATTGCACCTTGGAAATAAAACTGCCTGTTGGGATTCTCAATCACGCCAATCAGTAATGCCCCTGTACCTTGGTAAGTGGCGGTGACAGTATCTTCCACTAACATTTCCCCATCTCTGTAAATGATGCGTTTGCGGCTTTGGGCATCATAAGTACAAGCCCAGTGATGCCAATTAGTATCATTCGCAACACCAGGTCGCGTATTCAAATCATTATTAAAGAAGGCGAAGGTAAAGACTCCATTTTGGCGAAAACCGAAGTGCAGTTGATTATTATTAGTAGGTCTACCTTGGGTGAGAACTGCGGAGAAGAAAGCATTCAGGTTGGCGGAATCTCGTCTAGCCCAGAATTCCACTGTAAAGGATTGATTTGCCAAGTTGAGGTTAGCGGCTTGGATATAGTCACTTACTCCATTGAATCGGAAGGCAGAATTTACAGGCTTTCCTTGAACTCCCAAGGAATATCTAGATGTGGGAGAATTTTGGGAGACAATCCAAGTAATGTTACGAGAGATGTCTTTATCAGGACGAATCCAAGCTTCTAGGGAAATGTCGCCTTGATTTGCTAACTCGTTCGCATCGCCGCTTAAATGTCCACTGCGAATTTGCAGCGCATTTCCTGGAGTGTCAGAAATCCAGGCGTTGGGTTGAGATAAACCAGTCAGGGGACGGGTGGCAAGATTTTCGATATTACCTGCGTTGGATACCCCAGCTACTTCTACCAAAACCGAACCAAATTTGAGATTATAAGGAGCATTCATCAGCTCGCCTGTGTTGCTGAAGCTGCTGTAACTGTCATAATCGTATTCAACCAAGTTGATGGTTGTACCAGCAGGTAAGGTATCTGTAAAGGTAATTTCGCTAATGCTAACTTCTTTTTCGCCGGGTGCGATCGCTTTCCTTAAAGTCAGAGTTCCTGCACCAATTACCAAAGTTGCACCTTGTTCGTAGCGTTGAGTCACAGGTTCCGCCAGGGTAATTGTATCAACTTTGCTCGTGACAGCAGCACTCAAACGACCGAGATAAACCACATCCCGCGCCTGTCCACTCAACACCCGTGCTAATCCCATTGGGTTGCGGGGGACTCGTTGCCAAGTTTCTGTAATTTGCAGCAAGCTATTTTCTAAGGTGACATTGCAAGTATTCGCATCTTCCCCATCGCTAATCTTCACAGTAGTAGTATCAGGATTGGCATCACTAGCCATAATCACTTTGACTTCACTACGTCCCAACCCTGGAGAACGTTCCCGCAGTTGCACGCTATTAGAAAGTAAAATGTTAGCACGGGCAACATTGGTGTTGTAACTAACAGCAAAAAATTGGTCTGCATCACCCCGGAAATACAACCGCAGCATTCCGTTAGCACTTTCAAATAATTGCGGTGCATCATTTGTCCAAGCAAAATCTAGCAATCCACCCACCACATTTAAACCATTGGGGTCAATATGAATTAAGCGCATAGGGAACGCAAATTTACCTTGCAATTGGGCGCGTAAATCTGCTAGTTGGGCTTTGAGGTTTTGCAGATGTTCTGTTTGTGCTGCCAGTTGCTTATTTAAGTTGGGAATAATTACTGTTTGAATGTTGGTAATTTGTTGGTTGTAGCCTTCGATTTCCGAGTTGTAAGCATTCAGTTGATTCTGAAAACTGGCAGTAGTACGCACCCTCGCACTCATGTAATTACTCAGAAAATAGGTTCCACCTAATCTATTTTCGTCCTCATATTGGGCGCGAGAAGCACCTTGGAAATTTGGTTGTGCATAAAGGATGACATACAAACCTGGATCTGGTTTTACAGAGTTAATCGCAATCCGTAATGTTGGATGTTCGCCGATGCCTAATCTTTGACTAGCACCTGTAAATTGAGGCTGGGAATATCCTGTAACACCTGTACCGTTTTCGAGATTTGCTCTGAGTTGTTCTCTGTTTGCCCTCTCTCTAATTAATCTTTGAATTGTTGCTTGTTGCGTAGCAATTTCTTTATTGAGAGAGTCAATTTCCCGTTGGGTATTGGGAATTTCTGTTTGTTCTAGTTGAATGATTTGGTTGATAAAGGTATTCGGGTCTTTTGTCGTTGTGTCTATCAATGGTAGATTGATATTGTCGGGAATTTGCGATAACCGACCCCGTTTACTCACAGCAAAGTCCAGGACAGCTATTTTTTTATTGTCATCATTTTCATGGGCTGTGGATACAGCCACCAACACACGGGCATTTTGCTTGATCGGTGCAGGTGTTCTATCATGTCCTGAAGGTACTTCCTCTTGCTGATAATACAACATAGCAGAGATACCTTTACCTGCCACTGTGCGTTCATCAAATCCAAAACTCGTGCGTTGGATACCAGGATTATCGCCTACAGGTGCGTCAGATTGTACCCACTCGGCTTGTCCTTCGACAATACCATTGTTGAGGGTGTCAGTGCGATCGTAAACAGTGGTGCCGTTACCTTCGTCAAATTGCCAATAGGTAATTAAACCAGGTTCATTTCCCGCCTTACGGAACTTTTTAGTTTCTCTAACTTCCAGTTCCGAACGTTCCCGTTCCCAAATCGATAATTCATCAACAGTGGCAACAATAGGTAAAGCGGGTTGAGAACCACCGTACAACGAACCGACATTTCTCCCAACAACCATGTAAGTTGTCGTCGCGGTAGTCGTGGGAAACAATAAATATTGATTTTCTTCCCCTTCACCGTTAACAACTGCATCCCCTACCTGAATTTTCACCACGCCAGAATTTGCAGGTGTATTGATATTATCTGGAGCCGGAGCCAGAGAAATACTAATATGATTCCATTGCCCCATTTTGATCACATTAGCCGCAGAAGTCACTGTTTTAGAGTTAGCAGTTATCTGAATACCGTAACCAGGAAGGAATTGTCCGTCAGTATTTAACTGAGTTTCTACCAACCTAATTTGGAAAACTGCGGCTGGGGTTCCTTCTGAGTAGATTACACCAGTAGTTTCTGGTTTAATCCAAGCAGAAATATTAAACTCTTGTTTGTTGATGACTTGTGCTTTACCTGCAATATAGGTATCTGCATCTAGCTTTAAGGCTGATTCTGCATAACCCATTTTTGTAAACGCATCGGGACTTTCTGTACCTTGAGTATTGAAAAATCCATCAGCAGAACGTTCAATATTGTAAGCATCAATTCTGTTAGTCCGTTGATTATGGACAAATATTTGCCAACGTTTAATATCAGGAATACCCGTTGGGACTTGCAAAACCGTAAACCGTCCATCAACCAAATTCTCGACAAAACCTAACTCCATAGTTGGCTCAAAAAATGGACGATTATCCATATCTGTAGCGCCGAGAGTATCTTTAGCACTACCCTTGAGAATTTTATGGCGACTACGACGATAGCGGACTTCTCTAGCTGTTTTCAATTGCGTACCAGCCAGGATAAATCTATCTACTAAGAGTGTTTGATCGACAATAGGAATGGGTGTTTGTCCATCTGAATTAGTGACAGTGACGTTATCAGGATGATTGCCATCAATAGACTGACGGAAGAGGTAAATATATTGTCCATCACTCAAAGCTTGAAATGGTGCATCTGCTGTTAATCTTGCGGTTGTAGAACGGAAAAAATCGATTTCGGAAATATTAATCGCAGGTTGACCATTGCTTCTCACTGTCGGTAAAATTTTGTTGGGAAGAATAGCAAAACCGACTTGAGTAATTTCATTAGAAAAAATCAATTCTTGGGGCGTTAATGACCAATTTCTCGCATCAATTGGATTGGGGTCGTCTTGCTGGTCAAGAACAGTGTAATATATCCGGCGATCGCTATCCATTGCTAAGGAGATCAATACTCCTGTATGCTCTACTAGAGTTGTGTACTGATAAGATTGGTTAGCGTATGTTTGCAAATAATTGTCCCATTGAGGTTGCATACTTTTTCTCCTAGTTATTATTTCAGTCAACAGTTAGTCAAGCAAGTTCAAAGTAAAGCACTTACACAAAAATTCTTAAGTGTAAGTTATATTATCTGGAATAACTACAGCCGGAAAATCTGAAATTTGAATTACAGATTAACCTTGTTGATTCCAAAAAATTTCACAAGTTTGATTGCCAGCTTAATTGGGCAGATAATTAGCAAGACTTTCTACAGTAGATCGGTAAGACATTATTCTATGACTGCTACTGCAAGCTTGTACTCAACTCCTTGATTGCAGGTGTTCTGTTATCTTTATAGAATTTGCCCAGATAAAAGTCGATACAGAAAAGTTAAGTAATTAAAGGTAGACGCTAACTTAACTTGAGACTTAACTTTTACAACAAGCACCATTATTAACTAGAGTGAAATATAGTGCTTCTCAATTGCCTAGAATACAATCCATTCGTAGGGGCACAGCATTGCTGTGCCCTCTTGTGTATTGCATTCAAACGAGAACCGCTATATACAATTTTTGACGGGATAAAAACTGTCTTTGCAGGAATTGAAAGGTAATTCTTTTTAAACGCAGTAAAAAGTCTGTAGTGGCGTGTCTAAGCTAATTTTGTGTATTAACAATCTTTTGTAGAACGGGCAAGATGCCCGTTTTAATTAGCGGGCAAGATGCCCGCACCACAAGAAAATTGTTGGGAGCATCCCAATTTTGCAAAAATAAAATTTGTAGTGGGAGCATCTTGCTCCCTAATGTCCGCCGGGTTTCCCGTTGTAGGAAGTGGCGTTCCTACAACGGGAGGTTTCCCCCGAAGTTTGCCGAACATCTCCCCGGCAACTTCTCTCCGCAAAGGAGTGGCTCAACTTTTCAAAACAGAGAAAGAAGAAGAGATTTATTGCAAAATTTTAGTCTAGACAGTCCATTACCATATTTTGTGACTATCTACTTACCGCAAAAACAACTCCTTAATTCCCTGGCTACCAATTTCTATCGCCAGGGCTGCTAACAAGAAACCAAAAATTTGAGTAACAATGACGCTACCTTCAGCCCCAATCCAATTACCAATCAAGGTGGCTAAACGCAAAATTAACCAAGTGGCAAACATTGCTATCAACAGGCCCAGTAATACGCCCAGATGGGGACTAGGTGACTCCGACATGAATAACATCACCGTAGTTAAGGTGCCTGGGCCTGCCAGCAATGGTAAAGCTAATGGGGTAACTGCAACATCCCGCCCTTCCTCTAAGATTGGCGTATCTAATTCTCCCCTGAGCATTTGCAAAGCAATTAACAGCAATAGCAATCCCCCAGCTACCCGTAAAGAACTCATACTGATTTGCAAATAATTCAAAATTAATTGACCAGTGAAAGCAAAGAGTAATAGAACTGCGATCGCTATAATCATCGCTTTATCTATGACTTTGTTTCTTTCTTCTGGTGTCATCCCTTTGGTCAATACCAGCACTAGCGGCAGGTTTCCCACAGCATCCGCTAGGACAAATACAGCAACAAAGGTTTGGATGAAAGTAGAAATATCTACAAAAGGCAGCATTTGTGTGGGTTTGATAACAAATTATCTTAGCTCTGGGTCATTGTCCCATAATCCACAGGAAGATTGACAGGGATCATGAGACTTTTGCATCGCCGTGCTACAAAAGTGAAGTGGGATGTTTCCAATATTGAGATGAAGACGATAGGGATAGTGAGCTTCGTAAAGAAAAACCAGGCTTAGGCAATTCTAATTAAGCTCCACAGAGGTTTAACTAGCGATATATTTGAGAATCTATCCCGCACAAATCCACTGTTTGTTCTTGAATCTATGAAGTCGTATTTAGCAGCTGCTATTCAACTGACCAGTGTGCCAGATCTACACAAAAATTTGGTACAAGCAGAAGAATTAATTGATCTGGCCGTGCGTCGAGGTGCTGAATTGGTGGGTTTGCCAGAAAACTTTTCCTTTATGGGAGAAGAAAAAGACAAACTTGCCCAAGGGGATGCGATCGCCCGCGAAACCGAAACGTTTCTCAAAAAAATGGCTCAACGCTTTCAAGTGACTATCTTGGGCGGCAGCTTTCCAGTCCCTGTAGGCAACACAGGTAAGGTTTATAATACAACCATACTTATCGATCCCAACGGTCAAGAAATTGCGCGCTACCAAAAAGTACATTTATTTGACGTTAATGTCCCTGACGGTAACACTTATCAGGAATCCAGCACTGTTATGGCTGGCCAGCAATTACCCCCTGTGTATTTCTCAGAAAAATTTGGTAATTTAGGACTTTCAATTTGCTACGATGTCCGTTTCCCGGAACTATACCGTCACTTGGCAGATAAGGGATCTGATGTCATGTTTATTCCGGCTGCTTTTACTGCCTTTACGGGCAAAGACCATTGGCAAACATTACTACAAGCTAGAGCGATTGAAAATACCTGCTATGTGATTGCGCCTGCTCAAACTGGTACTCATTATGCCCGTCGCCAAACCCACGGACATGCCATGATTATCGACCCTTGGGGTGTAATTTTAGCTGATGCTGGAGAGAAACCAGGAATTGCGATCGCAGAAATCAAACCCACTCGTTTAGAACAAGTCCGCCGACAAATGCCTTCCCTACAACACCGAGTGTTTTAACCTCCTTGATCTGGAAGCATGGGGAAAGAGAGCAAAGGGTGCAAGGGCGAAACTCATTTACGCAGGTATTCCCTCTGCCCCTCAGCCTCCTCCATCCCTGACCCTGTACAAAACCCTATATCAACCTTCTATTGCTAACCAAGCACGCAGAACCTCTGCAACAGTCCACGCTTGAGCAATACATCCCCGTGGTGTCATCGGCGCATCACCATCAAAAATTTCGCTGAGACTGCCAATACCATGTGCAGAGAGATGATTTGCCATTGGTTCAAGAAATTGACGCGCCTGCTGAGGATTGTTGTAAACCCGCAGGTGTGCTATGGCAAACGCACCTATTAACCAACCCCAAACAGTACCCTGGTGATAAGCTCCATCCCGTTGATACTGATTACCTCCATATTTTCCTTTGTATTCTGAATGATCAGGAGAGAGCGAGAGTCCTTCTGACACGCTACGCGATCGCAATCCATGCGAAGTTAACAACATTCTTCCGCAAGTTTCTACCACAGACATCTGTTGAGCAGGTGTCAAGGGACTTTCTGGTAATGACACCGCAAAGATTTGGTTAGGACGCAACGACGAATCATCCCCATCAGGACTATCGATCACGTCGTAACAGTAACCTAGCCCCTCATGCCAAAAACGAGAAAATCTTGCTAAAACCCTGTCTGCCATTGCTTGATATTCTTGATGTGGTTTACCAAGCTGACGGGAAAATTTCGCCATTGTCCGTAAAGCGTTATACCAGAGTGCATTGACTTCAATGGGTTTACCGATTCGCGGTGTCACTACCCAGTCTCCCACCTTGGCATCCATCCAAGTTAACTGCACACCTGCAACCCCTGCATAAAGTAAACCATCGGCGGGATCTAAATGGATGTTATAGCGTGTACCGCGACAATGCCAATTAATGATATCTGCTAATACCCCAAAGAGTTCACCCAACAAATGATCATCACTTGTAGCACTGTAGTAGGCGCGGACTGCTTGAAAGTACCACAGCGTAGCATCAACTGTATTGTATTCTGGTTGCTCCCCCGCATCAGGAAAGCGATTAGGTAACATTCCCTGGTTTACATATTTGGCAAATGTGCGGAGAATTGAGCGTGCTACCTCTGGGCGACCAGTAGAAATTGTTAAACCTGGTAGACTAATCATTGTGTCTCGTCCCCAGTCACCAAACCAATGATAACCAGCAATGATAGTTTTGCCGTTGGGTTCTTCCGGTAATGGGCGATCGACAATAAATTGGTCAGCAGCTAATATCAAATGATTAATCCAAGCTGGTAATTCCCCACTATCGAGGGGTTGATAAGCTTGAGCAATTTCGATTAACTTCTGTTCGTGAGTGCGTCGCAACTTCAGCGCAGCTTCTCCCTGCAAATTTGGTTGTTTTTCTGTGCTGGCGACAAAAGTCAACGATTCCCCAGGATTAAGTATTACTTCTATAGTAGCGGCATGGAGATGGTCTTCTTTGTCACTCAGTCCCCGATAACGTTCAACAGCCAAATCAAAGCCATAATACCAATTGTAGACAGGGGAGACACTACCAGAGTCAGTGAGTAGATACAAAGGTGTAGCACTGGGATTAGCCGTGATAGAAATTCCCTTTTCAACTGTTTCTAGGGACATTTGCCAGTTATTACTCTGCGTATCGCCGTGATAATCACGGTAGTTAACCATTGCTTTAAGTGTCAGATGAAGCGGTTGGGTAGCGCGAGATAAAGTATATTGAACGTAGGTTGTATTAGCACCTTGCTGCATCCACACCCGTTTTTCTAACAAAGCATCAGCCACCGCAAATCGCCATAGGGGGATTGTACCTTCTAAAGTAAACCGCTCAATATGTCGATAACCGTGAGGACTGACAGTACCATCAGCCCAGCGATTAGTATTGAGGGGATACGAGCAAGTATCATACAAAACAGTTTCATCTAATTTTGCCAGCAGTAAAGTGCGACCTAAAGGTGGTTGCAAAGCTGCTACCAATAAACCATGATAGCGACGGGTAAGCAAACCTGCTACTGTCCCAGAAGCATAGCCACCAATTCCATTTGTAACTAACCACTCCCTTGATTCGGCGTTGTCGAGATTACCGCAGATTTCCCGCCCAAATTCTATACACATAAATCAACACTCTTGCTGGCGATCAATATATGGATTATCAGTGATGAATCCTAATTGTGTGCTGAGAGTGAAATTAAGACTTAATGAGAATTATTTATACTTAGCGAATTAGAGTTAAAGTATTAGAGGTTGTTTGAAAAGTCTAAATTAACACCAGCCCCGGCGATTAAAAATCGCGCGCCACTTGCTACAAGTCGGGAAACCCGACGACAGTCGCCTCTCCCAAGGGGAGGACGCTGCGCGAACAAGTCGGGAAACCCGCCCACGGCGCTGTCTCCCCAAAGCAGTGGCTTGGCTATACAGACAAAACCTGCCTCCGCAGGTTTCAAATCCTTGATTTTGTGTTAAACCAGGTCGGTGGACTTTGCCTGTGTAGTAGCGAATTATATTCGCCCAAAACTTTTCAAACATGCTCTTAGACATCTCGAACAAATTGCCCGGTTATTAAGTAAATTGGCGGGAATAAACAGAACTATATTACAAAATGTAAATATAACTGAAACCCTTACCAATGACAAATGACGACCCTAATTAGTTAACTTTATTTGCACCGACCTACTTATTAGTTAGTAAGCAAGTTAGACACTGTAACCTCACTGCTTGGTAATTCACTTGCTCGTCTGCACCAAGAGGGGTACTGTTAGAATCTTAAATTACAAAACACCGCCTATGCGCCTGACCTCTCTTGATGTTTTTCGCGGTATTACCATTGCTGGAATGATTCTTGTCAACATGGTGGGAGTCGCAGATGATCAATATCCACTTTTAGATCATGCTCAATGGCACGGCTGTACACCAACTGATTTAGTATTTCCCTTCTTTTTGTTCATTGTCGGTGTGGCAATGACTTTCTCTTTCTCCAAGTACACAGAAGGTAGCAAACCGAACTCGGCTGTTTATTGGCGAATCTTACGCCGCGCCGCCATTCTTTTTGCCTTGGGTTTGTTGCTAAATGGTTTCTGGAATAAAGGTTTATGGACTTTTGACTTCAGCAACATTCGACTGATGGGAGTGTTGCAGCGTATTAGTTTAAGCTACTTGTTTGCTTCCCTAACAGTTCTCAACTTGCCACGCAAAGGACAATGGATACTAGCAGCCGTGTTACTTTTAGGCTACTGGCTAGCTATGATGTATTTACCAGTACCCGGTTATGGTGCGGGAGAATTGACGCGGGAAGGAAACTTGGGTGCTTATATTGACAGACTAATTATACCCAAGGCACATCTGTATAAAGGTGACGGTTTCAACTTGATGGGAGATCCAGAGGGGTTATTCAGCACCATTCCTGCTATAGTTAGTGTACTTGCCGGGTATTTTGCAGGGCATTGGATACGTACACAGTCAGTGCAAACACGTACAAGCATAGGATTAGCATTATTTGGTATTGGTTGCTTAATTATTGGTTGGGCTTGGGGGTGGACATTTCCTATTAATAAGAAAATTTGGACAAGTTCTTATGTTGTTTTTAGTAGTGGTTGGGCCTTGCTACTGCTGGCTGCTTGCTACGAACTTATGGAAGTGCGACGAATACGGCGTTGGAGTCAGCCATTTGAAATTATGGGCTTAAATGCGATCGCTCTTTTTGTTGCTTCTGTGTTACTAATTAAAATCTTAGCCAGAACTACCATCGGCTCAGGAGAAACCGCCACCAGCACTTACAATTGGCTTTACCAAAACCTTTTTGCATCTTGGGCGGGGACATTTAACGGTTCGCTGTTGTTTGGTCTAGTCACCGTGGTGTTTTGGTGGATAATTGCCGTGATCATGTACCAACAACGCTGGTTTATCCGCGTTTAAATATTGCCTGTTCCCTCTTCCCTGCTGTATTTTCTTAATTCAACCCCAACTGTTGCTTCAAAACCACCGGCATATTAATTGCTCTATCCAACCCTTGCACATCCCGCCAATTGGTATTTTCATCCCAGTAGATATCTTTAAAAAATTCATCCCCTAGGTTGGCGTCACTCAAATTAGCACGGCTGAGATTAGCGCGGCTGAGGTTATCGCCACTGAGATTAGCACTACTGAGGTTAGCATCGCTAAGATTGGCGCAGTTGAGGTTAGCACGGCTGAGGTTAGCGCGATTGAGGTTGGCGTCACTGAGGTTGGCGTCACTGAGGTCAGCACCACTGAGGTCAGCACCACTGAGGTTAGCGCGGCTAAGGTCAGCACCAGTGAAGTTAGCACCACTGAGGTTGGTGCGACTCAGGTTAGCACGACTGAGATAAACACCACTGAGGTTGGCGCGACTAAAGTCGGCGGTACTGAGTTCAGCACCACTCAGGTTAGCACCACTGAAATTCGTACTATTGCAGTTGGCTCCACTCAAATTAGCACGACTGAGATTGGCGACGCTCAGGTTAGCCTCACTGAGGTTAGCACGGTTGAAGTTAACACCGCTAAGGTCGGCATCACTGAGATTAGCACGGCTGAGATTAACAAGGCTGAGGTCGGCATCACTGAGGTTAGCACCACTCAAGTCGGCACTACTGAAAAACTGTCCCACCACACTATTAAAATTTCCCCGCTTAATACAGCCACTGTAATTGATAATGCGGAGTAGTTGGTCTGTCCAAGACAATGCACCTCTGGCTTGACCAGAGGGATAGAAGATCAATTTTTGTTTGAGGTCATCTTTTGCTTGACCATAGCGGTGTAATTCTAACAGCAAAATCATGACATTCAAACCAGCAAAAATATCAACCTGACGCTGACCAAATCGGATTGCATGTTTTTGTAATTGCTGTGCTTTAAGTTGCGGAAAGTTGATTGTGAATGCATCGATGAATTCCCCATTACACCAACGGAGATAAAAATCTTGCAACCTTTGAAATAATTGTACAGGTCTAAATTCGTCACTTTCTTTGAGCAACTCCATGAGATAACTCACCATTTCTGGAGTTAATCCACCATAACCAAGCAAATCATAAATTTGCTCATCCATCTGCTTAGTATCAATATTGAATTCTCTACCCCTATTTCCTGGTTGTGTCCAATCTTCAATATATTCTGTGAGTTTAGCCGCACATAAAAATTCACTAAAACTCTTATGGGTAAACTCTACAGAACCTACTTTGCCATTAGTAGCTTGCTTGAGATAAAAAGTTGCCAATGCTTGTCTGAGGGGATGCTCATCTTGGGCATTTCTTGCTTTCTCAATTAAAGCCTGAGCACTTTTATGATCCTGTAAACGTTCTTCAATCATCGCCATTGGTGCAACTTGTCCACCCGACTGAATGACACATAAACCAGCTTGTTTGAGAATTTGTCGTAAATCTTCCGTCTCCAATTCAGCTAATTCTTGATTGAGAGATGCTGGACGTTGTTTTGTAAGTACCCAATCCAATGATTTTTGATAAATTAGGATTTTCGCTTTTGTAGCTTTGGCATCATTAAACATATCAATAGTGATTTCACCATCCCGATGCATTGCAGCTAATAAATATAGCAATAATGGCTCTTGGGATAATTGCCGCACTCGATCTGGACAGTTTTTATTTTTTAAAAACTGTTGAAATGCTGATGTTTGCTCTGTACCGACTACATTTGACCACTTTTTTAGCCATTGCTGTTGGATTTCATCATCCATCAGCTGAATTTCCACCCGGTTTAAATTTCTAGGCATCAGGCGTTCAATACCTTGCAATGCTAGAGTCCGTCCAGTGATCAAAATCTGATGTCTTTTTTCTGGACTTTGCTGACACAGTTCTTGAAAGGCGGCGACTTGCTGAAGGAAATCTTTTAAACCCTCACTGCTTCTACATTCTAATAGCAATTCATCAAAGCCATCCAGCAAAAATAAAAAGCGGATATTTTTATCAACCAACCAACCGCGATCGCTTGTCGCAAAACTTCTATTAACTGCCGCTTTTAAAGTGGCTTCAAAATTATTTTCAAATTTTTTCATGTCCCGTAAAGGAACTAAAATTGGTGTCCATATTGGATGTAAATTGCGGTTTACCCAAGCTGCAAACATCCGACAGAAAACACTCTTACCTTTGCCTGGGCCGGCTTGAATAAACATTACTTGGCGTTGTTTATAGGGAAGTTCATCATCAAGAATTTTTTCTGCCCAAGTTTTTAGATCAAAAGCTTCCCATTTTTCATACCCATTAGGGTCTACCTCTCTAGCTTTTAGTGGTACATAAATATCTGTAAAAGAAAATGGTTCTGCAAAAACTTTGGCTCGCGGTTGATGAGCAACATACTCTTTCAGATACTTATGTATGCTTTGAAATTTTTCCTCTTCTTGTCGCCAATTACCAAAAGCAGGTCGAGGGAGATTTTTCAGAATATCCTTGGAATTGATGCAGGCTTGAATTATGTAGCGATAAGTGTTCCAAGCAACACGCTGTGTCAAGCGATTAATAGAACTTTGATGAAATTTTGTTGATTGTAGTCGTGCTGATAATACTTGGTTGAATGCTGTTGCTAATTTCGATTCATGAAAACACAGAATACTATCGATAAAATCTTGGTATTCTAATTCTAACTCACCAAGTTTTTGCAGTTGTTTTTTAACGGCTTCAGCAATATTGTGATTAGCATCCCAATTAACATTTGGATATAAAGATAAAATTTCTTTGACGCTTTCTAAATAAGCTGCTTGACTAACTATAAGTACGTAATCTTCCACAGCTAGGTCTTGCTGCTTAATTTCCCGCGTCAGCTTCAGTAAAGCAATGCCAGTGGGTACGAATAGCAACCCTGCACCTACTACCTGTGCCAAGGGCAAACATAACACATCTAACAACGAGGATGAATTTTGTAACAGAGGTTGAAAAGCCTCTATACTTGCACCTTGTTCTTTCAAAGTGACTGCTGCTACTAAAACTGCCTTACCTGGTTGAATGGTTGTGTTTAAACTCTCTTCTACAGAAAATGATTGCTGAAACTGTTTCCAGATTTGCGATAAGCGCTTCTTCATGCTTGAACAACGGTAGAATCACTGACAATCTAGAGCCTACCGTAAAATTTATGATTCATGAACAATTAGGCGTGCTAATTCCGTAAATTTTCACATCGAATTGTAGCGTTTTTTGTTACTGTCTCCTAAACGAGAGTACAAAAATTGGCGATCGCAAAGTAGTAATTCTCATCAGATACCAATGCCATTTCTGTTTCCATCCCCTTGCGGAGTAATGCGATCGTATTGACAAATCCCCAACACAAGCGAATGAATCAGCCCTGCTACGACAATCCCAACTGTGCTTTTAGTGCTTCTGGCACATTCACTGCTGTCTCTAAACCCCGTACACGTTCCCACTGCTGCTTTTCACCCCAATTCATTTTTTCTAAGTTGGCATCACTCACATCTGCGCCACCGAGAATGGCGTAGCTAAGGTCGGTGTGACTGAGGTCTGCGCCATTGAGTAGGGCACCACTGAGGTTACTACGACTGAGATTAGCCCGGTTGAGGTTGGCATAGCTGAGGTCAGTGCCAAACAGTATGGCATCACTGAGGTCAGCGCCACTGAGGTCGGCGTCGTTAAGGAGCACCCCACTCAGGTCGGCATCATGGAGAATCACCCCACTCAGGTCTACGCCACTGAGGTCAGCACCCAAGAACATAGCGCCGTTCAGTCTGGCGTAGTTAAGTTTAGCACCGTTAAGTTTTGCATAGCTAAGGTCGGCAGCGATGAGAATGGCATCACTCAGGTTCGTACTGAATAGAATTGTGTCACTGAGGTTAGTGCCGTTGAGGATGGCGTTACTCATGTCAGCACCACTGAGGTCGGCGCGACAAAGGTCAGCATGGCTGAGATTCACACCACTGAGGTGAGCTTCACTGAGGTTAGCACCAAAGAGGATAGTGTGACTGAGGTCGGCGCGGCTGAGATTGGCGTCTTTGAGATTGGCGCTGTTGAGGTCGGCACTAGTGAGGTTAGTGCTGCTCAGGTTGGTGCTGCTGAGGTCAGCGCGGCTGAGGTTGGTACGACTGAGGTCAGCACCACTCAAGTTAGCGCCACTGAGATTAGCACTGCTGAGGTCGGCACGGCTGAGGTTAGCATTGCTGAAGTTGGCGCCACTGAGATTGGCATCACCAAAGTTGGCGCCACTGAGGTTAGCACCACTAAAATTAACACCTGTGAGGTTAGCATCCCCTAGGTAAGCACCACTCAAGTTGGCACTACTGAAGTTAGCACCTGTAAGGTTAGCATCTCCCAGATAAACACTCTGAAAGTTGCCACCTCTGAGGAATTCTCCGACGGTGCTACTAAAATTACCAATTTCCAGAGCATCGCTGTAGTTGATGACACGCAGGAGTTGGGAGGTGAAGAAACTTTCTGTATCTGGTTGAGAGGAGGCGTAGAAATTAATTTGCCCTTGGAGTTCCTCTCTTGCTTGAGCATAGCGATGCAGCTCTAAGAGTAAAATTAGTACGTTTAGCCCTGTATATATATCTATTTGTCTCAGTCCCATGACAATACCTTGTGCTGTCATGCGGAGCATTTTTTGCTGAGGCCAGTTATCGCTGGGTGCAGCATCGAGAAATTCTCCACGACACCAGCGATGATAAAAATCTTCTAAGCATTGGAATAGATGTACTGGGCGAAATTTTTTACTAGCAATGAGCAATTCCATGAGTTGTTCGACAATCTCAGTTGTCAAAGCCCCATGACCTAAGACATCATAAATCTCTGCATACAGTTGGCGATCGCTTATGGGTAACGTGTCGGGTAGAATCTCGTTGGTCTTCAACTTCAAAGTACTACCTGGCTCCGTCCATGTTTCTAAGCTTGTTTGTAGCCGTTGCGCCAATAAAGATGCAGGCAAATGTTCTAGAGACGTTTTGAGACTTCTATCTGGTACTGAAATTATTTTTCCTAAAGGCAAAACTGCTGCGGAAGATGCTGGGTGAGACATCTCTTCTAATCTTGTACCCCGCAAGTAATTTCTCAAAAGCTGCCAAACTTGAGATAATTGCGACATTTTTGTATCCGATAACACTTGGAAAACACTTAAGAAATATAGCCGTTATGAAGATTTTTATTGTTACGGTAGCTTTTTAAACACAATTCAAGTTAGTATAATAAATAACATATTTTCCTGAGAAATGTGTTTATGAATGCTCACCCAAAAGAGTTAAGCATTTTGTAACTATGTAAACCGAAAGCGTCAGCTTGAAAACTTTATCATTGTGCAGTAGACCCATTTGCTTTACCTAAATTGTGATCTTTTTTTCCCAGCATGTTTACTAGCCTGATGTAAAAATAATACGTACTGTTTGCTACAGATGCAATTGTTAGCAAAAATACTACAGTAAAACTGTCCAATCAAGCTCAACAATAGTAATAATAATTCAATTGAAAAGTTGATTGCTAGATATCAGGCAGCTAAGAAGATTTTTTGAGGTTGCCTCACTCAGATGAAAGCAAGGCTGTTGAACTTTGCCAAAATGAACAATTAGCTGATTATTCGTTATCAGGGGTAAATTTAGATGCATAAATTAAGTTTTTATGTAGTTTTGTTGACAGGGTTATTTTTAGGAGTAGCAACTGCTAGTGCCAAGTCACAGTTTGTTAACCAAAAGACAGATGTGAGGAAAGATGAACACTCAGGTGTTGCTGTCACCAAACTTCTATCAGCAGCAGCACAGCAACGCCCTAGCCGAGGTAAGACACCAAAGCAAGTTTGGGTACTCAATCAAAATCAAGAGGTAGAACGCCAAGCTTTCCAGTGGGTAGTGCAAGATCCAAAACAAGCGGGAAAGCAACCATTTTTGCAAGCCAAAAAACCTCCAATTAAGCCCAACAACAAACCCAAACCAAGCGAGCAACCAGCCAAAAAGGATGATCTAGAAGCTTTTGATGAAGTAGTTAAAGATACAGAAAAATCTCAGGGACTGTTTACTCTTTATCGTCAGAAAGAAAAGAATAAAATTTATTTAGAAATTCAGCCAGAACAGCTAAATAAAAATTACCTAGCCACATCAACGCTGGAATCAGGCATTGGCGAACAAGGTATTTACAGTGGTATGCCTTTGCAGGATTTTTTATTTTATTTCAAACGGGTGGAAAACAACTTACAATTTGTAGTCCGCAATGTTAATTTTCGCACCCGCGAAGGTGATCCTCAAGCGCGATCGCTTGCCCGTTCATTTAGCGACTCGGTGCTGTACAATCTTGCCATTAAAAGCATTCATCCAGAACGTAAAACTCTGTTGATTGACTTGGGTGATTTGCTACTGACAGACTTAGCTGGCTTATCTTTGAGTTTAGGTCTAACCGCTAGTACAGAACAATCTTCTTTTGGTACTGCTAAAGCCTTTCCCCAAAACTTAGAAATTGAGTCAGTTTTGAATTTTACTAGTGGTGGTAGCTCTCGTGAAAGTGCCATGCCCAGTTTTACCACCCTAGCTGACGGACGTGGCTTTACTTTACGCATCCACTACAGCCTCTCCGAACTCCCCAAAAACAATTACCAGCCCCGTTTGGCTGATGAGCGTGTCGGCTATTTTATCACTGCTTATCAAGACTTATCTAGAGACGATCGCGCCGACCCCTTTGTCCGTTATATCAATCGCTGGCATTTAGAAAAACAAGACCCCACCGCCGCCATCTCACCACCAAAAAAAACCATTGTCTTTTGGATTGATAATGCCACGCCTTTTGAGTACCGTGACGCCATTAAAGAAGGGGTACTGATGTGGAATCAAGCTTTTCTCAAGGCGGGATTCAAAGATGCCATTGAAGTTCGCCAAATGCCTGATAACGCCACATGGGACCCGGCAGATATCCGCTACAACACCATTCGCTGGATTAACACTGTGGATGGTTATTTTGCAATGGGGCCATCCCGTGTCAATCCCCTGACGGGAGAAATTTTAGATGCAGATATTCTCATAGATGCTAGCTTTGTGCGTCTACTTAAGAGCGAATATCGGCAAATTATCCAACCGAATCAATTGCAAACCCGTACTTCCCTGTCAGCTTTAATTCAAAGTAATGCCCTTTGTGGTAATGGACTAGGGGAAAAAGCTCAGGGTAGTCCACAGCAACAGCCAAAGCAAACACCATTTTTGCGCCGTTTATCTCAACTGGCAGGAGAATATGATGTGTGTTACGGCATGGAAGCTGCTCAACAATTTTTCTTGGGTTCACTAGCAATGTCGCTGTTGCAAGACAATACCCCGACACCAGAGGAATTGAAAACATATATCCATCAACAATTACGTTTAGTCATTACCCATGAAGTGGGACATACCCTTGGTTTACGTCATAACTTCCGTGGTAGCACCTTGCTATCACCAGAAGAGATGAATAATAAGGAAGTCACCAGCAACAAAGGCCTAGCTACTTCGGTGATGGATTACATTCCACCCAACATTGCACCCCAAGGCACAAAGCAAGGTGATTATTTCCCCAGTATGGTGGGGCCTTATGATGAATGGGCAATTAAATATGGTTATATACCAATTTCCGCCGCCACACCCCAGGCAGAAAAACCCGTGTTGACAGAAATTGCGGGGCAATCTGACAAACCGGAATTTAGCTATTCTACAGACGAGGATAGGTTTGATCTTGACCCCACCGCCAACGCTTGGGATAACAGCAATGATGTGCTGCGTTATTCCCAATGGCAACTAGATAATTCTCGTGTGATGTGGGATCGTCTCAACAAGCGTTTCCCTATTGATGGCGAGAGTTATAGCGATGTTAGCGATCGCTTTACTACTATCTTAGGTAACTATTTCCAAAATATTTTCTACACCACAAAATACATTGGTGGGCAGTCTTTTTATAGAGTTAAGGCTGGAAATGGCTCATCTGGCAAGCCAGACAAGCAAGGTCGTTTACCATTTGAATCAGTGCCTGTTGAACAACAACGACAGGCATTAGCAACACTGCACAAGTACGTGTTTGCGGAAAATGCCTTAGACTTCTCGCCAGAACTCTTGAATAAATTAGCACCTTCCCGTTGGCGGCATTGGGGTAGCTATCCTTTGACTGGTCGCTTAGATTATCCCATTCATGATTTGGTATTGTTCTTACAGAGCGCAGTGTTGCGAGAATTGCTCTCTGGCGATCGCCTCTCCCGTCTCAAGGATATAGAACTCAAAAACAAGACAGAAAAAGCACTGAGCTTACCAGAGTTATTTAATACTTTGCAAGACGGTATTTGGACAGAAGTTCTCAAACCAAAGAGTAATTCACCAAAAATTTCTAGTCTGCGGCGAGGCTTGCAACGAGAATATCTGAATATCTTGACATCTATGGTGTTGCGAAAAGAATACGCACCGGAAGATGCACGCACATTGGCTTGGTATAAAATCCGGCAATTACGCGACAAATTAGCGGCAGTTAATTCTACTGATGAGTATACCAAAGCCCATCTACTAGAAACACGCGATCGCATTGAGAAAATCTTGAATGCGCCATTGCAAGCAAACTAGTTAAAAATCAGGGGATAGGAAAGTTGGTTATTCGCCCCATCTCCCTCCCACATATTCGGTGCGTTAGGACTAACCGTCCATAACGCACCCTAGTAGCGTGTCTAAGCTAATTTTGTGTATTAACAATCTCTTGTAGAACGGGCATCTTGCCCGTTCTAATTAGCGGGCAAGATGCCCGCACCACAAGAAAGGAGCATCCCAATTTTGCAAAAATAAAATTTGTAGTGGGAGCATCTTGCTCCCTAATGTCCAGGAAGCGGGCTAGAAGCCCGCACTACAAAAAAATAAATTTACACATTTGGGATGCTCCCAAATTGTTTGCAACATTCTAGCCTTGCCACGCCACTAGAAAATTGGTAACAGGCTAAAACGATGAATCTGGCTGCAATAAAAATTCTCTTTCTTCTGGCGTTGAGATACGTCCCAAAATAATATTGCGATGAGGAAAGCGTCCAAAACGTTCGATGATTGCCATGTGGCGAAAAGCATGTTCAATAGCACCAGCACTTTCGGAATCATGACTGATTTGCTGAAATAGCTTTATACAGTGACGCTGATGTTCTATGTTTTCACTGTGTTCAAAGGGTAAATAAATAAACCAGCGTTGCACAGGCAAAAATCCGCGGTCATAGCCTTGGACGACGGCGTGGTGTGCTGCTGACAATGCTTCCCAGTCGGTTGCAAAGGCTTCAGGAGTACCGCGAAACATATTTCGGGGAAATTGATCTAGTAAGAGAATTAGGGCTAGACAGGTGCGCGGTGAATCTATCCAATCATCTAGAAATCCCTCTGCGGCTTTTTGGTAATCTTTAAGAAACCTGCTTCGCAGTTCTTCATCAAAACCTGGTTGTCTATTAAACCAAAAAGTCTGTGGTTTTCCGTAACCAGGTGTATCAGGACTACCAAACCAAAAGTCCAAAATATCTTTTGCCTGTAACATTGCTGTTATTGACCCTTACAAAGCACTTGTCGCATTTTACGCATATTTGCAGGCAACTCAAAATTCATTGCTTGTTGAATAAAAATTGCAGGAATCGGGATATTAGGAGTAGCTTGCACATTATAAGCGAGCAATGTGCCGTTACCACAATCTTGTAACGCTAAATTCGCTTTAAAATCCTCAAAAGTGCCTTTTTCCATCCGAAATTGGATTTGTTGCCCCAAAATCTCCACAACATTGAGGTAAATTTCTACCTGGGCTGTGAAAAATAGAAAGGCTTTTTGTGCTGCTTGATACAGACGTTTGGCTTCACCTTTGTATAAAACTTCGCTTTTAGTGATGTCGGGAAAATATTGCACCCAACGAGGGTAATCAGTTACTTGTTGCCATACTTGCGATCGCACTAAGGGGACATACATCCAGGCTGTGACAGCACCACCCCACTTAGTATGTGATCCCATTTCTACCAAGATTTCACCTTGCAGCAACAACTTTTGCTTGTCTTGACCCCAAGGCATATCTGAACCTTGAATCATTGAGTCTGAGATATCAAATGCAGACATATTGACTTCTACTCCTCCACTCATCCATCTAACAGGGTTAAAACAGCCCACAAATTTGAACTATTCCAACCCATATAAATTCTAGTTCCAGTCCACAGATAAGTTTTCCGGAAACAGTTACTCTCTGGTTATTATTATGTGAATATACTTAAAGGTTTGTGTTTAATCTCACGATTACTTCAATAAATATTTAAGCAATTTTCACACTAGTAATACTTCTAGATGAAAAACTGAGTTAGCAACAGCTAGAATGGCACAAACATCATTAAATATGCAAGCTGTATTCAGGAAATATTCAGATGAGTGGGAAAATAGATGAGTCAATCTTCCTTAAATCGTAGATTAATCCAACTTTTCGGCATCCTTCTCGGTATAGGAATAGCTGTTTGGGTGATGAGAGGCTTTGGTCTACTCTCTTTTATTCCAGGCGGTATTATTTGGTTATTATTACTAGGAGCGATCGCCATTGGCGTTCTCAGCTATGTACAAAAAACTTGGTGGCGTTTTTAATAGGGCATTGGGGAACCACTGCGGTGGAAGGGTTACCCGGCTAATAGGAGCCAGCACTGTGGGCGGCTTCTGGGAGAGTGGTGACTGGCGTCAAGTGGCGTCATGGAGAAAACAAAATGGCAAAATATGTGTGTAGCGTCTGCGGCTATGTGTATGATCCAGAGATAGGTGATCCAGATGGCGGTATAGAACCGGGAACAGCCTTTGAGAACATACCAGATGATTGGGTATGTCCGGTATGCGGTGCGGCAAAAGAGGAGTTTGAATTAGTAGAGACTTTGCACTCCAACGTCTCTAGAAATGACGAATAACAAATGACAAATGACAATTGTAGTTATTGGCGGTGGGGCAGCTGGATTTTTTGGGGCGATCGCTTGTGCTCAAGCTAATCCTCATGCTCAGGTTACGTTAATTGAAGCTAGTCGTCAACCACTGGCCAAGGTGCTGATTTCTGGTGGGGGACGTTGTAATGTGACTCATGCTTGCTTTGAAGCAGATGGGTTAGTACAAAATTACCCCAGAGGTGGGAAAGCCCTGCGGGGTGCGTTCACTCGCTTTCAACCTCAAGATACTGTAGCTTGGTTTGCAGCCCACGGAGTCAAGCTCAAAACAGAAGCTGATGGGCGGATGTTTCCGATTACCGATAGTTCAGAGACAATTGTTGAGTGTCTGATTAAAGCTGCGGCGAAGGCTGGAGTAAAAATTCAGATTGGTACACCAGTTGTCGCTGTGAAACAATCACTCACAACTCAAGACTCAGGCTTTGAGATTAGTTTGAAGTCAGGAGAGATACTGAAGTGCGATCGCCTATTGCTGGCGACAGGAAGCAGCCTTGCAGGTTATAAAATAGCCCAAGGTTTAGGACATCATATAGAATCACCCGTACCTTCATTATTTACCTTCAATGTTCTAGATCAAAAGCTGAGAGCATTGGCAGGAGTCAGCGTTAACCCTGTGCAATTGCGGTTGTCTGTTGGCGGAAAACCTCAACTAGAACAAACTGGCCCCTTACTAATCACCCACTGGGGTTTGAGCGGCCCGGCGATACTGAAGCTTTCGGCTTGGGGTGCGAGAATTTTGCATGACAGCCGCTATCAAGCCACATTATTGATTAATTGGTTGCCTGATATCCAGCCAGAACAAGTGCGGCAAAAAATCTTAGATGTGAAAGCTGAATGGGGGAAAAAGGCGATTGCCCTACATCGTGGCGTTGACTTACCCCATCGCCTTTGGCAATATATTATCGCCCGTATTGGTATAACTTTGGAAGACCGTTGGGCAGAAATTTCTCATAAAACCTTAAATCACCTGGTAGAAGAACTCACTCAAGGAGAATACGCGATCGCAGGTAAAGGCGCTTTTAAAGAAGAATTTGTCACCTGTGGCGGCGTTCACCTCAAAGAAGTCAACTTCAAGACAATGGAAAGTAAGTTAGTTCCTGGGCTATATTTTGCCGGAGAAATATTAGATATTGATGGCGTCACTGGTGGGTTTAACTTCCAAAGTGCTTGGACAACTGCCTATTTAGCTGGGAATGCGATGGCAAGTTGAGAATGGGCAGGGGGAGAGATATCATTTGCTTAAATAAGAGCGGGTATGAGATAATCAGGGCGGTTTTCTCTAAAAAGACTTGTATACTGACCAAATATTTGAAAAAATGGCTAGTAAAATCATCAGTGGTACTAATTTGTAAAGTTTGTGTCTTAAATCTTAATTTCTGAGTTCTCAATAGAGTAGTGGGGTGATCTGGCCGGTGGAAAGTTTCTTTCTCTCTCACCAGAATTGCCCCACTGCTGCTAAATTGAGATATTCAAGATCATTCCAGTGCCTACGCCTACACCACGATGAAATACCAGGCATTAGAGCGGATTTTTAATAAACCTTCATTTCCACACAAATTTGAAAGATTGGAACTAGATGAACATTTTCACATCCTAGATATCTCTGAGCAAGTACAACGGTTTGCCGATTGCCCTGAAGAAGTGACACCAGGAAAAGATATCCGACTCAGTTTTCCTGAATTTATCGGATTAGAAGCTATCCTCAAATCTATTCTGCTAGGAGAACAGGAACTTTTTGAGTTAAAAGGGATTGGAAGATATTATCAAAATAGAGCCGATGTATATATGGATATATATATCATTGGGGAAAAGCGTGAAACAGCCTTAGAAAGCAGATTAATCATCCTGATTGAGGATATGACGGAAACAATGGCTTTAAAACAAAAATTAGCTCAGAGAGCTAATGAAGCCCATCTGCTTTCCAGTGCTTTAATGGCATACAAAAAATATATGGAGCAAGTTATCACTACAATGGCAGATGCCTTGTTGGTAACAAGTAATGTCGGAAAAATTAAAAAAGTAAATTCTGCCACCCAGAAATTATTTGGTTATGGCGAAGATGAATTAATTAACCAGTCAATTTCACTAATTATTGATGATTATCCATTATTACAAAACACTATTCCCCAGGATTTAATGTTGCAGCAATTTTCCCAGAATATAGAGGTAGTATGTCGCAATAAAAAAAGAGAAAAATTATTAGTTGCTTTCTCTTGTTCGATTATTCAGAAAAAAATTAAAGGTTTAGAAGATATTGTATATATTGGTCGGGATATTACTACTCGTCAACGCCGCGAACAGCGCATTTATGCCCAGTATGTGATTACGCAAATCTTATCAGAGTCACAAACCGTAAAGCAGGCAATACCAAGAATTTTGCAGGCAATTTGTCAAACCCTGGGATGGGATTTAGGAGAACTATGGACACCAAGCCAATATATCAACTTACCAGCACCACGAGATAGTATCAATGTTGTACTTAGGTGTGTAGAAATTTGGTCAAGTCGAGTAGTCTCCGTGCGGGAATTTAAAGCTATTACTTGGCAGACAACTTATAACTCTGGGGTAGGGTTACCTGGGCGAATTTGGAGCAGACGTTCTCCATATTGGATTAGGGATATTGCAGATGAACACGACTTGCAGCGATCGCCAGTAGCAGCCGGACTGCAAGCAGCATTTGGCTTTCCTATCCTAGATGAAAATGACATCTTGGGAGTAATGATTTTCTTTAGTCAAGAGGCACAACCCAAAGATGCAGAACTACTACAAATGATGGTATCCGTTGGTAGCCAAATTGCCCATTTTATTCAACGTAAACGGACAGAAGCTGCTCTAATAGAGAGTGAAGAACGATATCGAGACTTATTTGAAAATACTAATGATCTGATTCAGTCTGTCAATCCTTATGGGCGTTTTTTGTATGTGAATGATGCATGGCAAAAAACATTGGGATATAGCAACACAGAAATTGCTAATATGAATATTTTTGAAATTATTCATCCTGATTTTAAAAAACTGACTCGACAACAGTTTTATGCTGTGATGTCAGGAGAAAAACTCAAGCAAATTCAAACGGCATTTATTACACACAATGGTCAAACAATCTTTCTAGAAGGTAACATTAGCTGCAAATTTGTAGAGGGTAAGCCAGTCACTACCAGGGGAATTTTTCACAATGTCACCCAGCGACACCATCAACAAGAACAAGTTGAACGCCAATCGCCGAATAATATACCAGAATTAATCCCCAAGCATCCGCAACAGCAATCAGACAGTAGGATGGTAGGCTGGGCTGATATCACAGTTTTAGTTGCAGATATTGTTGGTTTTAGTGATATTGCTGCTTCGATGAGTGTGATGCAACTACTCAACTTACTCAATCCAATTTTTTCCGCTTTTGATCGCTTGAGTGAGCAATATAATCTCACAAAAATCAAGACGATTGAAGATGCTTATGTAGTGGTTGGTGGTTTACCTAGAAGACGCCAAGATCATGCTCAAGCGATCGCCCAAATGGCCTTGGATATGCAAACAGCGATCGCTGTATTTAATGCCGAAAATCACCAAAATTTCCACATCCAAATCGGTATTCACAGTGGTTCTGTATTCGCAGGCGTCAGTGAATTCCCAGAATTTACCTCCGACTTCTGGAAAGACATGGTAAACATTGCCAGATGTCCGGAATCACAGGATTTTCCTGGACAGATTCAAGTCACGAAAAATACACGCAAATTGTTGTATAAAAAATTTTTGTTAGAAAAACGCAGCAAAATCACAGCCAACGGCGAAGAGAAAATCACAACCTATTTGCTGGTGGGAAGGAAATAATCTTAAATAGACACTTTACACTTTTCTGAATTGAAAATACCTTATAGATGATGGTAAATTTACCGGAAAGGCAGAGGGCAGGAGGCTCAGTTGGTTTTAGAAAAGAATTATTCCCTCTGTCTTGAAAAATAGCTGGTTACTGTTTCAAGATAGGTAGCTTGATTTATTTCATGGCTTACTAATTGCTGTAAGCGGCCATACTATTGCCGAATTTTTGCGTAATTTGTGATTACGCAAGTGTAGCAGCTATTGAAGATTCTGTGCATCACCAACCTGAGATCAATAAAATGAAGACAGAGAATACAGCCAACGTTTGGTGGAGATACGTTCTTGTATTTACAGTACTTTTGCTAGCTAGACCAGCTAGTCATTTTATTAATCAAGCACTGCGGGGATATCCACTAGACATTAGCTACTTCTCCCGTGAACTCTCACCAGAAAAAATTCGCAACATTGGTCTTTACAATGGGGAAGGTGGGGCAGACTGGAAAATAGGCAAGCCACTAGCGACTATTTGGACTGGGGAACAGTCACGCTCTTTGCCACAGTTGAGGCAGTTTGCCTTAGAACTGGTAAACCGCGATCGCACAATTAATAATTTAAACTCTTTGCAAGAAGATGCCGTGCTTTCCCAAGCAGCACAAAGCCATGCACAAGACATGCTCGAACGTCGGTACTTCGATCATATTTCCCCTGGAGGTGAAAATCCCCGCGATCGCTATCTTGTAGCTGGCGGTAATCCCCGTCTGGGTGTGGGCGAAAATATTGTGAAAAGCACCGCCAAAGGTCTAGGCTTAACTTACAGGCAAGCAGAAGATTTTCAACGCGGTTGGATGTACAGCAATAGCCATCGTCAGAACCTCCTGACTCAGGGCTACACTAAATTTGGTTATGGCATTGCAACTAGGTCTGATGGCAGCATTTATGCTGTGCAAATGTTTACTAGATAAAGCGTAGTTGCTATTAGACTTGTACTCACTACATCAGCCCTGAGTTTGGTCAAACATTTTTGGACTCTTGACTCAAATGAATTCTCAAAAAACAAATCTCGGTGAGGATTCTGGGATATTCTGGAATAGGTTAGAGATTTGCCGAAGAAAGTAAGAATGAAACTGGCAGCAAGAGTAAGTCAGGTAACACCATCTTTGACCTTAGCGATCGCAGCCAAAGCTAAGGCCATGAAGGCAGAAGGAATAGACGTTTGTAGTTTTAGCGCTGGAGAACCAGATTTTGATACCCCAGCGCATATCAAAGCAGCAGCAGCAAAAGCTTTGGCAGAAGGCAAAACCAAATATGGTGCAGCCGCCGGAGAACCAAAGTTACGGGAAGCGATCGCCCACAAGCTCAAAACTGATAATGGTCTAGATTACAAGTCAGAGAATGTCATCGTCTCCAATGGCGGTAAACATTCTCTCTACAATTTGATGGTCGCCCTGATTGATCCTGGTGATGAGGTGATCATCCCGTCTCCCTACTGGCTCAGTTATCCCGAAATGGTAACTCTAGTAGGTGGGGTATCAATAATTGTACGCACAGATGCTTCTACGGGCTATAAAATTACTCCTGAACAACTCCGTAAAGCAATTACACCCAAAACTAAGCTATTTATCCTCAATTCCCCATCCAATCCCACCGGGATGGTATACACGCCAGAGGAAATTAAAGCACTGGCGGAGGTAGTAGTTGATGCAGATATCTTTGTTGTCTCTGACGAGATTTACGAGAAGATTCTCTACGACGGTGCTCAACATATTAGCATCGGTTCCCTAGGCAAGGAAATTTTTGACCGTACCCTAATCAGCAACGGGTTTGCAAAAGCTTATTCGATGACTGGGTGGCGTCTGGGCTATTTAGCAGGGCCAGTGGAAATTATTAAAGCTGCAAGTACCATCCAAGGGCATAGTACATCTAACGTGTGTACCTTTGCTCAATATGGAGCGATCGCCGCTTTGCAAGATTCCCAAGACTGTGTAGAAGAAATGCGCCAAGCCTTTGCCGAACGGCGACAGGTAATGCTAGCAGGACTCAATGCCATTCCTGGATTGAGTACAGCCAAACCTGACGGTGCTTTTTACCTGTTCCCTGACATCAGCAAAACCGGACTGAAATCCCTAGAATTCTGTGACGCTTTATTAGCAGAACATCAAGTTGCTCTCATTCCCGGAATCGCTTTTGGCGCTGACGACAATATCCGCCTCTCCTACGCCACTGATTTGGCGACGATTGAAAAGGGAATCGAGAGATTAGAGAAATTTGTCAAGTCGCGGATTTAGTTGGTTGTCAATTATCAATTACACTCCTATACTCCACCTTTTCTATTGAGAACTGGTGGATTCACTGTAGCTATTTACACTAACCTTTGATCTGGAAGCTCATACCGAATATAAGGAACTGTTTCCATGAGTTGTAGCTAACAATCAGTGTTGTAAATGGTATAACTAAGTTGTAGGAGGTAGTATATGCCCGAATCTGAAATTTCCAAAACAGTTAACACTGGCATCAAGCTGGATGCTTCACTTCATGAACGGCTGAAGGCTTTAGGACAGATAAAGGATCGCAGTCCACACTGGCTGATGCGGGCAGCGATCGCCGAGTACGTGGAGCGTGAAGAGGCGTATGAGCGGGAAAAGCGTGAGGACAGAGAACGGTGGGAACGCTACCAGGCTAGCGGCAATGCGATTCCCAATGAGGTTGTTGATAGTTGGCTGGCTTCCTGGGGAAGTGAAAGCGATCTGTCATGTCCCAAGTAGTCTGGTTGCCTGAAGCCTTAGAGGATATTATACGGCTGCGAAGTTTTCTTGAAGATAAAAGCCAAGAAGCAGCTAAACGAGCGGCTGAGGTTATACGTGGCGGAGCAAAACTGCTAGCTGATTTCCCCGCGATAGGTAAACCGATAAATGATGGCACGGGACGGCGTGAGCTATTCCTGCCTTTTGGAACAGGAAGCTACGTTCTGCGCTACAGAATGGATCAGGAAATAGTCGTGATCATCCGAGTATGGCATAGCAGAGAAAAGCGTGATTAATAGTTGGGATTACTACTGATTTCGGGGTTTACCCAACTTAAAATAAGTGTTACCATATCGGCCTTGACAATTCCCCATACTGTTAAATCCAATGCTGGGTCAAATCCTAGATGGGCGCTACGAAATTATTACTCAGTTGGCACAAGGAGGGTTTGGTGCTACCTTTCTGGCTCATGATCATCGGCGTCCAGGAAAGCCTCTGTGTGTTGTGAAACAACTGAAACCACTAGCTACTGACCCATACACAACACAAGCAGCAAAACGTTTATTCATACAGGAAGCGGAAATTTTAGAAAGACTGGGAAAACATCACCAAATACCACAATTATTAGCCTACTTTGAAAAAGATATTGGAGAAGAGAGGGAATTTTATTTAGTTCAAGAATATATTGAGGGTCACGATCTACATCAAGAACTCCCTCCTCACCAACAATTGCATGAAACTGATGTGATTAAAGTTCTAACAGAAATATTAGAAGTTTTAGCATTTGTGCATCAAGAAGGTGTAATCCACAGAGATATCAAACCAGCTAATATTCGTCGGCGCAAATCAGACGGTAAAATAGTTTTGATTGATTTTGGTGCCGTCAAAGAGGTCAAAGGTTTGGAAGTTAATCAGCAGGGAGAAAGTAGGACTGTTACCATAGGTACTCCTGGTTATATGCCTAGTGAACAGGCAAAAGGTCAACCAAAATTTAGTAGTGATGTCTATGCAGTTGGGGTCATTGGTATTCAAGCGTTGACAGGATTACTCCCCCAAAATTTAGTCACTGATGCGAATACAGAGGAAATTATCTGGCGCGATCGCACGCAGATAGCAGTTAGTCCTAAGTTGGCAGCAATTTTAGAAAAAATGGTGCGCTACTACTTTCCTATGCGTTATGAAATGGCATCTGCGGCCTTAATTGATTTGCAAAAATTGTGCCATCCTGTCAAGTCCCGTAAGCTATTCAACAAAATTACCATTAGTGTAGGATTATTAGCCGTCATTATATTGGCGACTATTATAATCTTTGCTTCCAAATATATATCTCCAGCTACAGATTTATTAGTTTATGGAAATTCCACCTACGGGATTAAAATTAAGTATCCTCAAGACTGGGAAAGACAAGATATAAACAATATTATTACTGGGGAAGTAGTGACATTTTTGCCTCCTAAAGTAGTTGGTAATAATCAATTTCAAGAGAAAGTCACGATTAGTGTGGAAAACTTTACTGGTACTTTAGAGGAGTCTAGTCAGTCATTCCGGAAAGAAATTAGCAACAATTTATCAGCAGCTAAGTTGATTGATGAGCAGTCAGTTACTCTCGCCAATAAACAAGGAAAACAACTGATTTTTACCGGTAAAATGGGTACAGATAGTTTAAAAAGTTGGCAAATCTGGACATTAAAAAATGATAAAGCATACATAATCATCTATACAGCAAATATAGAGGACTATGAAAAATTTATCCCAGTAGCAGAGCAAGTTGTTAAATCATTTGAAATTGATTAGGCAAAATTTGCCATTACTACCTGCTGAGGGAATTACCAAAAATAAATTATCCATTTAGGGAACTTCCACATACTAGCCCTTTCAAGGTGACTCGTGAAATTTCTTTTTTTCTCTCTGCGAACACTTTCATTATCAGATGTTTCACGGGTTTGACTTTGACAATACCATGCTCCGTATTGGCAGTATGAATATGCTCCTGCATGGAGTGGAAAACCCGGTTGTGCGTTATAAAGACTCGCTAGCAGAGGAGCATTCTGGCGATGAAGAAGCTTATACCCTTGTCCTGGCTAATCCCCCTTTTGCTGGGTCATTGGACTATGAGAACACCGCTAAGGACTTGCAGGCGATCGTCAAAACCAAGAAGACTGAGTTACTATTTGTTGCTCTATTTTTAAGATTGCTCAAGCCTGGGGGAAGGGCTGCGGTTATTGTACCGGATGGGGTGCTTTTTGGTTCTTCTAAGGCACATAAGGAACTGCGCCGCCTGTTGGTGGAGGAGCAAAAGCTTGATGCTGTGATATCTCTGCCGGGTGGTGTATTTAAGCCCTACGCAGGTGTTTCTACTGCGATTTTGCTATTTACTAAAACTAACTCTGGTGGAACTGATTTTGTTTGGTTCTACGATGTGGATGCTGACGGGTTGAGTTTGGACGATAAAAGAGCGCCTTTGCTTGCTGATGAGAAGTTAGGGGCTGTACCTACTGCGAAGCTAACAGCAGAGGAACATAATAAGAATAATCTGCCTGATGTGTTGACTCGTTGGCTTCGGCTTCGCTCAGCCAACGTTTCTCGCTCCCTGAGCGGAGTCGAAGGGAACGGAGTCGAAGGGAAGTGATGCTGGCTTCGGCTTCGCTCAGCCAGCAAAAGCCATAGCTGGTAAAAATAAAAACCATTTATCTAGTAACAGAGTGTTCCCTGAGCGAAGTCGAAGGGAACACTTTTTATATGTAACTAGAAAAGAAGCGAAGCGATCGCATAAATCAACTTATGGCTTATATGTATATTCTTGAGTGTGTGGATGGTAGTTATTATACGGGTAGTACAAAGGATTTAGAAAGGCGACTGTGGCAACATCAACAGGGGGAGGGTGCAAACCACACGGCGAAACGGTTGCCTGTGAAGCTGGTTTTCTGCGAGTATTACGATCGCGTGGCTGAGGCTTTTGAGCGTGAGAAGCAGGTGCAGGGCTGGAATCGTAAGAAAAAGCAAGCTTTGATTGCAGGGGATACAAATTTGTTACATAAGTTAGCTGAGTGCCAAAATGAAACTCATTATAGTCGGTTGACTGGCTGCGGTGGTGATGGCTTCGACTTCGCTCAGCCATCAGAAAACCGCTCCCTGAGCAACCCAGATCATCCAGAATACCGAAATCGCTCCCTGAGCAACCCAGATCATCCAGAATACCGAAACCGCTCCCTGAGCGAAGCCGAAGGGAGCACATCACACCTTTGATAAGAACTTTTGATAAACTTCTACAAGTCTTATCGTGTTTCGTCTGAGGCTATCTATATATGAAACGCAGTTATACAGAATTTTTACAGGATATTCTCAAAGAAGTTGTGCACGAAGAGGTGGAGCATCGCGTACCAAAAGACATCCTTGCTAATTTGGCAAAGCTGGAGGCGGAAATTCAGCAGGGGATGGAGAAACTGGAGGGGTTGTTGGGATGAAAGCTGGATGGGTAAAACTCCCTTTTGTTGAGGCGATTGTAGACCAATCAGGGGGCAACATAAAAACCCCACAAAGTGAGTTTCTTACTTCAGGACGCTTTGCTGTTGTAGATCAAGGGAAAAATTTGATTTCCGGCTATGTGGACAAAGAATCACGCCTTTGCAAAGCGTCATTACCCGTTATTGTTTTTGGAGACCACACTCGCTGCTTTAAATTTGTAGACTTCCCATTTTGTATGGGGGCAGATGGAGTAAAAGTGCTTCGATCAAAAGTTGAAGCAGATGTTAAGTACCTTTTTTACTATCTCCGACAGCTAAACCTACCTGATGGCGGATATGATCGGCATTTCAAGTATCTTAAACGCAGCCATATCTTGCTCCCGCCCTTAGAAGAACAACACCGAATTGCAGGGATACTTGATCGCGCCCAGTATCTCATATCTAAACGACGGGAAGCGATCGCTCAACTCGACACCCTCACCCAAGCCTTCTTTTTTGAAATGTTTGGCGATCCTGTTACAAATCCAAAGGGATGGCCATCGATTTACTTTAAAGACCTACTTTCAATGCCTTTACGTAATGGTGTATCACTATCCAATACTGGGAAGGTAACGAGCAAAGTTTTAACACTTTCGGCAATCACCGGCAATGCGTTTGATGAAACCGCATGGAAGACCAGTACATTCCAGTCTGTACCGCCAATTACCCAACGTGTGGATCAATCCGATTTTCTAGTCTGCCGAGGCAATGGAAATATTCAATTAGTAGGCAAAGGTTACTTTCCTACGCAGCAAATGCCAGAAGTGACTTTCCCTGACACAATGATTGCTGCACGTATTTCACCAGAACTTATTGAGCGTCAATTCTTACAGCATATTTGGAACTCAAGTGCAGTGCGCCGACAACTTGAAACATTGGCTAGGACGACTAATGGAACTTTCAATTCGTTATCCCGCCTCTTCCGTTACAGAAAGAATTTGCCCGTCGCGTCGAAGCTGTAGAAAAACTCAAAGCAGCACACCGCGCCTCACTGTCAGAACTCGATGCCCTCTTCGCCTCCCTTCAACATCGTGCATTTCGAGGAGAGTTATAACCCAGATAAATCTGATTTAGAGTAGAGAAAAAACAGACAGAAAATCATGCAAAACACAGCCAACATTGAGCAGATAATCTTAGAAAACTTACGCCAGCTACCGCTTGAAAAACAGCAAGAAGTTCTAGACTTCACCGAATTTTTGCGACAAAAACTTGTATCAAAGATTATAAAATCTCAGCTATCTCTACGAGAAATTGCTGCAATGCCTCTAGCAGAAAGACATCAGTACCTCGCCCAGTTCATTCCTCAAACCGCCGATGACTTTCTAACCAACCCTGAACTTACAGAATTTTCTGTATTAGATACTGAAGACTGGGAACTCGAACATGACTAGCCCCAAACGTAGCGAAATTTGGTTAGTCGATCTCAACCCGGCTAGAGGGCAAGAAATCCAGAAAACTCGTCCTGTGGTAGTTATTAGTGCTGAAATCTTTAACCCCATCCCGCTCAGAATCATTATCCCGATTACAAGCTGGCAAGAAAAATTTAGAGATCGCCCCTTCATGGTGAAAATTGAAGCCAGTCCTGAAAATCAACTTGATCGCGATTCGGCGGGAAACGTTTTGCAAGTTCGCAGCATCTCAACAGAACGATTTGTCAAACAGTTGGGGCAAGTTTCAAATGAAACCTTACAAGAATTGTTATCTGGACTAATTATTTGCATTGATTACGAACCAAACCCATAAACGCGATGCTTAAGCTTAACCATTTGCAATCTCTAAGGATTGCTCAAAAGTTAAATCTAGATTAACATCCCGTGGAATTCTAGCTTGAAACCAACATATTTACTGAATATAATGTATTTAAATTAACAAAAGCTTGATTAATTGAATGAGCCAGTTTACATTTCTCCAAGCTGAATTTCCCGCAATTTATGAATCTGCCAACAAAGCTTTTAGTGCAGCACATCCCGACCCCTGCACCGCCTGCTTTTATGCCCGTCGCGCTTTGGAGTTAACCGTAAACTGGTTATATAACCCACATTCCGCAGATGTGACTGATGTTACTGGTAATTTTGAAAATTCAAGCCTAGAAGATTTTTCTTAGTCTAATCTTTTAGGTTTAAATTCACTTTCTTATTGCCCAAAATAGGGAATCCACCGGCAACTTAACTTCACAGATTCTCCTAATAGATTTACTTTCGCCATCAATCGACTAATTTATCTAAAATCAACCAATATAAACTTAGCCAAGACTATTATATCTTTGCTCAAATTCTGATATATTTCCAAATATCTCCATTTTTTTAAATCAAATAACCCAGTTTAAATCATCAGATAGTATTGACGACAACTTTCACCTAGATAATGCAGTATTTTTTGGCGTTCCTCTGTTAAATTGCTCATTTGTTGCTGTCCATTCACGAGCAGCAAATGTACAGATTGAAATATCTGAAATATCCATCTCATTGTCGGTTTATTCGTGAATTTCTTTACCTGATTTCTGACGCTACCATCTGATGATAATAATGCTTGTCTCAACTTTCTTTGGGCTAGATTATAGACTAACAAGCATAATCCCATTATCATCGCAATTGCTTCGACTCTTTCGGGACTTTTGACAAATACGCTTGACGTAAAAAACAGTGGGTCTTTTAAAAATCTAAATCCTCTTTCATTCGATTGTTGAGCTTTGTATTCTAAGCTCGACTTTATCCAAAATTAAGAACTTGGCTTTCCTTATCCGGCAAAAATCCTAGTTTTTTGGCAAATACTTTTTCCATATCACTGATTTGCACTCAAGCCCAAAAAATAAAACTAATGTCCCATAATGGTTTGAGCGTCGGGTTTTGGTCTTCGTAAGAATGGATAAAGTCGAGCTGAGAGGATGTTTGAAAAGTCGGAAAAGGTGTAAAAAAGCTCTCTCAGTATAAGCTGTGAATAGATATATAGACAGCACCGAGAGAGTAACATGAGTAAAGCATACCCCAGCAACCTGACCCGCGCCCAATATGAATTTCTGAAATGAAACACTAACTAATGTGTGTGAGTATCTACATAAACACAAACAATCCTAACACCTGTTTCCTCAACAAATGCATTATCTATTAAAACAGATTTTCGACTAGCACTTCGACAAATATCAGCTTGATCTGAATAACTTCCACCACGCACAATTTTTAGCTGACTATCGCCTGTTGTGACATAACAGGGGTCAACTACTTCCACAGCATCATACATATGAATGTCATCCAAACACCATTCGGCAACATTTCCATATAGGTCATATATTCCCCAAGAATTAGGCTTTTTTAAGCCAACAGGATGTACTCTATCTTCACTATTTGTTTGATACCATGCATATTCATCTAACTTAATTTTTTCAGTGCCGAAATACCACGGAGTCTGTGTGCCAGACCTACAAGCATATTCCCATTGAGCTTCTGTTGGGAGAGATATTTTTGCAGAAGAACTCAGAATTTGATTATTTCGCAACAATTGACTTAGTTTTTCACAAAAAATTATTGCTGTATTCCAACTTACTCCTTCAACAGGTAGTTGAGCATCATCAACTTGTCCTGTGCTTCTAAATTTACGACCCATCACAATTTCCCAAATATTTTGTGTTATTGGTGTTTGAGCTATCCAAAAACCATGAGTCAATACAACTTGATGTGGAATCTCGTTAGAAACTGCGGAATTATGTTTATATTCTGGACTGCCCATAGTAAATTTACTAGGTGGACACCAAACTAATGAAATACTAGTATCCTCAGTTAAAGGTAGGTCGATAATAGAGCCTGCTGATTGCATGGGACTAAACAATTCCCTGAGATATTTAGTCATACTAATGACCTAAGCTAATGCTTGATTTAACTGTTTAACTGTAGAATGTAACCCAAATGTTTTCAAATCCAAGTTCTCTGCGTTTTTCATGACTAGGATCGTTAACATCTGGTTTAATCGAATTGATTTTCACCTTGTCGAAACCAAATAGCTTCTTCGCTTGTTTCCCTGTGAAGGTTTCCCATGCTGCTGCCTCTAAGCTGACACCAAATCTCCTACTATATGCTGCATTAAATGACTTAGTATTATCTGAAGATGGGTTCCAAACTCCGTCTAGCCCTTTAATTTGATATTTCTTTGCAGCTTCATCTAGATTGCCCTTAACTTTTTCTTCTGCAACTTTTTCTTGCAACATTTGTTCTACTGCACTCACAAATGCTTTGAGAACAATTCCACCTCGAATTCTTGTTTCCTCCGTAAACTCTTTACCGCCTAGCTTCAATTCCTTGGGATATAGTGCCAATGTAATACTGCCAGTTCCTTCCTTCCACTCTGCTAATCCAGCTAGATTCGCGCTTTCATCGGCTGCTGGGTCGATTGCACTAAACGTGTAACCATCTTTTTTAATAATAGGTAGTCGTGTCGGATCTGGCTCTCCTTTTATTAAATCAGTATCGGGCGAATTATCACCTGGATTAATTTTGCCGTTGACACGAACAGTTTCTTTATTTTTACTTTCACTAACTACTACTAGTTCCAGCGAGGTCATCTTATATTTGGACTTGATAGCTGGTAGCTGTTGTTTGACTTTTGCTGAAGTCATTCCTTCCTGCTTCAAAAGTTCATTTGACTCTTGTAAGGCTTGATTCAGGTCTGCTTTTTTCTGTTGTTCATTTCGCTGATCTGGTTTATCATCTTTATCCTTACCAAATCCCAGTAACTTGCCGGCTGCTTTCACTAGGTTATATGCCTTATTAATTACCCAGTCGATCGCTTTATTTACTGGTTCTTGGACTTTAGCAATCACGGCGCGGATTTTATCGGTAATTCCCGTGACACCCAACAGTGCAGCTAGGAAGCTAATCACTACGGGAACAGCTTTAGATAGAGCATTTTCTACAAAACCAGCGGCCGCACCGATCGCACCGGAGGCGATCGCACCCACGGAATCCAATACCGCATTCACCAGCGCTATAATTTGGCTACCCCGTTCCACAAAGAACATCACGATGTCGTAGATAGCTTTACAGGCTTTGATGAAAGCGCCGGCGGGGTTGAGTAAACCGAGAATCCAAGTGACACCTGCTTTAATAATGCTGTCAGTGACAAAGGATTTAATCCCGTCAATCACCACATCTTTAAGGTTACTCAGTTGGTCTTTGATGTATTCCCAAAGTCCTCCCGGTCCTTGAGTAATCAAAATCTTGAAGATTTCGGCGGTGGTTTCCAAAGCTTTCACCACCTTCTCACCCAGGAGTTTGACAGCACGGGCGCGGATGCTGGAATAAACTAGTCCTAAGACCTGGAGAATTAACGTGATAATCCCTTTCAAATCAAAGCTTTCTGGAAGTTGAATCCCGGCTTCAGCCAGTGCGCCAAACAACCAACCCATTAACCCTTTTTGCAAGTGCTGGGCGATATTCCCCACAAAGTTCATGAAACCTTGCTTCACCCCAGCGACGAGATTACCGAGGAACCCGATGGGGTCTTTGATGATTTTGTCAATAGCTGAGGCGGCTTTTGCCAGGACTCCCAGCAAGAGAGTTTTCAGTTCCAGGATGGTTTTAATCACGCCTGCGATCGCATCTTTGGCTTTGTCCACTAAGCCACGATTTTCGGCTTGCATCTCGTCAATGCGAGCATCCAGTTTTTGCAGGTTATCGTTATATTTCTGTGCTAGGGAATCAATTAGTTGTTGCTGTTTATCGTTGACACTTTGTTCTAGTTGGTCAAACTGGCTATTAATTTGCTGTGCAGCTTCTTGAGCAGCTTTTCGCAGATTGGCTGGCTGAGAGTTGACTTTTTCTTGAACTTGCTGTCTCCCCTTGGCAATTTCTGCTTTCGCTTCATTTAGTCCGGTTTCTACCAAACCAGCCACCTGATCTAAAACAGCATCCATCTTGGCGATATATAGCTTGCGTCCTTCTTGATAGAAAGCATTCACCTCATCTGGTAAACCCAACAGCTTGTCTTTAACCCAGAGTACTGCACCCGCACCACTGTAACGGTCTGATTTGTACGCCTTCATCCGGCGATCGACATAATCCTCAAAGGCAACTCTGGCATCATTCGTCCCTTTATCGAAGGCTTGATTGACTTCTGTATCTAGGCTGTTGAGGCGTGCTTCTGCTTTTTGTTTTGTCTGGTTGTAGATGGCTTGAATTTCATTAGCAACTCTGAGGCGGTCTTGTTCATCTTGGCTTTGGGTTTGCTGTTGTCTCCCCGTTACCCGATTCAGGAGTTGTCCGCGTGAACCGTGCATTCCCCGCAGTTGGGTTTGGGCTGTGGCTGTGGCTTGGGTTTGTGCTTGGACAAGAGTTGCTTGCTCACTTTGGCGATAGGCTTGGGGTGCTGTGACTGCGTCAGTTTGAGCTTCTTGCTTCGCTTCCACTGCACCTTGAAACTCAGGTTCCTTGGATTTTTTCAGCTGGCCTTCTGTTACATCTGCATCCTGCATCTGCTGATCAAGAGATTTGCTACCCTCTTGCAGAGATACTTCTTGGGCTGTTTTGGGTTTGGGTGCTGCTTGGGCTGCACCAATGGCCGCTGGTGCTGCGCCTGTTTCGGCGGGGGGTAAGGGTGTAGCAGTTCTGGGTGTAATCCCACTGGGGTCTGGTGGGGCTTTTACCTTCGATTCGATCGCACCCTGGGATTGTTTTTTGCTGGTGTTAACTTGTCCGGTTAAGTCGCCTTTGAGATTACCAACCTTACCACCATCTTTAAACTCGTCAGCTTCCTTGAGAGTCTTAGGTGCGATCGCGGCAATTTTTGCCAGTAGCGCAGCTTTGAAAGCAGCCCGGTTGAATGGTTTGGGCTGCTGTTGATCTATTTGTTGTACTTGGTTGGCTCCGGCTTTGCTAGCCACTTCATTAGCTGGACTTTTGGCTGCTGCTTGGGCTTGGGCTGCCTTTTGGGCGGCGGGGGCGTGTTTTTTCTGCTGTTTGGCTACGCCTTTGGCCTTTGCTACCACTGCCCGAAACTTGGGGTCTTGATTGGCATTAGTAATTTTACGAGAAATTATTCTGCTTGTAGTGCTATCTGATACTTGATTTTGAATCTGGTAAGGCTGTACGGTTTTATTCTGAGCCAAAGGTTTAGGCGATCGCTGCTGGAGTGTGTGGGTGAGTTCATGGGCTAACAACCACTTTCCTTGATGGGTTTGGGGTTCGTATTTTCCAGCACCAAAGAATATATCCCGACCGATGGTGAAAGCTTGGGCGTTGAGATTGCGTGAGGCTTCATCAGCTTGGGAACCCGTGTGTACTCGGACACCGCCAAAATCGTAACCAAAGCGAGACTCGAAAAAGCCACGGGTATCTTCTGCTAGCGGTTGCCCACCGCCCCGCATTGCCTGAATCCGACCTTCTAATTCTGGGGTGACAGTTGGGGTTTGGTCTGTAGTTTCCTTAGTTTGGGCAGTTTCCTCTTTCTCGTCGGTGGCTTGGCGTTGGAGAGTTTGGGCAGTTTCCTCTTTCTCGTCGGTGGCTTGGCGTTGGAGAGTTTGGGCAGTTTCTTCCTTCTCATCAGCAGCTTGGCGTTGGAGAGTTTGGGCAGTTTCCTCTTTCTCATCAGCAGCTTGGCGTTGAATTAAGGGAGTAACCGCACCAATGGATTTAGTTTGCGCTGTTTCTTCCTTCTGCTCATCAGTTTGCCGTTGTGCAATGGTATCAGGCATCCGCATTACGGCATGAGCAAAGTGATCAGCCTCGATTTCGTAGCCATCACCGGGTTTACCAACATTGAGTTTTGCCTGTATGAGTTGTCCCACTGCCCTGTTGCCAATTTGCCTTTGCAATTGCAACATAGGATGGGCAAAAGCAGAGTGCGGTGATTTAATCGCAGATGTTGCACTCTGCTGAAGGGAAGCTACAGCCTTTTTGGTTCGCGTCGCCTGTGGATAACCCATACAGATTTGGTGTTTGTGGTTTGTTATTTGGTGTTTGTCAAGAGTCAATTCAATTTTGGATTTGGGATTGACAATTTTGAATTGGTTTCAATCTAAAATCCAAAATCTAAAACTCGTAGTGGGCTTGTCGAAGTATCTAAAATTCTCACTCCCTCATGTCCAATGCCCCATGCCCTATGCCCCAATCGGCATAAACTCAAATGTGAGGGATGCGCTTTGTGCGCCGTCAGATTCAACTTTTACAATGGCGGTCACAGTTTCTTGAGATGATGTTAGTTCGACGGTTGCCTGACCGTTTTGGGTGGAAAGCCGACGGGCAGAAAGGCTACCGGCGGTTGTACTTATATTTAAGGGTAACTCTTGTTGTACGAGATTTCCAGTAGAGTCTTTCACCTCAATAGCGATCGCTGCTTTACTACTAGCATCAGCTGGGATTTCGGGTAAGCCATCGCCATCAGTATCAGGGGCGTTGGTTGTGATGAAAATTTGGGGTGGTTTGGGTTTGCGTTCCACACCGATGGGTGTGCCATTTTGGTCGTATTTGAGCTGCAATTCATTGAGTGGGATGGCATATTTAATTGCCTCCTTGACATAGACAACATCCCAATTACCGTGGTCTTCACCGGGATAAATTTCTGCTAAGGTTGGTTCTCGCCACTCACCATTATCAAAAATTTGACCTGCAAAACTGACTAATTCTTTAGTTTGGCGATCGTAAATGACCATCATAGTGCTGTTCCTCAAAGGTTAATGAAAATTGTGAGTAAAAAACCTAATTTGCCCATCCACCTTTTTTAGCGATCGCTACTCCCACAACTAAGATACTCCCGTTAGTGGGCGCACTGGCAGTAATTTTACCTGTAGCGTCAGCAAAGACCGAGAAACCTCCACCACCGGCAGGAACAGTAAACGACTTAGCAAATGCAAAGAATACACATTCATTAACAGCAAAACCGTTAGGAGGAGGAATAGTCTGTCCATTCTGCAATGTGGGATTGACAGCAATACCAATGTTGGCAGGAATCACACCTGGTGCAATTTTGGCGGCGGTGATTGTACCGTTTAAAATCTTGTCAACTGTAACAGCCAAGTTTGCTAGTTCTGCTGTCCCCACGCTACCATCAATAATTTTGGCAGCATTGATAGAATTGTCAGCAATTTTGTTGATGGTGACGGCATTGTCAACAATTTTATTAGTTGTCACCGCGTTATCTGCCAATTCGGCTGTTGCCACTGAACCATCAATAATTTTGGCAGCATTTACGGAATTATTTGCCAATTTGTCAACAGTTACAGCACCATTGGCAATTTTACTTGTCCCTACTGCACTATCGACAATTTTGGCAGCATTGACAGAATTATTTGCTAGTTGGGTTGTTGACACTGCACCTGGGCTAATTGTGGCACTGACAAGTGTCCGCACGGTATTGTCTGGTGTGCCTTCGATGTTGCCGTTGGTATCTAGCCTTACCCTGGCCAACAGAATTACAGCACCATCATTTGCTGGTTGAGAGTTGGTACTTTTGATCAGGGGACGTTCAGTAATGCGTCTGAATTGATTAACAACTCCACTCGTTGTATCTTTATCTTTTTCATCAGTCACATCTTGATATTCAATCGTCACCAACACATCCCCGGTTCCACTGAGGTTGAGAGGTGGTGGAGGTGGTTCCGAGGGCAGGATAATTTCTTTGCCATCTTTATTAATTGCCACACCAGAACTGATAGTTACTTGTTTATCGCCTGTTTTGCTGACAATTAATCCTTCAACTACTCCCCAACTGTGGAGTAATTGATTATGACGATGACGTAACTCGCGGTGATATGCTTGTTCGTCTTGGAAATCATCCTCAATCAAAAATTGAGATGTGAAATAATTCAGGCGTTTAATTTCTGCCATAGTTTTCTCCTGTAGATTTTGTTATTGGGCATGGGGCATGAGGCATGGGGCATTGGATAATAGATTTATATTTATCTCCCTCATCTCCCGTGGACTGAGCGAAGTCGTACCCCTGCGGGGAAGCAAGCTACGCGTTAGCGTCTCGAAGAGAAGTCCATCTCCCTATTCCCCAGGTGTGGGCATATTGCCGAGGATGGTGTTGACACCTAAAACACTGGAGGTGCGATCGCCAATGCGGATAGTGCCGGGGAAAATAGGTATGAGTTGGTAATCTGTGTGGGCGGGTTTTTCTAGTTGAATTAGTGCATTGGCTATTTCTAATTGCCGTGCTAACTCTTGGGGTTTGCCTTTTAATTCTTCTGCTAAAGCGATGCTGACGGTGAAAAAGTGCGGCGGGCCTCCACGTAGATAGGTGTCTTTACCAATAGTGGAACTGACGCCAATTTGAAATTCTGCAACAGAGGTTTCTGTGACACTAGGTTTACCTCGGACAAAAATCCTTAACAGGTCTTCTAAATTGGCTTTGGTTCCCCGTAATTGATAGTGTTTAACAACATTGGCAATAAACTGTCGCTGAATACTAGAGTCTATATCTGCTCGGAGACTCAGGGCTGTCCAACTAGCTAACCAAGAAATAAATTCACTGGGTGTTTGTTGGGGTTCAAAATAAGTTGCGAGTCCCGCAATAATTTCTTCTAAAGACTGACGGGGAAACTTTTTATTCTGGAGTTCCGGCAAGGGAATATCATCATTTTTTACCCCCAAAAGGATTTTTTCAAATGCTAATAAAAACTGACCAGCAAAGGGGTCTGTTTCATAAATTTCGGGTAGATATTCTAGGAAATTGCTAGGAGGCATAAGGTAGTTCGCAATTCGTAAGTAGGTCGGTGCAAATAAAGTTAACTAGTGGGGGTCGTTTTTTGTTATTTGTTATTAGGTAAGGGTTTGATCTACGTTCGTGAGACAATTTCATATTCCTTTAATAGGCGACTCAAATTGCAAATCCATCGCACCAGGCACTACTAATTCTTCTGGTTGAATATTTATAGCTATAAGTTTGCCCTTGTCTGTTACCAAACGTTCTGGTTCACTGACTGTGAGTTCTTCTTGATTGTTGGTTGTAGTTACATAATTAATTCCCTCTAATTTGTCCAGGATTTCGTAAATTTCCGAAACATAAACATTGCGTCCGAAAGGCCAACCTTTACCATCTGTACCGCCAGTTAGGGGATGGAGGTATTTTCGCAACAGAGCGATCGCTTTGGGTGTAATATCTGCTTGTCGCACGTCACGCTGGAGATGCAATGTCATCCGCACTCCTACTTCCACATACCGAGGTGCAACAACATTAACCTTGGTAGTTAACAACCGTCTGGGTTCGAGGTATTGAGCAACTGTTTGCAAAAGTTCCGGCGTGGGTAGGGGCTTTAAGGTTTCTGGTGGGGCTTGGGGGACAATCACCACACTAACGTGTCCTGGCCTGGGTTCTGGTTTCAACGGGTTTTCGGAAATTAAATTGCGTCGAGGGATGCAGTGGGCGCGGGCAATTTGGGGGTCTGATGCTAAAGCGAGGTTTTCAAAGTCTTGGCGGTTGACGGCGCGTTGTGATTGCCTTAATTTGAGTACGGTTTCCCGGATTTCTTCATTCAGGGTTTTCTCTGGTGAGGGTTGCCAATCTGACCCATTCAGCAACTTTAAAAAAGTATATTGATTGGCATCTGTGACCCGATTCAGGCGATAAATCAGCATTTCGCTGAGGTAGGCAAACAACTCAATCAGCGTGATTCCAGGGTCAGAGGGGTTATAATTCGTCCAGTCTGGCGCGTAGGTGGGAATTAGGCTGAGGGCTTCTTGGACTAAATCTTCGTAGTTACGGTCATCTAGATTCGGTAATTCTACTGGCATTGGACTCCCTCCTTATGACTCTGCGAACACCAAACTGATTTTGTGCTGGCCGGAATCAACCAAAAAGCGACCAGTTTTTTTCGCGCCGGGTATGTCTTCGATATCTTGGACATCGAGGCTACGGATATGATCAACGCCAGGAATGTCAGCTAACAGGGCGTAAAAATCGGATTTGTATGGTTCCCGCCCAAAGCCCCAACCTTGACCATCTAAGCCGCCAGTGAGGGGATGTAAAAAGCGGGTCAAGGTTTGATTTACTGCCTGTTCTACAGCACTGGCTCCTGCTAAAGAGGTCAACCCAATATCTACAGTGACGCTGACACTGACGTACAAAGGCCCGACTACGGCAATGTTAACTGTGGGGACAGCGTGGGTTGCTAGGTAGTCTTGCACCCGGTTGATGAGTTCCAGACTGGGTAAGGGTTTGAGCGCGTTGGAGTCGGGCACAATGATAACGCTGACCTCTCCCAGAACGATAGGTTTTTCATCCAGTGGGTCATCAACTAGATTTCGCAGAGGCACGCATTTTGCCCTGACTACTTCCGGTGAGGCTAACATCGCCAAGTCTTCATAGTCTTCAATAGTGACAGCGCGATCGCCATGACGAAGATTCCGGGGAGTCCTAGCTCTTAGGGAGTCGAGGCTTTCTGCATCTGCACCCCCTGTGGCTGGTTCGGGGTTGATCACTGTCTCAATATATGGGACAGTGGTTTTAAGTTGGATAATTGTGCCTACTAATCGGTTGCCTAAAACACCACCGCCAGTTTGATACTTTGATAACTGAATGTTTCCAGCCCCTATCGGGGGAATTAAACCATTTAAGCCATTGCCAAAACGGATTTCGCCAGTCAGGGAATTGAGGACATAATGGCGATCGCGTGGACTAGAACCGTAGAAATCTGGGACTTGATGCCAGCGTACCCAAATTTCCTGGGGTCTACCACTCAAATCCAGGACTGTAGTCACGGCGTCTTCGCCTTCTTCTTTGATAATAGTTGCCAGTTCTTGAGCCGCCGGGATTTCCGGTTCTCGGACTTGCAATTGTAACCCAGAGAGAATAGGCAATCTTGTTGTCTGAAATACTTGATTTTCCATCCCATCGCTAGAACCTAAAATTTCGTCGCGGATCGTGACGCTTTGTGTGGCAGTGGTAGTGTTGAGTAGTAATCGTTGCAATTTCGGCTCAAAGGCATAATCACCACTGATCCACCGCACACGCAACCAATAGCGAGGTGACAAAGCAAATTCCTTTTTAGGTGCAATGTCTGCGGGTGGTAATAACTCCACTAGTCCAGAACGGGTTAAGGCTTCGGTTTCATCGTTGACTAGCAATTGCGTCCAGTCATTACCGTTGAAATACTCCCAAACAAGGCGCGGTGAGGCGGAAGCATTCGGATTGTCTGGGAGTGTGCCATAAATTACCTCGAATAATCGCCAATATAAACTCAAGGGATTATTAGGAAATGCCTGTCGTATTGCAGGTAAGGTGAAACCCAGGTATAGGGATTTATTTACGTCTGTGGTTGGTTGAAAAGGTGCAAAAGCTTGATTGTGTTGTTCCCAGAAGACAAAATCGTTGTAAGTATAAATAAACTCCGGTGTTTCCTCCACTGTGGCTTCGTAGCTGAGGGTAATTGTATCAATTATGGGAGGTACAAAAGTTGCAGGGTCAAGTAAATAACCATCTTCTGCTTTGTTGGGAGTTTTGAGTCGATAATTTGCCTCTTTGCCATAGTTACCAGCGACAATCCGCACCCGAATCCAGAAATTTTCTATACCGTTTACAGTCGTTGCTTCCAATTTATTTGGTAGTCGGAAGCTAATTTGACGTACATTTAACACCGCCTCTCTTTCGGTAAAAGCCTTAGTAGTATCCCGGAATTGATTAGTACCTTCTGCTGCTATTGGACCAGTAAGTGTGGAAGTACCAATTTCTTGCCACCTTTGGTCTTGCCACAATTCCCACCTAAGTTGTAGGCTATCAGTATCACTAGCTCCAGCTTGGATTAATTTCACATTCAGGGTGACTGTAGCATTAGCTTGGGAAAAGACTTCCCGATTAGCTAGATATAAAACATCACCTATTTTTGGTTTTTCACCAAAAGGGTAAAAATCTTTGCTTATATCTGCGGGTATGGAATTGGTAAAAGCTTGTTCTACCAATAATTGATTACGATTTATATTTGCCCTGAGTGTAATTTTTTGAATAACTGGTAATTCCTCTGCACTCACCATACCCGCCACAGAAGTTGCGGTTGCAGGGCGAATGGGGGTAGTTAGTTGACAACGTAACCAACGACTAGGTTGATTGTTAACTATGCTTGGAGATAAAGCGGTAATTTTGCCACAATTTACTTGATTATTACCAATTTGCTGGAGATTCCTGGAAACTTCAGGAGTGGGGATAATTTCTGTCCAAGTATCACCATTGCCAACTTCCCATTTCAATTTACCCGCTTGTCCCAAGGGTTTTGTTAAATTGATTGTCACCAACAAACTAGTAATTTCCGGCAGTCCAAAAATTTGACTATTGCCGATATAAAGAACATGGGGAATGGGGTTGACACCATTAAACGCCGCAATCCCAGAGGCATTACCAACTTGAGCAATTTCACTAGCATTAAAGTATAAATCCTGTTCAGGGTTGCGGATAAAAACAGACTCTAATTGGGCGGCGGTAACGACTAATTCCCGTTCTGTTTCAAAAATTACTGGTTCTTGTTCACCTTTGTCTGGTGGTGCGGCTACCTGAGTACCAGCTGGGACTACAGCATCAATCACGGTACCAGTCGTCAACGAGAACGTCAGAGGAACTCGTGCTGGCTGCGGAGGTAATCGGGAAGCACCCAATAAATTCAGAAACGCCAGAAAGTTTTTATCGGGAACCTGGTTGAGGCGTTGAATAATAATTTCTGCAAATCTGGCAAAAACACCAATTAAAGCAGCACTAGTGCCTTTTTGAGTGGGTTGCAACTCCGGTACGTAAACCTGTAGCAACTCTTGGACTTGCTTGGTGATTTCGGCGGCGGTACGTTCGTCAATTTGAGGTGTAGGTTCTGCCATTATCCGGGACTCCTTTCTAGATAGAAGGGATAAACCAGATTGAAAACGTTATTGTTTGCCCGTACCTGGTATTTAATGTCAATCAACAGCACGTATTCATTAATACTAGGCTGAAATTGGCTTTGATTGTCTGCACCTTTACCCAGAGTGCCGCTTGTTACCTTGACATCTAAGACATCAATCCGTGGTTCAAACTTGAGTAGGGCGTCTTGCACAGCTTGGGAAATCTTCCCCGCAGTACTGGCTGTATTCATCTCAAAGATTAAGTCATAAATACCACAGCCAAAATCAGGGCGCATTACCCGCTCACCCTTGGCAGTGCCTAAAATAATCAAGATAGATTGACGGACACTTTCTTCATAGTCGGCAGATTGCAAATTGCGATCGCTATCTAATGTAATAGGAAATCCCACACCGCGCCCCAAGAAAAGTTTCACCATTTTCTCTCTCCTTTAGCCGATGAATACAGTACCCACAGCAATCACTTGTCCTACAGGTAAATCGCTAGGATCGTTACAAGTCGAGGCAATATCACCATTACGCGCCGCCATCTTACCGTTGATTTTGACTGTGGGAGAACCAATTTTAATCGTTCCCTTATTTGCCGGTGGATTTTGAAATGTCGTCCCAGGCGGGGTAGGAATATGGGGTGGCGTATTATCTGCGGTACTATCCACCGTCGCGGCTGGCTTCCCCATGATGTTGACATCACTGCTGAGGTTACTATTAATGATGCCTGTAAATGGATGCGGTAGGGGCGTTGGTACTAAGCTTGGCCCTGCTGGAACCATGACAATGTGTGTATCGATGGCGAAAATTTGGTCGCCTTGTTTAGCTGCGGGTTGTGGCATAAGAATTTAAGAATGGGGCATTGGGAAATAGGGAGATGAGGTAAACAAACACCAAATAACAAATAACTAATTCAAATTAATAACTGCACCTTTGATATTCATCGTGCTGTTAGCCTTAATATCCATCCCGGCACTGGCTTCGATTTTGCTATCGGTTGAGGATTTAATTTCGATTTTTTGGGCGTCTAACTTGATTGTTCCTTTACTTGCTTGTAAGTTAATATCTTTTTCACTAGTAATAGTGACGGAGTTATTTTTCGTATCAAACACTAAACTGTTTTTGCCAGATTTATCGATAATTTCTATTTTTTCTTGACCATCTTCATCATTGAGACGAATTTCATGACCACTGCGAGATTTGATGACTCTAATATTATTTTTACCATCATCATTACTCACTGGTGGTGCGTCTTTGCCATTCCACAAAACACCAATAACGTAAGGAAAGCGCAAATCACCTTGTTCAAAAGCTACTAACACCTCATCATCGACTTCTGGCAAGAAATAAATCCCTCTTTGTTTACCTGCCATTGGGCTAGCAATTCTCGCCCAATTACTTTCATCTTGGTCGCTTAACCAAGGAAAACTAACTTTAACTCGTCCTAATTTGTCGGGGTCATTATTGTTAGTAACTATGCCAATTACTACACCATAAATATGTTGTTTATTTATTTGTTGCACATCAACTATCAGGTCGTAAAAATTTGACATCTCTCTTATTTCTCCAAATTAATCTTAAATTTTTGACTTGAAACATCTCCTTTTTTCTCTCTGCTCACTCTGCGCCTCTGCGGTTAAATAAAATTAATTTCTAACCGCAGAATAGCAGAGAAAAGAGACGAAAGAGTATAGATATAATTGGAAGGTTGACGCTTAACAAATTATTATTCATATAGAATTTTTGTGTACTGTGAAATAAGTATAGTAACCGCGATCGCTCCTGTAGCGGTGGGTAACATTGGTAACATAATATAAACCACTAAAATTTTTCCCTAAATCATTCAATCTGATGACCTTACCGGGTTCTAAGTCTGTGCGTCCCCAACAAACTCCTTCCCCAGCAATGAACCCTAAAACACCGTGATTTAAGTTACCCTGGGCTAATTGGTCGGCTTCGGCTTGACTCATAACTGGGCGATCGCTGATAAAATTAGCAGCTGTACCAAAAGCACTTTGGGAAACATCTGCACCAGATTTTTTACCGCCCATTTTGGTCGTTACGCTATCTTTGGCAGCTTTCGCTACAATTGCTTTTTTATCTTTGTGGTTCCATCCCTGGACCGTGACTTGAGAGGGAATTTGCACAGTAGACATGCGAGGATAAAATTCCAATAAATCCTGTTCTAAAGACAAGTTTAATGTTTGACCACCAGTATTATTAACAGGTCGAAAAAACAAAGTTTTATCTTCTACAAATACCTCGTCGTTAATTTGCCTAGCGCGTTGTTGTAGAAATTCTAGGTCTGTTTGATTAGCTTGCAGAATATATTCATGTATCACCTTACTATCCGTAACTTTAGCTTCTAATCCTGCCTCACCTGCAATTTGTGATGCAATATCGCTATCCTTTTTTTTGATAAAAGTACGAGTTTTAGAACCACGTTGTAAACGATGCCGACGGTCATAACCACGTACTGTTAAACTAGGAGGGCGATCGCTAGTAAACTCTGGTTCTAAAGCTGTGATTTCCCCGTTCATCACTGTGGCTAACCCGTCCACATAACCCATTTTGATTGTGACTGCATCGCCAAGCTGGAATTTATCCATCCATTCCATTCCTTGAGTTCGAGTTGCTGAACCTGTAAATTCCAAGGTGAACATACTGGGTAAATTTAAGTCCTTATCTACAGTCAGTGCGATCGCATGGGATTCTTGCTCAACCGATAAAGGTGAATTGTTGAGTAAAATGTCAAAATCGGCAACTAGGGGACTATTGGGTTTAGCAACTGGCATATTTATTAATTCAAATTAAGGAAACTGGATTGTTATTGGGGGTTTGTTCATTAATAACAAATAACAAATTAAACATCACGTACTTTGGGAATCGTTAAAGTGCGTCCTACTTTTAAATTACGTGGGTCATCAATACTGTTAGCCTCAGCAATAATCCGCCAGCGTTTGGGGTCACGATAGACATCAGCTGCAAGACTGCTGAGGGTTTCACCTCCCCTAACCATGCGGGTTGTCAGTTCAGGATCGGTTTTGCGTTTATCTAATTTCGGGTCAAGAAACTCTACAAAGGTGACATTTAAATTGGCGCGGACAGGTTTACCATCTCTGGTGAATTGAGTAAACTTTTGGGTCAAACTGCTGATGACACCAATAAAAGGTAAATCTGAACCTACAGGTGCTTCACCCCAAGAAACTTCACAGACTCGTGGTTGATCTTCCCCCTTTTCAATACGGGTGAGGGTAACTATTTTATTTGTCTCTTGTCGCACATCTGCTATAGCTTGATTATTTTTACCCACAGGTGCGGTAACATCAAAAAACAGTTCCATACTTAACTGACGACTACCACCACCACCAAAGGAAATTGTCGGTGCATTGATTTTGCTTTGACTGTTGGCGTTTCCACTGGTTGAGTTCTGTGGTGGACTCCAAGTTACAGATTTGGTAATGGAATAAGACTCTGGGTTAAATAACACCTCTATTGGTGTTAAACGCTGGTAGTTTTCACCCTTTTTGGCAAAGGGGGTAATGGTCAACTTTTCTAGCTTGGCACTCATACTAATTCGTAATTTTCTTTTAATAGGAATATCATCTTCCTAGACCTCGACGTTCACGTTCTACTATCATGCGACGCATGATAATTCGGCTTACTTGTTCTGCTAGTTCTGCCACATTCACATTACTTTCAGTTGCAGGAATAGTTGCTGTTGGGGTGACAGAGGTAGAGATGGGAGTGATTGTTTCCTCTGATGCTACTTCATTACCACCTCGCTGAATCAACCCACCGTTGCTAGCAGGCTTCACTACTAAAGGTAAGGAATTGCTAATATTGGGTGTAGGAGAAGCAGAAACCACACCATCAGAGATTTTTGTCTGTACTTGTATTCCTGTGCTGTTTTGCACTGCAACTTCTGGGGTAAGTTGTCGCTGTACCATCGGTAATGGTGTTTTATAGACCAATTTGGGTGGAGGTGAAACAACAGTTGTAGCCTTGTTAGCAGTGGGTTTGTGTTGAATTGTTTCCGTATTTTTACTTAAAACTTGGTTTTTAATTATAGTATTTTCAGCTTGTGAATGAGCAGAGATATTACTGTGAGTTTCTGGCGATCGCATTACCAAATCTGTAGTTTGATACTGTCGCTGAACGGCAGTCTCTCCAGCAGCAGGATAGCCTGTACTTGCTGGTTTTGCTTGAATAACACCAGAGGATACAGCCAGCCGAAATGAAGGCGACAGAGGCAAGGCAGCAGTAGTAAACGGGGGAGTTACAGAAGTTGCAATACCAGGTTGAGATGTGTATAAAGAAGTACTGCTATCAGAAGTTGAATCTGAAGAGTATGAAGAACTACTTACACCAGAAGCAGCATCAGCAGAGTCCGAAGAACTACTTACACCAGAAAAACCATCTGTTGTCACCGAGGGTTTGCGACTAATGCGAAACTTGCCTGATGGTAAGTCAGGACTAGAATCAGCTGGTGTAGGTAGTTTATCTATAAATCTTGTCACCTCCTCCTGTGACTCTTGCCTTTGGATAACTGGGGGAAGAGGGGAAGCAACTTGATTTGTAGTAGCTGGGGAAGCGATAACTTTGACCTGATTTATGAACTGGGTATCAGATTCTGATGCAGGTAATCGTTGTACTCGCCAAGTCAAGGATGGAGATTCGCCACCACGCAATTCCACACGTTTGTAGTTTGAGCGTTGAGCGATCGCAGTTGGTTGTAAACTAGCAACTTGATAACGTGCGGCGATAGTTTCCGGTAGCGCTAAACGTTGGATAATGCGATCGCTTGCCGATTGAATAGCACCATAATGCCCGTGGGGATTTTGCGTATCAATCACACCAGGTAAATCCACCACTCGCCGTTGCAATCGTTGCCCCAATAAGCTAAATTCAGCCATAACTTACGGTTCTCTAGTCGTTTTAGTTCTGGTCAGATCCCCAAGTTCTCAAAGAAGTCGGGAATCTCGTAGCCCATCAAACAAATTCATGGCATGAACTACTAATCCACTTGAAAATTCAAAACACCAGACTCTGGCTGGACAACTTCATTCAATCGCTGATTAATCTTGGCAACTTCCTGAGTCCACCGATGTCTTTCGGCATGTTCCATTACTAACAATGAGTCATGAGACCAGTGAAAATGATAAGCAATATAGGCTACCTCCTCGTAGAGACGGTTGAGGGGGTAGCCGACAATTCCCCCGGTTGGTCTATTTCTACCTCCAGTGCTTGCTGACAGTGAGGACAAAGAAACTTCAGGCTACGTGTGCCATTGCCATTGATGCGATTATATAAATCCTGCAAATATGAGATATCTCCCGCAAATAAACCCTCAATCACTTGGGGAGTAATCATATCTAGGGAACCCAGGCGCGTTACCACCCGTGACAACAAAATCAGAATCAGATAAGCAGGATTGTTTTGTACACGCGGATCTTTCAAAGGCAAAATTTCATCTGCACCCGTCGCCAACCGCATCACACCTTCTCGATGCAGATTGCCCTCTGAGTCTACATAACCCATTGGCAAAGTGAATTCATACTCTGTGCGAAACATAGATAACAACTCTCAAACTGTATTCACAGTTCGTAGTAAGGACTTTAGTCCTTCATAACTTAAGCACTAAAGTGCTTACTACAAACCCATAATTTATTTCACGCGTTCTAGACGTTCACAAACGATAGTGAATGTATCAATCGCCACATCATTACCCTTGGCATTAAAACTAGGGCCAACATACTTACTCGCCCAAGCATTAATAAAGTTCCAACGGGCTTTTTCCTGTGAAGGATCAGCCTCATCTAGAATTACAATCGAACCATTTTGACGCTGTACATTGCCATTTACAGCATCAAGATGCCAGTTATACAGCTTGAGTGAGTCAGTCACACCCCATTTGAGAGTAATATCTGGAAATTTCGCCATACCGGGCAATTTGCGTGCTGTCGTCACATCACCACCTTCCCGATATTCAACCACCTGGACTTCAGAACCAAAACCGCTACATTCTGCAAACCCCGCTTCAATAATTCCTTGAATTTCTACTTTGAAGCGGTAATTCTTGTAAGGATCTACCCTTGCCATGTATAACTCTCCTGAAAATTGTTAAATTTCGGTAACAGATTCAAATTCTCAAAAACTAGTCCGATGCGTCATTAGTTAGCAAAGACGCAAAGTACACAAAGAAAGAGGAAGAGAATTGTAATGACGAATTAACTCCCCGTAGTTTGCTGAATACGGAAAATCACAAATTCCGCCGGCTTGACAATTGCTACACCAACTTCTGTAACTACTTGTCCCCGTTCCCGCACATCTGCTGGATTTGTCTCAGCATCACATTTAACAAAGAAGGCTTTAGCGGGAGTTTCACCAAATAGCGCCCCATCTCGCCATTGTCCTAATAAAAAGTCACCCACGTTGCGTTTGATACGTTCCCATAATGCCGGAGTGTTGGGTTCAAACACTGCAAATTGCGTCCCCTCATCAATAGACTCACGCAGAAAGTTAAAGAAACGCCGAGTACTAATGTATTTAAATTCACCATTATCATCTCCTCCCAGCGTCCGTGCCCCCCAGATTTTCATATTGCCATCAAAGGCGCGGATGACGTTGATACCTTTGGGATTCAAACCTTCTTGGTTAGCTTTGGTGAGTTTGCGCTCCAAGTCAACAGCACCCCGAACTACTTCATTAGCAGGGGCTTTAAATACTCCCCGTTCGCCATCCACACGGGCATAGACCCCAGCCACATGTCCGCTTGGTGGTTGGTTAATAATTGTGCTGGTTACAGGGTCGAAGACTTTAATCCACGGGAAGTAAAGCGCAGCGTAATTACTATTTTTGGTTGGTAAGCTAGCACCTTCTCCACTCGTAGCACCCCGGATTGCTTCTGGTGTAAGGGCTGAGGGGTTTGGCGTCCCATCTAATACAGCCACGCGATCGCGCAATTTCTCACAGTGATCTATGATAGCTTCTTGTTGGGCTTTACTAGTTGCCCCCGGCACAGCTACGATCGCAATTTCATCTATAGGTTCAAATTTTTCTAATTCTTCTGCGGGTGTAGTCAAAGCATTAGCATCAGCTACCCGCAATACCCAAATCCTAGTCCCACCGTTATTAAAAAACCCATAAACCGCCAGTGCTAAGGTTTTGTTACCTGCTTGAATATCACCAAAGCTATTCTTAAACTCCTCCCAATTAGTAATTAGTTGCGGTTCTGCGGCTGGCGCTACAGTGAATGTTTCTGTAGTGCTACCAGGACGTAATGGCATAGTGACATTATTGGCAACTACACCAATAAACCCGGCTGTACTAGTTCCAACTCCCGCAATTGGTCTAGCTAAAGGCGGGACTTCTTCAACATAAACACCTGGTGCAAGATATTGTGGCATAGATTAATTCTCCTAATCTTTAGGTCAATCGGACGCTGTAATTCCCGTTGGCTAGTGCTGGCACTGTAATCGGGAAAGTCTGTGCTGTAGTACCTGGTCTTTGCACACGCAAGGTGTAACTACCAGATGCTAAGAGGCTGAAACCGAAGTTGCCTTCTGAGTCGGTAGCGACACTTAGGTTGTTCTCAGCCAACACCACCGTTGCATTCACAATCGGCTGGTTATTGGTATCTGTAACCTGTCCACCAATTTGAAAGGTGCTTGCGCCGTTAAAACGTAATTCATGGGTAAGTGCCAAGGGTGAAATTTGTGGTTCGGATGTCACCATTGCAATGGTGATGGTCACAGCTATGGAAGCGCGTAGTGGTGTACCGAGAGAAGTCCAAAACTCCGCCGGACTTTTTAGCCCATCGGCGGCGGTAATCATCATCGGTAAGGATGGCTTTTGACCTTGCAAACTGCCCTGCAAAAATGGCTCTGGAATTGTCGGGTAGCGAGATAATACTTGCAATACTTGACCCAGAAGTCGCTGTTCCTGCAATGCCAATTCAGTCCCACCCACAGGCCAAGCCGTAATTAAGTAAGTACAAGCAACTCGCAACGGTGGGGGAATAATAGTTGCTTGACCATTGCGACGTTCAATACTCGGTTCGTTGTCGCGTAGTTCGACATTCTCCCGAATATCGTAGAGGAATAAATCAATAGCCGTCTGTTGGGGGTTGAACTGTTCTACTGGACGTTCAAACACAATCCGTGCTGTTGCCAGTTCTGGGGGTAGACCTGGCTGGGTCAAGAGAGCTTGCAAAGTTAAGCTTAAATCACGAATCATGATCAGTTCATCAAAAATTATGGGGATTTATAAATCAATCTTGGTAATTCTCGATTAATTGCATTTTCCAATTACATCTAGTACGGGCGTCACAAATAATTTGGCATCCATTTGATGAATCCAAAATGATTTAATCCCATATTTCAAATGAGACTATAACTATTTAACTTGTGAAAATTATCTGGAACTGAGTTAACCTTTGCTTTAAAATAGACCCTGCTGAAATTGTTCCAACAAGTAAATTTGAGCTAAAAATACACACTTTTTACAAATCAACTCATTCCCATGATTTTGTATCAATATATACGTATTTACACTTAGAGGATGTTTGAAAAGTCTAATTTAATACCAGTCCTGGCGACTGGAAGTCGCGCGCCACTTGCTACAAGTCGGGAAACCCGCCCAAAGCAGTGACTTGGCTACACAGGCGAAACCCACCTCCTTGGGTTTGAAATGCTTGATTTTGTGTTAGTCCGCGCAGGCGGACTTTGTTTGTGTAGTAGCGAATTATATTCGCCCAAAACTTTTTAAACATCCTCTGATAAGCCTTGATATGTTTATTGAAAAACAAACATATTTTTGGTTTATTTTCAATGTTAGAAATACTACCAAAAGATTTGCTTCCAGCTTATAATTTCACTTTGTTTTTATTATTGGTTAATTATTTGCAACTATTGTTGTACCTTTCACTATCAAAATATGTGTTTTACTTATACAAACCGAAATATTCGTAAACAACAAGATAGCCAACTTTTTTGAGAAGCTGGCTATCTGAGCTTATCAATGTTTGTAAATCCAATATAGGAATCTGATTTGATATCTGAAAAAATCTCAGTTAGGCGCAAGCCGTAACGCACCGAAAGCTTTGGGGGGGTGCGTTACGCTGTCGCTAACACACCCTACTGGACTGACAAGCCTAAAATGATGCAAAAAATTTTCTTGTGGTGCGGGCATCTTGCCCGCTAATTAGAACGGGCAAGATGCCCGTTCTACAAAAGATTGCTAATACACAAAATTAGCTTAGACACGCTACTACTGGCGTGTCAACGCTAAAATGGTGCAAAAATAAAATTTGTAGTGGGAGCATCTTGCTCCCTAATGTCCAGGAAGCGGGCTAGAAGCCCGCACTACAAAAAAATAAATTTACACATTTGGGATGCTCCCAAATTGTTTGCAACATCTTAGTCTAGACACGCTACTACTGGCGTGTCAAGGCTAAAATAGTGCAATACAAAAGACAGAAAATCGGGGTAAGTGGATGAGTAAAGGTCGTATAAATAAAGTGCTTTTAAATACAGAGCAAAGGCAAAAACTAGAAGAAATAAGTCGTAATGGTTATGCACCAGCAAAAAAAATACCGCGAAAGAGCCAAACAAGAAGAAGGACAACAGGATTTAATTATACGTCAACTAAATCGTCGTTTTGGTGAAATTGATTCAGCTTTGGTTGAACGAATTCGAGAATTATCTATTGAGCAACTCGAAGGGTTAGGAGAAGCTTTATTAGATTTTTCCGTTGTGGCGGATCTAGAAACTTGGTTAAACGAGCAAGCCGCATAACACCGCGACTTACACCACCGATAACCAATCACACACCACCGACTTACACCCACCCTCAAAGTTAACCCAAACCTGCCACTGTCCAAGGTATTATTTAGAACTGCTTTGGGTCGCAGCCTTTTACTCTAGCTCGTATCTTATATCTCTGCAAGTTCCTAATGCTAGTTTTCATAAACGTAAAGATATTGCTAGATTAGTTGCTCAAGAACTCCCTAATTAGGAATTGGAAATGCTTTAGGCAAACTCGATAATGATGCGCGATCTATCTTGGCGATTTTCTGTATTGCTGGCAATTTTGGTTTAGCTTTGTTTAGCGCTATTTTGAATCATGCACAGCAGCAGGTAATTCCGACTCTGGTGGCTTATGTAATTTTGGGAGCCTTTGTAGATATTTCTCAATCTGGAATCAGTGCAGATTAGCCGGATTACCGCAGAAAAACTAACTTGTTATGAGTCAGCCACCTGTTAACTCAGAAACGCCCGCACAGTTTTCTACCAATGATTTAGCAGCAGATCGTACCGAACTGGCTAAATACCGTAGTAGAGCAGCAGCAGATCGCACTTTAATGGCTTGGATACGCACCTGTCTCTCGTTGATTGGTTTTGGCTTTGGTATCCCTACTATCGTTAGGTCAATTGAAAATACTCACCTTGATCATAACCTTAATTCAGTTAGATTTTCGGTCATTATTGGGTTGTCTTTTATTAGCGTGGGTATGTTGGGGATGGTTTTAGGGTTGAGGGAACACCGTCAGTTACTTAAACAAATTCAAAGCGATCGCTATAGCTACAAAAACTCTCACAGTGCGGAAATTATTGGAGTGGCTTTACTGATAATTGGCTTAATGAGTTTTATTGGTGTAGTCATTAAATCCTTGAATTTTTAGGCTTTGCATATTCTTAGGAGTTGAGATTTATGTCTCTGCGTGAATACAAACCCGGTAATACTTTTCCTGGTGTCATCGGACGGACAGTTGATAAGTCTAGTCCGGCTTGGCCAGAACCTTTACGAGCCAAAGAAGACGCACCAAATGTGCTATTTATCGTTTTTGATGATACAGGATTCGGACAATTTGGGTGCTACGGAAGTCCCATCAAAACACCTAACTTAGACGCATTAGCCGCCAATGGCTTGCGCTACAACAATCTACACACAACGGCGTTGTGTTCACCCACCCGTTCTTGCCTTTTAACTGGGCGCAATCACCATTCCAACGCCATGTCCTGCATTACAGAATGTTCTATCGGTTTTCCAGGTAGTAATGGCAATATTCCCTTTGAGAATGGGTTTCTCTCAGAGATATTACTACAGAAGGGGTATAACACCTATGCGATCGGGAAATGGCATTTAACCCCTTCAGATCAACTTTCTGCTGCTGGCCCCTATGATCGCTGGCCTCTCGGTCGCGGTTTTGAACGTTTTTATGGTTTTCTGGGAGGAGAAACTCACCAGTATTATCCAGATTTAGTTTATGATAACCACACCGTTAAGCCAGAAAATACCCCTGCTGAAGGCTACCATTTGACCGAAGATTTGGCAGACAAGGCAATTAGCTTTATCGCTGATGCGAAGCAAGTTGCCCCAAATAAACCCTTTTTCATGTATTTCTGTCCTGGTGCGATGCACGCCCCTCATCATGTGCCGAAACAATGGGCTGATGCCTACGCCGGACAGTTTGACGATGGTTGGGAAGCTTACAGGAAAAAGGTTTTTGCCCGTCAGCAGGAAATGGGAATCGTCCCCACTAATGCCAAACTCTCCCGCCATGATCCTGATGTTCCTCACTGGGATACTCTCTCAGCCGCAGAAAAACGTCTTTATGCCCGGATGATGGAAGTCTTTGCCGGCTTTTTAACCCATACGGACTACCATATCGGTCGTTTACTCGACTTCCTCAAAAGTATCGACGAGTTCGATAATACTTTGATTATGGTCATCTCGGACAATGGGGCAAGTTCTGAAGGTGGAGTCACTGGTTCGGTTAATGAGAACCTGTTTTTTAACAATGTGCCAGAATCCCTAGAGGAAAATCTCAAGGCACTGGATAAGCTAGGTGGCCCAGAAACCTTCAACCACTATGCTTGGGGCTGGACTTGGGCAGGAAATACGCCTTTCCGTCGTTGGAAACGGGAAACCTATCGGGGTGGAATCAGCGACCCCTTGATTGTCCATTGGACTCAAAATATTGAGGCAAAAGGCGAAATCCGTACTCAGTATGCCCATGCTATTGACTTAGTGCCAACGGTGCTTGACTTACTAAAAATTGAACCACCGACAACGATTAAAGGTGTTACCCAATTCCCCCTTGAAGGTGTCAGTTTCGCCCATACTTTTCATCATGCTAACGCACCCACTAAGCATCTTACCCAATATTTCGAGATGATGGGACATCGCTCTCTTTACTATGATGGCTGGCGGGCGGTTTGTCCTTGGCCTGGTACTTCATTTACAGAAGCAGGTAAGTTTTTTGGTGAGCCAATTTCGGCTGAAACGTTGACAGATTTGGATACTCATCATTGGGAACTGTATCATGTGGCTGAGGATTTTGCGGAAAATTATGATATTGCTGCTGATAACCGCCCTAAGCTGATTGAGATGATTGCCACTTGGTATGTAGAGGCGGGAAAATACAATGTGTTGCCTGTGGATGGCAGGGGCGTGCAACGATTGGCAGAAGAACGTCCTCAAATTGCTGTTAATCGTAGCCGCTATGTCTACTATCCCGACACTCAGGCAATTCCCGCTAATAGTGCCGTCAAAGTGCTAAATCGTCCCCACAGTATTACGGCTGATGTGGAAGTTCCTACAGGTGGTGCAGAAGGAGTATTACTGGCACATGGAGGTAATGATAGTGGCTACTCCTTCTATGTTAAAGATGGCAAACTGCATTGGGTTCATAACTATGTAGCGCGATCGCTATATCATGTCGAGTCTCAGGTGTCAGTTCCGGAAGGTCGTCACCAATTGCGTTTTGAGTTTAAAGTCACGGGTCAGCCAGATTTAGCAAAGGGGAAAGGAACGCCCGGTCGCGCCCAACTTTATATTGATGAGAAATTGGTCGGGCAAGTTGATGTGCCAGTGACTACTCCCTTAGCACTAGGTCTGAGCAGTGGTGTCACCTGTGGGATTGCTCCTGGTGCGCCCATAACACCCGATTATGAACCGCCTTTTAAGTTTACGGGCAAGATTCATAGTGTGATAGTGGATGTTAGTGGAGATTTGATTCAAGACACAGAAGCCGAAATGCGTACCATTATGGCACGACAGTAGATGGTCGATGCTTAAACCAGGAAGTAATTCTCCTCAAAAGGCTACACCCCCACTAACCAATCACACAGTTAACCCAAACCTGCCACTGTCCCAAGCACCCATTCCAGTAAGGCTCCCCTTCATCCTCTTATTTTGGCAACGGTATTGATAGGATTACTTAATATAAACCATCAACAAGAGTAACAGAGTTCAGCCATTAATTCTCTAAACAGAAGGTAGTGGTGTGTCTAAGCTAATTTTGTGTATTAGCAATCTTTTGTAGAACGGGCAAGATGCCCGTTCTAATTAGCGGGCAAGATGCCCGCACCACAAGAAAATTTTTTGCATCATTTTAGGCTTGTCAGTCCAGTAGGTGCTAAATCAATTTTTGAATATCACCATAGGCGCGGTAAAAACCTCCACTGGCTGACTCACGCACCTCTTGAACAAGATAGCGCTGCCCTTCTTGACGAATATCCTTAGGAAACTGCACTTTCCAAGTAGGATTGTATCCTAATGAGATGACGCGGACTCTAAGTTTACCGCCCTCCCGGAAGCACTCAACAATCACTCCTTGGCTGGTGTCGGTGGTGGTTTCTAGAACTGCGGAGGGTGCAGCACCTGCTGTTTTTGGTGCTTGAATAACCGTTGCTTGGGGAATAGTACCAGCTTGAGCAGCTTGGATGGCAGTTTCACTAGCATCGATACAAGCTAGAGAACCATCGGTCGTCACAATATAAATACAATTAGCGAAAAACTGCATAGATAAAGCCGAACCGCAACCAGTGGCTAGTTTCCACAGGCGTTCTCCAGAGTTACTAAAGCAGTAAACAGAAGAACTGTTATCACCAGCAAATACATACTTGCCATCTTGGGCTGTAGCGCAAGCATAAACCGCCGCATCACATTTGTAAACTGCGCCAATCTCACCCTTTTTACTAAAAGAGTAAATCTTTTGGTTGCTCGTACCTGCATAGACGGTTGATGCTTCTTGCCAACCAAAAAGTACAGCACCGCCAGTATTTTGATGCCAGAGCATCCGACCTTCTTTAGTATCGTACATAGTCACGCCTTTACTGTGACCATGATAGATCCCAGCCTCGTCACAGCGTACCATCCAGCCGGAATCACCTTGGCTTAAGCGAGTCCACTGAGACTCATCATCATGGTCGATGGTGGTGACACCACCGTTAACATCAGAGACTCCCAATAGGCCATCGTGGATATCCAGCCAGAAAATATCGACATTTTCATCAATTTTGTAGCCGATACGTGGTATTTTACCTGTGAGGTCGTAGACATTGCCATCATCGCAACCTGCATAAATCCACACATCATCGGCAACTAGACATTTCACACCATCGGGAAGTTGAAATTGATTAATCACTTGACCTTGATGGTTAAGTGCAAAAACTTGACCAGCTTGGTTTCCTAACCAACAGCGATCGCTATCAATAAAAATCCCAAAAGCGGCTGAAGTGGAGGAAAATTTCCAGAGGATGGGGGCTTGTTGGGCGGTTGAAGTGGTACTGGTGACTTGGCGTCTGGTAACGGCGCGTTTTTGGCGTATACCCATCACAGCCTGTTCATAGCCTTTTTTCAGTTTTTCGTTAATCTTTTTAGTGGCTTCTGCTTTTGCCTTGTCTGGGGTAGGATAAGTTTTAGTTTGAACTTGCCCTGAGTCTCCAATGCGACCATAGCGGATGGTAACTTCAGTATCTTTGATAGTAACTTCGTAAAATTTGTGGGAACTTCCATTAGCTTCTGAAAGTTCCAGGTATGTCTTTTCTTCAGCCATGACATCCTCAGCTTAAAATTAACTTATCGTCTTCTCTGTTCTAACTAATACAAAATTAAAGTGTCGATCATGAATTATCAGAAAACAGGCTGCAAGAAGTCAGTAGCCGGAAAATTGCAAAAAGTATGGATGGTAAATTAATTGTCTTTGAAGGGGTGGAAGGCTGCGGCAAAACCAGCCAAATCCAACTTTGTCGAGAGTGGTTGCAAAGTCTGGGTATTTCTGTGATTGTTACCCGTGAACCAGGGGGAACAGAGTTAGGTTTGCATTTACGCCGCTTATTGTTAGAGAAGGCAGAAAAGCAACCAATTGCTGAATTGACAGAATTACTATTGTATGCTGCTGATAGAGCGCAACACGTAGAGCAGGAACTCAAACCGAATTTAGCAGCAGGGAAATATATTTTATGCGATCGCTACACCGACTCGACTACTGCCTACCAAGGTTATGGTCGAGGTTTGAATATCAGTTTAATTAATCAACTCAACTATATTGCTACTAGTGGCTTAGAAAGTGACCTGACTATCTGGCTAGATGTTGATGTGGAAGTAGGACTAGCTCGCAAGCAAGGCAATGGGGATAGTTTAGACCGGATTGAGCAAGAAGCGATCGCCTTCCATAAAAAAGTACAGCAGGGCTACGCAGAGTTAGCCGCAACCCATCCGGCGCGGATAATCAGGGTAGATGGTAACTCTAGCAAAGAAGCTGTGCAACAGGTGATTCAAAAGGTTTTGCGCTTACACCTGCAAGAGTTGCCATAATTATCAAACATCTCCAGAAATCAATTATGCATTTGCCAAAACCCTTGGTAGGGGCGTAGGATTGTACTCTTTACACCAAAGCAAGCTACGCCCTCACTTCTTTTTCAGCAAATATCTGTAGAACAAATGTATTGATTAGGATGAATTTTAGAAAAAATATCCATCCTTGCTACAAAATCGTGGATATAGATTACAATAGTAAAGTTGCACCCAAGGGCGGGTGGCGAAATTGGTAGACGCACCACACTCAAAATGTGGCGACCTTGCGGTCATAGGAGTTCGATTCTCCTCCTGCCCACTTTAAAGTAAGTTAGCTAACTACTGTTACTAGTCTGTCATTTTTGTATTGAGGGACTTTTGGTAGTGTGAGCGTCTCGCTCACGCGGGCAAGATGCCCTACAGTCCATCATGTTTATCTTGACAGACTAATACGCCGGCAAAAGAAATTGCTGGCTAGACAAGTTAAGTTGACAAACATATAACTATTCAGCTAGACTTATACTACATTTGTAGTGTCAGCTAATCACTAGCTACACACTCTATTTAAACGAGAAAAAGCATCATGCGACTAAAAAGTTGGGAGTCACCACGCCGAGAAGGCAGGAATGACAAAGGTAAAGGTGGTTCAGCCAGACAGCGACAACTCAAAAAGCAAAGGCAAATGCTCCGGCGAAAACTCAAAGAAGCCAGCAAACCAGAAAATAACAGCAATAATCGACAGAGGGGGGAAGTTTATCTTCCCTCTATTTTTTTGCAGTTTTGTAGTTGGTCTGGCGATATTAATTTCCATGCCCTATTTTTGGCTAGAGCAATAAATATTACATAATAATACAGTTGCAAAATTTTCCGGATTTTTGTAGAAAAGGCTGTAAATAGGCGGCTAGTGCCAATGCGGCTAAAGATTTTCTCAACCAGTGTGGTCAAAAAGTTTTAGGCATGGTGATTAATGATGTGAATATCAATCGAGAGCCTGATAGTTATTTCTACTACTCTAGAGAATCGGTAGAGACTGATTTGTCCCCAACCTCTGCAATGACGAGAGAAGCTACTTCTAGACCCAGACCTGAGACTGATATATGAGGTTGGTTGAATGTATATCTGCATAGTATCAAAAAAGCGATCGCCATCACTGCCTAAATCCTAGAGGCTCGGCATCATACGGCTTTTTTGGAGATGTCCTTTAAAATATAAAGTGAATATATTGTTAGATACCCACGTATTTATCTGGTCTACAGGAAACCCAGAAAGATTATCTCAGAGGATCACAATCTTAAACGAATAATTACGAATTACTTTGAAGACTGCCTTAAAATAAAGTTAGAAAAATCAGATCAAAAAATGCATTATGCAGTATCAAGTTTTCGTTCAGAGTCAATCCCAGGAAAATTTTGTAGCCTCAGTGGTTGGGATGCCAAATTTGACTGTTGAAGGGAGGACAGAGGAAGAGGCTATTTTGAAGGTGAAATCTGCTTTAGAAACAGAATTAGCTAGGGGTAAGTTTGTGACTATTGAGGTGAATCCAAAAATTCAGCTAAATGCAACTACATCCAAGATGAGATACGCGGGAATATTTGCGAATGACCCCACATTTGATGATTTTATGGAAAAATTAACGGTGATTCGGGAAGAATCTAATCTAGCAACAGATGATTGATGACGATTTACATTTTAGATACGGATCACCTTAGTCTTTATGGACGGAATCACCCAGTAGTAATTGCACGACTATTAGCGTCTTGTGCGGAACTGACAACTACTGCGATTAATGTTGAAGAACAGTTAAGAGGTCGTTTAGCTCAAGTTGCTGAAGCTAAAGATGGAAATACACTCTCAAGTGCTTATCAACGTCTTGTAGAAACGGTGATGCTGCTGTCGGAATTTCAGATTCTTGAGTATGATGAAACATCACGCGATATTTACCAAACACTCAAGAAACAACGTATTCGCGTTGGTACTCAAGATTTACGCATTGCATCTATCACCCTTGCTTATAATGGTATTCTTTTGACAAGAAATATCCGCGATTTTGATAAAATACCTGGACTAAATATTCAAGATTGGTCTATTTAGCTTCATCGAGACCCCCAAGATCGGCTGATTATCGCCACTGCGATCGCCTATGATGCCTATTTATACAGGTTTTCAGACGAGTGAAGTACAGTTTTAAATCGCAAAACCCGTAGGGGCGGGGTTTCCCCGCCCTTGATTGTGTTGCGTTCAACCGAGAAAGGCTATAATGTCCGCAGATAGTAAATTCCCTAACTATACAAAATTAGACGGCAAGTTATTGTGATGATAGGCGATCGCTCTTTTTCAAAAAACGGTAAGTAATGCGATCGCCTTCAGATTAAGCTTCCGTGATCGTCATTGAAATATCCACAATCATGCTTTTGCAGTGATGTCCTCTAAAATATAGGAGGTGCTAATGCAGGACAGTTGAAATGACTTCCCAAACACTGAATATAACTGAGACATTAATTTCCCAACTGCAAACTCTACCACCAGAACAACAACAGATGGTGGTCAATTTTGTTGAATTTCTAGTCCAGAAACACGCTCAATCGCAACCTAGTCAGAAAAAACAGCGCATTGTTGGATTACATGAAGGCATGGGTTGGATTAGCGACGATTTTAATGAGCCTTTACCAGATGAATTTTGGATGGGTGAATAATGAATTTTCTGTTAGACACCTATACATTAATTTGGTGGTCAATAGACCCCATAAGGCTTTCACAACAAGTGAGAAATTTATTGGATGATGAAAGTAACAATCTATTTTTGAGCATTATTAGTGTTTGGGAAATGCAGATTAAACTCCAAATTGGGAAATTTACTCTTAAAATGCCACTTTCTGAGTTGATCAAAGATCAACAAGAAACAAACGACTTGCAGCTTTTACCTATTGAGCTAACTCATATTTATGCTTTAACTAATCTACCAAATCATCATCGTGACCCTTTTGACAGACTCTTGATAGCTCAAGCGACTGTGGAACAAATCCCCATTGTGAGCATTGATTCGGTTTTTGATAATTATCCAATTCAAAGGCTGTGGTAGGCGATCGCTCTTTTTAAGAAAACGGTAAATAATGCGATCGCCTTCAGATTAAGCTTCTCTACGAGACGCTACGCGTAAGTAGCTAAACAAAATTAATTACATAGTTTTTACCAAATTCTCGGATAATATTTTCCACAGATGCTACAAAAGTTTGCCAATTTTTGTGTGTAAATTTATTTTTTTGTAGTGATGGCTCTCTAGCCCGCTTCCTGGACATTAGGGAGCAAGATGCTCTCACTACAAATTTTATTTTTGCAAAATTGGGATGCCCCCCAGTTTAAACATATCGCTCTTTTCTAGAAAACTTTCATGCTCAGTGCGATCGCAAAATAAATCTGCACAAATCATCTCCAGGTTCAGCAATGCTATTGTTTGGTATTTCTCCATCCAGCGCCAACCATCGTAGTATTTAGCGCAAACGTAAACCCATTTATCTATTTCTGAAGGCGTTTTTCATCAACGTGTCAGTAATTTACACAAACGTAAACCCATTTATCTATTTCTGAAGGCGTTTTTCATCAACATGTCAATAATTTACGCAAACGTAAACTCATTTATCTATTTCTGAAAGCGTTTTTCATCAACGTGTCAGTGATTTACGCAAACGTGAACTCATTCAGCAATTTTCTGAAGGCGTTTTTTATAAACGTGTTGACGTTTCTTATGAATCTCAACTTATTCACGTAAACGAGAACAGGAAACGCCGAAAGTTTTTTGAGCTTCAGTGCATCGCTAAGGGAATTTGCCTGTTTAGCTAGGGAGTATCCCAATTTTGCAAAAATAAAATTTGTAGTGGGAGCATCTTGCTCCTTAATGTCTAGGAAGCGGGCTAGAAGCCCGCACTACAAAAAAATAAATTTACACATTTGGGATGCTCCCATTTAGCTAAGTCCGCTTCTCGATTTGTAGCAAGTGGTGTGGCGGCTGAGTTTCTCTGTTCCCTGTTATGAGAGAATTCACCTAATAATATTAAAAATTTGATCATGCTTGCTTCCAAAGAAACACTAATTTCATCACATTAGCCAACAAGTTAACCTAGATCTATTGTTGTGAGTAGTAGTAAATTAATATGTCTCGTCCAAAACGTGGTTCTAAAATTTTAGATAAAGCCCAGCGCCGCCTAGCCGGGTTGAAGTCTATTAGTACTTCCCTAGACTTGGGAAATGGTTTAACACTTGAGGCTTTTTTAGAGTCAATTGAAAAGTCGCGCCAGAAGTTAGAAAACTATAATATGACTTTATCTATGGTTGATCAGAATTACAACACATTTTTAGAATCTGAGCAGATGCTTGCAGAATTGTATGAACGAATGCTCAATGGGGTAGCTTGCAAATACGGCAAAAATAGCGATGAATATTTAATGGCTGGGGGTACTGTGCGCCGCCGGAAAAAACGAGTTACAAAGCAGTCTGGAGAGCAGAATCTACCAGCGTCTTGAATTTCAGCAGAGAGTAAAAATGATGTTAATGTTGTAACTCAATTGAAATAACGTTTGTCAATACAAGCAATCTATGTGTTGCCAGTAGGGGCGAATAGACATTCGCTCTTACTATTTCGATTAATATTAGCTTATTTTTTAGTCTTTTTCATTGCTAGATGTGAATAAATTTCTGCCAATTTTTTTCCCTGAATATAGGCGTCATATTCTTTCTCTACATGCTTTCTCCCTGCTACAGTTATAGGCAGCCATTGCTCAGGATGATGAACTAATTGTTGCAAATGTGTTACTAGTCCAGACACATCTCGTTCCTCTGCTAACAGACCAGTTAAACCATTAATCACCACTTCAGGAATATCACAGTGATTGGTACTGACAATTAACATACCTGTAGCAGCCATTTCAATCAGAGATACTGGCGCTCCCCCTTCTGTATCACCATCACTAGCTGTGACACTAGGTGATAGAAATATATGGTGCTTATAAGCTTCTTTAAATAAAAGCGTATAGGGTTGATAACCTAGCATCCTAACTTTAGATTGTAGATTATGTTTTTCGATAGTTGCTAAAATCTTTTGTTTTTCAGCTTGACTCCTTTTTTCACTATTGGCATCACCAATAATTGTAACTTCAAGAGAAACTTGATGTTGGAGTTGCCCCAAAGCTTCCAGGGCATAGGGAATACCTTTCTTTTCTCTGAATGATGCTGCAATGAGTACCCGCAAAGGCTCATTAGGGTTCCATACTCTTGGCTGAAACTTGAGTTCTTCAATAGCAATACCCAAATGATGAACTTTAACCTTATCTGCTGGACATCCTAAATTGACAATACACTTTGCCATATGTGACCCTTCACAAAGAATTATATCAACATTAGCGAATAGTTCCTGATATCTTCTACGCCAATGGGGACGAGTTTTTGGAAGTGAATTAACGTCCCAACCATAGAATGTCACTACATGTTTAAGTCCTACTTTCTTAGCAGCACCTATATCTTGCCAACCAACATGACCAAAATGTGAATGAAGAACATTAATATTTTCATGTTGAGCAATATCTACTAAAAATCCTAGATGATGGCGAAACTGCAATTTACGTACAACCTTATCCCAGACATAGCACCATTGTGAAACTTCTTGGAGAGCATGAATATTGGGCAACCAAAACTGCTCTAAATCTTCTGTTTTCTCACAAACAACATGATTTTCTAAGTTTTTAGGTAGGTAGCGCACCTGATTATACATCCAGGTTTGTGTTTTGGGTAACCATATGGGATAGCTATGAACAATCTTTAACTTTTTATTTTCTAATAGTTGTTGATTCATACTTTACTAAAGTTTTTATAAATAAACTGATACAACTTCTAGCTTATAAATTATTCATTAAATTGACAGAATAATTTCAAAATTCTACTTAAAGCGAAGCTTTTTCATAGCTTTAACAATATGAGATTCATGATTCCAAACTGGACAGGGTAATGCCTCTGCTCCGAATCTTTTCTTAAATTCTTTAACTCCCTCATGCCCGCCACTAGGATTAAAGTCAAACCAAGAGTATCCTTGTTCACAGGCACTTTTTATACTTTCATACATCAAAATATTAACTGGGCGAAGATGAAAAAAATCTTCTAGTGTTGCACCATGCCAATATACTGCATGTTTTTTAGCATAAAAACAAAGTATTCCAGAAATAACTTGATTTTTATATATAGCTAACCAGAGTTTATAGTTATTTGAATTTCGTTGGAATATTTCCTTAAATAGATCCCATTCATATTTAGAAGAAGCCTTATCTGCCCAACGTCTTAGTGAGTCTTCGTAAACTTGGTAATAGTCATTCCAATCATCAATTGTAGAAGCAACTCTCACAAATACTCCTTCTTTTATAGCTTTTTTAGTTGAGGATTTATTGCCTCTTGCCCATCCCTGATAAATTTTTTCAAATCCTTTATTCAAATTTAATACATAAGTTTCATCATATATTAAACTATTTAATTCTATTTTTGAAAACATTTCATTATAAGGATTAAACCGTAAATAAAAATTATTAAATTTACTAGTGAACAATTCGAGCAATAAGTTTACATGTTCTTCTTCAAGTTGATAGTTAGAAATCCATCCTCCAAAGGTTCCTGTTATCGAAGAAATATAATTATTGACTAAGCCTTTAAATATTTTTTTGACTGAAAAAGGCAGTAATGCTTTTTTACCATCTGAGAACAAGACTAATATCGGTTCTGGACGGATTTTACCTTGAGTATAAGCATTCCATATTTCTGCCCACTCTCGAGAATGAAAATAGGTTGCATAATCACATTGACTCCAAATTAAGTCCCATTCATCGTTACCTACTGTATAAATACTAGTAATAGAAATATGCATTATTGATTTCTCTTTCAAAAATAGATTATTGTTGTATTACTTTAATAAACAAAATAGCTATACATCTCTTTTTTTCAGGTTATTTACTTAACCCTGAAATACTTATAAGTTGTCGTACCTGTACTCTATTAATCAGCCAATTAATGAAAACATAAAAAACACATCCTACTAAGCTCAAAATACTTAGCTCCAAATAGCTAGCAATACTAACAAAAAACTGATTTTTAAGCAGAAGAAGTATACATAGCATCAAAGAATTACACAAAATCACTCGCCATAAAGCTGAAAAGAATCTCCTAATAGAGAGATGGATTAATCTAAAACCAATCAAGAAATTTATCACAGATAAAGGTAGCGTTGAAACATATGCCACTGCTACGCCAATTACTCCCCATTGAATACCTATAACAAATGCCAAAACAACCATTATCCCTGTAAAACCACCCCAATACAACATGACATCAGTACGACCTTTTGCCTGATAAATAACTGTTACTGTTGTTTCAATAGATTCTATGAATCCAGCAGGCACCAAAATAATTAGCAAGGGAACTGTAGGTAGCCATGAGTTACCAAATAAAGTCAACACTAATGGTTTTCCTAAGACAATAAAACTTACAACAATAGGCAGTGTAATCATTGAAGTTAAGGCAACTGCTTTTAAGTAAGCATCCTGAAACCGAACATTATCTTCTTGCCAACGAGAAAATACAGGAAACATGACTCGGCGAATTACAGCCCCAATGTTCTGCATGGGATACATCATTATTCTGTATGCTAGAGCATAATATCCCAATGCTTCCGCCCCCAGGAATTTGCCAATCAAAAAATTATCAGCATTTCTCACAAAGTAGAAAAAAATATTAGCTGCTGTAAGATGAAGACTATAATGGCTAATCGACTTCACAGCCTTCCACTGCAAAATCAGTTTGGGTCGCCATTTGGTATAAACCCAGAGTAAGATTGTAGTACAGATATTTACAAGCAAAGTTTGGCAAACTAAACTCCAGACACCTGCTCCTAAAATAGCAACAATAATGGCAACAGCCGAACCTAAAACTAAGGAAAATATCTCTATTTTCGCTAATTGATTAAAAGCTAAATCACGTTCTAAGATTGCTTGTTGTAGATTACTTAAGCTAGAAATGAAAAAAGTTACAGAGAGAAATTGTAATATAGCAATTACTCTTGGTTCTTCATATAAATTAGCAATTAACGGAGAAAATAAAAAAATAAGACTTGTTACTAGGCAGCCAAATATAACATTAATCCAAAAAATACTAGATAAAAATTCATCAGAATAATCTTGCTTCTGAATAATTGCTGTAGAAGTACCCAAGTCTTTAAATAAATTGATGAAACCAATAACCACAGCAGTCATACCAATCAACCCAAAATCATTTGGTGAAAGTATCCTTGCTAAAACAATAGTTGTCAGAATTTGAACTAATTGTCGGCTTACCTGAGCAATAAAAGACCAGCGAATACCAGATGTAGCAGCCTGCTTTAGTGTCATTATTATTTCCTTATAACAACCCTAGCCATGACAAATTCAAAGATTAATTTCTGAGAATAGCATTTGAATCAATTAAAATATCAAAATAGCGCAACTTATAAAGCTTAAAATCATCGGCGCGATTAATACTATCAGTCACTTGTTGGGCTACATAATCTAAACCCAAGTTAAATAACCAGGGTAAAAATTTAGAAATTTTCAGAAATCTATTAGATAAGCGTGATAGTTCACCACTACGAACTCTAGAAATTGACTTAACAGTGAAGAGTCGAGATAGTTCATCTTGATAGTCAGCCTCAGTTAGCGATCGCACTCCTAATCCAGATTTTTGATTCGAGCGGCTGGCTTGCTCAATCATAATCAAACGACCCTCTGGTTGAAGAACTCGGTAAATCTCAGCCAATACTTGCTGACTATCTTCACCTTTAATGATATATTGCAATACCCCACATGAAATACATGTGTCAAAATAATTATCTGGAAAAGGTATTTCTAATCCATTAAAATCTGCAAATTGAAAATCTGACGATTGATTAATCTTTTTGGCAGTATAAATCATGTTTTCAGATGTATCGATCCCCGCATATTTAATCCCCATATCACCAATTCTAGAAGCAAACCTACCAGTACCACAGCCGAAATCTAAAAGGCTTTTAGTATTTGCTAATTTTGGCTGAAGTAAACGCCACTGGACTCGATCAATTAAGCGATTTTTAAAACCTTGTGAATCAGCAGGATCGATCACAGCTTGTAGCATTCCTAGATTGGCATATTGATCCCAATTTGGACTAGTCATAGAAATGAATCCTTCTGGTTTTAGTTGAATTTTGAAAAACTGGATAGATAAGTATAACGCGTGTCTCTATGAAGGTGAAAATTAAATATTCTATTTAAGTAATTTTTTGACAGCTAAAATTACATCTTCCACGTCTTCATCTGATAGCTTTGCAGACAGTGGCAAGCTCACTGTCTGACGTCCAATAGTCATGGCATGGGGATAGTCTTCGGGTTGCCAGCCAAATGTTTGTTGATAATAAGGATGTTCAGGAATACTCAGATAATGCACACCAACCCCAATATTTTCAGCCGTCATGCCATTGAGAAAAGCATCCCTACTGATACCTGTTTTTGCTTCATCTACCAAGATTGTGTATAGGTGATACGCATGGCGGGTATCAGGTTCTGGGTCTGCTGGTAAGCTGATAGGTAAATCTGCAAATGCTTGATTGTATTTATGCCAAATCTCCTGGCGTCGTTGCCAGTATGATTCCACTCTTTGCAATTGATGAATGCCAATTGCCGCTTGTAAATCCATCATATTGTACTTAAAACCACATTCCACCACTTGGTAATGTTTGTAGCCATCATCTCCAAAGCGCTTCCAAGCATCTTTACTCATCCCATGCAAAGCGAGTATCTTAATGCGATTTGCATAGTCTTCGTTGCCTGTCAGAACCATGCCCCCTTCGCCAGTAATCACGTTTTTCGTGACATAGAAACTAAAGCAACCAAAATCACCAAATGTCCCGGCCTTTCGCCCTTTGTACTCCGTCTCAATAGCGTGGGCACAATCTTCTATTAATTTGAGATTGTAGTGCTGGGCAATATCACAAAGGACATCCATCTCACAAGAACGCCCAGCAAAGTGAACTGGAATAATCGCTTTAGTTTTTGGGGTAATCTTAGCTGTAACCTGTTCAGAGTCGATGTTCATGGTAACTGGGTCAACATCAGCCAGTATCGGTGTAGCGCCTGCATGAATGATGGCATTGACTGTGGCACAAAAAGTCAGGGGTGTAGTAATGATCTCATCACCAGGCTTTAACCCAGCAGCCAGCATACTTAAATGTAATGCAGCAGTACAAGAGTTTACAGCTAAAGCGTATTCAGCCTGTTTATATAACCTGAAGTCATTTTCAAATTGCGCTACTTTCGGCCCAGTACCTAGCCATCCAGTTTTCATACTTGCAACAACTTCTTGAATCTCTGTATCTTCAATAGCAGGAGAACCAAATACTAAGAACTGGTTTTTTGAACGAATAGAATGATAGTTTTCTCTGGTCATGTTTAATTCTCACTCTCAGTATATTCAAGAACTGCACACTTGCCGTACAAATTAGATCATGGAAGACTGTTTGATACTTGATATCGCAAATTTATAAAGTGAATCACAGATATTTAAAAGTTAAATAATGGTATTTTATGAGATATTTAATATTTAGCTTGGTGAGACTAATAATTTTATTTTTAATTAAAGTATCTATTTAAATAGTTATTTAGTTAAATAACCGTATATATTGAACTTGATTAATTAGGTTTAATTCGTGGATCATTAACATCATTAACTATCTTATTAAAATTAATAATAGATTGAGTAATCTGAGGCGATAATACGTGCATCAATAAAAATTTTAATAATAGTTTTTGTGTATTTTCATGCAGTAAAATTTGAGGATACATACATATTGATTGCCATAAATTTTTTCCAGATTTTTTGACTCCGATAAAATTATTGCTGTATTGCAAATATAAAACTGCACAATATCTATGAAAGTTGCTAAGAGACTGAGATTTAAGATGTTGAAGTTCTGGTGGAGCTGTTTGATATGCTTTGTCAAGCATAAAACGCCCTTGCTCCTCCATAACATCAACATTGGATGTAATTGTTCCACGAGAAGATTGACGATATAGAATTTGGTTTTTAGGCACTAAAACAAAAGACCAACGAGCTGCTAATCGCAGATAATAGTCCCAATCTTGACACGCTTTGAGAGTAGTATCAAAACCTTCTACTGACTCAATTGCTTGTCTACGCGCCAAAATATTTGAGCCACTACCGATAAAGTTACTAATCAATAAATTGGGATAAATATTCCCTTCATATAGTGAAGTATTACATTGCATAAAACGTAAAGATTCACCTTGTTTATACATTGTACAAGTCCAACTATATGCAATCCCTGCCTCTGGATGCTTTTGTAAGGCAGCTAACTGAAGCTCTAGTTTATCTCGTGTCCATAAATCATCAGAATCAAGGAATGCAATAAACTCTCCAGTCGCATGAGAAATTCCCAGATTACGCGCTACGCAAGCTCCCGCATTTTCATAAGAAAAAACCTTTACACGCTTATCTTGAACCGCGATTTTATTTAAAACTTCTAAAGTTTGGTCACGCGAACCATCATCGATGATAATTATCTCATAGTCTAAAAATGTTTGCTGCCAAACAGATTCAACTGTTTCCCAAATAGTATGTTCTGCATTATATGCAGGAATAATCACAGAAATCATTGGCATAAGCTAACAGTTATATTCATTACTTATAATTAGCAATTAGTAAGCTAAACTTCTTTGATAACAACAAAAAAATAATGAAAAGCAATGCAAAGCCACATATTCCAAGTTGACATCTAAAAAATCCAACAATGTTAAAACAATTAAAACAAACCATGACTGAAGGACAAGCTATTTGATTTTACTCAATCATTCGTCTCCATGCATCACCTTCAACATAAGATTTGGATACTTTAGCAGTAGGCTGAATCTCTTCATCAATTAATGGTGTGTAAACTGGGGTGATAACCGAATCTTGTATCATATTTATACTTTACATTGATAATAACTTAATTTGTTGTATCTAAGTTAAATTAAGCTTTTCTATATTTTATCTTTCTGCGAGAATCATAGTTCACCTTAATGCTACGAGTAATTCATCTTTTCACTTTCTAATTAGTGTATTAATAGAAAATTGGTAGGTTATAACTTAGTATTTATTCAATTCCGTAAGCATAAACTAAGATAACTGCATTGTTACAAAATAATTTCTAAGATTTTTTTGTGCAATTTTTAAAATAATTGGCAGTATTAAGATTTTAGAGACAAGAACAGCTATAGCTACAGAGAGTACCCCCCATTTTACAGAGATAAATATAGCAACTGTAAATATCATGGTAAAAATCATGTCTATGTATAGGGTAATATGAGTTTTATTCATAGCATCTAGCAGCATAGAAGTTGCCAACGAAAAAGCTTGCGGTAAAGCCGAGATACAAATAATTATTAAAATAGGTATTGCTGACGTCCACTTGTTACCAAAAATTATTGGCACATAAAAAGGAGCTAAACTAGATTGTAATAGAATTAAAGGTACAAAAATAGTGGCAATAATTTTCAGGCTTTTAATATAGCATCTTCTAAACTCTTTAGGTGATTCTCTGACCGAACAAAGATAAGGAAATAAAGCCAATGTAAACGAGTTTATAACATTTATACTGATTCCTAATCCAGCGTTAAAAGCAAAGTAATATATACCTAAAATATCCAATCCTAAAAAATGCCCAATTATTAAATAATCTATATTTCCCCTCAATTTGTTAAGTAGCTCAACACCTAACATGTTTTTACTAAACTTAGTTATCTCTTGCCAATTGTCAAGACTAAAATGTCTAGGATATTGCCAAGTATAATTCATGGAAATAATTACAACTCCTACAATAGAATTCAATATTATAGACAAAACTATAGCCCAAATACCTAGTCCAAAAATGGCTAAAAGTACAGTGATTAAGTTGCTCATAAATGCTTGTGATATATTACACAATGCAATTATTTTTAGGCGATTTTCTCGTTGAATTATAGCTAACTGTACTGCGTAAAGTGGAAGAATTAAATAGTTAAGCGCAGTAGTACAGATGGGAAAAATAAGTTGATCCTTACCATAAAAATAGGCAATGGGAAAAGCCACAAAACATTGAATAAAAAACAACGAACCACACAAAATCCAATTTAACCAATAAGATGTATTACAAATAGTTTTGATATTTTTTTCAGCAGCGTGAATAATTTTTGCTGCAATCCCTCCTCTGACAGTAAAAACATGAGTGATTTCAAGGGTAGTATAAATAATCGCCATTAAAGCATATTCTTCAGGACTAAATATGCGAGCTAGAGTAACAGTTGTGACTAAACGGAAAATCCGATTTATTAGTTCTGCTACTCCCATCCAGCCGACGTTACGAATAAATTGACCAGATAATATCTGCTTTAATTTTGTGATTAGCATGAGGTTTTAGGTAATTCGGTATTAATCTGCAAAACTATAATTTAAAAATTATATTGCTGAATTAACCGTAAATTTCTTTTTTTGTAAAGCAATTTTCCATTTAATGACAGGCGTATAGGAGCAAATGTTGATCAGAGTTTTCGCTATCTAAAATATGGTCGAGTGTGATTGAAGTCAAGAACTTTTAAAGGTTATGCTTTAGCTTAATAGATATCTATCTTGTGAGATATCAAACCTATTTTTTGAAAGATTTCATTGAAGCGATGTACATAAGTATGTTCATTCAAAGTTCGTTCGTATCCAGCCTTGGCGATCGCTATTCGCTGATCCTCGTTTTCCAAGTAATACTTAATCTGCTTAATCAAATCTTTATTATTTTTAAAACATGCCATTTCCTGCCCAATTCGGTAATAATCATCCAGATTTTCTGCTTTACCGGTTAATAAAAATCCACCGCATCCAGGCACTTCAAAATTTCTCCCTTTAATTTGTTCATAATTTTGTTGACTGTCAGATTGAGGCTCTTTTAATGTATTATCAACAGATAGAAGACGTTGGAATTTACCATACAACTCATTGCCCGTCATTTTTATACTTTCTCCATATGGAATAAAATCAAGAAAACTAGAAATAAATTTTTTGGCAGGATTGTTACTGCGTCCTACCATAAAGGAGTTTTGCAGGTTGAGATTGATGCGGCTTTGGTTGAATACTTCAATCATCTCTGCGTGTGACAAGCGCCCTGTCTTCCAGCCTTTTCCCCATACATAAACTTTAATTCCTGATTCGGTTAGTGTCTCGATTACTTGCCTTCTATTACTGTGAGGCTGACCTATAAAAGTTACATCATATTTGAGTGGTAAATCTAACTGGCGATATAAAAAATGATTGCAGCCCCATTGGCTCTTAATCACATTGTGGTATCCCATTGCGGCGTATTTTGGTAAAGCACTTTGAGATGTGGTAACTACCCAATTAAAGCAAGGTGCCCAAAAGCAAGAAAAGTTTTCAAAGCGCCAGTGATCGTCAGCAAACCAATTGAGGGTAACAGTGTCAGTATTTTCGGAAATTTCTCGAATTACTTTTGGATCTAGTTCATCAGTGAATAAAAATGTAAACATCAAGTCAGGTTTTTCTGCCTTGACAACTTCCACTAAACGACGATTCATCTCTGCATATCCATGCTGTTGCAACAGTGTCATGAAGTCAAAGTAAAGGATTTCATGACCAATTTTATTCAGAGACTCATAAAAATTACAATGTTCAAAGCTATACCCTTGTTCTTGTTTACCATAGTTATATTTCATGGCAACATAAAGGATTTTGAGCTTCTTTTGGCTAATATTCTGGTTAGCAGAAGCTATAGATAAATCGGGAAGCATTTATTATTTATTCCTTGAAAATATAAAACTCCATTATCCAAGACTTAATAACTGTCTTCGGAATTTGTAAAGCAGTTTCAAAACTTGAGTATAACTATGAACCCCAAATAATTGCAGTGCAGCAATTGCTAAACTCAAAAGTATATATTCCTGAGAAAAACGTAAGTTTTGGTTATATTCAATAGCTTTAGCACGATAATGAAGGGCTAGTTTATAATCTCTATTTTTACTTTGCAAAGCTTTCCAAGCTAAACAGAGGTTGGCATTACTGTAGCTGCGATTCTTTAAATACAGCAGTTCTTGCGGTACTGATTTAAATGCTTTTTCAATGACTGTAATAAAAGCTTCGTTCATCACTTGGCAGTTTTTGGACATACTATTAGGGAGTTGTCGATAGTAAGCCAGAGGTTCTTTAATTACTGCAAAAGAATAAAGTGCTGCAATCCGAATCCACATATCCCAGTCTTCAATAGAGCGTAAATCTTGATCAAAGAGTCCCGCATTTGCGAAACAACAGCGACGCACCATTACAGAAGGACAAGCTATAAAATTTCTCTCTAGTAATTGCTGCCATACATTTCCGTCAGCAAATGATTTCATCACTCTACCTGTAGATTTGCCATACTCATCAATTAACAGCATCCAAGTATGAACTAAACCAACAGTTGGATTTTCATCCAAACACTTTACTTGCTTTGCTAATTTTGTTGGTTCCCACAAATCATCTGCGTCCACAAATGCTATGTAATCACCTTGTGCGTGATTGATGCCTGTATTACGTGCCCCAGGTAAACCTTGATTTTTTTGAGAAATTAATTTTGCACGCTCATCAGTCAAATTCAACGCCCACTCTCTAATATTGTCTGAGCTACCATCATCAATAATTAATACTTCAAAGTCTTGAAAAGTTTGGAACAAAACACTGTCAACCGTTTCCGGTAGATATTTCATTGCATTATAGGCTGGGATAATGACCGAAACCTTTACCATTTATACACCTCATTTTCATTTTTTACTATTGAGTTGTTTGAATGCGATTCAAGCTAAAAATTTTACTATTTCACTTTTGAGCAACAATGATAATTCCCAGCAGCGCTCTACCTAGTAAGCTACGAGCAAGTTTTTGCCTTAATAAAAATGGCATGATACAGAAAACATGTTCCAATAATTTAATCAAAACTAATGGGAATCTGAAATATATTCCTGCACCACCAATATAAGTAACTAACTTGCCAAAACCAACTTGAGCAAATAAATTGGATAATTCAGAATAGGTGTATTCCTTTAAATGAAATCCGGTAGCCACTTCATCAAAATGCCTGGAAATATCATGTGGACCAGAAAGACGATTTGGTGTGATGCAGATATAATACCCTCCAGGGGTTATGGCTTGGTAAATATTGCGGAGTTGTTCAAGAGCATCATCAGGATGTAAATGTTCCATTAGTTGATTGCTGTAAGCAACATTCACAGAGTTTTCTGGAGTTGGAATACTACAGCCATCAGAGATAATTAGCTGAAAATTTGCAGGAGGATTGAGGTGTTTGACAATTTCCTCAGATACATCGACTGCATAAACTTGCTTCACATCTTGAGCTACTTCAAAAGATAGCTTGCAATCTCCCGCACCTATTTCTAAGAATACTACATTTTTACTTAAATATTTGCTCAATAATTTCATTTTTTGAGCAATTTTGGTAGATGCAATTTTGGTATTCTCTTTAATGAAAATTTGCGGATGGTGAGGAACAAGTTGAAATAATTGATCGTACAAATAAGTATATAAATACTTTCGCTCTTCTTTTTGAGAAGCTAATAATTTTTGAGCCAAGCCCTTTTCAATTTCGTAGTGTTTTTTAATTTGAGCAAAATTTCTATTCTCGTTATAGATATTAATATTCATAAGACAAACTCTTCCATTTATGACGTAGTAAACAATGGCAAACAATTTTTGATCAAACTTGTTGACTCAAAGATGAGTTGAATATGATTCTGGATGTTTTTAACCTGTTATGACCTCTGAAGAGCAACTTCGGCTACAGCCACAACCGATTTAATTTCGTTTGCTCTGATACGAATAATTTTTGCTGGATTACCAGCAACTACAGCACCACTAGGAATATCTTTAACAACCACAGAGCCGGCTCCTATGACCACATTATCGCCAATAGTAATTGCACCGATAATTACTACATTTGCTCCTATATCTACATTGTTACCAATTCTTGGTGCGCCACTCCATGAGCCATCTACTAATTGTTTATTGCCAATAGTTGTGGCATGTCTGAGGGTGCAATTATTACCAATAACGGTTTCATGATTAATCACTAAACCTACACCATGAAGCAATCTAAGATTAGACTCTATTTTGGTATTCCAAGGTATTTCAATTCCCATTATCCATTCAATAATTAAAGCATATAAAATACGATAAAAAGATGAAAATACTGTCAAAGGAGCAGGTAAACTTCCTAAGATTTGTGCGGAACGAAACATCATCGTGACAAAACGAGATTTGGCGTTTGCATCTTGATTAGCATTCCTATCCTGTAGAATATATTTCAGAAAATTTTGCATGTTCTTTGAAGTAAAAAATACTAAAATGAGCTAGATTGTGTACCACGATATAAATTAATCAATTCTCTGTCAGCAATAGTTTTCTCACTTTTTTTGCCAATAAAGTAATATCCTAAAGCTGCGTCAAAACTTCCCGGATTATCTATGATTAAATAGTCAAAGTAGGTTAGCCAAAATGATGTAATTCTAGCAAAAACTTTTACTAATGCTCTAGCAACAGAGGACTTGAAAAAACTCAAGAGAAAATACTGATATGACCAAGCTAAAGCTGTTCCTGGACCGCACACTGCACCATTATCAATTTCTTCAAATTTACGGAACAAGCGCCGATGTCCTAAATGAGTGAAGCGTGTAAAATCATATTTACCTAGATGAACTTGAGCAATAAATGGAGTTTCGGCATATACTAAGCCATCTGCTTTTAAAACTCGATGAATTTCTTCTACACAACGATATGGATCAGCAACATGTTCAAGAACTGCTTGCACAACAACCCCATCAAATGAATTGTCAGCAAAGGGAATATCATGGGCATCACAAACTACAGATATTTTCTCACCAAAAGAAACATCCGTTTCTACAAGTTCAATTTCTGGTGCAGATAACAAGGGTTCCATCCCTTCACCAACAATACTACCACCTATGATTAAAACTCTAGGATTTGGATTCTGCGCCTTCACGAGTTCTGCAAATTTTTTGTAATTCTTTTTTGCCTTTAGATTCAGAGTAATACTTGGAATTAAATTAATCAAAGCCCTCTCTATTTTTGGTTTTGCTTTGAGAATTGTACTGTCTTGACCTTGGTAGTCGCTAATTGCAAATACACTTTGATTATCGTTGATGAGGACTGGGGTTTTATTAATAATTGGGAAAGCTGCTTGGCATTGATAATTAGTACATTCCAATTGCGAACTAGATATTTTTAACTGTGATTTACAAACTGGACAACACAGTAATTTTTGGGTACTTTCTGTGAATTTAAGTTGAGGATTGGCTTGCAGTTCGACAGTCATGAATAAAATCCTTTGTGTCTTTCAATAATTCAAGAATCAGTAATTTGCAGAGTTAACTGAACTTACTTATTTATCAAGATGAGAGTTGAAGTTTTTGATTCAGAGATAAATTACTTCTATCTGGATGTTGATGATTCCAATTCCAACCAGCTACAGCCATTAATGTCATCCAGTAGAAAAATAAAGTAGTGTGTCCCCAAATATTTTCAGTAATCATTGCTACTGGGATTGATACAAAAAACGCTAGCATCACGTTACACATCTCACGTTGTTTACTCCCAACGGGTGCAGAACGGATTAATTGTGTAAGACGGATACCGTAACCTAAGAGAAACAACAAATAAACTCCTAATCCCACAATCCCCCCTTCTATCAAAGCTCGGATGTAGTCATTGTGGGGAAGCAATCCATTACCAGCAACAGGTATGCTTAATCCTAAACCATAACCAAGATATGGGTATTCTGTTGCACGGTTAAGTAAAAAATGCCATTGAGAAAGTCGCCAGTTGAAACTGTTATAGTCTCCTTGTGAGAGCAGAATTGCGCGTGATATGTCGATATTTGGATTTAATAAAGGAGTATTAGCAATAGATGCAATACGTTCGCGTCCAAAATCAGAACTTGCAAATAATCCAATAATAATAACAATAAATAATATTCCTCCAATTAACTTGATAGGATCTAATTTTGGTGCCACTAAGACCACAACAAAAACTGTGAGCATTATCAAACCAAACAGAGCTTTTGTACTGACAAAACAAAAAGCTTGCAAACCAAGCAAAATGAGCCAAGGTAAACGTGATCTTGACTGATTTAACTTCCAGTAAGTCAATGCCATAAATAGCAACAGCATTGTCACTAAACCATTTGGATGGCCAATTGTTCCTCCGATGCGGATACCTTCAGATGCGCCAAGCCCAGAGGCAGCTTCTGAAGGAAAGAGGAACGGAGGAAGGATCGAAGGAACAAATATCTGCAACAAAGCAACTGTAATTGGCGCTACCAGAGCCAAAAACAATGAAGAGATAACTTTTTCTGGATGTATTTTATCCTTCATCTGCATGATCAGCAGGTAGACCATTACCCAAGTAAATATTCGTATCCACTCACGGATGCTGTCTAATAAGTATGATGCGTTTAACCCTAATCCCCCCAAAGGTAAAAGCACTACCCAAAATCCTTGCAAGCATACCCAGGCAAATAAAAACCACCAATACCTGTCAGTATGGACGGTTCTACCAGTTAATAGCTGCACAATTACATAAAGCACAGTTAGAACATCCAACCCAACAGCAAACACGGCTGGTATTTGTTGAGCAGAAAAAACATCTAGTGAACTACGTAAAATTAATAGTCCTAGTACAGTTTGCTCAAACCGAGCAAAGAATAACGCAACTAACAAAACAGCTACCAGCATCAAACCCAAATACAAGGGATGAGCGCCGGCGATAAAGCCCCCAACGAGACCAACACCAATACCTGCAATCCCTATAATGAGAGCGAGACGAGAAGCTCGATCGCGGTGGTTATTTGTCAGCATCTTGCAATAAACCTCCACGAGGGGTGAAATGCTTGTGAGGCTGCAATAAAGGCTGTTCGCCTTCATTTTTGGGGCGATCGCTCTTGCGGGTATCAGCGATCGCCCCATTGGCAACGAATCCTAAAATAGGAATTTGATTACGTGTTAATTCTGTGACTGCTTGGTTCAGTGCTTCTCTAGATGTGAAATTGGGACGTGTAACCATCACTAAACCTTCAGCATATTTACCCAAGGTTGATGCATCAGCATAATTATTTATTGCTGGAGTATCTATAATTACCAAGTCATAATATTTTTCCGCTTCTAACAACAGTTTTTGCATAGAGGGAGACTCTATCAAAATTGCCGGAGAATCAGCTAATTCACCACAGGACAACACAGACAGGTTTTTAATGTTGGTGGGTTGTGCGGCACGTAGCAACGATAACTCACTGGAGATGACATCGGTAATCCCAGGATAAGGAGATACATTAAATAAACTATGTTGTGAGGGTGTACGCAAATCGGCATCAATAATTAATGTCCGCCGCGATAACATTGCTGATGTAGCAGCTAAATGGGCAGCTACTACTGATTTACCCTCACCAGACAGCGCACTAGTCACCACAACCAACCCCAACTGTTCTTGGCGGCGAAACTCTAAAGTCTTGAACAGCATCCGATAGGCTTCAAAAGCGACCAGATTATTTAAAAATTGTTCAGGTTGATGCAGACTGGGTGTAGGAGAGAGTTGAGGTAAGATTCCCAGCAATGGCAGCTTGAGTTGTGCTTCCACTTCGGATGCATCTCTCACCGTGTTATCTGCGAGTTCTAATAGCAGCACCACACAAACAGCTAAGAACGCACTAAATGCACTAGCAACAACTAATACAGCTAATTGATTGGGGAAACTAGGCGATTTGGGAACTTCCGCCTTTTCAATCACACGGACATTGCTGACTAATTGTGCTTCTGCAATCCGTGCTTCTTCTAGTTTGCTTTGTAGCAATTTTAGTGAATCGGCTGCTTCTTCCCGTTGGCGAACCAGTGCCGTCAAGGGTTGCTGTTGAATTGGGAGTTGTGACAAACGAAACTGGAGTTTGGCGCGTTCTGACTGTATGGCTTGCAATTTTTTTTCTAGTGCCGATCGCTCAATCCCTCCGGTAATCAATTGAGAGGTGAGAGTTTGGCTGATTTCATCAGTTGCGATTTGATTAGAGGCGATCGCCTGATTTTCTGGTGCTACTCGACTTAGTTCACTTTGATACAAAGCACGGAGATCATTGCGTTGTTGCAGGAGTGATACTACCGTGGGATGGTTATCAGTAAACTGCAAACGAGTTTCAATTAACTTGGCTTCCAGTTCTGCCAACTTAGCGCGTAACTTTTTTAACTCTTCATCTTGACCACTGCGTACAGATGCGTAGGCTTCGGGGAGCGTTGCACCCTTGGTAATTTTTTGCAGAGAAGCATCACGCGATCGCGCTTCTTGGAGTTCTGTAAATAAAACCCGCTCTTGATTTTCCAAAGTAGCTAAACTTGCTACCAAGCTTTTAGATTGCTCCTCAAAGGAAATCAGCCCGGTTTTTTGCCGATATGAGTTTTCTGCTGCTTCCGCCAGTCTGAGACGTGATTGCGCCTTGGGTACTTGATCTGTCAAAAATTTCCTCACAGAACGAGCTTCTGAGCGGATAGATTCGGTACTTTCCGCAACCATCGTCTCTAAAACTGCATTCAAAATTTTGGCAGCTACCGCAGGATTTTGATGCTGATAGTTCAGTTCCAGAATGTTAGTCGCTGGAACAATTTTCACTTTTAAAGCTTTACTTAACTCCTTAGTATCTATTGTTTCTGGCGGTGACAGTGCAGGCAACCGCGTTAATGCTCGTTGCAAAACCCGTTGCGACTTAATTAATTCTGCTTGGGTAGCAATGGGATTCGGGCCTCCTGGTGTCACAGAGGGCAATTGGCTCAGATCACGACCTAATTGGGAAACACTCACTTGTTTTTCATCGAGCATCAGTCGCCCTGATGTTTCATACAAACGAGGAGTAACAGTGGTATAGGCAACCGATCCACCAATTACTGAAGCAAACGTAGTCACAGTCGGCAAGCCACGTCGCTTCAGGACTTTGAGTAGGGATGAAATGTCTTTACCCATTACTTTTGATCAACCTCGCGCAATCTGTAAAATTCTGCAATCAAAATTTAATTGTCTAAATTTGTCGAATGACTAGAAGCTAGGATTTCCTGAGCAACAGATGGACTAGGAGTCTTTTTGATTGGGTAAGTGGTAGTGATTCCACTGTTGCTTGGTTGAGATTTCTTGCCGATGGGAGGGGAGTTTAAGAGTTTGGTATACACTTTCAAATTTTCGGCAGTAATGTTTTCCCAGCTATGGTTGAGTTGCACATACTTCTGGGCATCTTTCGCCATCCGAGCTAGTTCTTGTGGGTGTTTGACTGCCCAGTTCAAATTACTAATACAAGAGTCTACGTTGCCAGCCGTAAACAGTACACCGCGTCCCTCACTCAATAATTGTTGATGTGGTGGGATATCACTGGCCATGACTGGGATACCTTCTTGCATTGCTTCTAGCATGGCGAGAGGTAATCCTTCTAAGTCAGAAGGTAACACAAACAACCCCGCACCTCTGACAATCTCTGCTAAACGCGCTCCCCGTAGTTCCCCAGCAAAGACTACCTCCGGATTTTTACTAATTGTGTCTAGTAACTGGGATACATACGACCTCGTATCACTGACGCCACCAGCCAGAACAAGTTTCCATCCAGGGGGTTTAAGTTTACAGAAAGCTTCAACTAGTAAATCCGGGCGTTTTTCTGGCACAATTCTGCCCAAAAACAGCATGTAGCGTCCCTGGGTTAAGTTAAGGGACTTACCATAGCTAAAATTAGGGTCTGACTGAGCATAGGTAGCAGCAGCATTAGGAACATAAACTGTTGGGCGATCGTAAGTTCGCAAAAAGTAAGACTGTAGTTCTTTGGAAACTACAATAATCTCATCAGCAAAGCGTACTGCTGCCTGCTCTCCCATCAGAATCAACCGACTAGAAAAATTACCCCACTTAGCACGTTGCCAGTCTAGCCCCTGACAAGTAACTACAATCTTGGCAGAGTTAGCCAGTTTGGATAAACCGGTAAATAGAGATGGGCCGAGGGCATGAAAATGAATAATATCGTATTTGGTTCCCGAAGCCGCGATCGCGCCCAAGGCAGAGGTAACAAAAGCGTCTACCCCTCTAAATGTCACACTAGGCAAGGTAATGACTTTCACGCCTTGAAAGTAATCATTTTTCAGCCAGCCACCCTTGGTGTAAGAAGAACGGGCAAATAAATCAACACTATGACCTTGGGCTACCATTCGGGGATACATTTCTGCACAATAATGCTCAATGCCTCCCTGTCGAGGTGGTAAGCCTTTAGCACCAATAACAGCGATTTTCATAAATTTTATCCACGCCAATGATGGTAATCTTGATCAATGTTTGCTAAGTTCCAGTGAGGAACCGAAAGCCGAGGGATGCCGCAATTCCCAGCGATTAAGCATTTCGCTGTAGACATTGCTAATGACAGTACGTGCGGCATAAGGATGTGCTACCCGTACACAAGACTCACTCGGATAACTTTCTGGATGCAACAATACCTGGTATAAGCCCTGTGCAATACAATCTGGGGTACGTTCAGTACACACCACCCCGCTATCATCTGTCAGCAATTTGGGAGTTTCGCCAGTGTAAGTTGTTACCACTGGTGTGCCACTAGCTAGCGCCTCCAGCACCACCAAAGGTAAACCTTCATAGGCACTACTCAAGACAAAAACACTGGCAACACGATGTAAATGTGCGAGTTCTGCTTGCTTCAAAGCTCCCAACAACGTCACATGTCTGCTAATTCCCAAATGCTCAATTTCCGCTCTCACTGCTGGTGCCAACTCGCCATCACCCGCTATTAATAGATGTGTATGCGGTGCTTTTAAAGCTGCATATGCACGTACTAATAAAATGGGATCTTTTTGTGGATGTAGCCGACCGGCAAACAAAATAAACTGTGTTTCCTCCAGCAAACCTAGCCCTTTTGCGAGTTCTTGCCTTTTTGTCTCTTGTTCTTGACGACTCCAAGGAAAGAAAATCTCGTTGTCGAAGCAATTTTTGATATAGGAAACGCGATCGCTTACACTGGGATAGCGCTGCCGATATAATTGAACCGAATCACTGTTGCAGGAAAAAATTTGGCTAAACTGCTGCACTAGTGAACTTTCTAAAGCAAAATAGGCCTTTGGGAACCTGCGCCACAGAATTGCTTTTTTATCACCCGCAGCTTGCATCTGCGTATAAATATCATTGTGAATGAACAGAGTTTTCTCACCCTGCCAATCCCTAGTGGCTAAGGTTGGCTCTAATCGGTGAAAATGCATGAAATCCGAAGCAAAGCAACGCCCCATCAAGGCAGCCGTATACTTTACCGTGGTTGGTATTAGATGCCGGACATTATCATTTTCTATAGCAAATAACGGCAAGAAACTAATTTCTCTGCCAGCAAATTCTGCTTCTCGCCACTCCAGAATTGGTTGACTTCTATCTTTTGCTGTCCCGACAAGTCGCACCTCAAATTCTCTAGGAGCGTACTTAATAAATAGGCTAATCAGCGTCTGAATACCGCCGATAGTGGTCTGCCAAGGATTGAACTGGTAAAAAATCGTGAGAACAGGTTTACGCATCAAGGGCACCCTACGTCAATTTAGTGCTATGTCTAATGAACTATCCCTTGGTAGATGTAAAACCTTCTGAACCCTGGTTTAATTACGCTGCAAATTTAGCCTCAGCTAAAATGTATCTCGCTAAAAAATCGTGTAGTGTTTGTCACAAACTCACAGATAACACACTAAGACAAGCAATCAGACTTTAAAGTATGATTTTTTGCTTTTACCTAGCGATCGCTCTTCATTGTAGTAGTAGCTACTTCAGCTTTAAATTACTGTATTTACATAATACACATGATGTTAACTTTCATGTACGTATTACTTGATTTTGTCCTTTTTCTTTGTTTTTGTTCCCATACCAAGAGTAGTACAAATAAGTATATAATTAGACATGCTTCATGAAAAAAACATGTTTATGACCGAAAAAACCCTAAGTTTCCCGTAGAGTAAGATGTTATCTTTATCATTTCTTCATAAAGATATCTACTTAAACATTTAGATCAAACTTTTTAACTCAACTTAATACTCTTGAACTGGTGGTCAATTCTGAGAGAATCTGGATGGAAAGGTAAACTTGAAGATTGGTGCAATAAATTTTCTTATGGTGCGGGCATCTCACCCAAACTTGGTCAGCTATCACCCATTTAGATTGTAGATTTGGTGCTCAGGTTATCAAAAGTCAAGAGTCTAGTGGCAAGGCTAAAATGTTGCAAACAATTTGGGAGCATTCCAAATGTGTAAATTTATTTTTTTGTAGTGATGGCTCTCTAGCCCGCTTCCTGGACATTAGGGAGCAAGATGCTCCCACTACAAATTTTATTTTTGCAAAATTGGGATGCTCCCAACAATTTTCTTGTGGTGCGGGCATCTTGCCCGCTAATTAGAACGGGCAGGAAGCGCGTTCTACAAGAGATTGCTAATACACAAAATTAGCTTAGACACGCTACTAGGGTTCAAATACTAGAATTGACTTTGTCACATCCGCCACCACAAGTCAGGAAACCCGCCCAAGACATCGGCTCCTCTTGATCGTGGACAGCCAACAAAAATATTTGATCTAGGCGCGCATCAGCCTCTTACACGTAGAGATTTTACAATACTTAGTCAATATTTTGTCCAATCAAAACCACAACATATACTGACATTAGCTATTTTTGGGCTAAACTAATGCCATCATCTGAGGAGTGCGTGATGGCAAGTCTAAAGCCGGGACGTTTATTTTCATTGGGTTTTGTCAGTGGCTGTTTTTGTCTAGGTATTGGTATTGGAGTCGTTATCCGCTTTGGGCAAGACCAGCGCTTAAATGCGGCTACGACGCCTCCTGAACCATCAATTCCGTTTATCATCCCGAATAACCAACAAACTCCTACTGACACGATTACTATTAAAGCTGTCGGCGATGTAATTCCTGGTACTAATTTTCCTAACCATAGACTGCCACGGTTTCATCATCAATTATTGCCCAAGTCAGTCCGGGGTTATCTGCAAGGTGCTGATATTTTATTTGGCAACTTTGAAAGTAGCTTAACTACCCATCCCTACACTGCCAAAGATATTAGTCGGGGACAAGTTTTTGCCTTTCGTTCCCCACCTGCTTATGCCCAGCTATTTGCTGATGTGGGGTTTAATGTATTTAACATGGCGAACAACCACGCACTGGATTTTGGTGCTGTAGGATTTAGAGACACCAAGAAAAATCTTGAGGCTGTTGGCATCGCCACATTAGGTCATAAAAATCAAATTCTATATCTCAAAGCTAATAATGTACCGATCGCCATGATTGGGTTTTCGGTCTACGACATGTATAATTCTATGCATAATCTACAAGCTGCCCAGGCGCTCGTAGCAGAGGCAAAAAATAACGCTAAAATTGTAGTCGTATCGATGCACGCAGGGGCGGAAGGTACAGGTGCGTTATATGTTAAAGACCAAACAGAGTTTTTCTACGGAGAAAACCGAGGCAATTCGCTAAAATTTGCCCGCACAATGGTTGATGCAGGCGCAGACTTAGTATTAGGACACGGCCCGCATGTGCCGAGAGCAATAGAAATATATAAGGGAAAAGTTGTAGCTTATTCTTTAGGAAACTTTTTAGGATATCAGACTTTATCCACAAAGGCCCAGGCTGGGTACTCGATGATTTTAGAAGTGAAACTCAACGCCAAGGGGGATTTGGTATCGAGTAAAGTTATCCCAGTCCATCTAGATAAGCAGGGAATTCCTCATGTTGATCAACGCTTCCGGACTGTGGGACTTTTGCGCTACCTGAATAGTAAAGCTTTCCCTGGCAATCCTGTGGAGATTAATAATAAGGGTGAGTTGGTAATGCTTAATAGCAAAGAGCAAATAGATTGATTGTGTTAGACATCTCCGAAAATGGGTTGCGGGCGAACAACCGTTCACGCCTAAACCCTGATCTCATTTTCACCAAATGTCTATGACCAAAGGCGGTGGGAAACCCAACTCTTGAAGGAGTGGGTTTCCCGCCCTAAAATCGAGCGGGTATCGGGCTTGTTTGTTACACCTCAGCAGGTTGTTTTTGAGTCTCTAGCCACTGGTCATAAGCTTCTGCATCCCCACCAAATGAATCAATGGAAACCTGACGTTCTGGCATTGGTTTCAGAGGTGCGTTGATTGGGCTATGTTTGCAGTAGCAAATCACAATCATATCGAAGCCCATGCCGACAGGAATTTCAGGCGTATAAGCTTCAACCCTGACTACTTCCCAATCACTCTGACGGTAGTGAGTTTTTGACTCTGGGCAACTGGGATCAGCAAACTGATCAACTCGAATAAACTCAGGTGGGCGATATCCGGGTTCAGGTAGGGCTTTGTCTGAGCAATCATAATGCTCAAACAGGGTTTTCGTCAGAGAACCAGTGTGGGCATATTTCCGGTCTTTCCAGCCGGGTTGACGTTTTTCAGCACGAAAGACGATCCATTTACGCATTAGTCTTGCTCCTTATCGGTGTCATAGTAGGACTTTGGAAACTCGGTTTTGCCTTCAAACACACAATCAACTGGCAAAATAGGATCACCTGTTTTCTCCACATCAACCAGTTGCCAGTTGTATTTCTCCGCCATTTCATCACAGCAATCCTCATCGGCGGCTGCATGGCGCGATTTGTTTTCGTCTTCGTCGTACCTGGGTTTTGGCATACTTAGGAGAAGTAGTCTCGGTTGAATGTCTCACCACTCACCAGGGCGCATTCCATATTTTATAATTCATTCTGCGGCTTCTCCTGGGGCTTCTCTTCCTTCGGAGATTGATTTTCATTAGCTGAATTTTGCTTGGTCTCCGTTGGCACTACGACAGCCGGAGGCTCTAAATTTTTGGACTCTGCTGGTACTGGCGCTGGTGCTGGGATGACTATAGAATTGGGTTGGTTCACAGGTTGGGGTAAAGCAGATTCCTGATTAGGAGATGGTAAAGGGGAGGGATTGCGAGCATCTCGAACTGCCCTGAGTTTCTCTACTAGTGCCTGGGAAGGGGTAGTAGTAGGTGAGGCTGTAGGTGGCAATTCTTCCGAATTACTTTGGCTGGATGCTTCAGTTTTGCTAGCGGTACTGGGAGATTCTGAAGTCAGACGACGATTACGCCGACGTTGGGAAGACGGGGATACGGGTGCTGAGTCAGATGGGGAAGCGGCTGTATTTTCTCTGCTTGAGGGCGTAGCGTTGACAGTGGGTGTTTGTTCTATTGTGGGGTTGGCAAACTCCGGCTGTGCAGGTGACTGCTTGGGAAATTTAGGTAAAATACTTGTAATACCAAAGCCTGCGATCGCTGCGACAACGGCTACACTAGTTCCCAGAAATAGTTTTGATAATGCTAGTTTCTGTGCCCATACTTTCACATTAGCGATCGCTGACTCTACATGCAAGCGTTTGCGGGTGGATATTCCCAGTAAATTTTCTGCCTGTTGGGCAGATAAATCAATAGTTGCCACTGCGTGAGTCGGAACAGACTGTGGTACTACATTCACTCCAGTTCCTGGTAGTAGCTTCAGCCACTCGGCAATTGTGGGCGGACGAAAGCGAGATTCCACCGCCATACCCCGCATCACGGCTTGATTGACAGCCGCACTCAGATGTGGTTGCAGTTCACGGGGGGAAGGCATCTTTTCGCGATCGCGTAACAATGCTGGCAAGGGTACTTGTGTCGTTAACAGGGCGTATAATGTAGCGGCTAAACCATAAACATCGGTGGCGGGTGAGCGGGGTGCTTGTGTCAGGTACTGCTCGATGGGGGAATAACCTTCAGAAACCATCCCCGTGTGTGTCTGTCTCACACCGCTATTAAACTCTCTGGCAATCCCAAAATCAATTAACACCACCTCCTGAGTACCTTGGCGGAGGATGATGTTATCTGGTTTGATATCTCGATGTAGCAAGCCATTGTTGTGTACTACCTGCAAGGCGGCGGCGATTTGTCGGATGTAGTGAATGGCTGTTGCTTCTGGCAAAGGTATTCCTGGTAACACAAATGCATCTCCCAATGTTTCCCCAGGAATGTATTCCATTACCATGTAAGGCAATCCAGCCTCGACAAAAAAGTCACTGACCCGGACAATATTGGGGTGGACACAGGTCGCCAAGCGTCTGGCTTCATCTTGAAATTGCCGCTCGAACTTAGCAAAGTCAGGATGTTGTCGCAGCCGTTCGTTGATGGTTTTCATCACCACCTCCTGATCCAAATAGTGATGAGTGGCCTTGAATGTAATGCCAAAGCCACCCCGACCTATTTCTTGGATGAGGGTATATTTCCCACCCTGTAAAGTTGTACCTGCTAACATAGAGAGTTTTTAGTCCTTATTACTGAGTGCAGCAGATGACTACTGCGTCCTGAGTCTTAAGGGATTTCCAAAGAAATTGGCTTTCCCTAAAAAGGAAAACCTCCCCATCATTGCCACAGTTTTATTTTTCTTATAATACATTGACATCACTCTGACCGACCTGAAGATATGGATAAGAATTGGGCGTTGGTCATTTGTCGTTTAGCAGTAGAGACGTTACAATTTAATGTCTCTATCCATTCCCTGTGCCCTTATTTAAAACCTCTGTCCTATACCTAAATGGACTCGGCTTTCTCCTTGGTCATTAATACCATAGTCAGCGCGAATTAAACCAAGGGGTGAGTCTAAGCGGATGCCAGCACCATAACCGAAACCGTTACCTGGTTTACCTCTTACCCCGGCTGGATCTCCTAAAACAGTGTCGCCAGAACCTAGGTCTGAAGCATAGTCAGCAAATACTACGCCCCCGACTATGGGTATGATGGGGAAGCGGTATTCTGCGGAAGCCAAGACATAGCTACGACCACTACCGACATTCCCGGCATCATAGCCGCGTACTGAGTTGCTACCACCCAAATTAAAGGCTTCATAGGGCGGTAAATTGCCCAGTACTGTACCAGCTTGGACATTAAAGGCAAATACTTGTGGTTGTTTGCTGTTAAATATTTGCACAGGTACATACTGGCTGTAATTGGCTTTGAGGCGATTCATGGAAATATTTCCTTGGCCAAGGGGTACAGATTGTTCTGTACTGAGACTGAGAACGGAACCTTGGGTGGGATTCAAGACATTGTTACGGCGGTCTTTGGTGGCGGTGAAAGATACAGTAGTCAGGTCATCCGTACCAGTACCACTGGCAGTTAGGGCATTACCTCCAGCATCAGTTGGGGTAATATTACCTTGGCGATCGCTAATGCTAGTACGGGTATAGTTTAAACCTAAAGAGGTATTCCAGTCGTCAATTGGGCGTTGTAAGCTAATACTAGCGCCAATGCGACCTTCTCTAGCTCTGTCGCCGTTGGCTAAATTAACTTGGTCGTCAAATGTTTGCGATAGTTGGCGGTTGCGAAAGGCATTGATGGTATAACCCAAGGTGTCTGGAGTAGTTTCTCGATAAGGACTGGTAAACTTGCCATCAAACTGGAAGTCACGTAACCCTACCCCGACATTCACACCCAAGGTATTGTTAACGCCGCCGATATTCTGGTCTTGATAGTTTACCGTGCCAATTAAGCCCTGGTCTGAGTTGTAACTACCACCCACATTCACTGCCCTAGCCCCGGTTTCCTTGAGTTCATAAACTAAGTCAAGTTTGGTTGCATCCCCTTCTAGAGCCACATTGACAGCTTCAAATAAACCGAGTTGATATAGTTTCTGTACATCTTGTCTGACGACATTTTCTTGGAACAGTTGACCAGGCTTGAGTTGGAGTTGTTGCTTTAAGAAATCTGGCTTGGTACGTCCTGTAACTGGATTACCCTTGCTATCAACGGTTTTTCCTTCATCGTTGATAAAGCGAAACTTGATATCCCCCACCAAGCCTTCGGCGACATTCAACGTCAGCACACCTTGACGGTTGGGTTGAATGGATAACACCCGTGCCAGGTTATACCCATTATCAACATACCACTTATTCAGTTGCTGCACTGCTTGCTGGAGTGTAGCAGGACTAATAGGCTGACCAATTTGAGATTGTAACTGTTTTTGAGCTACTTGATAGGTGAGGGCTTTAGCGCCGGAAAGTTGCAGCGATCGCACTACTATTGGTTGCACCTGATACACTACAGTCAAACCGTTGGGAGTGGTGCGGCTATTGACATTGGCACTCACAAACAAACCTGTCTCTAAAATTGTCGCCACATCTCTTTGCAGTTGGCTTTCACTGGTTTCTCCCCCTGTACGCGTTTTAATTATCTGGCGAATAACCTGCTGCAATTCTGGATTTGCACCCACTATTTGCACATCTGTAGCTGTGACAACTAAATCATTACCAGTGATGATGTTAGAGGTGGGGGGTTGTGGGGTAATGGAAGAGGGCGGGAGAACGACGGGGGAATTAGCCTCAATTTTTTGCGCTAAAACAACTGGAGGATTGTTCTTGACACTAGGATTTGGCGAAAATTGCTGAGTAACTAAAGTTTCCGGTGCTGAAACCGCTTCTATCTTGACTGGTGTTTCTTCAATTACTGGTACTACCAAGTTATCCGCTTTTGCTAACGGTGTAGTAGTTTCGGTAGTTGCAGCTATAGCTTGCTGAGTGACATTACTAGCCGCCAAAGTCGCTAATGTAAAAATTGCAGCAGAAGAAACTCGCATAATATTTAGCCTATATGCCTGATTAAATAAAAGTTATTTGTAGTGAGGTATTCCAGGGGATAGTAATAACTCCCAGCTACATTGCCGATTGATACCCCTATTTATCCCTCTTTGTCCAACAGACATTTAATAGTGATTTTTTGTTTCTTTGCTGAAAATCGCAGACTTTAGGGTGGCGATCGCATATATAGTAATCTTACTGAAGACATCAAGACGGTAGTTGCGATCGCTATGCCAGTTAAAGCACTAAACACTAGAATTTGTCAAAAGTAGCCTGTGCATCTTGCAATTAAACCATTTACGAGTTAAAAAGCCCGTGTGTTTGTCTTTTAACCGGGTTAGTCTCATGAATAAAATCTTATTTCTTTGTACAGGCAATTACTACCGCAGCCGCTTTGCAGAAAACCTGTTTAATTGGTTGGCTAGCAAGCAGGGGTTAGATTGGCAAGCCGATTCACGAGGGTTGGGGCTGGAACATGGTACAAATAATGTGGGAGCAATTTCCTCTTACGCGGCGGAGGCTTTAGCATTACGGTTAGTGACCATACCTGATGATGAGCGTTTTCCCAAGCGAGTAACTGAAGAAGATTTTCAAGCAGCCGTGAGGATTATTGCGCTAGATGAATCAGAACATCGTCCACTGATGAATGAGCGCTTTCCCCAATGGGTAGATAAAATTGAATACTGGCTAGTCCACGATATAGATCAAACATCGCCCGCAGCAGCCCTGGAAAAAATTGAAAATAATCTCCTGCAACTTATACAACAACTAGCACAAAGTTAGTAACTCTGCGAAGCGATCGCCCAGAGGATAAGTTTCAACTCAGCGCAGTAACAAGTCCCATCACTGATTTCTGGTTGGTAGTCAGCTATCCAATCATAAATTTGTGCAGCTTTTGCGAATGCCACCTTTTCGGAACGATAAAGCCGAGGAGTAGGGCAAAAGGCTTTACCATCAATATGTATGGCTGCAATCTGCCAATAGTCGCTACTTTCACCCTCTGGCACAACTTCTAAAAACCCGTTACTATAATGCTCGATTATTCCTATGTTCATCTGCAACCATCAAACTTTTTTAACGAATACCACAACATTAGATACCAGCTATTGTGCGAGTCAAAGCTGGAATCACGAGGGAATACAGTACCAACCCCCTTTAATGATTTTGTGTTCGTAGTCAATGGAAATCTGAATTATTAGTCACTTTTTGGTTAGTTGTCTTAGTGCTAATTTGAGTTGGATGGTGATAGTCTTTGCCTCCCAACCAATATCAAAATAGCAAAATATAGGAATCCGATTTGATATCTGAAAAAATCTCAGTATGTGTAGTGGCGTGTCTAGGCTAAAATGGGGCAAACAATTTGGGAGCATCCCAAATGTGTAAATTTATTTTTTTGTAGTGATGGCTCTCTAGCCCGCTTCCTGGACATTAGGGAGCAAGATGCTCCCACTACAAATTTTATTTTTGCAAAATTGGGATGCTCCCAACAATTTTCTTGTGGTGCGGGCATCTTGCCCGCGTGAGCCACCAAAAATCCCTCAAAACAAAATTGACAGACTACTACAAGCGATCGCTTACTATTGCCATAATACTAACCAGGCGACTCCATAAACCAAAGACTTGTGGATATTCCCTACGACCTATTGCTTTTTTATAGGAAAAAGCTAGGTTCAAAACCGTACTGCGTCTCGCTACGCTCTAAGCGTTCGCACAGCGTCTCCGCTAGGAGAAGCTGTGCCACAGGCTTTACGCTCCTGGTGGGTGGCTGTCTTTAATTTTGAATTTTGAATTGATTCATCTTTCTATTTCCTGTATTTCTTTAGGAACTCCCGCAGTTAATACTTCATGTCCTGTGGCTGTAACCAACACATCATCTTCAATCCGAATCCCAATACCAACCCATCGGGAGTCTGTTTCTGGTTGGTCTTCTGCTAATTTGGTATCAGGGACAATATAAAGTCCTGGTTCCACTGTCAGTATTTGTCCTGGTTGCAGAATTTGGGGTTTGTCGTCACCGTGTTGGTAAACACCGACATCATGGACATCCAAGCCTAACCAGTGGCTGGTACGGTGCATATAATATGGTTTATATTTTTCTTCTTCGATTAACTTGCCAACTTCACCTGTGAGGATTCCCAGTTCCACTAGTCCTGTGGTGATCACACGCACGGCGGTATCGTGGACTGATTTGAAGGTGTTACCTGGTTGCACTTGGGCGATCGCTTGTTTCTGTGCTGCTAGTACAATCTCATAAAGTATTTTTTGCTCGGCTGTAAACTTACCGTTGACTGGAAATGTCCTGGTAATATCGGAGTTGTAATGACTATAGTCACAACCAGCGTCAATCAATAGTAAGTCTCCATCTTGGATCTGGCGGTTATTCTCGATGTAGTGCAAGACGCAAGCATTCGCCCCAGAAGCCACAATGGAAGAATAGGCTGGCCCATTACCACCTCGTCGCCGAAAGATGTGTTCTATCTCTGCTTGGATTTCGTACTCATAACGTCCAGGTGCGGCGAATTCTCTGGCGTGATTGTGTGCTTCAATTGCGATCGCAGCTGCTTGACGCATCAATTCTAATTCTGATGGACTCTTAATCAGTCTCATGCTGCCGAGGATCAAGCCAGTATCTTCAATAGCAGTCGGCCCTGTACCGCGTTTAGGATAAGTTTGCAATAAACTCTGGTAATGGTTCAAGATTGTGTTATTAAAATTGCGATCGCGTCCTAAATGATAATAAATGCGATCGGCTTTTTCTAAATACTGGGGTAACTTTTCATCCAATTCAGCGATCGGGTAGGCTGCATCAGCACCGTAAATCTCTTTTGCTGCATCCACTCCACAGACGTAGCCAGTCCAAACTTCTTTCTCCCGATCTTTGGGTTGGACAAACAGCACAAACTTATGTTCTGGGTGATGAGGTGCCAACACAGCCACCGCTTGCGGTTCATTAAAACCAGTCAGGTAGAAAAAATCACTGTCTTGACGATAAGCCTGTTCTGCCGTTGGCGCACTGCGAAAAATGGCAGTACTGTTGCCAATTTTTGACATTACTTGCTGACGACGTTCCCGATATTCTGCCTGCATAGCTACTTTATATCTCAAAATCTACTGATATCTTAACTATTAGTAACTATAGATTATATCTATAGGAACCCGGTTTGATTTCTCAAAAAAATTAAGTATTTGTAGGGTGCGTCATGACTTTAGTCTAACGCACCAAACCGTTTAAAATGGTGCCGTACTCTTGTCGATAAGACACCCTACGTGTTTTTCAAAAATCAAATATGAGTCCTATATCTATCGCGCTTCGTCCATCACGCAAATAAGTTAAAAAATCAAACCGGATTGTTATATGATTCTCAAAACAGATATGTTTTATTTAGGATCAGCATCATGATTTCAAGATAAAAATGGTTATTTTGGATTTAAAAGTAACAATAAAATCTTTTACATATAGCGTACAAATATTTGTTTGCAAAGGCTAACATTTAAAAACTCAAAAGGTTTATTAAATAAAAAACAAATCATAGAAAATGTTATTTAATAACAGAAATGCATTGATCAACAAAGCTATAAATTTGAGGACGAACAAACATAAAAAACTACCATGTCTGGACAACAAAACGGTTCATACTCGCAGTTGACTCAGAACTCAAATAGCTCATTAGATACAAAATCAACAACATCTTTAAGATGGCTAGATTATGATTTTAATATCAGTAATGGCAATCAACCTGTTAGTAGCAGTTCTTCACAAGCTTTAGCAAATACCCAGTCTTCTCCATCTACACAGTCTCTATTTGGCGGTGCAAACCCTAATCCTAATCCTTATTTAACCAGCCCGGCGATCGTTCCTGATTTCAACGGTGATGGTAAAGCAGACAAAATCTGGATTGATTCTCAAACCGGTGAAGTTGTGGTTTGGTTGATGGATGGTACAAACGTTGCTTCCAAAGGTTCTTTGGGAACTGTTGACTTATCCACCACAGGTTACAAAATTGGTGACTTCAACAACGACGGGAAAACTGACTTCTTGTTGCGTAATAATGTTACCGGTGAGAACAGCCTTTTATTGATGGATGGCACCAGAATTGCCAATGCAGTGACTCTAGATACAGTTGATCCCAACTGGAGTCCATTAATTGGCGATTTCAACGGCGATCGCAAAACCGACATTTTCTGGCGTAATAATGCCACAGGTGAAAACGCGATTTGGCTGATGGATGGGACAACAGTTGTCAATGCTACCATTCTTGAATCAGTTGACACCAGCTGGACTCCTACCTTGGTCGATTTCGACGGTAATGGTAAGACTGATATCTTCTGGCGGAATACCACAGGTGAGAACAGCGCCTGGTTTATGGATGGTACACAGGTGAGTGCAAGTTCACTGGAATCACAATCTCCAGACTGGGCTTTTAGCGTTGGCGATTTCAACGGTGATTTCCGGACTGACATTTTCTGGCGCAATGAGACAACTGGTGAGAACACCATTTGGCAGACTAACTCCTTACTACCCAATAACATTTTCTTCACTACAGGTTCTCTCACCAGCCTTGACTCTAGCTGGAAAGCTAGCATTGCTGATTTCAACGGTGATGGTAAGACTGACATCTTCTGGCGCAATGAGTCAACCGGTGCAAACACCTCTTGGCTAATTGATGGTACAGCAATTGCTAGTGAAACCTTCCTATCACCTACTTCTGGAAATTGGAAGGCATCCTTTGGCGATTTCAACAACGATGGTAAGTCTGATATCTACTGGCGCAATTATGAAACAGGCGCAGACGAAATTTGGACAACCACTGGAGATGGTACCACAGTAGTGAAGACAGCGATCGCCGAGACAGATAGGCTTTCTCCCATAGTCTTAGGAGAAGATGGTAATCCTGTAGTCGGAGAAGATGGTGTTCCTTTCCGTAAGTGGGTTACTGTTTAAGATTTTCTTTGCCTAGTTAGTGCAAGATTCCCGACTTTTTGCCAAAATCGGGAATCTCAACCATAATCAACTTTTATTCTGAATGCAGAACACAATCGCAGATCAAGGCAAATCTACCGCATACAGCTTTCAACAATTCGACAAATCTCTCATACCAATTCAAAATTAAGCAAGCTAGATTTCATCTCAATACTATTCGGTTAAGCGCCGTGAAATAAATTTCCGGTTTAGACCGGAAACTCATTTTGATGAGTTAAAATTTGTAACTTAAAGTTTGAATTATACCATTCTCCGGTAAAGTGCCAGTGCTAATACTAACACTGTCACTATCGCTACGACGCACTGTCATCCCCTGCATCACAGTGATAAATTCATCCAATGGTGAAATATCACACTTATCTGGGTCTGCTGCTTGGGTACGGTAGTGAGTGGGAATCACCAACTTAGGATTTAACACCTGTACAGCCTGCTTTGCTTCCTCGGCATTGTAAGCCTTAGCGCTTCCTCCCACTGGTATCAACGCTACATCAGGACGCCCCATGAGGATTTTTTGCTCCAAGGAAATAGGGGCAGCTGCTCCCCCTAAATGTAAGATATTAATTCCCGCTTGCTTCCAACTCCAAGCAGTATTTTGGCCAAACTGCTTACCACCTTTGCGATCGTGGTCTATGGCAATTCCTTGGAACTTAATGCCTCGAAACTCATAAACTCCTGGTTCGTAAATCAGCTTGGGATTTCCCGGTAATCCATCTACAGCCCCTTCATCTAGCAGTTGACTGCTAATTAGTACCAAATCTGCCTTAACTTTGGGTAGACGATACTTAGCTGTACAACCAACTGTCCGAAATGGATTGGTGAGAATTTTCACACCACCACCCGTAAACAGAAAGCAAGTATGACCCAACCACTGAACTGATAAACCGCTAGATTGTGCGTCAGCTTGGAATTGAGAACCTAAGGTAGTAAAAACAGCTGTTGCCAACCCCGCCCCAGCATAGCCCATCAACTGTCGTCGTTTCATTAATTACTCTCTCGACTGTAATTCTTCTAGAAAGTTTCGCAGTAGCTGTTTACCTGAAGATGTCAGGACACTCTCTGGGTGAAACTGGACGCCTTGAATGTGAGGATAGTTCCGGTGTCGCACCCCCATAATAGTGCCGTCTTCAACCCAAGCGGTGATTTCTAACACTTCAGGGCAAGTCTCGCGGTCAATTACCAGACTATGATATCTGGTTGCAGTTAAGGGATTGTCTAATCCCCGGAAAACTCCTACTCCGGTGTGAGACACCTGAGAAGTTTTGCCATGCATTAATTCTGGAGCCGGGACTATTTTACCACCGAACACCTGACCAATACTTTGATGTCCTAAACATACGCCCAAGATTGGCAAGTTAGAACCCAACTGGGCGATCAAATCAAGGGAAATTCCTGCATCTTCCGGGCGACCAGGCCCAGGAGAAATCACCACAACTTCAGGATTTAAGGCGCGAATCTCATCTATGGATATTTTATCGTTGCGAAAAACCTGAATATCCTTGGCTACCGGGAATTCTGTTGCGAGTTCTCCCAGATACTGCACCAAATTATAGGTAAAACTATCATAATTATCTATAACTATAATCACGGCTGATAACTCCAGGTTTCTACCACTCTTACCATCTTGTTTAATTGTCACCAAATTTGAACTGCTTTAAACGTGGTCAAGTTACCAAAAATCACCAGACATTTGGTTGTGGGGAAAAATATCCACCCAGCCTGGAGTCAAAAAACCAAACCCTCATATTGGGTATTGATCATTGGCTACACGTTTAAGAGTAATTTTGCCATCAAAATGGTACTAGACGGAGTTTTAGAAAGTTGAAGTAATGAAAATCACCAGGGGAGGTAATATAAGTATGCCTGCTACCAATACTGCTACTAGAGCCGAAACCAGTACAGCACCAGCAGCACAGTCTTTGGCAATTTTTGCTAACTCGTGATACGTCTGCTTCACCGTTAAGTCAACCAGGGACTCTAGGGCTGTATTGATCAACTCTAGAGCCAAAACTAGACCACTAGTTATACCAATAACTGCGATTTCTACAGGTTGGAGATGTAAAAATATGCTTAAGGCGATCGCCAACGTACCTACACTTACATGAATACGAAAGTTGCGTTGAGTTTGGAAACTATAGACAATTCCAGCCCAAGCATACTTAAAACTCACGAAGAGGTTAGAGGCAACTTGCCAAGAGAATCGCCTTTCGCTGGTAACAAGTGTTGGTAAGCAGTTGGTTGTTGGTGGAGGAGAAACTCGTTGGGACATAGGCTTTAAAAATCCAGAAACAGAGTCGAAAAGGTGGTAATATTCGCCGATTCTAATGGTCAGATGAACTTTTAGGCAATTTCCTACAGAAGTATTATAAAAAAAATACTAAACATTCAAAAGTTGACGCACACAGTCAGAATTTATTCTATGTCAACAGCAATACCTATTGCCCTCAGTAATATTACTTGCTGTTCTAACATCCTCATCAAACTTTCTTCATCAGGATGATCCCAACCCAAAAGGTGTAGTAAGCCATGAGCCGCTAACCAAGCTAGTTCAGTTGTCAAACTATGTTCCTGCTGTTGCGCTTGACGTTGTGCTGTATCTACGGAAATCACGATATCACCGAGATACAAAGGCACATTAGTCATCATTTCTTCATTTTGAGGTAAGTCTACTTCCAAAGCCGCAAAAGACAACACATCTGTCGGCTTATCTTGCTGACGAAACTGAGCATTCAAAGTTTGAATTTCCGCATCGTTTGTCAAACGTAACCCAATTTCGTAGCCTGACGCTGTTGGCAGATCAGACTCTAGTATTTCCACCCAACCATGAAACCAGCTTTCCCATGTTTCAGTAGCAAGAGGTGCAAGAGATTCCCCAAAATTTACGGCAGTTTCTGGGGAAGACTCATCAAAACAATTCTGCACATCTAGTTCAACTTGCACCAACTACAGAGTCTCCTGGGCGTTTGGGGTTTTGGTTTTTTGTCAATGGGTGAGGTAAGCAAGACCGACAAACACGGCTAACAGACCTATAGTAGTTAACGCAAAATGTTTCAGAGAAGTTCCTCCCTTGCGTACCATGTTTCGCATGGCGAGTTTTACGTAGCTTGGTTGAGGTTCCTTAGCAGGAGAGTTGCTCATGATGATTTGATCACAAACTCTTTTATATATATAAATGTAACAGCTAATGTAGGACAAAATTGCCAATTTGCTCATTTGGGCATTGGGCATTAACCCTTGACCCATGTAGAAACGTTGCACTGCAACGTCTCTACATGATGACAAATGACAAATTAGTCCGAAGTACTATCCACTAGCTGATTTTCCTGGCGGAGGTAGGCTTGGATGAAGGTGTCTAAGTCGCCGTTCATGACATCGCCAATTGCAGTTGTCTCAATGTTGGTACGCAAATCTTTCACCATTTGGTATGGGTGAAATACATAGTTACGGATTTGGTTACCCCAAGAAGCTTCTACCATATCGCCCCGAATTTCGGCAATTTCTTGGGCACGTTGTTCTTGGGCAATAACTAACAACTTCGCTTTGAGACGGGCAAGGGCTTTCTCTTTATTTTGTAGCTGGGAGCGTTCTTCTGTACAACGCACGGCCAGGCCTGTGGGTAGGTGAACCACTCGCACAGCTGTTTCTACTTTGTTGACGTTTTGCCCGCCTTTACCACCAGAACGAGTTGTAGTGATTTCCAAATCCTTTTCGGGAATTTCTAGTTGTACGGAATTGTCGATTTGGGGCATCACTTCTACCCCAGCAAAACTGGTTTGACGCTTCCCGTTGGCATTAAAAGGTGAAATCCGCACTAGGCGATGTGTACCCATTTCCGAACGTAAGTAGCCGTAGGCATAACGTCCAGTAATTTCCAAGGTTGCTGACTTAATGCCTGCTTCGTCACCTTCAGACTCTTCCGCTAGAGTTACCTTGTAGCCGTGGGCTTCTGCCCAACGGGTGTACATCCGCATCAGCATAAATGCCCAGTCTTGAGCATCAGTGCCACCAGCACCAGCATTAATTGTCAATACTGCCCCTTTATCGTCATAAGTACCAGACAATAACTGCTGTAATTCCCACTGGTCGAGTTCATGATTCAACTTGGTGATGGTAGATTCTGCTTCTTGCAGTAATCCCTCGTCGGTTTCTAACTCCAACAATTCCACAACTGCCTTGGTATCTTCCAGGTTGACGTGCCACTGATGATACTGTTCTAGGTGGGCTTTGAGGTCGTTGAGTTCTTGCAGCGTTTGTTGGGCTTGGGTTTGGTCATCCCAAAATTCTGGTTGGGCTGAGATTTGTTCGAGGTCTTGAATTTTGGCTTTTAGTGCAGGTACGTCAAAGATAGTCCTGGGTTTTACCCAGGCGACTAGACAACGTTTCAATTTCGCGTTTGATTTCTAGGACATCCATAGTGGTTGCTCAAGTTGGAGCGCTTTAATGAGATTTTGGCAGATTACTTTTGATGTATTTCTGATTTTAGCTCTAGTTGGGCAAATTCTTGGCCGTCACTTGTAAATAAGCTTTGATCAATGAATCAATTTTGCCATGCAAAACCTCTGCTACTGCCGTTGTTTCTACTTGGGTACGCAGATCATTGACTTTTGTGTATGGGTGCAGAATATATTCACGGATGAGGTTGTGGGATAAAGATTTTATTTTTCGGGGTTGAATGGCAAAGATTATTTTGACACGTTGAACTATTCTAATTTCATCAGAAAACCGTGGTTGATTATCAGCAACTACGGTTGAAAATTTATAGGAAATGCATTTATTTTTCGTCAACATGAAATCCGTGTATTTGAAAACTATGTGCTTGAGCTAAAGCCGCAGTAAGGTTCCCAACTTTAATGTTAGATTTTAATTGCGATCGCCGAGTTATGCAATTCCGTCGCCCTGAAAATTAACCCATCCGTTTTTTAGCAGATACAGTGGTATTGTAGATGATGCACAACTGGCGAATAAGAGGGTGGCTATGCCAGATGTTCATTTTGATCAATATTACCGCTACGAAGACTTGACGCGCATTCTCCATGCCTATGCCGAGGAATTTCCCTACTTGATATGCATCACCAGCATCGGCAAGAGTTATGAAGGACGCGACATCTGGTTATTAACAGTTACCAACTCCGCCACAGGATTAGCTGAAGAAAAACCTGCCCTTTGGGTTGATGCTAACATTCACGCCACAGAATTAGCACCATCGAGTGTTTGTCTGTACCTCTTACAAACATTAGTCACCGCCTACGGCACTCACCCAGAAATTACCCGTTGTTTAGACACGCGCACATTTTACATTTGTCCCCGTGTCAACCCTGATGGTGCTGAGTTGGCGTTGGCAGACAAACCAAAATTTCTGCGTTCCTCTACCCGTCCCTACCCTAATCATCGAGAAGATAATGAAGGGTTAGTCATGGAAGATATCGACGGCGATGGCCGGGTTTTATTGATGCGAATCCCTGATGCTAACGGTGCTTGGAAAATTTGCCCCATAGAACCACGCCTGTTAGTGCGTCGAGAACCAACAGAAACAGGAGGTCAATATTACCGCCTGTTACCAGAAGGACGGATAGAAAATTATGATGGCGTACAAATTCACGTCCAACCACCCCAAGAAGGATTAGACCTGAACCGCAACTTTCCTGCTATGTGGCGACAAGAACATCAGCAGCCAGGGGCTGGCCCCTATCCCACATCTGAGACAGAAGTTAGAGCCACTGTAGAATTTATTACTAGCCATACTAATATTACGGGAGCGATCGCTTTTCATACTAATGGCGGTGTCCTCATCCGCCCCTACAGTTACCACAGCGATGAAGAATTCCCTGTTAATGATCTTTGCACATACCAAAAAATTGGTGCAAAAGGCACTGAATTAACTGAATATCCTGCTATCTCTGCCTTTCATGACTTCCGTTATCACCCTAAAGATTTCGTCACGGGAACCTTAGATGACTGGGCTTATGATTATCAAGGACTATTTTCCTGGACAGTAGAAGTTTGGAGTCCCCAAACTCAAGCAGGAATTACCAACTATAAACACGTGGAATGGTATCAGGAACACCCCTTAGAAGACGACCTGAAACTGCTGAATTGGAACGACGCACAACTCGCAGGTAAGGGTTATGTAGATTGGTATCCCTTCAACCATCCCCAACTTGGACAAATTGAACTCGGCGGTTGGAACACCATATATTCTTGGACAAATCCACCAGGAGAGTTTCTCGAAAAAGAAATTGCCCGTTTCCCTGAATGGTTAGTTTGGCATCTCTTAATTTCTCCCCGCTTAGAAATTTACGCAGCCAGTGTTCATAGTTTGGGTGATAGCTTTTATCAGGTGCAGTTAGTTATTCAAAATACAGGCTGGCTACCTACTTATGTCACGCAAAAAGCCTTAGATAAAAAATTGGTGCGAGGCTGTATATGTGAAATTGAGTTACCTGCTGGTGCTACTTTGGCAACTGGAACAGCCCGTGTAGAGTTGAGTCAATTAGAAGGACGTGCCTATAAACCCTCATCTCCCAGTAGGCGACAAAGCGACCCTACCAACGACCGGGCAAAAGTAGAATGGGTGGTACATGCGCCCCTTGGTAGTCAAGTTAAACTGTCAGCCCGCCATCAACGCGCAGGGGTAGTTCGTACCGAGTTGGTATTGGGGTAATTCGTAGTTGGTCAAGGGTCATGAGTTATTTCTCCCAATGCCCCATGACGCCAGTCGCCACTCTCCGAGAAGCCGCCCACGGCGCTGGCTCCTCTATGCCCAAAACAAACACTTTCTTTGTTGTTCTGAAAGATTTTTGGACAGCGATAATAAATCATCCTTGGGTAAAGATGATGTGTGATGAGACGATTGTTGTCTTGTGGAAGTGTAATCAAAAAAAAGCGCAAATCTATCTGAAGCTACAGGTAACTTTCCTCGGTGAAAGATACTACCAGTAGCAGCTAAGACTACCGTGCCAGCAGCACCCAAGCAAGATTGATACTGCGAAGGAGAAACGACTTCTTGCATTGTTTTGTCTTGGATATAGCCATGACGATATTTCAGTGAATGAGCCAACTTTGCAGTCCAAGACTGTGGAATATATTGAAAAGGGCCACTGTCTTCGTTTACGTCATGCAAATAAACGATAACTTTTAGTACCTTTTTATCTTCTTTATCTATATGCCACAGCCTTGATTTTTGCTCAACTTGATTAGCGATATCTCTCCGAAAATATGCCCCGTGATAGGCTACTGGTAATTCAACATAAGTTTCTACTATGTTGATTAAACGTGATTCTATTCCCCATAAGAAAATCTCAGGATATACCATTATTTCTTGTGAACTAGCATGAACAACAAATTCATGTTTATTACCTGTAATACTTGGTGGGATTTTAGGCATCAGGTCTTTTGCTGCTTGGAACGTCTGATGGCTAGAAGGAATTCCCAAGGCTGTTAAAGAAGTAATCACAACTCCTTCACTTCTGATTGTCTCAACTAAGTTCATATCAGCACTCGAAAGCACAGGCAAATTAGCAACATGTTGTCTCACTGCTGTCTGATACTCAAGTTCAGCATGATGTTGCCAAAATGGCATATCATAAATCTTTCTAAGAAACTTATTCTGTACCTTTTGAATAAGGGTACTCATCTTTTGTCTAGTCTACCTAATATCGGGATTGCGTACTTGATTGTAAGTACAGTTATCTTGAATGTCCAAGTATTGAGATAGCTTTTGCAGAAACTTTATGATTACTTTATAGATAGTTTGTGAAGCGGGATCGCTATCTATGTAGATGAAAGAGCCAGCTTGAACGAGATATGTGACGAACAGCTATTCAGCAAATAGGCAGTTATAAGAATGGCGATCGCCTAAATTGATTGATTATTTCATATAGCAATCCTAAATGATTTGTAAAATCTTACATGTAGGGTTGTTGACTATTAACCGTTGACAGTCAACAGCCAAAACCGATATTTTTCACAACTGAAATAGGATTGCCATAGCTAATCACTTATCCCTAAATAGGTAATTTATATCGAAAATATGGTTAATTATTGATAGCAATTCCTAATCTGCTGAAGCACTGACCAAATCGCTAATAAAATTGAGCAAACCTCAGCGTATCTCCGCGTTTAATATAAATTAGTCTTTTCTTATTGCATAAAATTACTAACAATAGGATTTTGGAAAAAACTCAGTCCACTGATTTTGATCAACACATCGCAGCTAATCAATTACAAATTTTTTAAATTTACTGACTCGATCTCGTCTATAAATGGGTGATTTACCACGGTAGACAACTATCTAAAGAGTGAAAACTTTTTCTGCAAGTCTAGCCGTTAGCTAGTTGTTGAATGGCAACAAGAGGCTAAAAATAAAGTTGTAAGAGAATTACACATTTAACTCTATTTATACTATACTCATGCTGCGGAATCAGAGTACATTTAGCCTTGCTCAAAATTATGAGACGGCTGCTCAATAGCAAATTTAAGGGAGAGGTCACACTAACAATCTATCCTGTAAGGATTTGTGACTACTTGCCTTTACGACAGTATTTACCAAAAATCAATCAACAAATCTGAGAGATAGTTTTAAATTTTCAGGAGGACATTTTCATGTGTAGTTTCTTTCGTCGTTCATCAGTCAGAGGTACTTTGTTAGGGCTAGGGATTGCAGCCACTACAGTAACTCCCATATTCATTATTGCCCCAGCTTTATCTCAAGATACAGTGCCATCTCCGGCTGCTACCAGCAATTTATCTGATATCAGTGCAGATTATTGGGCAAGTCCATTCATTCAAACCCTAGCTGCCAGAAATGTAATCACAGGCTTTCCTGATGGTACTTATAGGCCAAATCAACCTGTAACTCGTGCTGAATTTGCCGTACTAATTCAAAAAGCTTTTAACCAAAGTCCAGTTAGACAGTTGAGTGCAGGTGGCTTTAGTGATGTGCCTGCAAACTACTGGGCGGCCGCTGCCATTCGAGCAGCCTATGAAGCTGGATTTCTCTCAGGCTATCCGGGGAATGTGTTTCGTCCCAATCAGCAAATCCCCAAGGTAGAAGCGCTGGTGGCTTTAACCAGTGGCTTGCGTTTAGCGACTAGCGATAGTGCATCTAATATTCTCAATACTTACTACACAGATGCTACCGCAATTCCTAGCTATGCCGTGAATAACGTCGCAGCTGCAACACAAGCAAATATTGTTGTCAACTATCCCAATGTCCAACAACTGAACCCCCTAACGCCGCTAACCCGTGCTGAAGCCGCAGCAATTTTGTATCAAGCTTTAGTGAGACAGGGACAGTTGCAACCCTTGGCTAGCAATGTTGCCGCCAGTAACTATATTGTGGGTAGAACTCCTGGCACTACTCCCACTGGCACAGATATCGTTTCTTTAGCTGCATCTAGTACTTCTTTCACCACCCTGACTTCTTTGTTAAAAGCAGCAGGTTTGACTGAGACTTTACAACAATCGGGGCCTTTTACAGTTTTTGCGCCTACTGACCAAGCATTTGCGGCTTTACCACCTGGGACGCTACAGCAGTTACAACTGCCAGAAAACCGGGAAACATTGATTAAGATTTTGCGATACCATGTGCTTCCTGGACAAGTAACTGCCAATCAACTGACAACTGGGCAAGTACAGACCCTAGAAGACGCACCTATAAATGTTAAGGTTGACCAAGCTGCCAACCAAATTGTCATCAATGATGCCAGAGTCATCCAAGCAAATGTCCAAGCCAGCAATGGAGTCATCCATGCAATTAACGAAGTCCTGATACCACCCACCCTCACTGGTCAACAGCCACCGACAGAAACTCCTACTACTGATGTTTCACCAGGTAGAACTACCCTTGGCGGCCCTAGCTATATTGGGGTTGGTGGTAACATCGGTTTAACTGGTACGAATGCCCTGAGTGTAGGTAACTTTACGGTGATTAGTAAAATTGGATTGACACGTAATATTTCATTGCGTCCGTCGGCAATTTTTGGGGACAATACACTAGTTTTGATACCAGTAACTTTAGATTTTGCTCCACAAACAACTGCCCAAGCAGCTGGACGTACCTTCTCCATTGCTCCTTTTATAGGTGCTGGTGTGGCAATTGACACTACCAGAGACACAGATCTAGCCTTTCTGTTAAGTGGTGGTGTGGATGTTCCGTTAGGTTCTCGATTTACAGCCACAGGTGCTGTGAATGCAGCATTTTTTAATGACACTAGTGTTGGTCTAACCTTAGGCATTGGCTATAATTTCTAAATTTTCTAGCTTAGTTATCAAGGGTAATGGACAGTTAAATCCATTACCCTTGCTACTCTGTGAGCAACATAGCTATTGATGGGGGGTAAGGTCAATATTACGGTATTTAATCCCAGGTGAAATGAGTGAGCGGTTTACATAACAAGGTACTAACGCCGTTTGAGGGCTAAGGTTAAGCCGTCGCCAATCGGAACTAGGGAAAGTGTGATTCTTTCGTCTTGGTGTAATTTGGCGTTGAGTGTGCGGATGGCTTGGGTACTTGCATCTTGAATTTGAGGGTCAGCAACTTGTCCAGACCACAAGACATTATCAATGGCAATTAAGCCCCCTGGACGCACCAATTGTAAGGCTCGCTCATAATAGCCGTCATAATTTCCTTTATCAGCATCAATAAAAGCAAAATCAAACGTCTCAGCTTGTCCATCTGCTAAAAGCTGATCTAAAGTTTTTATACCTGGTGCTAACCGCAGGTCGATTTTATCGGCTACCCCTGCTTGTTGCCAATACCTCCGAGCGATCGCAGTAAATTCTTCACTGACATCAGCTGCAATAATTTTACCGTCAGCAGGTAGTGCTAAGGCTACGACTAGCGAACTATAACCTGTAAACACCCCAACTTCTAGGGTTTTTTTCGCAGCCATCAGCTGCACCAGCAAAGCCATAAACTGTCCTTGTTCTGGTGAAATCTGCATTCCGCCTTGGGGAAGATTGGCAGTTTCTTGGCGCAGACGAGAGAGAATTTCTGGTTCCCGCACAGAAGTTGACAGGAGGTAGTTATAGAGTTGCTGATCTAAATTTATAGTTCGAGTTGACATGGTAAATGCGAGAATTGGAGTCATCTACGGCTATACTATCGCTGGAGAGTGGTATTTAGGAAATAACATGGCGCGGTTGGTGTTAACAGGGATTTTAGTGGTACTTTTGACAGCTTGTGGCACTATTGGACTACTACCGACTGATAAGTTAGTGCAAAAAGCGATCGCACTCCAGCTAGCACAAACCCAAAAGCAACTCAACCAAAAGCTGGATTTAGATTTTCAAGGCTTGGAAATCCAACACCTAGCAATTAAGCAAGAACAACCCCTAACTGTGGAAAATTTACCAGCTTTCCGAGTCCGGGGAACCTATGATCTAGTTATTAAGTTACCAGAGCGACAGTTGAAGCAACTGCAACAGCAGTTTGAAGTTTATCTGCAAATTCAGCGAGAAGGCAAAAGCTGGCGATTGTTGCTTCCAGACAAGAGTAGCAAGGAAACTCAGCCAATTTGGCGTAGCTATCTTGTCTTGTAGTTGCTGTGTGCAAAAATCACAACTATCACATCTATTTCCGTATAACTGCCCAGGAAAGTCATGATCGGGGTAATGGTTTTATGGAAGATACAGCAAGATGTATATCAACTTTTTCGTCAGTTCCATTGTGGGAATTGTGGTTTTGGTGCTGGCCGCTTTTGGCATATTTCAATGGTTCAACATCCCCAGTGGTAATTTTCTCGACTGGATAATCGGCGGCGCTAGTTTTTGGTGGTTATTGGTAATTGTTACCGTACCGTGGAATGTGCATTTTCAGGCTAAAGAAGTTTTAGCAGAAGCCGCGCAGTCAATAGAAAAACGCATCCCAGTAGATGAGAAACAGTTAAAATATGTCAGAATTTTAGCCAAGCGATCGCTCTGGGTGGCTCTATCTTTACACTTGTTCTCAACAGTTGCTCTTTATACCTTGGCGGTTACGGGTATTAGTGCTGTAGGATATATCAGTTCTGGTGCAGCTTTGTTACTCACTATCTTACGTCCATCGATCCGCGCCTACGAATATTTATACGCACGGTTGGCAATGATTCGCCAAGAATGGAAGTATCCCCGTGAAGATATTCTCGAACTCCGTAATCGTTTCTACGCATTGGAACAAAAAGTTGAGCGTTTAGAAGAACAACTCGATCCAGAACGGGACTACTCAATTCCCGCTAATCAACAACGCTTTAGTGAAGAAACTCGCCGAGATTTAGCCAGAATTGCCGCTAATGTAGAAGAATTACGAGCCACAAATCAAACTGAACATGAACGTTTGGCGAGGGAAGCCAGAAATGCGATCGCCCAACTTTCCACCGATGGGCAATTTCTCGATCATGTCCGTGAAATTATTAGGTTCTTTAAAACCGCTTAATTAATTAACTGGGCATAATTAATTTCATTTCCAGCTTAACTATTTCACATGTACTACTTAGCATTGTGTAAACCTCTATGAGGAGTCTAATGTACAATGTGCATTAGTTTAAAGCAAATAAAAGTTTATGAAAGCTGAAGAGATTGCCAGCACGCTGACAGAAATATTTAGTGCAGAAGCTGTGAGTGCGATCGCTCCCGGCTCATGGCAAATAGATACATCGGATTTCCGATTATTGGTGCTGCTAGCTGAAGACAACACTTGGTTACGAGTTTTACTGCCTATAGTACCAATAGAAGATGCTCAACCATTTTTAGAACAATTCCTCGAAGCCAATTTTGATGACACTCAAGAAGTACGCTACGCTTTGTATGAAGGGGTAGTGTGGGGAGTATATCAGCATCATAGTAGTACTTTGGTGAGTGCAGATTTTTCTAATGCGATCGCTCGACTTATATCTCTATATCAAGCTGGTTTAAATGATGTCTTTAACCGACTGATTGAAAGCCGCATCCGGAAAATTATCCAAGCAGCAAAGCAACAGGGACAATCACTACCCACTACCATGCAAACCCTAGAACGCTTTTATAAAGAAGGTTTATTAGGAGAAATGGAGCAAACTCCAGAGGCTCAAGAACAAGTACTAGTTTTGTGGCGGCGTCAATTAGAACGTCTCTGGGATGAAATTTAACATTGTATCTGAAATCCAAAATAGTGTATTGGTCATGTCAAATGACAAACGATAAAAAAAAACTCATCCAAATCCTTAAAGAAGACTACCAAAGATTTCCAGTTAATCAGACTTACAGTATTTACGCATCTGATGTTTATTTCCAAGACCCACTAAATAAATTTCATGGTGTTGAACGTTTTAAAAAAACCATCAGCTTTATCCAGACTTGGTTTTTAAATCCCAAAATGGACTTGCATGACATTCAAAGTTTGGGAGACACAATTAAAACTGAGTGGACACTCAGTTGGAATACCCCTTTACCTTGGAAACCACGTATCTCTATCTCTGGCTGGAGTGAGTTACGTCTCAACTCAGTTGGTTTGATTGTTTCTCATATTGATTATTGGCACTGTTCACGCTTAGACGTAGTTAAGCAGCATTTCTCACCCTGAAATCAGAATTAATTCCACAATATTTAACTCTCGTTACTTTTACGAAGTCTCGTCCTGGGCGACTTAGGAGACTTGATCATATTCAAAATTAGTTGATATGAGCTAAATTGTAAATAAATGTAAATATTCCTCAGACAGGACAGAATCATTCATGCGCGTAATTTTAATGACAGGGAAAGGTGGTGTGGGGAAAACCTCAGTAGCCGCAGCGACTGGACTGCGTTGTGCAGAGCTAGGTTATCGCACACTGGTTTTAAGCACAGACCCTGCCCATTCCCTAGCAGATAGTTTTGACCTGGACCTGGGACACGCACCCCGTGAGATTCGCCCTAATTTGTGGGGTGCGGAACTTGATGCATTACAAGAACTAGAAGGAAATTGGGGGGCTGTGAAACGTTACATCACCCAAGTTTTGCAAGCTAGGGGATTAGACGGAGTGCAGGCAGAAGAATTAGCAATTTTACCAGGCATGGATGAGATTTTTGGCTTGGTAAGAATGAAACGCCACTATGACGAAGGTGATTTTGATGTCTTAATTATCGATTCAGCACCTACAGGTACAGCATTGCGACTGCTGAGTTTGCCTGAAGTCGGTGGCTGGTATATGCGCCGTTTTTATAAACCTTTTCAAAATATTTCGGTAGCGCTCCGCCCTTTAGTTGAACCGCTTTTTCGACCAATAGCGGGTTTTTCGCTACCAGACAAAGAAGTCATGGATGCACCTTATGAGTTTTATGAGCAAATTGAGGCTCTAGAAAAAGTATTAACCGACAATACTAAAACCTCAGTGCGCCTTGTTACTAATCCAGAAAAGATGGTAATTAAAGAGTCGCTCCGTGCTCATGCTTATTTGAGTCTATATAATGTGGCAACAGATTTAGTAATAGCTAATCGCATTATTCCTCAAGAAGTCCAAGATCCATTTTTCCAACGTTGGAAAGAAAATCAGCAAGAATATCGCCAAGAAATCCATGATAACTTTCACCCCCTGCCCGTGAAAGAAGTTCCACTTTTCTCCGAAGAAATGTGTGGCTTGGCAGCATTAGAACGGTTGAAAGAAACCCTTTACAAAGATGAAGATCCCACTCAGGTTTATTACAAAGAAACAACTATCAGAGTAGTCCAAGAAAACAATCAATACAGCTTAGAACTTTACTTGCCTGGAATTCCTAAAGACCAGGTTCAACTAAGTAAAACTGGAGATGAATTAAACATTACCATTGGTAACCACCGCCGTAACCTCGTCTTGCCACAGGCTTTAGCAGCACTCCAACCCGCAGGGGCAAAGATGGAAGAAGATTATTTGAAAATCCGGTTTGCCAATATGTGATAGTTTAATTTCTCTGGCACATTAAGTTGCGATATGGCGGTTTCCAGGTGCATGAAGTACATATCAAAACCTCACCCCCAACCCCTCTTCTTAGCAAGGAGAGGGGAGATAAAGCACAGCTTTAGCGGGGTGAGGTTAAGCTGTACGCCAATAGATGAGGAAATGGTATGCCTAACTACTCAAAGCCTTTAAAAAGCGTTGTAAACTTTTAAACATGCTCGGCTTTTTCGTAGGTGCTGCATCTGTTCCTGTTTGGGGCTGTCCCTTCATCAGGATTAAATCTAACTCATCGCCTGATGGCCTTTTGGGTAACTCGGCAACTTTTTGATACTCGTTGTTGGTTTCTACCCATACTTCCCACAATCCAGGGTAAGAGCGAAATACAGCCGTTTGGTCATCTACAGGACGTAAGTAGTAACAGGTTTCAATAGTATTAATGAAACGCTGGCGAGTTTGTCTAGCTGCGTACCCAATACCGACAACTCCAGTATCTTCTAAACGGGGATTTAACAGAATTGCAGGGCGATCGCCTATTTCTACACACAGCTTTTCTAGCTGGGATACTTCTACGGAAGTGGGGGCAATAAATAAGAAAATTTGATCTTCTGGCTGAATTTTATCGCCTACCGCATCAGCTCTGCCTGTACCAATATCCAAAATTTTAAATGGTACATCCCAATCGCGGCGGGCTAAGGCCGCAGCACCAGCATCAGCGAAGAAAACCTTCAAGCGGGATTCATATTCTGTCAACAGGGGTAAAAATTGTTCTGCAACTGGCATGGGTTTGAGTTCTGGGAATAGGAACTCAACTTGTAAGCGAGTACAGCCATCTGCTAGGGCAGCTTGGGTGGCTGCGCGAGATTGAGCGATCGCTTCTTCAAGACTCTTAGGCAGTTCAGGCATAGTTTATTTTGTGCTTTAGTATCTACTTCCATTGTTTCAGCATTTTTAGCAGCAGTGTGTGTCAGATTTGGGTGGAGTTATGGTTTTAACTGGATTACTCGATAGAATATTATTAAGTAATCATCTTATTACTACTATTTTCAGCTAATAAAGAACAGGTAGTATATTTATGCAGTTACAAACACAAAAACGCTATTACACCCCTGAAGAATATTTAGAACTTGAAGAGAAGGCAGAATTTAAAAGCGAATACCGCGATGGAGAAATAGTCCCGATGACAGGTGGCACTACCAATCATAATAAAATTTCCTTGAATTTAGCTGCATCATTAAAGGTAGCTTTGAGAGGCAGACAATATGACGTTTATATAGCTGATGTCCGGTTGTGGATACCTCGTTACCGTCAACATACCTATCCAGATGTGATGGTAATTGCACAAGAACCTGTCTATACGGGAACTAATACGACTACTGTGATGAATCCCTCATTAATTGCGGAAGTTTTATCTCAATCAACTAAAAATTACGACCAAGGAGACAAGTTCTTATATTATCGCTCCATCCCGGAATTTAAAGAATATGTTTTAATTGACCAATACCAACATCATGTAATGCAGTATGTAAAAACTGCTGAAGGTCAATGGTTATTTACCGAAATTGAAGGCGAATCTGCAATTTTATCGCTGCACACAATTGATTTTCAAATTCAACTAAGTGACCTTTATGAGCAAGTAAATTTTGCTGAAAGTGATTAGGACTTACGCACAGGTAACGGAAAAATGTAGACGCGGTAGACGAGCATAGCGAGGCTTCTCGGAGAGTACGGTTTGCCGCAGGCTAACGCAGAGGACGCAGAGTTTGAGATATTTTTTGCGTAAGTCCTAGTGATGAATCAGAGTGAATGGCGAATTGTCAAACGCCCCATCCACAAGGGGATGGGGCTTGTAAATGACCGAGAGAATCGGTCGAAACATCCGGCATATTGACTGATGCCTGCTCTTCTGTCCCTTGGGTAGAAGAGAGAATGTAGTCATCCCTGACATTCTTGGCAGCATTGAGATCCGCGTGTGTCCGATGTCCACAATTTTTGCAATGGAATCTAGACTTGTGGCGGTTTGTCCGTCGAACGTGCTTACAAATATTACACTTCTGAGACGTGTAACGAGGATCTTGGTGAACTACTCGTTTACCCAATGCTTCTGCTTTGTAAGTTAGGAATTGTTCTTGTTGGTAAAAAGCCCAACTACCCAACCATTTATTCATTTTCTTGCCCCGTCGCTGTGTGCGAATACTGGACAAGTCCTCTAGTACAAAAACCGCTATTCCTGGTTGGTTGGCTAACTTTTTACTTACACAATGGTTCGTATCCCGCATGAACCGCTTCTCACGTCCAGACATCGCTTTTAAGCGACGTTTGGCACTACGAGTGCCTTTTTGTTGGAGTTGACGACGATTGTATAAGTAACGTCTTTGTACTTTTCTTATCTTAGAAGAACTGAAGAATTGACCGTCACTTGTAACAGCTTGGTGATATAAGCCTCTGTCAATTCCTTGAATTTGTCCTTCTCTCTTACAAAGTTCCGATCCAAGGAAGCCTTGGCTCGGACTTTGCGCTATTTGTTGCGGATCTTCTGTCTCGAAAACCAATCTCACCCAGAATTGCTGAGTGTTTTTGGTATAAGTGACAGTTGCTCCACAAAAGTCCCAAGTTTCAAAAACTTCTCTGAAATATTCAGGCACATCAAGAATCAAGGTGACTCGTTTACCAATACAACTAAGAGTTAATTGCTTCCCTCTTAGCGTCATTGTGCGCTTATCGTACCTTAATCCTGATGTTGGTTTTTTCTTGGGAATACTTTTAAATTGTCTTGGAAAGTTCAGATCGCCAGAAGCCGACGCTCTGACTTTCCGCTTTGTGGCTTTGACTGCCTCAAGCGCATTATCTCGAACTGTCTGTAACAAGGCAGAAGGCACACTTGGAAACTCAACCCTTAACAGGTGATACAGTTCCTTGTGTGCCTTATTTTTGTTGTAGGTACTGTTAGCAATAGCCCAGTCAACGTGTGCATTAAATATCTCTGCACACTGATTCATTAGAGGCAAAAATCTTTCTGATGGTAAATTAACTGGGATGCTAACAGTACGTTTCATTATGCTGTTTGAAGCTCCGTTGCTACATTCTCTTTCATACAATCTTTGATAACCTGCTCTTGATTGACAGGCTCAAAATATCTACGACGATACCGAAGAACAATTAGTGAAGGAAGTTTTGTATTTGCTGGTTCATAAGCTTCGTAGTGGCTAAAATCCCAAATATGATCTTCCTGCCCTTCGTACCCTACAGTATAAGTAGTTGCAAGTTCATAATGAGCAATGTGCCTTTCAGTTTTCAAGTATTTTTCTATTGATTGCTGAGTGCTTAACGGACAAATTAAGATAACTCCATTATGCAAATTTGCTTGAGAATCAGTATCAATACATGGCATTTGTACAAAATGCGTACCAGGATTTTGTAAGAATTGTTGTTTCATTTTATTTGCCTACACATTCAAAAGTTCCGTTTGCCCTTCTGCGAACACGAACAAACTCAAGCCCATGCAAACTTACGTCTCTTTTACATCTTTCTTCAGCTTGAGCTAAAGTAAGTGATGATCCATAAACATTGACTATTACCTCTTTTTCAAACTCCTCTGGATCTTCTAAATATTCGGATCTGAATATGTTGCCTTGTGCGTCTGCTGCAACTCTCTGTCCGTCCGAAATTTGCCAAATATAGTAGATACCACCACCTATTAACGCTGTTCCGACTAAAATACACCCCACTCCCGCAGTTCCAGCGCACAAAGCCACAGGAGCTAAGATTGCTGGGTTGGCTTGTGATGGTTTAACACTAGCCGAAAGACATAATGACGTAAGAGCAACGCCTACTGTTATTTGCTGTAGAATTTTCATGTTGACCTACCAACACTAGGTTGACCAAGCCCAGGATGTTAACGGCATCGCTGGGCATTTTTGTGTAAAATTACTATATCACATATTTTATATGTTTTATTGATATACACTAAAAATATGAAAATACTATCAAGTTCATATGCTAAACATTGCCTGGGATACCACATCATTTTTTGTCCCAAATACCGTCATCAAATCCTTGAAGGTGCGGTGGAAGTAGAATTAAAACGAATCATCGGGGAAACTTGTAAAACCTATGGGTGGATACTTCACGCATTGGAAATAATGCCTGACCACATTCATGTATTCGTACAGGCAGATCACACAACTGCACCAGTAGAAATCGCCAAAACCATGAAATCAATTTCTGCTGTGCATATATTTAATACATTCAAAGACCTCAAAAAACGTCGCTTTTGGGGTTCAGGGATGTGGAGTGACGGTACGTTTTACTCATCTGTTGGTGGAGCAAGGGAAGAAGCAGTGAAGCGGTATATTGAGACTCAGAAACAACGGGGTGACGCGCTTACCCAAAAACATAATGCAAAATAAGGGGCATCGTTAGCGAAGCGGTAGCGATAGCGAAGCGGTAGCGAGTCTTCGAGCGTCGGAACGAGCGTCACCCCCTTATTTTGCCGTGCTTACATCCCCTTGTGGGTGGGGATGTAAGCACGATCAATAAAAATGTAATATTCAGGATTTAACGCTTCACTAAAGACAAATCCACCGCTAGCCTCTGCAAAACTTGCTTCAACACCATCGCCGTCCAATCGATATCAGCTTCAGTGGTATCGCGCCCCAAGGTCATGCGAATTCCTCCCAAGGCGACTTTGTCAGAATAACCCATTGCTAACAGTATGGGACTGGGGCTAAGTTTACCACTGTGACAGGCAGAGCCAGCGCTGATACCAATGCCAGCCAAATTCATTTGTCGTACCAGAGTTTTACCACTGAGTTTTTTGCCATCGGCGGATTCTAAAGCCAAACTGACATGGTGAGGTAAGCGGTGTTCCATGTCCCCTGTGGGAATTAAACCAGGAATATCAGCTAATAGGGCAAACAAGCGATCGCGTAATTTGATTAAGCGGGGTGTTTCCTTCACTATTTCTTGGGCTGCTAGTTCAGCAGCGACACCAAACCCAGCAATTATCGGCGTAGCTTGGGTGCCAGAACGTAATCCCCTTTCTTGTCCCCCACCACCCAGCAAGGGCAATATTTCCACACCAGGACGCATATACAATGCCCCTGCACCTTGGGGCCCGTATATCTTATGACTGGAAAGACTCAATAAATCTACGGGTAATTGTTGTACATCAATTGGTAATCGTCCCACAGATTGCACTGCATCTGTGTGGAACAAAACGCCATGTGTGCGGGCAATATTTCCCAATTCTGCGATCGCTTGAACTGTACCAATTTCACTCTGACCGTAAATTACAGAAACTAAAACTGTGTTACTTCTTAATGCAGCTTGTAAATCTAGGGGGTTAACTCTGCCTTTTGCATCCACACTCAAACGCGTCACTTCCCATCCCCGTCTTTCTAGCGATCGCACAGGTTCAGAAATGGCTGAATGTTCAATACTAGAAATAATTATGTGTTGGGGCAAAGCATACAACTTAGCAATGCCCATAATTGCCAGATTATCGGCCTCTGTGCCACCAGCCGTAAAAATAATTGATTCTGGAACTGGGGCGTTAATTAATCCTGCTACTTGGATTCTGGCTTGTTCCACAATTGTTGCCGCTCGTTGTCCCCAATCATGCAAACTGGAAGGGTTGCCCCATTGTTGAGAGAAGACTGTTTGCATGGCGGCGATCGCTTCTGTCCGAGGGGGAGTAGTCGCACTGTAATCTAGATATATTTGCATACGATTAGTAATAGTGAGAACACACACTGACAATAGACTGCTGATATCTTCTTGAAAGAGTTCAAAGTATGATAAAATCTGCGTAATTTCACTTAGGTAAATGTTTTTTGTTCCACTTTTACACTCATCTTTCTGATTAATTCAGCACAGGTTCTTTTGGGAACTATAAATGTGTTCACCCCCAATTCACTTTTAGCAGATTACAGTGCAACTTATTCCTCACCTCAGGTATTTTTTTTATATCTTTGTACTGATATTTACCCTCAGTGCTTGTCAACGAGTCCAATCCTATAATCGCCGTGCTGCACCTTTACCACAAGACCCATTTGTTAAAGTTAACTTTAACCATAGCGAGTCTTCAGAATTTTCAGAACCTTATCGCCAACAAACTCGCCTTGGAGATAACTTAGAACAGCAGATTGTCGATGCAATTTCCCAAGCTAAATTCACAGTAGATGTAGCTGTACAGGAATTGCGTTTACCCAAAGTTGCCCAAGCATTAGTAGATAAACAAAAAGCCGGGGTAAAAGTCAGGGTAATTTTAGAAAATACCTATAGCCGTCCTTGGAGTAGTTTTTCAGCCAGTGAAGTGCGTCAATTAGAAAAAAGAGAAAGAGAACGTTATCAGGAATTTTTCAAATTTGTAGATAATAATCAAGATAATCAACTCAGCCAAGCAGAAATCAACCAAAGAGATGCATTGGCAATGTTACAAAATGCTCAAATTCCTTGGTTGGACGATACAGCCGATGGCTCTAAAGGTAGTAGTTTGATGCATCATAAATTTGTCATCATCGACAATAAGATTGTGATTGCTACTTCTGCCAATTTTACCTTCAGTGATATGTTTGGAGATTTTGGTAATCCCAACAGTTTAGGCAACGCCAACAACTTCTTACAAATTGACAGCCCAGAATTAGCAGCTTTATTCACAGAAGAATTTAATATTATGTGGGGTGACGGGCCAGGAGGTAAACCAGACAGTCAATTTGGCTTGCAAAAACCAGTGCGATCGTCAAAAACAATTACTCTAGGTGAAAGTTCAATCACTGTGCAATTCTCGCCTACTTCCCCCACTCAACCTTGGATTAATAGTAGTAATGGTTTAATTGGCAAAACTTTAGAATCAGCCACTAAATCTGTGGACATGGCATTATTTGTATTTTCTGAACAACGTCTAGCTAATATTCTCGAAAATCGCCATCAACAAAATGTAGTAGTTCGGGCTTTAATTGAGCCACAATTTGCCTATCGTAATTATAGTGAAGCCCTCGATATGATGGGGGTAGCTCTCAGTGAAAAATGTAAATATGAAGTAGATAACAAACCTTGGCAAAATCCGATTACTTCTGTAGGTGTGCCTACATTACCAAAAGGAGATTTACTACATCATAAATTTGCTGTAATTGATGGAAAAACAGTAATTACAGGTTCACATAATTGGTCAGAAGCTGCCAATACAGGTAATGATGAGACAGTCATCATCATTAAAAATCCCAAGGTTGCCGCTCATTATGTGCGAGAATTTGCACGTCTTTACACTACTGTGCAACTAGGCGTACCATCTACAATTCAGCAGAAAATTGCCGCAGAAGCGAAACAATGTCCTCAAATTAATAGTCCGACATCAAATGACAGCAAAATAATTGAACCAATTAATATTAATACTGCGACTCCCGAAGAATTAGCAGCACTACCTGGTGTTGGGAAGAAGTTAGCCCAGCAAATAATTATTACTCGCCAGCAGCAAAAATTCACATCTTTACAAGATTTAGAAAGAGTACCAGGTGTGAGTGCGAGGATGGCAGAAAAGTGGAGTGTTTATATAACCTGGTAGACGCAAATACTCTATCAAAAGTATAGTAATTGCGGTTATATACTTACAGAAAGAGGCAATAGCATAACTAATTTTTTAGCATAAACCTAAATTGAGATCATCGGAGTAGGTTTATGGCTTACAACCAAATAGATGAACTACCTCAGGAAATCAAAGAACAACTTCCTGAACACGCGCAACAGATTTTTGTTGCTGCATTCAATGCAGCTCAAAGCAATGGTTTCAGTGAGGACGGTGCTCGTGATGTTGCTTGGAACAGTGTCAGAAACGAATATGAAGAAGGCAGCGATGGCAAATGGCACAGAAAGCCAGAAGATCCAGCCACGCATCATAAAGCTGTCACATCAGGCGGCAATTAGTTTTATATAAATGTTGAATTGAAGGCGGTTTGTAATTTCTACAAACTGCTTTTTACTTAATATTTTTTGCAACGGCAGTTTTGTAGAGTGCATTGTAACAAAGTTTGACCCACTTAACTTAATAAAGGCTTGCTTAGGCTACCGCTATAGCGCACCCTACTGGCTATATTTTAAAATGGAAATTAAATATTCTGTCTAAGATATGCTAATTCAAGAACAAGATATATATATTCGTCTAATGCAAGACGAGATACAAGATTACCAATTAATAGCAAAATGGCTAACTGATGCAAAAGTTTTAGAATTTTATGAAGGGAGAGACAATCCATTTCCTCTAGCCAAAATCATCGAAAACTATAAACCTATGGTGATAGGAGAAGACCGGGTTATTCCTTGTATCTTCTACTATCAAAATATTCCTATTGGTTATGTGCAGTATTATCTCTTAAATGAATTGCCAGAAACCGACAGGCAAATGTACGGACTGAATCAAACTGATAATGTTTATGCCATTGACTTGTTCATTGGGGCAACCAAATATTGGAATCAGGGAATTGGCACAAAAATACTCTCAGCAATTACTACCTATCTTTTTGAAGTATTGTTAGCTGAGAAGATTGTAATTGACCCCCACGTTGATAACGCCCGTGCTATCCGGTGCTATGAAAAATGTGGTTTTGTCAAAGTAAAGGTATTGCCTGCCCATGAACTACATGAAGGAGAATACTCAGATTGTTGGCTGATGGCCATAGACCGCAATAAATCATTAAACTGAAATAAGTTGCCTGCTGAGATTGCACTCCCATAGAAACGATGACTCAACAAACTCCTAGAATTGTGATCCTTGGTGGAGGCTTTGGCGGCCTCTACACAGCTTTACGCTTGAGCCAATTACCTTGGGAATCTACACAAAAACCCGAAATTGTGCTGGTAGATCAAAGCGATCGCTTTTTATTCTCCCCCTTACTCTACGAATTACTCACTGGCGAACTGCAAACCTGGGAAATTGCCCCACCTTTTGCAGAACTGTTAGCAAACACAGGTGTGCGTTTTTATCAAGCAGTTGTGGCGGGAATTGACACAACTGGGCAACGGGTACATTTGCAGGATGGGCCAGAACTCTCCTATGATCGCCTAGTGTTGGCTATGGGTGGAGAAACACCACTGGATATAGTTCCTGGTGCAACGTCCTACGCCTATCCTTTCCGCACCATCGCCGATGCTTACCGTCTGGAAGAGCGCTTGCGAGTTTTAGAAGAATCAGATGCTGATAAAATTCGGATGGCGATCGTTGGGGCTGGTTACAGTGGCGTCGAATTAGCTTGTAAACTAGCAGACAGACTCAAAGCCAGAGGACGTTTCCGCCTTGTAGAACTCAGTGACCAAATTTTACGAACTTCCCCAGAGTTTAACCGTGAAGCCGCGAAAAAAGCTTTGGATGCCAAGGGTGTATTTATTGATTTAGAAACCAAAGTTGCATCCATCGGGCCAGATACCATCTCCCTAGATTACAAAAATCAGGTAGACACGATTCCCGTAGATGTGGTGATTTGGACTGTAGGTACACGAGTGAGTTCTGTGGTCAAATCCTTACCCCTCAAACAAAATCAGCGTGGTCAAATCAGCACCACATCCACTCTACAAGTCTTCGACCATCCAGAAATTTTTGCCCTGGGAGATTTAGCAGACACTCTTGATGCCCAGGGACAGCAAGTCCCTGCTACCGCCCAAGCCGCTTTTCAACAAGCTGATTATACCGCCTGGAATATTTGGGCTTCGTTAACTAATCGTCCTTTATTGCCCTTCCGATACCAACAGTTAGGAGAAATGTTGGCACTAGGAATAGACAACGCCACCCTCACTGGTTTAGGTATCAAACTAGATGGGCCCTTGGCATACGTTGGCCGTCGCCTCGCCTATTTGTATCGACTACCAACTTTAGAACATCAGCTAAAAGTTGGTTTTAACTGGCTAGTCCGTCCTATTATAGAGACGCTTTCTCGTTAGCAAATAGTGTTGACGCATTTAAGGTGTATATTTAATCGTCGGGATCGTCATTTGTTATTTGTCATTTGTGTTTACACAAGACAAGGGACTAATGGCTCATGACAGTTTCCACGAACAACATCCAATTTAAACGCGTATCGCTGAACAGCGCACTAAAGCTTTAGTAAGCAAACATCTCTAAACCTAGGATTAAAAATCATCAAAGTTTAATGGAACGACCGAAAGTTATTTTTTTAGATGCTGTAGGCACACTCATCGGCGTTAAAGGCAGTGTGGGCGAAGTTTATAGCCAGGTAGCCCAGGAATTTGGCGTTGAGGTTTCAGCCGATATATTGAATACACAATTTATTCAAAGCTTTAAAGCAGCACCACCGCCGATATTCCCAGATGCAGATGACCAAGATATACCTCAGCGCGAGTTTGATTGGTGGCAACTAATTTCCTTCAACACCTTTGAAGGTGCAGGGGTTGTCAAACAGTTTTCTGACTTTTCGGCTTTTTTTAGTGAACTTTATATCCACTTTGGCACTGCCGAACCGTGGTTCGTTTATCCTGATGTTTTACCAGCTTTAGTCAACTGGCGACGCTTGGGGATTGAATTAGGAGTAGTTTCTAATTTCGATTCCCGAATTTATTCAGTTCTGCAAAGCTTAGGATTAAGAGACTTTTTTACCTCCATCACCATTTCCACCCAGGTACACGCAGCCAAACCCGATCCCCAAATTTTTGCCGTTGCTTTAGAAAAACATGAATGTCCTCCTGAAGCCGCCTGGCACATTGGTGACAGCATCACAGAAGACTATCACGGCGCTAAAGCAGCTGGGTTAAGAGGCATTTGGATCAACCGCAAACAAAATTGACACCCTCTACGATTGCAAGTCCCCAAACGAGAACTGCTTAAGTGGCTATCACATTTCTGTCAGAGTTATGGCCGCAATTCGAGCCAACATGAGTGCATTCTGACGGTTTTTTCTTGTCTTGGCAATAAAACTTTTTAGTCGCAGATCAATAATCATGAATAAGCGATACATCCTTTGTTCAAATAAGTGATGCGGTGCAAAGGTATCTTAACAAGATTAAGGCTAGAGAGGCAGCAATGACCGCTTTAGCCGATGCTTTCAATTAAAGTCTCGACTCTGCTGACAATCAGTCCTCAGGTGCTGAGAAGATAAGAACTAAAGTCCTGACTATGAATAGTTGGCAGTATGAAGATTTGCTGGTGATCACAAATTGCTGGGAACCGTTTCTAGGTAAGCAACCGTCATAGGCGGAAGTAAAAGTTATGAGTTAGGAGTGATCAATGATGGGTGATTAATTCACAACTCTCCCGAACAGTTATCCCATCTCCCGTATACTTCCCCTTTTCATTCTGGGGTAGCATGGTTAACAATGGGTTGGACATGTTGCAAATAATTCAACCTTATGCCTAGAACACCGAATGAATACGCTGTACACCTCTTACTAGAAGGTGGTCACCGGGAAGAAGTACGCTTCACTACTTTTCAAGAATTTCAAAAATGGTATAATGCGGCACTTATGCCGAAGTTTGATTCTAATGAATTGATCAACGTACCGATCAAAAATATTGAGCAGGAGTACTTAGTAGTACGACCAGCCCGAATATTAGCAATCCGAGTAGAACCAGTTTTTAGTTCTAGTGTTGAAAGATTTCACTAAATGATGAGAAAAACCCTTGCTTTGCTTTCCTTGAGTCTAGGAATTGCCTCTGTAAACACATTATGGTCAGCTGTTGCTCAGGTTCCTGATTTACCCCAACCAGCACAGACCAGCCCTGTGATACCTATACCAGTACCGTCAATCAATCCTGAGGTATCGCCACCTCTGAAACCTCTGGCTTTAGGAAGCGATTGCACCCCTCGTCATGCTTGTTTGGGCTGGGATGAGCAACTGTGGGGTAGCAAGGGTAAAAGGGGCGATCGCCAGGCATTATTGGCATCGATTGATCACAGTCTGCGTTATTTGCAAAAGGATGCAGCGATCGCCGTCTATCAAAAATATCCCATCAAGGAAATTACCCATGATCGCGTAGTTCGTAGTTTGCGGCGCTTTCGTCAATTGGTGGTGCAATCCAAGTCACCAGCCCAACTGCAAGCTGCTGTCCGCCGTGAATTTACTTTTTACAAATCAGTCGGCAATGACAGTAATGGGACTGTGAAGTTCACAGCTTATTATGAGCCAATTTATACAGCTAGCCCTGTGGCTACAGCCGCATATAAATATCCCCTGTATCGTCTACCACCAGACTTTGACCAATGGGCTAAACCCCACCCCAAACGCGTTGAGTTGGAAGGCCAAGATGGTTTATTAGGCAGTAAAACCCAACTGAAGGGCTTAGAACTTCTATGGTTCCGCGATCGCCTAGATGCATACATGGTACATATCCAAGGTTCTGCCCAAATTCAGTTAACCAATGGCAAAAAAACATCTGTGGGTTATGCAGGCGGCACAGATTACCCTTGGACTAGTATTGGCAGAGAATTGGCGAAAGACGGCAAACTAGCAGCCAATAAACTCTCAATGCCTGGCATAATCGAGTTTTTCCAACAAAATCCCAAGGAGTTGAATAATTATCTACCCCGTTGGGAAAGGTTTATTTTCTTTAAAGAAACAGGTGGTACTCAAGCTACAGGTAGCATTAGTGTGCCAGTCACAGCCGAGCGTTCCATTGCTACAGATAAGTCTCTCATGCCGCCAGGGGCACTAGCGTTGATTCACAACTCTTTTCCCTATGCTGCTAGCGGCGGTAAATTAGAATACCGCCGAGTTAGTCGCTTTGTCCTTGATCAAGATACAGGTAGCGCCATCAAAGGCCCAGGACGGGTAGATTATTTTATGGGTACTGGTAAACTAGCAGGCGATCGCGCTGGCGTTACAGGCGGCAATGGTTCATTGTATTATTTACTGCTCAAGAAATAGGGAACACTTCGCCTACGTAACATGGGTAGGGGCGAACGGCCGTTCGCCCCTACAATCGTCTGTACCTCACTGTATCTCACCATCACCCTAATACGGCGGATAGCCAAAATCATCTTCGTCGGCGTAAACGTAAGAATTAGAAACCCCGGCCATTTCTAGTTTAGGTGTTTCTATTTTCACTGCTTCCTTGCCGAACTCTTTATACTCTTCAAAAGCCTTGCAGATAATTGTTGATTCTAGAGAATCCGAAGGAATGAGGTATTGTGTGAGAGTGCCAACCGTCGGATGTTTAAAATCGACAGTAGAAGCGACCAAAACTGTATTTGGTTCAATACCTCTTTCTTCACACTCAATTATGGGAGAAAAAATCCCGTGGGCGTGGAATAGAGGTCCTTTTGGTGTTAAAGGTTGTTTACGATATGCAGCGTAAGCCTTTTCTAATTCTGCCACGAAACCACCCACAATTTTACCTTGTTGAAATTCGCAGTAAGTTTTGCTGAAACTTGCGCCAGCCGCACCATTTAGTGTTAATTGCAGTGGTGAATCGTGGAGAAATTTTTTATCTTCTCCTACTATAAAAATTAGGTAACGGGTGAAGGTTTTAAATTTAAGTTTGTCTGCTAAAAACGCATCATAATTATCTTTAAGTGTACCCAACTTCATCCCTGTTTCCCGGTCTTTGACAGATAATGGACCCCGACGCACTATAACTAAGCTGGGTTTGGTACTAATCAATACCGTTTCACTACCAGAACTAAATTCATGCTCTACCTGATGCCAATTGTCATCAGGCTGGAAACCAACAGCATTGGCATTATCTAGCTTCATCGCCAAGCCGTGGGGTTGGAGTCCATCTGTGCCATAGCGAGGATTAATCATCTGACACCAGGGGATGACTTGAGAAGGGGGTGCATTAAATTTCTCGTCCTCAAAGTCGAACTTAGCAGATGCTTTCATCGTTTTCGGCTATCAAAAGTGTTTTGCTAAACAAGTGTATCTGTGTAGAGAGGATTTGCGACGCTGATTTTGGGAGTTTCATTACATTAAGACACAATCTATCCCTGTTGCAATCCCTACACCAGTTCACAAACTTTGTTTGTCGTCAGCAGTTGAGTGATGACTACGAACTCATTAAATAAGCGATAATACTTTTGTACCATTAATTTGGGACATCAGAACAGGCGATCGCTGACAAGATTTCTTTGTCTAAGGCTAGCAATTCCCTATTCCCCCAAAGATATTGAACCTGTAAACCTTGATTTGCTAAGATTTCCAAGGCGAGAACTTTGAAGCAAGGCAACTCTGGATCACTATGTCAACATCTGCAATTGACGCTAAAGACGCAGCAGCTATTCAAGCCGCCAGCGAAGGGGTTGCTGTATGCGATCGCTCTGGTTGGGGACGTATCCGTGTTTCTGATGAGGATCGTCTGCGGTTTTTACACAATCAAAGTACTAACGATTTTCAAAGTCTCAAGCCAGGGCAAGGTTGCGATACGGTGATGGTGACATCCACCGCCCGTACTATAGATTTGGTAAATGCTTACGTTCTCGATGATGCGGTGCTGTTGCTAGTTTCTCCTAACCGTCGTGAGTTCCTCATGCAATGGCTGGATCGTTATATCTTTTTTGCTGACAAGGTACAACTAACCGATGTCACTGATGAAACAGCTACTTTTAGTTTGCTTGGGCCTGGAAGTGACGCCATTATTGAAAAGTTAGGGGCTGGGGCGATTATTGGTCAACCATTAGGTAATCATCTCTTAGTTAATGGGGTGCATGTTGCTGTGGGTAGTGGCTTGGCTGCCCCTGGTTACAGCTTAATTTTGCCAGCCACCGACAAAGAAAAAGTATGGCAGCAGATTTTAGCATTAGGCGCAGTGGAATTGAGCGATCGCACTTGGGATATGTTGCGAATTTTACAAGGACGCCCTGCCCCAGAATTTGAACTCACCGATGATTACAATCCCTTGGAAGTCGGTTTATGGCAAACTATCTCCTTTAACAAGGGTTGCTATATCGGTCAAGAAACCATTGCCCGCCTCAATACTTATAAAGGTGTAAAGCAATACCTCTGGGGTATCCGCCTCAGCGCGCCTGCGGAAGTGGGTACAGTGATTACAGTCGGAGAGGAAAAAGTCGGTAAACTCACCAGTTATACAGAAACCACTGATGGTTACTTCGGCTTGGGTTACATCCGCACCAAAGCCGGTGGTGTGGGTTTAAAGGTGAAGGTAGGCGAAGTCGAGGGCGAAGTTGTTGATATTCCCTTTGTTAGTCATGAGTATCCGTAAGAGCATACATTACCATTTCAAGGTATTTAGGACTTACGCATTGACAGAAAAAACTAAATATGGGGTATGGATTTCAGGCATTAAACCTTGATTTTTCCATACTTTTTAGGCGATCGCTATTTATCAATAGATGATTGAGTACAGCCTGAAACAATGTATTTTCGTTAATGCACAAGATGATAAATTTGTACAGTGCGTAAGTCCTAGTATTGATTCCCAATTTACAACTGTTTACCAAACAAAGTGCGATACATGAGGCGATAAATATCGGTATTATCGACAGTTCCAGGTAGTAATTGAGAGTTGAAACCGTGGGCTTTAGCGACAATTGCACCTGCATTATCGCCGAAAGTTGACCAAGCGATCGCAAACGGAAATCTTTTACCCTGTTTGTCGGGTGCGGAAATAAAGGGTAAAGTCCCAGTCCCGTCTCTACCATCCCACGGTGCGCCGTTCTTACTTTTTTCTGGTACTGGTTTATCTAAAGGGAAATCTGCTTCTGTGACTCCCACCAATTCTAAGCCGCCTGCGTCACTATCGGCGGCGGTTACTAATAGTGTGTTGGGATTCTTCTGAATAAAATTCATCGCCACACCGACAGCATCATCAGCCCGTTTCACTGCTTCGATGCAACCAGCTGCATGATTATAATTACAGAAGTTATCGCTACCTTCTTCTTCCAACACAATCAAGAAACCATTGCGCTTCCGGGACAAAAGGCGTAAAGTCACTTGCAACTGTTCGGCGACTGTGGGCGCACTGGGGACGTATAACGGTAGTCCCTGTTTTTTCAAGTTTTCTTCGTTGTCGTCGTTGTAAGTATCATCAGCAGCAAAAATTCCTAAAACTTTTGGGGTATTTGCTGGTAGCTTCAACAGTTCATCACGGGTATAAACAACGCTGTAACCTTTCTTTATGGCTAATGCAATCAGATTTAAGCCGTCGGTACGTTGAGTTTGTTGGGCGGTGGCGTGTCTACCTGCTGTACCTTTGGGAAGATACCAAGCTTCGCCACCGCCTAAAATCACATCTGTTCCCGATTCGACTACTTGCTTAGTAATATCTGCAAAATTGCGGCGTTGGGGTGACTTGGCGACAAACGCACCCGTCCCCGGTTCGTGGATGACACCAGAATTGATGATAGCTGTTCCTTTACCAGATGCGATCGCTTCTTCAATAATTGTCTGCGGTTTTCCAGACAATGCCACCAGAGGTTTACCTGTTTCATCTAAGCCAAAAGAATCAGCATTCACCTTTACCCCTGTAGCGTGAGTTACCGCACCACCGTTAGAAGTAGCGGTGAGTTGGTTTTTCATATGTCCCAGGTAAACAGCCAGATTTGACATGTTATCCCAGTTGAGTCTACCATCCGGCCCTTTGTGCAGTATCCGCGCTGCACCCCAGTGAGCCGCACTAGTCCCATCGGGGTGAATAAAAATCACGTTACCCTGGCGGGGAGTAGTAGCAAATATTTGTGGTGTGTAGCTAAGGACAAATACCAGCGCCAGAACTATTAAACCAATAACCTTGGGATTCAGTTGTTTGAACATAGTTGCAAGTTGAGAAGTGACAAACAGATTATGCACTAGTGACGAAATTCTTAACCGTTAGAGGCATTGTAAAAAAAACGCAACAAACGTCACAATCAAAGGATAAAGATATTTATGCGGCATAAACATAAATCCTAAATGCATACAATCAATAAAAAGTCAATACAAAAAACCTGGGCAAATGCCATTACCCAACCAGGAACCGAATTTCCCCCCACCCAACTGCCAATTATCGCGGGTAAAATCCCTGAAGGCTTACGGGGTACACTCTACCGCAATGGCCCAGCACGGTTAGAACGTGGCGGGTTACGTATGGGGCACTGGTTTGATGGCGATGGGGCGATTCTCGCTGTACATTTCACCGATGCAGGCGCTACAGGAGTTTATCGCTATGTGCAAACTGCTGGCTACCAAGCAGAAACAGCCGCAGGTAAGTTGCTTTATGGTAACTATGGCATGACAGCACCAGGAATCATCTGGAATCAATGGCTCAAACCAATTAAGAACGCCGCTAATACCTCAGTGTTGGCACTTCCTGATAAACTCTTAGCACTGTGGGAAGGTGGTAAACCCCACGCCTTAGATTTGCAAACCTTAGAAACTTGGGGCGAAGATGATTTAGGAGGCATAACTAAAGGGTTAAGCTATGCTGCACACTACAAGCAAGATGCACACACAAAGGAAATTTTTAACTTTGGCATTAGCCCCGGATTAAATGCCACACTACATGTCTACAAAAGTAACTCCACAGGCAAAATCATCCAAAAAGCAGCATACCAGTTAAAAGGAGTACCATTGGTGCATGATTTTGTCTTAGCAGGACAGTATTTAGTCTTTTTTATTCCGCCAGTCAGGCTGAATCTTCTTCCCGTGCTGTTAGGGACTGGTAGTTACAGTGATGCGCTAGAATGGGAGCCACAATTAGGAACGAAGATTTTAGTAATTGACCGCGAAACCTTATCCTTGGTAAGTCGAGGAGAAACTGAACCTTGGTTTCAGTGGCACTTTGCCAACGGTTATGTTGACAGTAGCGGTACGGTGATTGTAGATATTGCCCGATACGCAGACTTTACCACTAACCAATATCTCAAAGAAGTCGCTACAGGCGTAACTCACACCGCCGCTAAAAGTACATTCTCACGGGTAACTTTAAATCCTCAAATTGGTAAAGTCACTGCCATTGAGCAACTTTCAGACCAACATTGCGAGTTTCCCAGTGTACCACAGCCCAACGTCGGACAAATTTCACGGTATACATATATGTCTGGATTTCGTTCAGGTGCAGATATTAGCCAAGAGATACTAACAGCGATCGCCCGCTTTGATCACAAGACCAACACCCTCACCACAGCAGACTTTGGCGCAAATCGTTATCCCTCTGAACCCATACATGTACAAGATTGGGTGTTAACAGTGGTATATGATGGTAATTCTCATCGTAGCGAAGTGTGGGTATTTGAGAGCGATCGCCTAAACGAAGAACCAATCTGCAAATTAGAATTACCCAGCGTCATCCCCCATAGTTTCCACGGGACTTGGCAACCAGCATAAAGTCTATCGACTCGCTACTTGGTCTTTATTTGTGATACCTGCTTGTCGGAGAAATTGCATAATTGTATTGCTCGGTACTGCAAAGTTAAAGCCCGATGCTTCAGAAGCAAATGCAACTATGCCAATTACTTGACCTTGATTATTAATAACTGGGCCACCAGAGTTACCATGTGTGACAGGAGCGCTAATTTGTAAAACAGGGAAACCATTAAAGTATTTTTTAGCAGATACTTTCCCGTCGGTAAATGACGCTATGGGATATTTTGAATTGTCAATATTATCTGGTAATCCCGGATATCCCGCAACAATTACACTATCTAACACTTTCACATTATTGTAATCTGTTAACTTTAATACTGGTGCATTTTTGACATCAATTTTGATAACTGCTACATCTTTTGCTGTACCAGGAAGACCGGACACTATAGTTTTAAATGGTAACTCTCTGCCATTGGATAATGAGACTGTTTGAATATATTTAATATTTGTCGGCTGAGAATTTTCCACAAAATACTTCAAGTCATCTCTATCTAATTCTTTGAGTTTAAAATTATAGTCCCCCGCTAGTTGAATGACAAAATCCTCAAAAAGATATTGCAGACACTTGTCTAATTTTTGACTCATGTCAATTACATGGGCATTTGTTGCTATTTTTCCATCCCGACTCACAAAAAATCCACTTCCAGAACTACCAGCCCTGACATAATAAGTCTTTTTATTATTTGCCCAATATACCTCAGCTTTGCATCCCGCTTGAATTTTGACAACCGAAGCCTGGATTGATTCTGGAGTTAATGGTTGTTTATTACTTTTTGCTAGCGATGGGCGTTCAAGTGGAGATTTATCAGCTTGAGCAAGCTGCTTTTGTGATATATTCGTGAAATATTTGTTGGCTTCTTTGCCATTCCCAGCAACGGCAGCAGACAATGGAATTAAATTATAAACCAATGCCAAGCCAGCTAGAATTAATCTCATTTGTCGCTTCATAACTTTTACCTATTTTGGATTTTCCTGATATGGCGTTTCTTAATCTATTGAGGTACAGCTTGAATTCCTCCCCTTTATTAAGACAGGAGTTAGGGATGAGGTTTTGCACCGAGAAACCGCTATATTAAACTCTCTATAAATAAGAGCGTATTTTATTCATAGTTTGGGATTAATTACAAAATATTTTTACTTTTGTCAGAAAAATTTTAACCAACGCCCAAGTCGCTTGTGAGATGACTTTGGGGATTTTGATGGCAAAATGCATAAACTTTGCCTCTAGATTCAGTAATTAGTATGAGGATGCCGAAAAAATCGTCAATTCTCCCACAATCAATCTCATAACTAATACAAGGAGAAAGTGGCTTGAATACAAGTTTAGAAAAACAACTACTACCTACAATTGCAAAAGGTTTATCCGAAAAAATTGTAAATTTTTGGCAAAAATTAGATGGGTTGGACTGGGATTTAATTTCTAAAAATCTGATTTCATCTCACACCCAACATCAATGGACAGCAGAAAAATTACAATCTGCAATTAATTTGTATAAAATGTTCCTGTGCCTTCATTTCCTGTTTCCAGATATCGAATTAGCTCCCACACCAGAAATTGACCGATTGTGGCATACTCATATTCTGCTGAACACGGCTAAATACATTCACGATTGTCAGCAGCTATATGGTTATACTTTGCACCATTATTCTGCTGTTGGTGACAAATTAGAAATGATTCCGCAACATCAACAACTAGCTTTTGATGTGACTAAAACTTTGTTTGCTGAAATTTTTGGAGTAGATATTTTGCAAAATTGCGGATCTCATTGGGGAGATTGTTTGACATTACCTCAACAATTACCTAATTTACAGACAAGTGCCTGCTTGACTATCCCAAAATGCTAAAAATTACTATTTTGCAGAAAATAGAGAGTGCATTTCTTGCGCCTCTACTATCATCTTTAAACTTTCAAAACCCTCTGCGGCTTCCTTTGCTAAAAGTTTTGCTTGAGGTAAATTTCCTTCTCGCTTTTCGAGTTTGGCAAATGTGGCTTTGTGGTAGGCGATAGAAAGTTTATCTTTATGTCTTTGCGCCATTGGAAAGCTCGTTGCTAATAATCGTCGTGCTTCCACAAGGTTCCCTAGTTCTAGTGCAATATCTGCAAGCCAGTTTTGGATTGCAGTCGTAGCTCTTAACCATCTTACTGCGGTTGCTTGTTCTAATGCTTGCAGAAAAAAGCTTTGTGCTTGCTGATAATTTCCTGTTTTAAAAGATATCTGCCCTTGATAATAGAGTATGTGGACTTGCTGCTGCTGACGTTCCATCTCTGACAGAGCAGTTTGAGTTAACAGTTGTTTTTCCTCTGCTAACCACTCCCCGGCTTTCTGCCATTCTTCTTGGTAGATGGACAGAATAACCATATTTGTGGCTATCTCTAACTGTAATGTGATGGTTTGATGCTGGCGTAAATTCCAGGCTTCCTCTAACAAGATCTCGGCTTCTTGGAGTTGCTTCTCATGACGCATCCTCATCAAAGTTCCTGCGCGATCGCTCATCACCTCGACTGCAAATGTCCAATCTCCTGCTTGTTTAGCGGTTTCAATTAACCAGGCTGTCCACTCTAAGCGTTCATCCCAATACCCACGCACATGAATATAACCCTTAATCTGCTGCCAAATTGTGCGCGCATCAAGATATATCCCTTGACTAATACACCATTCCAGCACAGATCTGAGGTTTTCCCACTCGGCTTCTAAGTAACCATAGCCAAGATGCCACTCTTTCCAATTTATACCTCCGTAAACCTCGGAAAACTTTATATACCAATTCACCCATCTTTGTTGTAACTTTTGAGCTAATCCACTGTTTGCAGCTAACTCAGAAGCAGCATATTCACGAGTTAGTTCCAGCAGTCCATAACGTCCTTGTTGCTGGTAAACCAAGGAAAGTTGCTGTAATTTTGCTAAACCTTGGGCTGTAACAATTGGATCAGATTGCTCAAAAGCCACACTAGCAGCAGTTTCTTTAGTTATTGGTTGAACTCCCAATGAAAGCGCCATCAGTAAATGGTGAGGGGGTGTACCTCTGAGGGGAATTACTGAACCTGCAAAGCAAAAACGAGCAATATCACCATCAGGTTCCTTAATTTGTGACAGCACATCTTCTAGTGAATAACCTGCGGCTATTTGACCAATGACATAGATAATTGCTGCGGGGATACCGCTAACTCCGTCAAAAAGTTGCAGAGATTCTTCAGCAGTCAAATTGATACCTTTCTCTTTAGCTTCCTCTTGGATGAGACGCAAGCCATGTTCTCTGGGTAGACAACCTAGACGAATGGGGACAAACAATGCTTGTTCGCGGGTAGTAATAATAACTTTAACTGTTGGTGGTAAGTCGTAGAGGAAGGAGAGAACTTCCTGTTGATTTTCAATGGTTTCCAAATTATCAATAATTAATAAGGTTTTTATTTGGGATAATCTCTCTCGAATTGGTTGAAACTGTTGCTCTATGGGTAAATTAGTGATTTCACTCAAGTCTAAAATGCGAGCGATTTCTCTGCAAATGTCCCGTAGTGTCCGTTCTTTAGTTAATCGAGGCAAAATGCCGATGGCAGTGAGATGATTTTGTTTAGCGGAAGTGAAGATGATGGCTGTAAAGGTGGGAAGATGACGAGCGGAAAGTTGGTTATTGCTGGCTTGTAAACAGCGATAAGCCGCTTCTACTACTAGGGTGGTTTTGCCAACACCGCCAATCCCATCCACACTAATTAAATGAGCCGTGTGCTGGAAATCTAGAAGTTCCATCAAGCGGCTGATTTCTCGCTCACGACCAACAAAGGTTGTATATTCCCTCGCTGGTAAGTTTTGATAAACCGGGTTGGTTTGAGCGTCCCAGCTTTGGACATCAACTGCTTGGGTATGTGCTGGAGGTTCATCCAGAACGTTTTCTAAGCGTTGCGATTGTGCCAACTTATTAGTTAGGAAGAATCTCAGTTTACTTTCCTTACCTCGACTCGCACCGCTAATGTTGAATTTTTTATACACCTGACCCATCCGTTTCAAACAAGCATCTGCGGATGTACTCAAATGAGCAGCAATCTCTTCGTAACTCAGACCGTCACCAATTCGCATCAGAAAAACCTGTTGCTGCTCTGGAGACAGTTCGTGCTCGTAAGCTATTTGAGAAAGAAAATTACGTGAGAACATTTATCCAAAAATAATTTAGCTGTTCATCCTCTAGTTTACTCAAGTTTCAGAGGATATATAAGGATATCTGAGGTAAAGACTTGCGTAAATCGCTGAAATATATCAGAATGAGGAGGTAAATTGTCAAATATACGGAGAACAGATATGTGTGCGTTGTAAGTATTAAACACCTGTATTAACGCATCTATCTAATGGGGTATTTATCCAGAAAAAAGAATTTTACAAGAAATGCATAAAAACTCTCCCTTGTAATGGAGAGATATATGGGAACGTTCAATAAGGAGGGAAACGTTCTGCTGTTTTGAGCATCTCATGATTAGCGATCGCTAAAAACCTATGAATATGCAAATTTTTGTAAAAACGGGTTACAAGACCAGCCAAACATATAGATATAACAAAAACGCACACAGGAGCATCTTGCTATGGCGACATCTTTTCCTTCTCTAGAAGAACTGGCTGTGAAAGCTCAGAAAGCAGCGCTTAAAGCTAAGGATAGTTCGCTGAGTAACGAAGTTAGACAACAAGCATTATTAGATAAACAAATTGCACTGACAGCACTCATGAGTGTATTAATGGAACGAATAAAAATTGAGTTACCAAAATCCAGCAATATCAGCTTATCAGAATATATATATGAAGAGACGCTGCAAAATATCATGATATATATTTGTCAAAATATAGATAAATATAACTCGGATAAGCCTGTAATGGCTTGGGTGAAATTTTTATTAAATAAACGCAAAAATGATGTGTTTAAATGGCTGAATTGGTCTGGGAAAGTTAGCTATAGATATCAATTGGGAGACAAGGAAGGAGATGAATATGAAATAGATGTTCTTGAAAGTTATCAACACCCAAACCTCACTCCTCTACCCTCAGAAAAATTGATAGCATTTATCAAAGAAGATCCGGAAGGTTTATTAGCAAGGAAGTTATTTAAGAAAAATCCCAAAGCCAGTTTCCAAGCTATTTTACTCAAAAAATATGAAGAATATCAATCGTGGGAGGAAATTAGTGGAGAGTTAAATTTAGGGCAAACTCATGGTTCTATTCACTCATTCTATAGACGCTGTTGTGAAGAATTCCGTCCTTACTTTAAAAAATATTTATGGGATTGAAATAATTGGATCAATATTTCAAATTGTTTATGTATAAATTGCAGAATTAGTCAGGAGAAAAAGTAATGAGTTTGAATCAGTTGCCTTTTAGCGTACCCATCGATGGGAAAATGTTTCAAATTGCTAAAAAGTTCAGCCAACAACAAAAAAATAACCAAAAATCGCATCAAATTTATCTCAATACCTTAGCAATATTAGCTGTTGATTTTTACTGCCAATGCATGGGGATAAAAACAGAGGCAAGTAAAAGTAATGGCTTTGATAATATTATGTCATCTTTAATGAACACAGCTAGTTTATTTATTCAAGATAAGGGTTTGCTAGAGTGTTGTCCCGTGCTTCCAAAAGCAGAATTTTGTGAAATAACACCTGAAACCTTATCACAATCTATTGGTTATATGGTAGTAGAAATTGACGAAATTAATAGACAAGCAAGAATATTAGGCTTTGTAGAGTCTGTGGAAAGTGAGAAATTATCTCTAAATAGATTACATGACCTACAAGAATTTTTGGTTTACCTAAACCAGTTACAAGTAGTAGAAATTCCACCTAATAAAACTAATGTTTTTGAAAGTACTGTAAGCAAAATTAGCGAAGAAATAGTTAATCTAAGCAAATGGTTTGAAGGATTATTAGATAATGGATGGGAAGCGGAATTAGCAGTTACTAAAGATATTTCTCCAGCTAATGAAGCTGATAAAAAAGAATCAGGTGCTGCAAAGTTCATACATCTAAAACACCCATCCGAACCAGTTCTACTAATTCTTCGTCAAACAAAGTTGAGTAAATATGAAGTCGAAATTGTCTTACGTATTTATCCTGCTAGTGAATCAATATTTTTACTGGATGGTATAAAAATGGCACTATTAGATGAGGGAGACAAGTTAATTCCTCAACTTGAAAAACAATCAAAATCCAGTAACTGGCTACAGCTTAGGTTTAAGGGAACTATTGGAGACAAGTTTAGTTTAAAAATTAGCCTTGGAGAAGATAGTATCGTCGAACAATTTATTATCTAGTTCAAAACTCATAATTTTGGATATAGATTTAATGAATCTTTAAGGAGTCAAGTAGTGAGTCGTAATATTTATGTTTTAGCAGTTGGAATTAATAATTATAAATCTTCGACAATTCCTCCTTTAAAAGGTTGCATGAATGATATTACTGCAATGGAGGAGTTTTTTAAAAAGTATTTAGCAACAAACAGGGATAAATTACACATCAAAAAACTCATTAATAATGAAGCAACTCGTCAAGCAATTATTGATGGTTTCCGCAAACATTTGTGCCAAGCTAAAAGCAATGATGTAGCATTATTTTACTTTAGCGGACATGGTTCTCAGGAATATGCATCTAAAAATTTTTGGTATTTAGAGCCAGATCATTTAAATGAAACTTTAGTTTGTTGGGATAGTCGTACAGATGGAATTTGGGATTTGGCTGATAAAGAACTTGCCAAATTAATTGCAGAGGTGTCTCAAAATCATCCTCATTTTGTAGTGATTTTGGATTGTTGTCATGCTGGTGGAGGAACGAGAAATAACAATGATGTGTCTTTAGTTGAATATACAGGTGTACGATCAGTTTATACGGAATTAAAAGAAAGACCACTTTCAAGCTTTATATTTTCAGAGGAAGAAAGAGAAAGCTTACTTGCTGCGTCAAATTCTGATCAAGATACCAATAGGTTTTCTTTACCTAAAGGGGAATATATATTACTAGCAGCCTGTCGAGATAATGAATTAGCTAGAGAACATCAATACCAAAAAAGAGGAATTTTCTCCTACTTTTTACTTGATAGTCTACAAAAGAATAGTAATTTGAGTTATCGTGATTTATGGAAGCGATCGCATATTTTAGTACAGAGTTTTTATGCAAATCAATCACCACAAATTGAAGCAACAAACCCTAGTTATTTAGACCAGCATTTTTTAGGAGGAGCAATTACTAGCAGACAAATATACTTTACCGTTATGTACGATGGAAGTAATGGTTGGAGTATTGACGGTGGAGCAGTTCATGGTATTACTTCTCCTCCAGGAAATCAAAAAACAAGATTAGCAATTTTCCCCATAGATTTAGAAGATATTAGCCAATTACACAATGCGATCGCAGTGGCTGAAGTCATAGAAGTTTTGCCCCAGTCTAGTAAAATTAATATATCGGGAGAAAGAAAAGAATTAAACCCAGAGTTAATTTATAAAGCCGCAATTACTTATCTTCCAGTATCTACTTTCAAGGTTTATATTGCAGGGGATACATCCGGAGTTGTTTTTGCACATCAAGCTATCCAACAAGCTAGTTTTGGGGAAAATGCTTCACTTTATATTTGCGAAATAGATAATTACTATGAAGCTGATTTTTACCTCAAAGCTATAAATAATCAATATCAGATTACCTGTGTTAGCGATCATCGTCGGCTAATATCTACTATTTCTGATTTTACTCTTGAGAGTGCATTACAAGCAATTTATACCTTAGAACATATCGCACGATGGAGACATATTGCTGCTATTACAAGTCCTGAAAATGATTTGATGACAGCTAATGCGGTGGAAATGCAGTTTTATCCCCAAACTTTAGAAACTTTTGCAACTCAGGATGATCAACTTTATTTGACATATCAAGCCAAAGATGGAAAATTAAAACCTCCAGCAATACAAATTAAATTAATCAATACAAGCAATATCAAACTTTACTGTGTTTTACTAAATTTAACCGAGCTTTTTGCGGTAACAGCAATTCCTTTTACGGGAAGTTGTACTGGAATTTGGTTGGAGCCAGGACAAGAAACATGGGTTTTAGAAGGACAATATATCCCCATATCTATACCAATAAGTTTTCAGAGACGGGGAGTTAGAGAATATAAAGATATTCTGAAATTAATTGTGAGTACTAATAGTTTTGATGCTAATTTACTAGTACAAGATAATATTGAAAATCTAAATAAACGCTCTTCTAAATCTCATATATTACAAGCTGATTCTCTTATTCAAAAAATGCAACTGCGTGCGATCACAGCTTATCCAGATGAAACTCAACAGCCTCAAATGTTGGATAATTGGGCAACTAATGAGATTTTAATTGTTACTAAAATACCTGAAGGAGTGAATTTACAAAATTTTGAGATAGAAAAGTCAGCACAAGAAATAAATATCGAAAACTTAGATAATACAGATCAGAATATCAATAATTATAATTTTTTCACATTTTTAAAAATAGGACTAATTATTTTAGCAATTTTATCAGGAATATTTATCGGCTGGATAGTCTGGCAAAAATCACGACAGGATAACCCAGGAAAAGTAACATTATCTTATCCTATCAGAACATTTAAGTTAAGCAAAAATAGCAGGCAATAACTACTATGAAACTGTCACACTAGTAAAACTACACTTTTCTGTATTGCAACCAACAATGATTTATGATATTAGCTAATGTATTAACTACTAAATTTGAAAATTTTTGAATTGTGTCTCGTCAAAATACTGTTATCAGAGGTTGTTATGATAGCAAATTTATCTGCTTCTAAACTCAGAATATTTCCGATTGTTTCAGCCAATGTCTACGAAGTAAATTCTGAAAACTCAGAATTAATTCCTGACCAAAAAGTTGCAATACATATATTAGAGCTTGCCAGTCAAAATTTCTCTACTTGGCAAACTTTAACTGGATTAGGGTTAGATTCTACAGGTAAATTAGGACATTTATTATTTCAGCATAAACTTGCATTGCAAGCAGAATCATCATCAAAATGGCAACGGGCTGATTTTTTCTGGAAACAAGTGCAAATTGAATTTAGAGCTTTACAAGACGACCCGGAATTTTGGCAAGAAATTGTGCTAAAAGTTGCTAATATTCCTGGCTGTGAAATAATTAATAATCCTATAGAACTGCGCCATCGGTTACTACATGAGCTATTTATCGATACTCACTGCGGTTTTTATAATGGACTAATGTGGAATGTGACGAAGCCTGCTTGGCAGGAGCGTGCATTTGTTCATATTGACTATATCCAGCATCTATTAGAGTTATCTGTTGTTGATGGAGAAGAAGCGAAAAAGCTCCTAGGAGAAGCTTGGCAGACCCGAATTAATGCCTGCAAAGAAGCAAAAAAATGGCAATTGGCAATTAAATATTCTCAACAACGCTTGAAATATCTACCCAACAATATAGGTTTTCAAGGTGAACTAGCCGAGGTTCATTATTTAAAAAATCTGGCAAAATTGCAGGAAGCAAAAAACCATGCTCAACATATCCAAAATGCCAAACGGTTACTAACTGGTATTCAAATATTAGAGAAATACTTGAAAGACTATCCTTACAACCTGACTATTTTTCAACTATTAGGTAGTTTGTATTATCTACAAGCAGTTAGTTTAGCTAATCATCATGCTTTAGCTAAGGCGCTGCTTTGTATTCAAAAAGCCATAACTTATAGTCCTGACTTTCTGCAAGCTTTGAAAGTACGTAATGATCTAATTGAGACGATGAACCAATTGCAAGAGCAGGTAAATCAATTTCGGGTTGATATTAGACATGGTGCCCAATTGACTCCCAAAGGTCATAGGATGGTTGCGGAAGCCAACGCAAGTTTTGCAGCCATGAATATTTATATTGATTCTGATGAAGCTAAAGAAACCGCCAATGATTTTTATATAGCTGAAGCAGTTTACCTTTGGCATAAAATTGGACTACCAACACCTCCCAATGGTTGGCAAAAAGAACTACCTGCTAACTCGACAAGTGGCTGGACTAGCAAGGCACTTTTATTGCGAGATATGGTGAAGAGTGCATTGCAAAATCCGCCCTTAACTAAAGCTAGTTTGCCAAGTTTTTGGCAATGGAAAATTTATGATCAACCTGATTTAGCAGCACTAGATACCAAGATTATCTGTGCATTTTTAGAACGTCAGATGTTTGGAGAGGAGAAAGAGCGTGTTTTAATCACACCTCCCACAGGACATTTTAAACAGCCTCCCATTCTCGCACCTGTATCAAGAAAACCAAAAACGAGTAGTGAACCCTTTATGTCTTGGGTATTTAGCTCTCAAGATCAGCGTATCAAAGTTCAAGCGATCGCCGCAATAGTGGTGGCAATTATCACTGGTTCCATTATTATGCGAGAAAGAGCGATTTTTACTAAGCGAGAGAATGCCTATCAAGCAATCTTAGCAGCAAAGCAAGTGCAGAATGATGAGGCAGTACTCAAAGCATCAAAAGAATTTTTTAATCATACATCTCTTCTGAAAAAAGACGAGCGCACCGCGCAAATTTTAGCAATTTATGAAGAATCTTTGGTACGTTGGTTTCCCCAACAATCAGAGGGGGAGATGCAAGCAGAAAATAACCAATATCTAGAACTCTACAAAAAACTCTATAAACCCACAGTAGCAAACTAAAAAACATCAAGGAAAAACAGTTATGAAACAAATCATCAATTTACTGAGCATTACAGCTTTGATTGCATCACCTATTACATTAGGTGTTGTTTATTTACAAAGCAATCAGCAACAAGCTGTTGCCAAATCAGCAGCAGCAATAACTAAGCAGAATTTTCCCATTAATCAGCCACAAATTATTAATTTTGAGCTAAATGATGGCTTTAATAAGTTAACAAACCGCCAACAATTAGACCAACTTAGAGATTGGTTATTACTAACAGCAATTTCCGGTAAAGGACTCAATAGTGAAAATATCAATCAAGCGACATATGACCTGCCGATAGTACGCTATAACTTCATGAGTCCTGTTGCTAATTTTGAATATGGCAAGACTCGTTCTCGTTACATTGGTGACGGTAAAATAGTTGCGATCGTGCCTAAAGCTTCTACAGCAGAGCAACGTAAAGATGACTTAGCGCATATTGCAGATAAACACCGTAAAGACCAAGGCGAAAAACCTAAAACTATTGAAGTCTTTGAATATGAAATTACTCCCAACAAGCAGTCAGCGATCGTCATAAGAACTGAAGAAGTTAATGCTGAAAAAATATTTAGTAGCGAATACGGATACTATGAAACTACTATTTATAGTCAAAACGACATCCAAAATCTTATCAATCAAATTGATGATATCACTTTTGCCCAATTTAATGGCTCCAGTATTACTGTAGGTGGGCGTAAAGTTTTTAGCTATAAACAACCAAGAATTAGCATAGAAGATATTGCTGCACTTTGGCAGTCAGACGCCAATAATCCTAGAGGTAGTGGTTTTTCTCTAGACCCTAGTTTTGATTATCCTGGCTTGAGAACATCTTTGGATAAAGCAAAACCATTTTTGCAATCTTTTCTAGTTGACGGTAAACCTATTGTTAGCCAGGAAGATATCCAAAAAGCAGAACAAGGTTTAATAGTGAATGATATAGTTCCCTACCGTCAATTAATTGATAGATTTAGAAAATTTGTTGATTCGGAAGCAGGTATTAAGGCATTACGAATAGGGCAAATAGGAAATGAAATTCGGCAAGAACTTAAACCTTTTATAGCGCAGCAAAATCAAGAAATTGAAGCTGAAATGAAGCGCTATGAAAACCAGTACCGTGCTGAAATTAAAGCATCAATTCAATCTTTACAGAAGTCCGGCTATGCAAATGAACAAATCAAATCACAAATTGACCCTAAAATTCAGCAGAAACAACAAAGGTTAACGGAAATTAGACAAAATATTATCAAGCGCAAGGATCAAGAATTAGCCTTAAAGCATAGGGAAGTAGCTAAAAATAAGTTTGCCAAGATTGATAATTTTATCGATTCGCCTCTAACGCAAGGTTTTCAATCGGCTCGCTATGATGGTGCTTTGCAGGGAACAGAAGTTGGCATGGTTTTGTTCTATACAGACCTACTAGCCAAAATTTGGGCAATAAATTATTTGGATAGTACCCCTAACCAAGTTATCCCTGATTTTAATCCTCTCACTAAACTAAAAATTTCATCTATTTACAAAGAAGAACTAGACAAGCTATCTTCAACACGTCTATGGTTTGGTTCTCAAGATAAAGGCTTTCAAGTAACAAGTGATGGCAATAATTTACTATTTGCACGCAATGCTACCCGAATTTATGCTGCATCATCTGACCCACTTAACCCTGGGAAAGAAACCATAGCTTCAGCCAATAGTGATGCTTTTCTAGGTTGGTGGAATGACCATTATGAAGAAGTTGCTCGTCACGAACCCCAGTACGAACGACTCAATCAAATTATGAAATGGAGTTTAGTAATTAACTGGCTCAATCAATCTAATTGGGGAAATTCCTTAAACTTTTTACAAAAAGTATCAGTCAAGCGAGACAATTGGTTTCCTGATTGGGCGAAATTTCAAGGAAAAAATTTAAGATTTCAGCAATGGCAAGCAGTAAAGTTTTTTGGTAAAGGTTACAAAGGCACAACAACAGAAACAATGCCAATTCTGTCTTCCTCACCTTATAAATTATTTGGTAAATCAAGATCAATGAGCGGTGGAGTATCTTTACCAAACAAAAATACATTTACAACACGTCTTTCCGTAAAATCTCAAAGGTTAAATAAACCTAGTTTGAGGTCTAATATCGATTATCCTTCTGTATCTATTAAGGATAAGAAATTAACGTTTAGAACCCTTGATAATATCAAATACAGCTTAGAAAATGTCAGCAATAATGTAAGTAAAGTGACAAGCCAAGCTGGAGAAAAATCAAGATTCCGTAGCTTGGATGCTGAACTCACAAATTTACCTGTTACACGTACAGTTTTGCCTGTTTCAGAAGGATTAAAAATCAAAACTTCTGTTGGTGATACAGAATTTGGCAATCTCAACATCACAAAAACAGCAAACGGCTTTCAAGTAGGTTTTGAGAGTCGAAATATAGATACTGGATATGCTCTCACTTCCAAGATTAAGAATTACAAAGGCAATGATATTCCTAATTTTATTGCTTCAACAGATGGGGTGAGAGCAGTCAGATATTCTCCTTCTGAACCCGATAACTATTTTGTACAATTTTCTGATTCTGGGAATAAGTGGTTACAAATTACTGGAAGTGGCGGCGGCGGTAAAGGGAACCCACCTTCAAGATTGTTGATGGCTGCTGGTGAGCCAGGTGATGGTGCGCGCAATTTTAATATCAAATCAGTAGATAAAGCTCAAGTACCAGGAAATGCACAAGGCTTTCAAGAGTATCGTCGCCAAAAATCTGATTTTTCCCAAGACTCTAATCCTCGTTCAGACGCTCAAAGACTTGTTGAAAATTCAGCAGCATTTATGTTGTCTAAACGAGCAGGCTTGCAACAACGAATTAAAAATATTAACACAGCACTGAAAAATGGAAATTATGGCAAAGCTGAACAATTAATTAATAAATCAATGCAAGAATACGGTTCGGAACCGCAACTCATGTTACAAAAAGCCTTAGTAGAGCAACATCAAGGCAGATTGAACATAGAACTAGTTACTCCTCAAGGTACAAAACCAATAAAGCAAAGTTTCTTTGATGAAATTAATAACCGTAGCTTCATCAGAATTGAAACTGATACAGAATTTATCTATCGTCAAGATTCTCCTGGTTTGAATAATCAGGATTTCAAACAACCAATTGCAAACAGTGTTTCTTCAGGTTCAGGATTTAGAGCCTACGAACTTAAACCCGGAAGAGTAGGTGCAGTACCAATTAGTCAAAGTGGCTTTGGCGATGTCAGTGCTTCTAGTCATCCTGCAACCCAATTCCAAGGTAATAACATTAATAATTCTCTGAAAGTTCGACATTTAAATTTAATACCAAACTCCAAAAATGAGTGTAAAAGTCAACAAGCAGAAGGAGAAAATCAAAACCCCAATTGTGTTTTAGAAAAACCCGCTTATGTAGTGGTTGAAAAGTAGGTCATTTGAACCTTGCAACCCAACCTATACCTTCGCATTTTTGGGGAGCATCCCAATTTTGCAAAAATAAAATTTGTAGTGGGAGCATCTTGCTCCCTAATGTCCAGGAAGCGGGCTAGAGAGCCATCACTACAAAAAAAATAAATTTACACATTTGGGATGCTCCCCATTTTTGTGTCTATGTTCCAAGTTCCGGTTTAATGTCAGGAGAAATCAACAGAAAAATTCAACGGGGTGATATTTTGGCATATGATACCTTTAATGAACTCAATGCTGCTTTTGAAATAGCTCAAACAAAATTGCAACAAGGTAATTTGTTGGCAGCTTATGATGATTTATCCCAAATTTTTACCTACCGACTTTTAAATTGCCAACTTATTGATGCAGATTTGAAAGTGATCCAGTCTCTGGCTGATTTAGCTGGTATTTTAGGTGAGTTTCAAGTTGCAGATGATTTGCTTTGTAGTGCTGTTAGTTTATACCAAATAGCGAACAGCGAATCCGCAGCTGATTATGCCAACCTGAGACGTATTCAGTTATCTTTAGATAAAGGAAATTTACACCAAGCACAAAGACTATTGCAGGGAATGTCTCTACGCATTGGTAATATCAATGATATACAGTTTTCCCCTTCAGGATTACTACAGTGGGAGAATGGTTGTATTTGGCGGGATGCAGATTTAAAAGACATAACTGTATTATTTGCCGAATTATACTTAGCAATGGGGCGCTTACTGGCGGCATTAGGACAATATGATGAGGCTTTAACATCACTACACAGGGGTTTATTCCATGCTCAAATAGAGTCAGCGCCTGATTTAGCACAGCAGACATTACTGCCATTAAAATTAGCGATCGCCTCAGCCTATCTTGAAAAAGGCGATTTTGCAGCAGCCGATAACTACCTCTCACTCCTCAAAGAGCCATGCGATCGCTCTCAACACCTAGAATATCAAATTCGCTGGATGGAGCTATCCGGTAAGCTCCATCTGCTGTGGGGAAATCTGGGTGCAGGATTAAAACGATTTCAGCAAGTCCAAGAAAAATGTCAGCAAATGCGATCGCAACGAGCTGTTTTGCGTTCTAACCTCAATCTTGCCCATATTTTAATTCTCCTCAATCAAACCACCACAGCCCAACAATATCTAGCAGATACTCAGAAAAATGCTTTGCAGATTGGCGATCAGGCTCTAGTCGCCAGGGCCGAACTATTACTAAAACTTGCCAGTGCTCGCAGTCGTTCTCTAGTAACAGCAAGTCCTGTATCAGTAGGGGATATGCGTAAACCAAAACACCAGCAGCCCACAACAGCAGCAGAATGGCAATCCCCAGATTTCTCAACTCAATCCCCCAATTATTTAGCTTGGTTTGAAGATCGTGCCCTAGCTTTTCAATGGTGTTTAAGTAATCTCCAGTTCCAAGATGCTGGCGATTTGCTACAACATATTAAAAGGGTTTTTAAGTCTACAGACTCCCAACTTATTCAACTACAAATACAAATATTATCAGGCATATTTTCCTACTACCAAGGGACAGAAAGCAATGACATCACAAAAATTGATCAAGCCCAGAAAATCTTAGCAGCAGCTTGCCCCCAATTAGTAGCCATGTCTTTCAAGCCAGAGCTTTGGCAAGTACAACGCATATTAATTTGGTGTCGCACGCGGTTAAATTATCCACTCCCAGAAATTGAGGCTTTAACAACCTCAACAAATCAGCTACTCGAACAAATCACCTCATCCCTCACACCAGAAGACCAAGTATTTTATTTGTTGAATAAATGGACAGCAGATGAAGAATATATTGCCGCTCAAATAAACCAACTACAACGCTGGCAAATAAGACTCACTACAACTAATTTTTTGCTGCGTCCTTGGCGACGCTGGCAATTGATGCAGAAACTCAATGGTTTAGTTGAACATATCGATCGCTATAAAGATGCTTTAGCCAAACGCACCATCACAGGCGAAGGCACTCAAGTACAGCCTCTACCACCAGCTTCACTGTGGTTGCGTATCCTCACTCATCCCAAAAACCGAGTCACCTTGGCATTTCTGATTTTGCCTGATCGCGTTTTAGTAGTCAAAACCAGCCGCTTTTTATTTGATTTTGCGGTCATTCCTACCACCCGTTTAGCAGTACGTAATGTCGTCCAACGCTGGTATCAAAATATCGAGAGTATTAACGGTGGTCGAGATATCAACATAACTTACGAACAAAACATTAAATCTACCAATGAAGTCGGGCAAGAAATTAGCCATAACCTCGCCGATACTTTACAACTGCCAAAAATTCTTGAGCGCCTACCCAAACATATTCAAGCATTAACAATAGTACCTGACGACATCTTACACGGATTTCCCTTTGCTGCCATTATCTACAAAGGCAAGTATTTAATAGAACATTATGCCCTAGCGATCGCCTATGAATCTCCCAGTAAACCAATCAAAGCTAAACGACACATCCCTGTCAAAAAACAAGCACTTGTGATTGGTATATCCAACGGTAATCAACATTTTCGACCCTTACCTGGAGTCAGAAGAGAACTCCAGCACATCAATCAATGGTTAGACTCTCATCAAATTAACTATTTGCAGTTAGAAAATAATCATGCCCACAAAGCTGCAATTATAGAAACCCTATCCAAAGCCACCCTACTCCACATAGCTTGTCATGGAACTTTTGAGGCCAATCAACCAGATAGGTCAGGACTAGTATTAATTTCCGACTCAGGAGCACAGTCAATTCTTAGTCTGAGGGAACTTTGCGAAATCGACTTAACCAAATTACGTCATGCAACCCTCTCTTCTTGCTGGTCTGCTGACCACTTTATTCTTCCCAGACGCTGGATTATCAGCTTACCAGAAACTCTCTGGCGTGCAGGAACCGCAAGTATTCTCGGTTCTCTCTGGGAAATTGATGATCAGGTGGCAGTATCATTTATGGCGAGATTTTATCATTACTTAGACAAGTTACCTCGAGATCAAGCCTTGCGTCGTACACAGTTAGATTGCCTCGCAAGTCGCCTGCCAAATTGTAGTTTTGAGACTGTTAATCCTCTGTTTTGGGCTGGGTTTAATTTATATGGGGATTATGGCACTTTGTTGGACTAAGCAGAATACCCTTCGCATTCCCAAAAGACCGGGCTTGCTGTCAGACATCACCTCACTGTTTGTCAGGAAAGGCAACATCAGCTAACTAAAAGCATATTTATGTTTATTCTTGGACTTATTGATAATTACTTCTCAAGATAGAAGGCTGTAATAAATAACAGTTTTAGCGTAAGAAATAGATATATGACTTACATTTATGTAAGGAGAATTTTATGACCACTTCATCTGAACAAGGACGTCAGATTCCAGGACCAGACAAAGGTGAAGCTTACGGAGTAGCAGCAGTAACTCAAGCGCTTTCAGGTGTAGACTTTCCTGCAAGTAAACAAGAAATACTCCAACAAGCAAAAGGCCATGAACAAATTCACTGGACAAAAGATAAGTCAATAGATTTAAGATCTTTACTTGATCAAACAGGTCAAGATCGGTTCGATAGCATGACGGAGTTAGTCGAAGTCATCAGTCAAAGTACAAGGGAAGAAAACCCTGCTTCGTAGTCAGCAAATTAATACTTGTGCTATCTGTTGGATTGGGAGCATCCCAAATGTGTAAATTTATTTTTTTGTAGTGCGGGCTCTCTAGCCCGCTTCCTGGACATTAGGGAGCAAGATGCTCCCACTACAAATTTTATTTTTGCAAAATTGGGATGCTCCCGTTGGATTTATCAAATCATCATACGAATTTGATTGATTCGTGTAATGAATCAGTTAGTTTATGTTCTTTCTTATCGTGGATTAAGCGATCAGGAAGAACATAACTATTAGTATAATTTTTTTGATAACCTTTAGTTAACAAACAGCCTACTTCTGCCGAGAAACAAGCTACGTGCAGCGTGTGCCTGAAGGGGTTTAGACGCCAGGGGTAAGAGAAAAAAATGAGATTTGGTCAATTTCACACATGATTTTAAGAGTGCTAAAGCAGCGATTCAAGAGACATTGTCTGCTGTTACCTTGTTTATACACTTAGGACTTACGCAAAAGTCACGAAATTACGTCATTACGAGCGTAGCGACGTAATCGCCTCCAAGTCTGGGATTGCTTCCCTACACTACGTTTCGGTCGCAATGACAAATTTTGCATGGGTAAGTCCTGACTCTAATAGAATAGAGAAGAATACCAAGCATATTTCACATCAAGCTCACTAAGCACAATTGCCCATGACCACTTCTAAACGCCGCTATCACATTATTACCTTCGGTTGCCAGATGAATAAAGCCGACTCAGAGCGCATGGCTGGCATTTTAGAAGACATGGGCTTTGAGTTCTCAGAAGACCCCAATAATGCAGACTTGATTCTCTACAACACCTGCACCATTCGAGATAATGCCGAGCAAAAAGTATATTCTTATCTCGGTAGACAAGCCAAGCGTAAGCATGAACAACCTGATTTAACTTTAGTTGTGGCTGGCTGTGTCGCCCAACAAGAAGGGGAAAACCTGCTACGGCGCGTACCAGAACTAGATTTGGTCATGGGACCGCAACACGCCAACCGTCTCCAAGATTTACTGACCTCAGTCTTTGAGGGTAATCAAGTTGTGGCGACTGAAGCAGTCCACATCATGGAAGATATCACCCAACCCCGTCGTGATAGCAGCGTTACCGCCTGGGTGAACGTGATTTATGGCTGCAACGAACGCTGCACCTATTGCGTAGTCCCCAACGTGCGCGGTGTAGAACAATCCCGCACACCAGCAGCCATCCGTGCAGAGATCGCAGAATTGGGACGCCAAGGTTACAAGGAAATCACCCTCCTCGGTCAAAATATTGATGCTTACGGTCGAGATTTGCCAGGAGCGACACCAGAAGGGCGACACCTGCACACCTTCACAGATTTACTCTATGACGTGCATGATGTGCCAGGGATTGAAAGATTACGTTTTGCTACTAGCCATCCCCGTTATTTCACGGAGCGGCTCATTAAAGCTTGTGCCGAGTTACCCAAGGTATGTGAACACTTCCACATTCCCTTTCAATCTGGGGATAACGAACTATTAAAAGCGATGGCACGGGGTTATACCCATGAGAAATATCGCCGAATTATCGACACCATTCGCCGCTACATGCCAGATGCATCAATTAGTGCCGATGCCATTGTCGGGTTCCCTGGAGAGACAGAAGCACAATTTGAAAATACCCTGAAACTAGTAGAAGATATTGGCTTCGACTTGTTAAATACAGCAGCCTATTCACCCCGTCCAGGCACACCAGCAGCTTTGTGGGAGAATCAGTTGAGTGAAGAAGTAAAAAGCGATCGCCTACAAAGATTAAACCATTTAGTCAACATCAAAGCCGCCGAGCGATCGCAACGCTACTTTGGCCGCATTGAAGAAGTGTTAGTAGAAGAACAGAACCTCAAAGATCCCACCCAAGTCATGGGACGCACACGGGGTAATCGTCTTACCTTCTTCACAGGCGATATTAATCAACTCAGAGGGCAATTAGTGCAAGTCAAAATAACTGAAGTCCGCGCTTTTAGTTTGACTGGGGAACCAGTAGGGGTACGTCAAGCAATGCCAGTCTAGAAAACTATGGAGCGATCTCGTTGACATCGGGTGACATCGCCTATTCAATCATCAATAGCAAACAGCCCTCATTCTCCACATTCCAAGGTTTGCTACAGTGAAGGGTATCTGGCAACTTGCGAGGATTGGCAAATGGTTAGAGAATACTCACTCTCAAAACCCTACTAAGTAAGTCGGTGAGAATAAACAGAACTATGTTATGAAATGTAAATATACTAGTGGCGTGGCAAGGCTAAAATGTTGCAAACAATTTGGGAGCATCCCAAATGTGTAAATTTATTTTTTTGTAGTGCGGGCTTCTAGCCCGCTTCCTGGACATTAGGGAGCAAGATGCTTGATATTAGGGAGCAAGATGCTTGATATTAGGGAGCAAGATGCTTGATATTAGGGAGCAAGATGCTTGATATTAGGGAGCAAGATGCTTGATATTAGGGAGCAAGATGCTCCCACTACAAATTTTATTTTTGCAAAATTGGGATGCTCCCAACAATTTTCTTGTGGTGCGGGCATCTTGCCCGTTCTACAAAAGATTGTTAATACACAAAATTAGCTTAGACACGCTACTAGAAACCCTTACCAATAACAAATCTCAAATAACGACCCTCGTTATTTAGCCTTATTTACACCGATCTACGTAGATATTGCAATGTCTGCTATAACCAACGTTGTTTTCTGGCATATCCAATACTACCAATTACAATTAATACCATAATGCTAACAACAGTAGGATAAGCCCAAGATTGTTCTAATTCTGGCATATATTTGAAGTTCATACCATAGAAGCCAGAAATGAAAGTGATTGGCAAGAAAACGGTTGATAGAATAGTTAGACGATTAATGCGTTCACTGGTTTTGCTAGCAATATTATCGCGTTGAATTTCCATTAACTCTGACATCCAGGATCTCAGTGTTTGATATTCTTGCCAGAGATGATCAACTTGATAAACTAATTCTTGATTAAAAAGTGTTTTTACTGGCTGGGTTAGCCAGATGAAATCTTCGTAATCCATAATAGCCATCAGTGATTTGATGCTTTGGAAATTGCGGCGTCCATAACGAGTAGATTGCCTCATAGTGGCAATTTTCTTGTATGTTGATTCATCACCAGAGTTATCTAAAACTTCATCTTCTAAATCATCAAGTTGTCTAGAAATATAATCAAATACAGTATGGTAGTTATTTAAAATATCTTTTAGAATTAGATATAAAAGATAGTCAACACCCCATTTTTTTATATCTAATGTTTGTTTTTGAATACTGTTGGTTAGTATAGTTAATATTTTGATCTCGGTAAATTCAAAAGTGATAATAAAATTACTGCCTACCAAAATACTACCACGCGCTACATCAAACTCCCGATATTTGATTTGCTGGGTCAGCATTTCAAAATTCTCAAATAAACAATCTTCGATATCTTCATCCATTCCTATAGAATAATGATTACAAATCATATCAACACGAGAGGGGTTGAGTCCAAAGTGTTGGATAATTTTGGCAGTACCAGTGCGATCGCGGAACTGAATACAGCGCAACCAGATATTGTGAGAACGATCAATCCTCTTCAATATCACATCAACATCCCCACTACTAAAGAGTTCCAGATGATGCTGAGAAAAAGTTAGGAGAGTTATCATATAGCAATCCTAGGTGGAAAATGGGGATCCGCGACAATGAGCAACTTGAATCCCCCTCTGGGGATAACGGGTAATAAATTGTTATACATATAGGGTTCTAGCTGGAAAATAGTACTGCGACAAATATTGTTCTGCTGTATGCAGTTGATCACGGCTACTAAATTTTGACTTTTAACTGAAAAGATGGTCACAATATATAGTCAGCAATCTATAGAAGGTGCTACCATGTTTCGTCTAACTCAAATTATTCGGAACCTTTTCATTCGCTTTGAAGCCTGGTTTGGTGTTGTTTTACAAAGTTTCGCTAATTTGTTTAAAAAGTTTTTTGGCTTTTTTGCTAAAGTTTTTGGACTCACCAGTCCTAATTATTTCTTAGAATCGACTGAGGTACAAGACACAAAGCAAACAAAAGCTGAACAGCCGACTGCAACAATCCAGAATAGTACTACTGACACTCCAACGACTGTCCCCCGTCGTGCTAACAGCAAACTAGATAACTACTACCTCAATATGGCTCGTGACGTGAAAAAGAATTAAAAGAGTTCTTAACCAAGAGGATGCTAGAGTGTAATGCCTTCAAATGCAAGCAGCGCACTCTAGCATTTTTAGCGATCGCCGAGCAAGATCAAACTAGACACATCTGAAAATTAATCAATCGGTAATTCAGCATTAAAGCCAGAAGCACCTGTCAGCAAAAGACGCAACGCACGATGAACATACTCTTCCCATGATTCAGGTGTGGGAAAGATCAGTGCATAGAGCATAATTGCACTCATAGTGTCGAAGACTAGTCCGGGATCTAAATCTGCTTTTCGTCCTGCTTTCAGGCAGAGTCATAGAAGGGGGAATGCAGATAGGGGAAGGATATATGCACATCGCTGGTAGCGGTGTTCAACGAAAAGTGACGGTAGAGTTTCCCAAATCCCGAAGTATAGGCGTTGACATTAATATGTCTGCTGATTTGCTAGCAACTTTTTTCTCTGATGAACAGGGAGAAATTCCCCAGGAGTTGCGTTTTTTGGCAAAGGGTAACGATTGGCAGACATTACTTTACCCGAAGATTACCACAGGTGTTCAAGGTGTAGCACAGCAAATCATCAACTGTCCCTACCAGGGGATAACAAAGCGAATGTATTTGCAAACAAAGGTGTTGGAACTGATTAGGTTGCAATTATTTCCTATTTTAGCGGAGCAGGATAAACAGCAGCGATCGCCACGACTGAAAGCAGAAACCACCGCCCGAATTAATTATGCAAGGGAAATTTTACTCTCCCGTCTGGAGAATCCGCCATCATTGTTGGAACTAGCGCAGATGGTAGGGGTGAGCGATCGCACTCTTCGACGTGGATTTAAAGAACTGTTTGGCACTACAGTACTTAACTACTTAATTGAAAAACGTATGCAACACGCCCAGCAACTTCTGCGGGAAGGTGATCTCAGCGTTGCTGAAGTCGCTAACCTCGTTGGTTATTCCCATCTAAGCCAATTTGCTGGAGTTTTTAGACGGAAATTTGGGATCACACCTAGTCAATGTTTTTTGGGTAAAAAGTCCGTATCGTGATAGTGATGCCGGATTTAGATAGACGGAACTAGTAACTCTCTTTTAGACTCAGTTTTGTTGATATTAAAAATTATTTGCAATAGCAGTTTTTGTGCTTTCTCTTCTCACTCATGGCTACTTCTTTTTCAAGGAGTGGTCAAATAAATCCTGTTTTGGGGATTGGAGGGATCTAAATAGAGAACTGTTATCAGAGGAAATTAACAAACTGGCGTAAGAGGAGTTGTGATGAAGCTTTGGCAGGTGTGGGTGTTGATGAGTCTTTTGGGATGTTTGAGTGCTGTAGCTATTCAACCAGTGAAGGCGCAGGAAAACAAGGAAGGAAGAAAGGTAAATATTTCATCAATTAACGAAGAAGAAAAAACGTCTTTGCAGAACGCGGCAAAAATTCCTCAACTCAGTGAGATAGAGCTTCCTAATACTAGTGCCAGAATGCTGGTGCAGTCGCCAGCACCAACTAATCCCCCTGCCCAGGAGAGTGTTATCCAAGTGACGGGAGTGGAAGCTAAACCCACCGATAAAGGTGTGGAGGTGATTTTAAAGACGACTGATGGAGACAAACTGCAAATTACAAATCGCAGTGCTGAGAATAATTTTATTGCAGATATTCCTAATGCTCAATTACGTTTACCCAATGGCGATGGGTTCACATTTCGTTCGGAAAAACCCAGCCAGGGAATTACTGAGATAACAGTCACTAACTTAGACGCAAATACTATCCGGGTGACGGTGATAGGTGAGAAAGCTTTACCAACCGTTGAGTTATTTGACAGTGACGAGGGTTTGATTTTTGCTTTGACACCTGCAACAACAGCCATGCAGCCACCACAGCAGCCGACGAGTGAAACACCACAAGAAGAACCATCAACACCGCAGGATGAGCCGATTGAATTGGTGGTAACGGGAGAACAGGATGGTTATCGCGTACCGAATGCGTCAACCGCCACCAAAACTGATACACCATTGCGCGATATTCCCCAATCGATTCAAGTTGTACCGCAACAGGTATTGCGCGATCGCAACATCAGAGGCATCACTGAAGCAGTAGAAACCGTCAGTGGTGTTGTTGAAGGTGCGGATAGTATCACAAGATTTATCAGAGGATTTAGTACAGATAATGTTGGCTCCGCATCACAACTCCGAAACGGCTACCGCATCGGAAATAGTCAAAATGGGCTTATCCCAGAAGAACCGACTGTAGCGATCGAGCAAGTGGACATCCTCAAAGGACCTGGCTCTGTCTTGTTTGGCGCTTTAGAACCCGGTGGAACCATCAACACGATCACCAAAAAGCCCTTGAGGGAGCCTTTTTACCAGCTTGCTTTTGAAGCAGGGAATTATGGGTTTTATCAGCCCAGCATTGATCTATCGGGTCCATTGACGGCTGATAAAACGGTTCTCTATAGGTTTATTGCCGCCTATAACGGTACAGATGGTTACTTTGACGGTGGTGGCAAGAACAATACCTTGATCGCTCCTTCAATTAGCTTGAAGTTGGGAGACAGAACTAGCCTGGACTTATTCTATCAGTACAGTCGATTTGCTGGAGATCTCTATGGGGGGCTTCAAACTGTGGCGCTCAGTGATGGTCGTCTTGCACCCAGAGGCATTAATGTCTGGGGTAATCCCGATCTGACCTTTGACGACCGAAAAAGTCATCAGTATGGTTTCGAGTTAAAGCACAACTTTAACGCTAACTTGCAGCTTCGCAGCGCCTTTTCCGCCAACAATTTGATAATTTCAGAGCAACGATTTGCCGTCCCTATCGGAGTTATGGACGATCGTTTTGTAGATCTTTTCTACCTCGATCGTTCCAGATTAAGTAATATTTATTTTGGACAGATCGACCTGGTTGGTAAGTTCAATACAGGCTCAATCACACACCAACTTGTAGTCGGTTTTGATGTGATGGATGATTCTCAAAAGTTTGAATCTTTCAGCAGTCGAACCCCCTTGCCGCCGATCGATTTGCTGAGTCCAAGCTACGGCGTGGCAAGACCCACCGATTTGGTTCCAGGGTTTAAGTTTGAGCAATTGACTCGATCGTACGGGGTCTACCTTCAGGATCAGATTGAGTTTAGTAAGAACTGGAAGCTACTGATTGGCGGTCGCTATGATTGGGTATCCAATGAATTTGAAAATCTTGTTAATAACACTGATGAGCCAGCAGTCAAGGATGGTGCTTTCAGCCCGCGCCTTGGGTTAGTGTATCAGCCCAGCGATACTGTTTCTTTCTATGCCAGCTATAGCAGTTCGTTTCTCCAGACGACATCATTCAGCCCAGATCAGATATTTGAGCCAACCAGAGGCACGCAGTATGAGGTTGGGATTAAAACAGACTTTCTCGATAAGAGGCTTTCAGCGACCTTGGCCGCCTATCACCTGACGAAAACCAATGTGGTTACAGCCGATCCCAATAACCCATTTCTTTCTATTCAAACCGGAGAGCAGCGGAGTCAAGGAATTGAGCTAGATGTTGCAGGTGAGATTTTACCTGGGTGGAGGGTTATTGCTTCCTATGCTTACACGGATGCAGAGATCACCAAAGATAATACCTTTTCGGTTGGTAATCGACTGAATAATGTACCCTATAATCAAGCCAGCCTGTGGACAACATATCAAATTCAGCAGGGCGATCTTAAAGGTTTAGGATTTGGCTTAGGACTGTTTTATATTGGTGAGCGTCAAGGTGATTTAGATAACTCATTTGAACTTGATGATTATCTGCGTACTGATGCGGCACTTTACTATCGTCGAGATGGGTTCAGAGCCGGAATTAATGTTCGCAATTTGTTTGATGCAGACTATGCTGCTTTCGGAAGTGGCTCAACCAATATTCGCAGAGGTCAACCTTTTACAATCACAGGTTCGATAAGCTGGGAGTTTTAATCGACGAGAACGATAAGTCATTAATTGATTGCGGACAACTAAGAAAATGAGTGCGATCGCCAACGCAATATATCGTTTGAAAAAGCCATTTTTATTAATGGCTCTTTCTTTGATTTTAATTACAGCTTGTTACCAACCTGTCATCCAAAAATCTAACATCTCAACAGAAAATTCAGAAGGTTATACTAAGTGCCGAATTGTTCAACATAAGCTCGGTGAAAGCTGCATTCCTACTCATCCAAAACGAATTGTAATATTAGATGAATATTACCTTCTTGATATTGTATCAGCACTAGATATAAAGCCAGTGGGTTTTGCTCGTTGTTTTCTTTGTATCCCTTCTGATACTCTTAGTAAATTTGTTGCCGATATTCCAGATGTAGGTGATATTGGGACACCTTCTTTGGAAAAAATTCTCATTTTAAAGCCCGATCTCATTTTAGGACTGGAATGGCAAGCAAAGTTCTATCCGCTACTGTCTAAGATTGCACCTACAGTGATGATAGAAAATCCTGAAACGAATGGATTTAAGAAAACGCTAAAGTATTTAGCAAAAATTCTGGATAAGAGCGATCGCGTCGAGGAAATATTGGCTGAATACAATCAGCGAATTCAAAATTTTCGGCAACAGTTAGGAGAAAAACTAAAAACTAAGACAGTATCTATACTTAGCGCTAGCGTTTCTTCATTTTATATTGAGAGACCAGGATTTACTATTTATAGTCAGGTCGTGAGCGATGTCGGTATACAGTTTATTCCTGCTTATAAGGATCTAAAAAATAATCGCACATTACTAAACATCGAGATTTTACCTGACTGGGATGCTGATTTTTTGTTTGTTTTACAAAATTCTAAAAGACAATCTAAATACCTTCAATTTATATTTAAACAACCCATCTGGTCAACATTAAAATCTGTGCAGAATAACCAAGTTCATATAATAACTTTGGATGTGTGGGGTCCAATTACGGCTACTCGATTTATTGATGACCTCTATAGATATTTCATCAATACACCCTCTATCCGTACATTGAAAACAAAGTCAGTAGCATAGAGTCGATGGAGAATATACAGTCTGCTAATTTCATGCAAATTCCTCCTATAGCTCCCATATTGATTGATGAAAATGCTCAATAGACGACTCTATTTTTTACTTTTGCTGATAGTTAAAGCATTATGAAAATCGGACTACAGCAACACTGGAAATTACTTGTAGATTATCTCAAACCCCAAAAAGGAAGAGTAATCAAATTAGCGATCACACCAAACAAAGAATACTCCCATCGAGATTACACTCGTGTACTTCACCACAGCAGACGAAAGTACCAGCAGCGCATATCAAGCAAAGGTAGAGGTTAAAGGTTCTGTAATTACAGTAGCTATGCCGTCAGGCTGATCGCGCAGCTTCTTTAACTTCTGCAACCTCTAATTCTAGGGCTTCTGCAACCTGTTCCAAAGTTAACCCTAACTTCAATAACCGAGGTACTGCTTCGAGTTTACTCTCAAAGCGCCCCTTACGCTCTCCATCTTCCAAGCCTTCTTGGTAAACCCTGGTTTGTTTCAAATCGCCTAATCCTAACATTGCCTGAATCTCCGCTTGACTCTTTTGAGGAAACTTATAAACAATGATTGTCTCTATTAATTCTACTAATTTTCTCCTGACCTGTTCATCAGGAACTTGTCTACTCCTCTCAATTAAACTCCGAGCTTTTACACTGGCCTGTTTTGGTGATTCCACTACCAATGTGAGAGTTCCTAAACCAATTGATTGATTAGCTAAGTCTCTCAACTCATCTAAATAAATTACTTGCACTCGTTGACTTTCAAAAAACTCCCAATAGCGTATCGGGATACCAGGATCGAGGCGGCGACTCATCCAAATCACAGTTCCTCGCCAATCGTTGCGTATTTCCGTCTTATCCAGATACATAAAAATTTCTGTGAGCAGGCGGGAATAAAGTCCGGGGTCTGGTTGAAACTGAAATTCAGTGAAATGAATGGGAAGTTCTAAATCTGGCTGTTTGGGTAAAAATGCCCCATCAATCCGAAAATTTGTTTGCTTGACTTCTACCGATACAAATTCATACGCTTCTGCTTCTACTGGAGATTGACCTAGCAATTCAAAGAAAACGCCGGGAAATGTTTTGAACAGTCGGTAGAGAATTGAATCAGTTTTCACACACTAAAAAAAGCTACATAGGGAAATCAATATATCAAAATATATTCGCATTAAATAGGCATAATTAAGCGTAAAATATGAAAATCGGACTACAGCAACACTGGAACTTACTTGTAGATTATCTCAAACCCCAACAAGGAAGAGTAATCAAATTAGCGATCGCTCTGCTCGCCAACATCGGACTACAATTAGTCAGCCCCCAAATTCTGCGTTACTTTATTGATACAGCCGTAATTGGTGGTTCTGGGCAAAACTTATTGTTGACCGCCTTGCTATATGTTGGTGTGGCTTTAGTAACTCCAGTCACATCCATTGCTGCTACTTACTACGGCGAAAACGTCGCCTGGAGAGCCACTAATACTTTACGTGCTAACTTAGTTGAGCATTGTTTGAGACTAGATTTATCTTTTCATAAGTTTTGTACGCCCGGTGAATTAGTAGAACGGATAGACGGTGATGTTCACACACTCGCGCAATTTTTCTCGAAATTTACTATTTACGTATTCGGCAATTTGCTGCTGATGTTGGGTATTATTTTCGTTCTGTTTGCAGAAGATTGGCGAACAGGTTTGGCTACTACATTGTTTGCTCTAATAGCATTGTCTACTCTGATGAGTCTGCGTTCCATCGCCGTTCCCCATTGGAGAATTTATCGCCAAATTAGTGCCGAATTTTTTGGCTTCGTGGGTGAACAACTTGCTGGGATGGAAGACATTCGAGCTAATGGAGCTAAAAGTTATGTCATGCAACGCTTCCATAAAATTTTACAAGACTGGTTGCCCATCTTTCATAAAGCCCGCTTTGCCGACACCATTCTCTGGGGTACAACTAACGGTATCTTTACTCTAGGTAATGCGATCGCCTTAAGCATGGGCGCATACCTTTGGAGTCAAAATATTATTACTATCGGTACAGTCTACCTGCTCTACTATTACGCCGATTTGCTGGGACAACCAATTGAGCGACTTCGCACCCAATTTGAAGACCTCCAACAAGCAGAAGCCAGCATTTATCGCATTCAAGACTTATTGCAAGTTCAATCTCAACTCAGTGCTGGCGGCAAAGAACAACTTTCTCATGGCGCACTTTCCGTAACTTTTGAAAACGTCTCATTTAGCTACAATGACCAGGAATTGGTATTGCAAAATATATCCTTTGATTTACCTCCAGGTCATGTATTAGGTTTACTAGGACGTACAGGTAGTGGTAAATCTTCCTTGGCGCGGTTATTACTGAGATTATATGACCCACAATCAGGCTCTATTCGGTTGGGAGGTATACCTATTAACCAAACTCCTTTAACAGATTTACCAAGCCTTGTGGGATTAGTCACTCAGGATGTGCAACTGTTTCAAACTACAGTACGTAATAATCTCACGTTTTTTGACCAGAATATTAGTGACGAACGCATATATGAAACCTTAGAAAAGTTGGAATTATCAGCATGGTTACACTCATTACCCCAAGGTTTAGATACAAATTTGGGGCCAGACAGTAGCGGTTTATCTGCGGGACAGGCTCAGTTATTAGCATTTACGCGTGTGTTTCTCAAAGACCCTGGTTTAGTAATTTTAGACGAAGCATCCTCTCGCCTCGACCCAACCACCGAGAAACTCATTGAAAAGGCTATAGACAAATTATTAATTGGCCGTACCAGCATTATTATTGCTCATAGATTGACGACAGTAGAAAAAGCAAATCAAATTTTGATTTTAGAACAAGGTCAAATTATTGAATACGGTAAACGAGAAAAATTAGCCCAAAATTCTCACTCGCGTTTTTCCCAGTTACTAAAAACAGGTTCTATCGATTTATTAACCTAATAAAAGTTAAGAAAATATTCTTTCTCCCTCTCCTTAGTAAGGAGAGGGATGGGGTGGGGTTTTACAAATAAAGAACTACACATAATCATGATATCAACAAAAAATCTCAACATTTGGAAATTATTATGGCAGTTGATTTGCTACAAACCGAAACTATATATAATTGATAGCTGCTTCTGGATTTTAATCATAGGTTTGCCTGCTTTACCAGGGTTAGTCATCCGGGAATTTTTCGACCGCCTGACAGATAAGGCACAATTCGGATTCTCACCTCTAGCTTTGATTGTATTGTTTATGGCTCTGAATTTAGCACATATCGGAGTTATATTTGCGGGGCGTATTACCAAAACTCAGCACCGTTTCATAATGCGGTCATTACTGCAACATAATTTGTTATACGGTCTTTTCAAAAATCATACTGCACAGCCAATGGTTTTTAATAAAGATGCTGAAAAAACTATATCCCAGGGTGAAATCATTAGTTACTTTCGTGATGATGCCGAACAAATAGAAAATAATCTAGCATTGTTATCACAAATACTAGGAGAAGGAATATCTGCTGTTTTTTGTTTAGTAATTTTATTTACTATCAATGTCAAAATGACACTATTTATTTTTCTACCCCTGGTAGGAATAATAGTGATTATTCAACGAGCAGAAACTCGTATTAAACAGTATCGTCAAGCTAGCCGCCAAGCAACCGAAAAGGTGACAGGAATTTTAGGCGAAATATTTGGCTCAGTACAAGCGATTAAAGTAGCTGGTGCAGAAAAAAATGTGCTGGCTTATTTTCGGACTTTGAATGACCAACGCCGCCAGATGATGATTAAGGATAGCTTATTCAATGCCATTATTAATTCTGCCTTTCATAATACTGAGTACTTGGGGATAGGGATAATTTTGCTGCTAGCTTCTCAATTAATGCAGAGTGATGTTGGTAAATTGACAGTAGGTGATTTTGCCGTATTTGTCTACAACGTTTGTTTTGTGACTGGCTTTTTTACCTCTCTTGGCAATTTTAGGGCGTTATATAAGCACACAGAAGTTTCTTTTGAACGTATGGCTAGTTTACTATCTGGAGTATCAGTAAATTCTTTGGTAGCTGCCAATCGACTTTTTCTCAACGATTTGAATGGTCGCAAGAAACCTTTACCATTAGTAATACAACCTTTGAGAAATCAGAGGGATAGCCTGCAATTATTAAAAGTATCTAATTTAACTTATTATTATCCTGGTACTAACCAAGGAATTACAGATGTTAGCTTTGAAATTCAGCGCGGTAGTTTGACTGTAATTACTGGTCAGATTGGTTGTGGCAAAACTACATTGCTACGAGTATTATTAGGATTACTACCCAAGCAAAGCGGGGAAATTTACTGGAATAGGAAGATGGTTGAAGATCCTGCTAATTTCTTTATTCCGCCTCTTAGTGCTTATACTCCTCAAATTCCGCAACTTTTTAGCTACAGTTTGCAAGAAAATATTTTATTGGGCTTGTCTAAAGATGATAATGACATCGCAACAGCTTTAAAAATGGCTGTGTTTGAGCAAGATTTAGCGACTATGAATGAAGGTCTAGAGACTTTAGTTGGTTCCAAAGGTGTGCGACTTTCTGGCGGACAAATACAACGGGTAGCAGCAGCGCGAATGTTTGTACGTCAACCGGAATTGCTGGTGTTTGATGACCTATCCAGCGCCTTGGATGTGGAGACAGAACTGGCGTTATGGTCGCGGATATTTGTTGACAGCACAAAACCAGAGCAAAATAATTGGACACCGACCTGTCTTGTGGTTTCTCATCGGCGTTCAGTTTTGCGCCGCGCCGACCAAGTAATTGTTTTGAAAGCAGGTAGAGTGTATGCACAAGGTAAGTTTGATGAGATTTGAATTTTTGCTACTCAAGTGCTACTCATTAGAAATAGCAAAAATCAGATGTTGAGTAGACTGATGAACTTTACTATTGAGAATGCTTTAATTGCGATTGAAGAAGGTTACACCACCGTAGATGTGCAAGTAGTAGAAGGTAAAATTGCTGCTATTGCGCCAAATTTAGATGTTGTGGGTACTGCTGTTGATGGTAGAAATCAGCTGCTGCTACCTGGATTCTTCAACGCCCACACCCATTCCTCAGAAATGTGGCAACGGGGGATCATGTCAGTTTTACCTTTAGAATTGTGGCTAGCGGAACTGTATGATTTTGCTCCCCTTGATCCAGAACAGGTGTATCTCAGCGCCTTGGGAACAGCCGTGGAAACCCTGCTATCTGGAGGGACGAGTGTAGTAGATCATCTGGTGTTGATTCCAGGACAAGAGTTAGAAACCATCGCCACTGCTGTCAAAGCTTACCGAGAAGTGGGGATTCGCGCCTTCGTAGCACCCCTAATTCAAGATGAATCAATTACTGCGGGGATACCATCTGGAGAATCAGCCCAAACCCATGAGCCGTATTTTCGTTCAACTACAGCTACCCTGGAACTGATTGAGGAAGCAGTGAGACAGTTTCATCGCCCAGATGAAGGTGTAAATATTTTAGTTGCACCCACGGGCATACAATTGTGTACAGATGCTTTGTTTACTGGGTGTATTGCACTAAGCGATCGCTATAATCTTTGTCGTCACTCCCATCTACTAGAAACCAGAGCACAAGAAAAACTCGCCCAAGAAAAATATGGTTGTACTGCTGTTGAGCATCTTAAACGAATTGGGTATTTAGGCGATCGCACCTCTTTAGCCCATTGTGTCTGGTTGAGTGATGCTGATATCGCCATCCTCGCCGAAACTCAATCTACAGTCGTTCACAATCCCTTGAGTAATCTGCGTTTAGGTAGTGGCATTGCCCCCATTTTAAAATATCGCCAAACTGGGGTAAATGTCACTTTTGGTTGTGATGGTGCTTCTAGTAATGATTCCCAAGACTTGTTAGAAGCCATCAAAATTGGTTCGATTTTGCACAACGTCACCGACTTAGATTATCAACACTGGATTACACCTAGACAATCTGTAGAAATGGCATCATTGGGTGGTGCAAAAGGCTTAAATTTAGCAGATCAACTCGGTTCTCTCACAGTTGGAAAAAAAGCTGATTTAGTACTTTATGACCTCACTAGTTTATCATTACTTCCCCGTACAGATCCTGTTGGTTTATTAGTTTTAGGTCGTCCGACAAATGTTGTTAATCGCGCTTGGGTGAATGGCAAGCAAATTGTTGCTGATGGCAAAGTGACCACAATTAACGTTGATGAATTGCGGCAAGAATTATTTAATCGCAGTCAGTGGGATACTCAGCGTAAATCTCAAACTGTCGCCCAAATTGAAGCACATTATCGCACAGTAATGGGGTTGTGAAACAAAAATCAAAATACGGAACCAACTTTGCGATCGCAATACCTCGGTTAGAAATAATGATTTCTTCTCCAAGCTCTACGCGCAATAAAAGCTCTGAGAGATTTGTTTTAGCTTGATCAACATTTACAGTTTCCATAAAATTAAAAAACTAAGTCTTTAAACTAAGTTTAACAATATTCATCATTCCAATCTGCGAATTTCTACATTAGCTGTGAGGTCAAGCTGACAAGCTAATCGTGCATTGGGATTGTTAGGCGCTAATGTATCCAACATTTCCTGTTCATCAGGTTGAGAAGGAGAAATATCACCAACAACCTCAACCAAACAAGTTCCACAAATACCAGTCCGACAACCAAACAAGACAGGTGAATTATGAATAGTCAGATGCTCAGATAAATTTTGATAGCTTTTCAAAGTGATAGGAGCAAAATCACTTCCTGGAAAAGAAATAGTACACAGACTAACCATAGTATTTAAACCAAACTCTTGCGTTCTTCTTTGAGGCTTTGCGCGGGAAGCCACTTCGTGTCTATGCGTGAGATCAACCAAAATCCTTCAAATCCTCATGATCATACCGCTCAAACCTCCTAAAAGCACTTCCTTGAGTCGCCAAATATTGAGAAATTGAATTACCTCCCATGAGTGACATTTCTCGATTTCTTCTCCATAAATAATCGAGTTTTTCCACATACACCTTATAAGATTGCATCGCTTCTTGATGGGTTAAAAAACTGCGCTGCAAACCTTCCGACTCTTCCGTAAAACAGCGACGCATCATTTCCTTAGCATCATTATCGCTCATATCAAAAATAGGCGATCGCAGCACTTGATAAATCTTGTTATACAACGCCGGATCATACCAAAAAATCCCGTTAATTGCCGCCGAAAAGTGAAAGTGATCGCGCTGACATCCCAGCAATCCTAAATTAGCCACCAAGCGCTCAAAAGCAGTTGGGGGAGCAAGGCAGGTAACAACATCGTGAGATACAATAGTTGAACTATTGAAGTGAAAGCTTTCATCTAGGAAGTGATAATAAGAGATTTTGGCGGGTATGGGAGCAGCATCTTGATGAGGATGTTTCTGATAATAATTGCTGAGTTTATGCTGTACTAATTTGCCATTTAGTGTCCGCACTCCTCGGACTGTGAAATACTGACAAGCCAAAAAAGTATTATTCGCAGATATCAGCCCAAAGTATTGTAATTGAACTTTTTTCCACCAAGTTTTTAAAGCGTTGGTGTCAGCATAAACCATCGTTTCGGTAAAGGGGCCGCGCATGGGGTAGGTAAATATGAGTTCCCCAAATAATGCTTGCTCAACCTGTTTGGCAATGGTGCGGAAGGCGTTGATATGCGCTCTTTCTTGGGCGGATTCTAAATCTAGGGTATCGCAGATTAAGCGAAAGTCTTCTTGGGCATAAAGTCCGGCTGCACTGGTTTGATTGAAATAGATAGTTGCAATCTCGGCGGAAACAATTTGGGAGTAGTATACTACCCAGTAAAGCTGGTTTAAGATTATACGCTGATGTGGGCTGGATTGTGACCACAAAGGTGTACCGTAAAGTAAGGAGAATTCTTCGGGGTTCCAATACTCGTTTTGGCAATCTTGATAATTAAAGTTGGCGGCTGCTTCATCCATTAAAGCAGTGTGATCTTGCTGTTTGTTGCGGGTGTGGTTAATTTGTAATTTGCGATGGGTGGTTGGGTTATTGGAGAGTTTGTGAGTAGTAGTTTCCATAAAATCTATTTTTTTTAACGCAGAGGGGCGCGGAGGTTTGATTAGGGTTATCGCTGTCTGATTAATACACGCATTGATGAGGAGGGAGGGGGGTAAAGGCTCCTTGTTCGTCTAAGGTTTGGACGATCGCCTGTGCTGATGATCCGCGCATGAGCGATCGCAGTAGTTGTAATCTGGTTCCACTGTGGGTTTGGGTGTCTAGTTGTTCGAGGATGTGGATTTTTTGCGATCGCGTCAGATGGCCTTTGATTTGTTCGATGGCTGATAATACACTTTGCGGCCCTAACTGCACCATAGAGAGAAATTTTGCTAACACATCAAGAATTGTTTTTTGACTGTCAGATGTCACTGAAATTTGGTTAAATAATGTATTGCCGGTGCTGTGATGGCGGGCTTCTGCGTGTAGAAAACTGGTGAAAAGTTCTGCGAGAATTGGATGATGGCATTCTTTGGCTAAATGGCGGTAATGGCTCAAGCCCCATCCTTCTAATACTACCTGAAGCACAAATAACAACACTGCTTTGTCTGGACTTTCAACGACTTCTGCTAGTAAGCTCAGAAATGGATCGTTGCTGTTAGTTGGTTCTGGTAAAAAATGGCTAATCTGACTCAGGTGATTCGCTTCATCAGCTGTAAACATGGCGTAAAGCATTCGTTCTTCAACTGTTGCTGCTAACAGTACCATTTTCGCCATGTAACCAACGCCTGCTTTCTCGATGAAATAAGATTCTTTCAACAGATGATGATTAGCAAGTCCGAGTATGGCTGATTGTTCGGCTAAACTCGCTTGTTGAAAGATTTGGACTTGATGCAAGTTGAAAAATTCTGCATTCCAATAGTTTGATGGTTGCTGTGAAGCAGCATCCCTCTGATTTGGTAATACTGCTGTTAGTATACGCCGCAATCGGTTGTCTGAATCTGCACGCGGTAACTCAAGTCCAGCAATTTTATATTCTAAATCCATATTTTTCATGTTCTCAAATGACAAATAACAAATTACGAATTATTTTCCCAAGTCCCCCAGGTTAAAGCTTTCTGGTGATTAACGTGCTGGATAAATTGCAGAATAGATTGATCGGCTTTCGTGGGAGTCTTCAACTCAAACTGAATCGTTTGAAATACCTGTGTATCACCCTTGGCGAAGTAATTACCAACCTGCTGGGTTAACCACAGCAACCCGCGATTTATCACCCATCCCCAAAATCCTGGACGTTTGGGAGTCACGAGAATTGTTTGCCCTTCGGTTTTACCACCTGCGATCGCTCGCAACGCAAATATGATGTAGAAGTGCAGAAAATCTGGGCCTAGTGTGACAGTGCCAGTACTGCCATACCAATAGCACATACTATAAGTAACTTCGTTGCGGTATAGGGGACGAATCAGGCGGATTAACCAAGAGTCATCACCTCCCCGTGTAGTGTTGCTAAAGGTAATAGCATTGAGGTTAAGGTCTTGGGAATCAAAGACAATCTCTAAGGGCAGATTGTGTACTGTATTAAAGTGATGAGCATCGATCGCATTAATTAGTAACACATTGGGATGGCAGTTTTTCACAAACCGAGTCCCCAATATGTAATCGCAGTCTACCTGTTCTAGTTCCGGGACGAAGGGTACAGAACTGGACTTTCCTTCTCCTGTCCACACCCAAATCATGCCGTATTTTTCAGCCGTTGACCAAGTTTTGATACATATAGGTAGCGGTTTTCCCTGTGAAGGAACATCTACACAAGTTCCATGTTCATCATATTTCCAGCTATGGAAAAAACAGCGAATACCATCACCCTCTACCTTACCTTCTGCTAAATGAGCGCCCATGTGAGGACAGTAAGCATCTACTGCTATCACCTGACGACTAACTCCGCGATAAATGGCTAGATTTCTACCCAGTACGGTGACAGCTTTTACTTTACCAACCTTTAATTTATGAGATGGCAATGCCCAGTACCACCCTTCTACAAATTGTGTCGGATTGTTAAAAATTGCGGGTGGGCTGGTAGAAAGCATAGAAGTTAAATTAGAACATAATCTTGGTCAAATTCTAACAATGATTCTGACTGCCACATACGCTGTCCAGCACGAGTCAGATTGGCATACTTAATTTCCGTTAAACAAACCAACTCATCGCCTAGTCGATAGTCTGGGTTCTGTTCTTCAAAAAATTTGATGTGGGGATTAGTCTGTCGTCCTGCGGGGATTTCAATTAAACCCTCTCGTAGAATTTGGGGATGAGGGAAGCGAACAATACCAGATGCTTCTTGGTAAAAATCACCGTAGTATTCTCGTGCCAGATTTGCAATCAAGTTTCCCACATCAGCAGGTGTGGCTGCATCATAGCGGGGGTAAAATTCTTGCCAAAAAGTAGGGAGAAACCGATATGTGCGAAAACCAGAGCAAATGAATAACCAATAAAGTTTATTTTCTGCATGGTATTGGCGCAAAAAATTGACTGCGGCAATCCAAGTACGTGGTAGGGTTGTACTCGACCAAGCACTAGGATCTACAATAGTATCGCCAGAATACACCACACTGATTTTTTCTCCCAAAAAAGTTGTCTGGTACAACATCAGAGTTGAAAAGCCTTTGAGAGTATCGGTTATTTCATCCCTCAATAACAACACCCAGTTTTTGCGCTGTAAATCTGTTTGAAATACCTCCCAGGTAACGCCTTGAAAGTGAGTGTTTAGCAATGCATACATGGCTATGCGATCGCTTGGTTGCAGCTTTTGAACAGGAACCAGCCAACTCTTCATTATGGGGAAATTACCTAAATTAGGTTTGGTAGATGTGTTTCATTAACAATGTATCGAGGAAATTGGTGGAGTTACGGAGTCATGTGACAGATTCTAGAATGGTTATTTACACTAGTTATTAATTATTGCTATTCATCCTTAAGCAGATTCAGTCACAAGTAGTCAGAACACTTTAATTTTATTAACTTAATTTTGAATTTCATATCGCTTTGCACTTCCTGTAGGGTATTTTGAATGCCTTACAGAAGTTGACCATCGAGAAGGTTCTAGCTGGTTTACATACTCCATATACTCAGTTAATGGCTGATCAATATTGAGGAGTACTTTGGGATGAAAGTGAATATTGTCGTAAATCTTGCCGTCTTCATCTCTGAGCATATAGTAAGCCAAGCGAGTACAAAACAGCAAAAACTGACTGAGCAGATATCCCAAAATTCCCTGGCGTTTTTCAGTTACATAAATTGGTTGAATGCGCGTTCTGCCAGACGCAATTGGAGTATAAGCATATATCATGTGCAATGGGGGAAAAAGCCGCACATTTTTCATGATAGTTAATAAGCCGATACAACCATGAGCATACCGCATAGAATACTCATAGGTAGAACCAAGAAATCTTTGACCTAACCGTTCTCTAAAAGTTGTTTGAGGAAAATTACCCCGCATTATAAAGTCAATTTGTGTCCCTAACTCGCTGCGATGTAGCGATAACTCCATTTTGATATCTAAATGATGAATTGTTTTTAAATGTTGAGCATCAATACCATTCATCATACAGATATGGTGGTGACAACTTCTCTCAAATGCCTTATCAGCTTGAACAATAATTTTTTTGCCCTTTAATTCATCAAAATCAGCCACGCTTTCTGGTGCTTTAGCATCAGGATAAATCCAAATAAATCCATACTTTTCTGTCGTTGCATACGCTTCTACTTTCGCTGGAACAGGAATCTCAGATTGACAGGGAATATTTTGGCAATTTCCTGTTTCATCAAATGCCCAATGATGAAAAGCACAACGAATCCAATTACCCTCAACATGCCCAATTCCTAAATCTGTCCCCAAATGCGGACAGTAAGCATCTAGAGCACGAACTTGTCCATCTTTGCCTCGAAAAATAGCAATTCTTTGTCCACATATTTCTACAGATTTTGCTTTTTCTTGAAGTAATTCATTACTAGGGCAGAGAATATACCAACCTTTAGTAAGGATATCCGAATTATTAAATATTTGCATAAGTAAGTCGGTGAGAATAAAAAACCATAACAGGTGAACTTTAGTTCACATGATAATTATTTAATATCTCTTGTCGTTGGCGAATATCATCTTGATATTTACCCATGATTACCCTGATTAGCATTCGAGCTAAACAGTAAGAAGCCCGCCAAGAAAATACAGCATCTTGTAAATCAATATGGCTACGCTCAAAGAGAAAATGCCCGACTAATCCCAGCAACTGAGTTAATGGTAAGCCCAAGAGTAACCAAAAGTTTTGCAATTTCCAGGTAATAAAAAGCCAGCCATAAAAAAAGCATATCCCCATAATATGGAGAGTAAGATTCATGGGATGCTGGTGTTTAAGAATAAAAATATCCCAGTAGTCTGTAAAAGGATGATCCAGAATTTGATCATTAATCTGATTTCTCAAATTTGGTTGAGGATGAGAATTGATATCACTCATAACAGGATGTCCGAAAATATCTGAAACTACTGGTTTTAAATTCCTTTAAATCCCGTACCAATTTCCGCCTCTTGTGCTGCTGGAGTCGAATCCACCATAGTCAATGCGACTTTGCGAGCAGTCTGAAGCCGAATACCAACTTGGTTCAAGCAAATACCAACTAAAATCACGCTCCCACCCACATATTGAGCTAGATTAGGAGCCTCGCCTAAAATTAAGTAAGCTGCTAAAATACCGACAATGGGGGTAAAAGAGCCAACTAAAGAAGCCATAGAGACAGTGGAATTTCTCAGCCCTTTAGTCCAGAATGACTGACCTATCACCACAATCAACACACCATAAAGTAACATCCACTGCCACAAAAACGGCGAGAGGACATCAGCAAAATGCTCGCCACCATAGAGTATTAAAGCTAAAAAGAAAAATATTACGGTTCCCAAAGCAGTACGAAAAATATTGTAAATTCCCAGAGGTATCTGAGAGAGGTATTTTTTACCGATGATTGTGGAAACAGCCACAGCCAAAGAGCCAACTGCTACCAGAACCTCGCCTAAGCCCAAGTGTAAGCTTCCCATATTCATCATTGCTGAACTTGGAGGCTGAAGCAAAACAGTCAGGGTTACACCCACAAAACCCGCAACTGCTCCCATAAGTTCCCAAAAACTTACCCGTTCTTTCAACAACCAAACAGATAAAGCCAAGGTGAGAGGCGGTTCCAAGCGTCCCACCAGAATCACGTTATTCACTTCTGTAAGTGCCAATGCCTGAAAAATCAAGCCAGGGGCCAGCGCTCCTGATAAAATAGCAACAACAGTGAGACTCACCCAATCCCGCTTTGATATCTGCTGCAAAGCAGTTTTGTTCCACGCTCGCCCGTAGATGAGTATGAGAACCATCAAGGCGCACAAATTACCCACAAACAAAACATTACACAAAGAAATGGGATTGCGATCGCCCACAAAGTTTTGCGCGCCAATTTCTGTCAGCTTGCGCGTGATTGCACTAGATGCGCCAAAAATGAGAATTGCTAGCCAGAGATATGTTTGTCCGGAAATTCTGGGGATTAGGCGATGTAGTTTTCTGGGTCTAGTCACAATAATCTATCTGCAATGAAAGCATGGTTAATTATACTAAGTTATTTTCAAGCAGCACAAAATGAGGTGTGGCTGAGATCATACTTAAATTAAACGTGACTTTATACAAATCTGTTTTCTGAGAAAATGCTGAGAAACCACTAAGTTTTCTCAAGGGCTAAATTCATCAAAATAATAGCTGAGTTTCAATTAGGCCTCAGTCACAACGCCCATACTATGGATGTTTGAGATAGACAACAATGAGGAGTAACAAATGAAACTCGCACCCCTGTTTACAAGTGTTGCCTTGGTTGGTTTCTTGACAGTTTGGGACGCACCATTAAAGGTAATTAATCCCTTATTAGTGCAAGCATCAGCAGCTGAAGAATTGTCTGTAAGTCAAAAAATAGATTTGGTTACTAAGAATAAAGGTCAGATTGGTGGCGGCGATCAACTGCGTCGTTTCTTTTTTGGTGACCTGGAACCAATCGGTATCCAGCCAGGTGGAGCAGGTCAAGTAGTTAATCTTTATAACAAAGCTAATAATGTTACCTTCTCTTACTGTTCTACTTATGATGTAGTTGTGGCAGTTAAAAAAGGCAAAGTGGCTAAGTTTCAACCTAATGAAGTGAAGTAAGTTAGGGTTTTCTCATAAGTTAAATAATTGAGAGGCTACTTACAGAATTAGGAAAAGGGAAAAGAGAATTTCCTTTTCCTTAACTTAATTTTAATTTGTTTTTAACTATTTTAAGGTTTCCAACGCATAAAGTAATTGACTACCGAATTATATTAATTAGGTAATAATATTGCGATTTTTTTCATCCTTGCTCTCTCTCTAATTGGGTGGTATTATTAACGAGCAGATAGTATAAGTTATTACAAGCTAATGTATCATTTTGGCAGTCGAATTCATTTCAAGACTGGTATTTTCGTATTTTTTGGATTGAACCAATGGTGGTCTTGACCTACCTGTGGGGAATTTAGGTACTGTTTTATTACAGCCAGGAACTTAGCAAATCAAATAATAGGAGGGCAAACTACAGTTTACTCGTGATCGCATGGTAATTTCTGGGAAATATACTTAAAGGGAAGATATTCAGAAGAATTTTTGAGGACAACTGAAGCTAAATCGGAGCATTTGCATAAGGTTTGAACTATGCACCTTCAGTTTTCAATAGATGCAGTAGTAATTGGATAATCTGAGTTTTTGCTGAGAAAGTAGTGAAAACTATGTCACAAATTCCCTTCAATTTCTCAGCCAAGCTTTATTATTACATCACTTAAGTGTTTCTAGGTGCAGCAATACTAAGAGCAGTTCACAAAAGTAACTCTTAACACCTATGCAGCAAGCATCTCATCCCACACTTATCCTAGGTGGTGGCTTTGCTGGACTGTTTACAGCTTTGCACTTAAGCCAGCAAAATTACTCCCATCCGATTATTTTAATTGAGCAGCGCGATCGCTTTAGTTTTAAGCCGTTGTTGTACGAACTACTAAGCGGCGAACTACACAGTGAACAGGTTTATCCCCGCTACAAAGAACTGCTAGCAGGTAGTAATGTGACTTTTGTACAGGATACTGTGCAGTCAATTGATCTCCATCAACGCCAAGTTGGTGTAGGCGTTGGTAACTTATTTAACTATAATAACCTAGTATTAGCACTAGGGAGTAAAACCACTTACTTGAACACTCCCGGTGCGGCAGAATATGCGATGGCTTTTACTTCTGGGGAACAGGCGATCGCACTGCGAAAACACTTGCGCCATAGACTACATCAAGCCATCCAAACTCAAGACTCGGCGCGGCGGCGGCTACTGTTAACTGTTGCCATCATTGGTGCTGGCCCGGCTGGTATTGAATTAGCATGTACATTGGCAGATTTATTACCCATCTGGTATGACGAGTTAGGCGGTGACGCTAATGAAATCCGGGTGATGCTAGTCAACCGCAGCAAGGAAATCCTCAAAGGAGATGTGAATAGCCATTTACGTTGTACAGCACAACGGGCGCTCAAAGGTCGAGTGATTCCTGTAGATTTCTTATTTGATGTGACTGTTACCCAGATTCAAGCCAATGGTGTAGAGTACCGTCAACATGACCAAACACAATTTTTACCAGCTGGCACAATTGCTTGGACAGCCGGCACAGCCGCCAATCCCTTGCTGATGGAATTACCAGTCCCCAACCACCAGGGGCGGCTACTGGTAACACCCACATTACAACTCCCCAATTTTCCCGAAGTCTTTGCGGCGGGAGACTGCGCCACAGATAGCGACAATCCCCAACCACCCACAGCTCAAGTAGCTTATCAACAAGGAATTGCGATCGCGCAAAATCTCCAACGCCTCCAGGAAAGCAAACCAGGTATACCAGTGCAAGTGCAAATGCGTGGGACTTTAATGAAGCTGGGACTGAACGAAAGTGTTGCTAACCTATTCAATAAAGTCCAAATCAAAGGACAACCAGGTCATTACATCCGCGAAGCCACATATCTGCAACTTTTACCCAACGCTGCCCATAACCGTAAAGTTACCACCGAGTGGCTCACCGATGAAATATTTCAACGCGATCGCCCTTTTACCCACATGCAACTAGGCCAAACTCCTTGGCTATCTGGAATCGCCACCGTTGCCGCCGGATTTATTCTAGCAACTCCCTTAGCTTGGCGTGCTGCTCAACCGACGCAATTTCAGCAAAACCTCAGTTGGACAGGCATCCCTACCCTACTCAATCACCTGACACCCCCTACTCGATAAGCTTTTCTCTCATCCTCTTCTTTGCGCCTCTGCGTGAAAAAAATAAACCACAATCTCACCTCCACAAATTCTATGAAATACCTACTCAACCTCCGCACAGCCGTTATTGTCAATCGCGTCACAATGGGTCTTTTCTTCTTCGTCTCTGGTATTGCTAATTATCTCAACTTCAGCGTTCCTAATGGTTTTTATCAAACTGTTCTCAATCAAAAACTGCAAATTATCGGCCCTGGAATTCCACCAGGATGGGAAGGTGTGGGGCCACTACCTGGGTTAATCGCTATTCCTTATGCTTGGTTGCTACCCTTAGCAGAAATATTACTTGGTGCATTATTTGCCCTCAACTATTGGGTACGGTGGACAGGGCTACTACTGATTCTGATGACATTTAGCATCATTCTGGCATTTGGTATTGTGCCTGCTGGTAGCTTGTTTCCCAATGGAGCCGAGAGCTTTAACAAGAATATCTTGTTTATGACTTTGATTTGGATCTGCATCGCTTACGACGCTTACGAACAGAAAATGAGCCGTCGTCGTGCTCAAGTATCAGCTGATTATGGTCTCACTGGTTCTGGTGATGATATGTAATATCTGGTGCAGAGAATCATTTTTACTATTTTTAACGCAGAGGTACGCCAAGGTTAGCGCAGAGGTACGCGGAGTTTTTTTTACTGGGAGAAGATTCAATGACTGGTACACACTACGATGTAATTATTATTGGAACTGGCGCGGGTGGTGGGACGCTGGCTTATAAACTTGCGCCTACAGGGAAGAAAATTCTGATTTTGGAACGTGGTGGTTTTTTGCCGCGTGAGAAAGCCAACTGGGACACGGTAGAAGTGGTGCAGAAAGACCGCTATCACACTGATGAAGTTTGGTATGACCAAAAAGGACAGGCGATTCATCCGGGTACAGGCTATTTTGTGGGTGGTAACACAAAGGTTTATGGTGGGGCGCTGTTTCGCTGGCGGGAACAAGACTTTGATCAGGTCATTCACAAGGGTGGAGTTTCTCCGGAGTGGCCTTTGAAGTACCGCGATTTTGCACCTTACTATACTGAGGCAGAAAAGCTGTATGAGGTACATGGTAAGCGGGGTTTAGACCCGACTGAACCATCTGCAACTGAAGAGTATCCTTATCCTGCTATTCGCCACGAAGCGCGTATTCAAGAGATTCATGACTCTTTGAAGGATGAAGGTTATCACCCGTTTTATCTACCACTAGCAATTAAACTCAATGAGGTGAATCGGCGTCTGAGTACTTGCATTCGTTGCAATACTTGCGATGGCTTTCCTTGTTTGGTGGATGCAAAAGCTGATGCAGATATCAACTGTGTGCGTCCGACAGAGCAATATGACAATATCACTCTCATCACTGAAGCTCAGGTAAAACGCTTACATACCAGTACTTCTGGGCGAGAAGTGACGGCGGTTGAAGCCGAAATTAATGGGGAAATGCATTTTTTCTCTGGCGATATTGTGGTTGTGGCTTGCGGGGCGATTAATTCCGCAGCTTTGTTGTTGCGTTCTGCTAATGAGCAACACCCCAATGGATTGGCAAATAGTTCCGATCAGGTGGGACGTAATTTGATGAAGCATCAAAATGGCGCGATTATTGGCGTTAGCTTAAAATCCAATCTTACTTCGTTCCAAAAAACCTTAGCCATCAATGATTTTTACTGGGGTGATGAGGATTTTGATTACCCAATGGGACATGTGCAATTATTAGGAAAAGTGAACGCAGATATGATTGCCCAGGAGTCGCCATCTGTTCTGGGATTATCATTTCAAGAGCGACATACATTTGAGGCGATCGCTACTCATTCGGTTGACTGGTGGTTGACTGCGGAAGATTTACCAGACCCCAACAATCGCGTCACCCTCCGGGATAGTTCTATCCAGTTACATTACACGGAAAATAACACCGCAGCCTACAATCGCCTGGTGAATCGCTGGACGCAAGTCCTCAAAAAAATTGGTTGTGGGGAAAAGATTATTCCCGCCTCCTTTTATTTCCGCAAGAAAATACCTCTGCAAGGTGTAGCTCATCAATGCGGTACTTGTCGCTTTGGGGAAGACCCAAAAACTTCAGTATTGGATCTTAATTGCCGTACCCATGACGTTGATAATTTGTACGTGGTGGATGGTAGTTTCTTCCGTTCCAGTGCGGCTGTGAACCCTACATTGACCATTATTGCTAATGCACTGCGTGTAGGCGATCGCGTAATTGAACGCCTGGCTTAACAGAAAACAGCAGATGTTTTTGTCAGGGTGAACAGTTGTTCGCCTTGACTGCTTTAGTATTGTCAATCCAAAGGTCTACTTTTTCCTCAAAATGGTTTCAGTAACTTTACTGGAACAGTATTTCTCTAAAAAGTATTAAAAATGTAGAGAATAGTGCAAGTTAACTATCAGGAAAATGATCATGAATTTAACAGAGTCTCTCAACCAAATTCGTAGTTCTTTCCAGAATCAAGCAATTAATGATCCTTCATTATCATTAATTATCCAAGCAATTAATGAGCTAAAATCTACAAATATTGTTGATCAAAGTATAAAAGTGGGAGATATCATCCCTGATTTCACTCTCCCTAATGCATTCGGTCAACCAGTAGAACTACAAAAACTACTAGCTAGCGGCCCTGTAGTTATTTCCTTTTTTCGAGGTTCTTGGTGTCCTTTCTGCAATTTGGAACTAGCTGCGCTCCAACAAGCATTACCTGCAATTAAAACATTAGGAGCTTCACTAATTGCTATTTCACCCCAAGCTTCTCATTATACTAGATCAACTGTTGAAAAACATGAACTAAGATATGAAGTATTGAGCGATCGCCACAATCATATTGCTCATCAATTCGGGATTGTGTTTCAAATCCCAGAGTATTTAAGACCTGAATTACAGAAGATAGGTTATGCTTTACCTAGAGCCAATGGAGCGCAGCCTTTTGAACTACCCATTCCAGCCACATTCATAGTCTCTCAAGAGGGGAAAGTCATTTATGCTTTTGTTGACCCAGATTATACTCAACGGTTAGACCCTATTGAAATTGTGACCATTCTGCGAAATATTCCTCTAGTGAGTCAAAGCTAGAGCTAATCATTGATAGTTTTTACTTTTTATACATTTCCGGAAACTTAGCTTGGAGTTTAGCTAATTTCGGTAAATCATTCACCACTACATAGCGATCGCGGGGATGGCGTTTAATGTAATCCTGATGATACTCTGACGCTTGATAAAAAGCCTCCAAGGGAGTGATGTCGGTGACAATCTGCTGATCAAAGATTTGTGCTTTGTTGAGTTCATTGATATATTCTTGCACTACCTGCTTTTGTTCGTCGTTAGCAAAAAATATCACTGAACGATATTGTCTTCCTGTATTAGGCCCTTGGTAATTCAACTGTGTTGGGTTATGGGCTACTAAAAAGTAGACTTTTAGCAGTTGCTCATATGATATTTGCGATGGATCATAGATGATTCTCACGGATTCCGCATGATTGGTTAATCCAGCGCTCACAAGCACGTAATCTGCGGTTGTTGCGCCACCACCAGAAAAGCCAGTCACCACATCAGAAACACCTTGGAGATGCTCAAAAACTGCTTCCATTCCCCAGAAGCATCCGCCACCAAAAACCGCTATCTGTTTTCCTGGGGGTATAGAAGTTGAAATATCAATGGCTGGTGGCGGAAGTATCACACGGGATACACCATACAGCAAGACAACAGTCAGAGAAATGATGGACAACTTGCGTATCAGGCGTCCAGGAAGAGTAAAGCCAGCAGTTGACATAAATTTGTGAAGTCCTTTATAGGATTTATACTAATTAATTTGAATTATTCACTGCGTTTATGCAGTAATTTTGTCATCAGATAGCGGTTATGATCTTCAAAACCAACTCGGCGATAAAAACCTTGGGCAGAAGTGTTTTCTCGCTCAACTTCAAGATGTAGTGCCTGAATATTCAGGGCAATGCAAACCTCTTCTAGAAATTCAATTGTTTGCTTACCTATGCCCTGAGCTTGGTAATTATTCTGGATGTAGAGTTCATCAATGAAAGCATCACGTCCTCCGTATTCTAGACTATAACCCAGTGTGAGAACAACATAACCAATAGCTTGACTCTGGTGTTGAATTAACCAAACTTGACCCATTGATTCATCATTGAGCAATTGCGTTAGGGCATAACGCACAACGACAGCATTAAAGAGGATAGAACCGTCTATTTGATAAAACTCCTGGATTAAGCCAAGAAGTACTGGAATGTCATGATTTTCTAATGGCTTGAAGTTAATCTTCATCAGGTATTTGCTTTGAGAACTGGCAATTTAAATCTCTCTACTCCCGCAGTGCATATCCCACACCACGCACTGTATGAACTAAGCGTTTTTCGTTATTTTCTTCTAATTTTAAGCGTAGATAACGAATATAAACCTCAATAATATTGGAATCACCCATAAAATCATAACCCCAAACTTTTTCTAATATTTGGTCTCTAGTAAAAACTTGCCGGGGATGACTGAGCAGATATTCTAATAAATCAAATTCTTTTGCTGTTAATTCAATGCTGCGCTTACCTCGAAATACCTCACGGGTACGGCGATTTAAACTCAAGTCTTCAAATTGTAATAAGTCTTCATCGGTTTCTTGAGTGCGGCGCAGATGAGCGCGAATTCTGGCTAGTAGTTCTTCAATGCTGAAGGGTTTGACTACATAATCATCAGCCCCTGCATCTAATCCTGCCACGCGATCGCTCACTTCATCTTTGGCTGTCAACAAAATCACTGGTACTGAATTACCTGTAGAACGTAGTCGGCGGCAAATTTCTATACCAGAAAGTCCTGGTAACATCCAGTCGAGAATTGCTAGATCTGGCGAGGAATCCCTTGCTAGTGTCAGACCAGCAATACCATCATGAGCTATACTAACTTTGTATCCTTCGCTACTTAGTTCTAACTCCACAAACCGCGCTAGCTTGACTTCATCTTCAACCAAAAGGATATGTGCTCTCATCTTACTGCTCCTAAAACAGGTAATTGCAAAATAAAAGTACTGCCACGACCAGGCTCTGATTGAATTGCAACTTGACCACCCATGCTTTCAACTAGGTTTTTGACGATAGATAAACCTAAACCGACGCCTCCAGTGGTACGGGTACGAGAAGGATCGACTCGGTAGAAAGGTTCAAAAATCTGAGACTGTTCTGCTGGGGGAATGCCATGACCATTGTCGCTGACTTGAATAACTGCCCAATCTTCAACCTGAATAAGTTGCAAAGTCACTATATCATCGGCTTTTGAGTATTTAACTGCATTCCCTATCAAATGGCTTAACACTTGCATGAGTTGATTGCGGTCTGCTTTAACTCTCACAGAAAATGCTGTAACTTCTAAATGGATTACCCGATGCTCAAATTTTGCCGTCATTTGCGCTATGTCTGCAACCACATCATTTAGTATTAGTGATTCAGATTGTAAGGGCATCATACTGTTACTTGCCCGTGCTAGATCCAATAAGTTTTGCAAAATGTGAGTCATGCGTTCTGCTTCCGAAACAGCCATTTCCAGCGCCTCTTGTTGGGTATCTGTCAAGTTCTGACTACGCTGCCAGCTTCTTTGCAAATATGCATAAACCATGCTTAAGGGTGTGCGTAACTCATGTGCTAAGTCGTTGGTAAACTGTTTCTGCTGTTGTTTTACAGCTTTGATCTGCTGTAAGAGTTCCTTTGAGGTCAAGGCTAGTGTTTTAACTTCGCTTGGTGTGTGATGGAAATTGAGCGGGTAAGAGTCTAGTTCAACAGCCCACTGATTCACTTGTCGCAACGGCAACAGTGACTTTCTAATAAATGCGGTAGCGGTAATTGTCGTGCTGGCGATCGCTACCACGCTCATCATCCCCAAACGTTGAGAAAATAGCAAGAGCCTGGTGTAATCATCGGATAGATCCGGCTGTTGATCAATTGTGGTCAGAAACTGTCTCACCTCCCAACTGATCCAGAGAGTAAAAATGCTAATTCCCACCATAAAAATCATCATAATGCCTACAGTTAGGCAAAATTGGAGTGAAGAGGGATCAAGTCTGGTTTGTATAAATTTAGATAATTTTTTCCAAATTTTGTTTGTAAAATTCACTATAATTACTCACTCCTCTTAATATTTTATTAATTGCAATCCAACAAGATTTATTGGCAATATAATGAATGCAGTTTCGGCAAACAAATAATAGGTTATTTATATATTCTTATTCTAATATAAATATTTGTATTTAAAATGAGTTTTTCCTGAGTAAAGCTATAGCTTTTGATTAAAAATTTGTAGTGACTTACTGAGCAAATTGCTAATAAAATTCGGCAACCTTCTGCGATCCTCTGGGTTTAAAAACTTGTTTATGTAGCTCACCTAACTAATAATATATGACTCATATTTGATTTTTGAACAGATACGTAGTAGCGTGTCTAAGCTAATTTTGTGTATTAGCAATCTTTTTTAGAACGGGCAGGAAGCCCGTTCTAATTAGCGGGCAAGATGCCCGCACCACAAGAAAATTGTTGAGAGCATCCCAAATTTGCAAAAATAAAATTTGTAGTAGGAGCATCTTGCTCCCTAATGTCCAGGAAGCGGGCTAGAAGCCCGCACTACAAAAAAATAAATTTACACATTTGGGATGCTCCCAAATTGTTTGCCCCATTTTAGCCTTGCCAAGCCAGTAGTGGCGTGTCTAATCTTAAATAGTGCATTAATAAACCGCAGAGGCGCAGAGGAAACAGAGAAAGAAGAAAAGATTTATTGCAACATTTTAGTTGTATCAGTCCAGTAGGGTGTGTTAGCGACAGCGTAACGCACCCCCCAAAGCTTTTGGTGCGTTACGGCTTGCGCCTAACACACCCTACACATACTGAGATTTTTTCAGATATCAAATCGGATTCCTATAGCTGTATCAATATTAACTAAATCTGCTGTAGTGAAATTATGTAAACCCAACATAAAAGCATTATTTTTCTCATTTTAATAGTAACGATATATCATTACGCTCTAGGCGAACTTCCACCTCGCGCTCCACATACTCCCATTCTTTGCTGGCGCGCATCCGCAACAGTAATTCATCAAAGGCCTTGGTGTGTTCTGGTGCAAATTCAAACCATGTGAGAAAGTCAAATGGTTGTTCGATATCACGACAGTGCAGTAGCCGACGTGCAACCCCTGGAAGATACTCCAAACCAACAGCTGTGTGATGAGATTGTTCTTCAAAAATCGCTCGCCGCTCGTCTTGTGCCATTTCCCACCACTGGACAGACTTTTTAATCGGGATCAGCACTGCAAAAAGGGCTTCTGAGCGATTTAGTACAGGCTGCACTGCCCGTAGAGTGTTAATTTCATCACGGACAGCATAGCGAATATTACTGCTAAAACCTTGTAGAACCCACGAACTATCTAATGGCAATTCTGTGATAGCATCATTCACCACATTCACTCTTTCCACAAGCTCTAAACTGGAACCCAAAATACTCTGCACATCTATGACTCGCCATGAGCCTTGTTTACCACCGACAAAGGAATATCTGTTGTTCATATAAAAAGGCTAAATAGAGAAAGACACGAGTTATTCTAACCAGATTTAAACGCTTTAAAATGAGTTGAGGCTGAAAACTTTTGTCTAATCTGATGAGTTGAGGCTGAAAGAAATGAACTGCTAAGTACGCGAAGAGCCTTTTAGTGATGATGCGTCCGATTATTCAACTGTTTGGGCAAGTTTTAGCACCAATTGCCTACCAATTTCATCAAGCATTGGATAACCCTCGATCAATGCAGATATCTGTGCAGAGGGAGATTTGCGATCGCCTGATTGCAAGTGAGTATGGTAAAGCCTTGGGGATTCGTTCTGTTGCAGATTGGCAACGTGTCCCGATTGTTGATTATGATGCACTTGCGCCCTGGATTGGAGATCCTGCACAACATTGCAAAGGTAAACAAATTTCACTCACTCCCGAACCGATTTTGTTTTATGAAAAAACCTCTGGTAGTAGTGGGGCGGTGAAATGGATTCCCTACACGCAATCTTTGCGGCGATCTTTTAGTCAGATGTTTTGTGTTTGGTCTCATGATTTGATTGTGCATGGGCCGAGATTTTCTACTGGTAAGCTTTATGCTTGTATTTCACCACAATTAAATGCTAGCAATTCTAATTCTTTACAAGATGATTTGGATTATTTAGATGGGTGGTTGCGTTGGTTGCTGCGCCCTTGGTTGGTGATGCCAGAGGGACTGAATCACCTACGTGATCCACAGCTATTTAAACATCAACTGGCTTTGGCGTTATTACAGGCTGAAAAACTAGAAATAATTTCTGTGTGGAGTCCAAGTTTCTTGGATGTGCTTTTAAAGTACATTCAGGAAAATCAGGAGTTATTGCAGGCAGAATTACGAGAAAAGATGTCAGGCGATGCCTGCGGCGGGCTACGCCTACGCTTGCAACTTCTCAGTGAAGATCATATTCCTTGGACGCAACTCTGGTCAAATTTAAAGCTAATTTCTTGCTGGGATAGCGCCAATGCTGCTGATCAGGCAAAGGGATTGAAATCGCAGTTTCCGGGTGTGTTAGTTCAGGGTAAGGGGTTGCTAGCAACTGAAGCCCCAATGACAATACCGTTGATTGCAGCACAGGGTTATGTGCCGATTCTTGATCAAGTGTTTTTTGAGTTTGAGGATGATATTGGTTCCCTGCATGGTTTACACGAACTCATCACTGGCAAGGAATACACAATTATTTTGTCACAGAAAGGCGGTTTATATCGTTATCGCATCGGCGATCGCATTCGGGTAACTCATTACTATCGCCAGACTCCCTGTTTAGAGTTTCTGGGAAGACAGCAAGCTGTGAGTGATTTGGTGGGCGAGAAGTTACATGAGGCTTTTGTGCATGATGCGTTGACTCGGATAAACTTGCAAGGCAACAATTTTAAAAGTTTGGTTCCCGTCGCCCATCCACCCCATTATGTACTGCTACTCGATGCAGCACAACAAACCCCAGAAATTATTGCTCAACAACTAGATCATGTTTTATCTGAGTCCTATCATTATGAGCGGGCGCGATCGCTTGGTCAACTTGCACCACCACAAGTTATAATCTACAATCAAATTTCTGAAGTCTTAGCCTTGCATCGCGTCCGCACAGGGAGTATCTGGGGCGGGATTAAGCATCCAATCTTAGCAACGTCACCTATGAGCATTGAACTTTTACAAGAGTTAAAGCAGTGAAGATTGAGGTGTAATATGAGCGATCGCTCTTGATATTAATTAACCGAAATCTTGATACACATAGATTTTTCGTAGGGGCGCGGTCTCCGCGCCCTCTCCAACATATTAGTATGATTATTAAAGTGAAATAGTATAAGAAACTGATTCTAAAACTTTTGTTATTTCTTTCAGTAGAAGATAAACATGTTTAAAACTGTGTATAGTAATCCTAAATGATTTGCAAAATCTTACATGTAGGGTTGTTGACTGTCAACCGTTGACAGTCAACAGTCAAAATGTGTAAATTTATTTTTTTGTAGTGCGGGCTTCTAGCCCGCTTCCTGGACATTAAGGAGCAAGATGCTCCCACTACAAATTTTATTTTTGCAAAATTGGGGTGCTCCCCATCCTCTTAGAGCAACTAAGAGCTTTTTTTAATTTATATGAAAGTATGCCTTTAGGCTATGAATAATTATCTCTAGCGGTCGATAGGACGCTCTAGATGGAACTGTTAATCTGTTTCTGTCATTAAAAAGTATCAACGAATTTAAAGATAATGAACATTCTTGCTTGGATTGTTTTAGGTTTAATTGCTGGTGCGATCGCCAAAGCTATTTATCCTGGTCATCAAGGCGGTGGCATTTTAGGAACGCTTTTGCTAGGAATCATCGGTGCTTTTGTCGGTGGTAGTCTGGGTGTCTTCTTCAGTACGGGAACCTTTGCACTAGTGGCTCCAACTCTTAGCATTACTGGTGTTATTGTGGCAGTTATTGGCGCACTAGTTGCTGTTTTCTTGTGGAATCTTTTAACCCGTCGCAGTGCGGTGTAAAAGACTAATTTGTCATTTGTCATTTGTCATTTGTCATTTGTCATTTGTTAAGGGCAAAGGTTATAGAGTCATTGATAAGTTTTCTATTCCCTATGCCCTATTTATGAAGTAGAATTTAGTTTTATTATGCCCTACTTCCCATAATTAATTAGCTGTCTTTGCCTGCAACAAATTTCCTAACAATACCCGGAAAACAATCCAGGGGGAAAACAAAGTTGCAGGGGGTGCTATCAGGTTCACCGTTTTAGTAAAAGCGATCGCTACTTTTAAATCTTGCTGGGCTGCAACTTGCAGTTTGCCGATGTACCAGTTGATGAAGCGTACCATGAGGCTGCGTTTCCCTTGTACTTGAGGAATACGTAAGTCACCGTCTACAGCCATGCTCCAAGGGATATCCACTACTTTACTGGCGGCTTGAAAAAAGCGCCTAGCTAAATTTTGGCTACCTTTGCTCAGACAATCTTGGAGTGCGATCGCCTCTAGGGCTGTAATAGTCATTCCCTGTCCATAAACTGGGTTAAAGCTACAAATAGCATCACCAAAAACTAAATATCCTTGAGGAAAACGCTTTAGCTTTTCGTAGCAGCGACGCTGGCTACTGGGGAATTTGTAGAGTGTCGGTTCTGAGAGTGGTTCAGCGTCTTTGATGACTTCGTAGATATCTGGAGTGGGTAAGGATTTGGCAAACTCTAGAAAGCCTTGTTCATCTGTGGGGGCGCGATCGCTAAAATAACCACCAATACTGACAATCCAGTGCTCTTGCTCTTGAGCTAGTAGTACGCCAGACCGCCAACTGGGGTATGATGCTGTCACTATTACAGCCTGATCACCTTGTATGTGTTCTGGTTGACGACTGTAGATGCGGGTAGTGTAGCTGATATTTACTTTTACCTGTTTTTCATGGGGCTTTTCATAGCCAAGGGTTTCTAACCAAACTGGACTTAACGACCTCCGACCGCTAGCATCTACTACTAGTTCAGCATTGAGGATTTCTTCGGCATTACTGTTGCCTTGATGCTTCAGGCGTACCCCAGTAACTCTGGTATGATCTTCAGTGGCAACTAATCCCAGTACATTGCAGTTTTCAATGACTTTTACGTTTGGCAAGGTCAATAGACGCTGGCGAACTTGAGCTTCCAATAAAGGACGACTAACTAATATTCCTTTCAAACCACTGTAGTTTCTTTGTAAATATCCACCCTCCGCAAACCAGCGCGACAACTGTAAAACATCCCCTATTACTGCTGTTTTAGCCTCTAGTTCTTGCGTGATTCCCGGAAAGAAATGCTCAAGTACTTCTCGCCCTTTTGCCAACAAACCGTGTGTATGCCGGTCTTGAGGAACTCCCTTACGGTTTAAGCCTGGTGCAGGAAAAATATCTTGCTCTAGTAAAGTCACCTGTTGGTAATAGTCTGTTAATGCTCTGGCTGCTAACAATCCGCCCATGCTTGCGCCAATAATAATTGCATGTTGCCCAATATTTTTTATTACCATAATTGCATCGGAATTTGGAAGTACAAGATTTATTAAAAGTTCTAAGCAACCTAATCTTCTAGTGGGTTGGGAAGGTGATTGGCTACACAAAACGAGATAACGATCGCCATTGTTTATCCTTGGCGATTGTTATACCATTTCACCAAAATCTTAATACATATAGATTTCGCGTAGGGGTGCCCCTACCAATGTATTTGCATCATAATTAAGGTGAAACGGTGTTAACAGTGAATCCAAGCTTGCAGGTAATCCCGCAGTTCTGTTGCTTGAACTTGCTCCACTACTTTTTGGGCTAGTTCCAGTTGTCCCAAACTCACATACTGCTTGACTAAGCGGGTGTATTGGTGAGTGCGATCACTTTCGTCGGGTATTTGAAAATCATCTGTAATCTGGATCATACGGCTTTCAGGATCAGCAATTTGTTGAGCTACTGCAAAAGCACGATTTAGCAATGTAATTGCATCTTCATGGCGTTGTAGTTGAGCATAGGTTTTGGCGAGTTCTAGCAGTTGTGCAGCTTGCTTATCTGGTACAGAGTCTAACTCTATGATTTCCAAGGCTACATCAAAAGCCCAAGATTTAACTGCCCGTTGGAAAATATTACCGTAGCTGTATAGTTGCCAAGAGGAAACGGGATTGGCTTTAGCGATCGCTAAGGCAACTGTGTATTGTCCCTGTTGAATTAGATAATCGTTGAGGGATGCCATCAGAGTACCCTGCTCATCAACGTATCCTTCCTGCTTCACTGTTTGGATAGCTTGCTGGAGAAAACATTGTGCTGATTGTTCATCCCCTGATCTGAGGTAAGCTTGGGCGATCGCACTTAGTGCTAAGGCTTTATGCTCTCTCAATTCTAATGCCTGTGCTTGGGCGATCGCAGGCTGCATCAAAGCGGTAAATTCTTTTAGTGTAGGTGCAATAACAGCCAGTTCTGTCCGTGTTAATACTTGGTATGGCGTATTGTTAGTATTATTTATCTGTGTCAGTAATTCCATAGCTTGACGCCACTGTTTAGCGTTAGCATAGGCAATTGCTATTTCTTGGAGGCAGGCGTTGCGTTCATCTTGCCAAATGTCATTGGGTATCTGTTTTGCTAGTTGTAGTGCTTTGTCAAGATTTTGCGATTGCAGTGGTGCTTGAACAATTTGTTGATACCAACTTTGTTTAGAGACAAAGTCTAGATTATTTTCCACTGCATTGACAATCGCCATTGCTAAATCAAACTGTTGTGCATCTACAGCAGCTTGGAGAATATTCCCTACATAGCCTACAGAATTAATGGCAGCTTCTGATTGAATTAAACCTTGAAGTTGCACCAACACTTGTTGCACTTGCTGGGGTTGCTTGGCTTTGGCGTAAGCTAGGGCAATTGCACCCAATGCTAAAGCTTTGGGTTCATCTTGGGTGAGTCTTTGAGCGGCATTTAAACTAATGGTAATTTGACCCGATGTTACGTAAGTTTGAATTAGTGTCGATTGTAAGCTTTGGGCGCGTTCATCTTTCGCTACTCGTTGTAAAGCTTGGGCAAACAAACGATTACTACGTTGGCGTTGATAACGCTTTACCCAATAAACTGCTATTTCTACTAGGGCGTTAGCTTGATATTCGGCTCCTAGAATTTGATCAGTGATAGTTTGAGCAAACTGCAAATCTCCTCTTTTGATGGCGTTGCGCACAATTTCTTGACGAATTGAGTTTTGATAATATTCATTGTCAATTTTGTTCATTAATGCTATGGCGCGCCGTGGCTCACCTAGTTGCACATACAGCGATGCAATAGAAAATAAATAACTCCACTGGGAGTAAGGATCTTCATTCGGAATTTGCTCAACGGCAACTAAAGCCTCATTCAGTAAACTTTCTGCTTTGTATTGAAATCGCCACCAATTAGCTACCAGTTGAGTTAATTCATTAGCGCGATTAACTGGTTCGGAAATTTGCCGTGCTGCTTGGGTTGCTTGTTTTAGAGCAATTACAGCCAGATCATTGCGCTTAAAGACTTTATAACCTTCTATTACTTGTTTTAAATGATTTGCGATCGCTAAACTAGCGTTTGTACCTAAATTCAGCACATAACGCTGCACTGTTCCCAGCCACTCTAGCCACTGATTTTGTTTTTGACGTGGTAGTTGAGTCAAAGGTAAAAAAGTAAAGTGTTGATCCCAGATGATACTTGCGATTGCAGATTCTCGTAGCTCTAGGTTGCTCAGAGACGCAGCCCGCTCAAGAACTTGATAGAATATTGCCAACGCTTGGTCATACTGCTTGGTATACATGAGTTGTAGCCCATCAGTAACAGCATGATTAATTTTTTCCAATAAAACAATCTGGCAAAGTTCGGCAGGAATTTGGACGGTGCTCGTCATAGCTTTAGGCACTTGTAAGATTACCAGGAAAACTACTACAAGAGGCTTACCTACTTTTCCGTAAAAGATTTAGCCTTTTTCAGGTAATTAATACAATCTCTTTGATTTTCTGGAGCAATCTCAGCGCCCCTGCGGTTTCCAACGTCAAGGCATAAACTGCTACAGTTTGGGTGTAATCCGCAAACGTGAACCCGGAAACTCTTTCAGGGTACGCAAAACACGGAAACGTGAACTTGGAAGCTTTTACAGGGTACGCGTAATACGGAAACGTGAACTTGGAAGCTTTTACAGGGTACGCGTAATACGGAAACGTGAACCCGGAAGCTTTTACAAGGTACGCGAAATACGGAAACGTGAACCCGGAAGCTTTTACAAGGTACGCAAAATACGGAAACGTGAACCCGGAAGCTCTTAATATTAAGAACAAAGCGATCGCACTTGAAGTTGTCTCAAAAAACAATTGCCCTGCGTAGTGGACTGACACAACTAAAATGTTGCAAACAATTTGGGAGCATCCCAAATGTGTAAATTTATTTTTTTGTAGTGCGGGCTTCTAGCCCGCTTCCTAGACATTAGGGAGCAAGATGCTCCCACTACAAATTTTATTTTTGCAAAATTGGGATACTCTCAACAATTTTCTTGTGGTGCGGGCATCTTGCCCGCAAATTTAGAACGGGTAAGATGCCCGTTCTACAAGAGATTGCTAATACACAAAATTAGCTTAGATACGCTAGTAGGATTAGACAAACGCATATTGAATTGTTGATGATCCGTTGGTGCGTTGCGCTACGCGACAACACACCCTACTGGCATTTTATATTTTTTCACATAAATTGAATTTTTCTCACTTAAACAAAAACTAATCAACTTTTTTCAACATAACTTTCACGCCATAAGCTGGGCGTAATGTAATTGCAGCTTGGGCAACAATGGGGTGCTCTGGCACAAGAGTTAATTCAAACTTGCGGGCAATGGTTGCTAATAATAAAATTGCCTCTAGCAATGCAAAACTTTTACCAATACAAACACGAGGGCCATCACCAAAAGGAAAGTAAACACCTCTAGGTAAATTTTTCTCTAAATCATCACGCCAACGCTCTGGTTGAAATACTTCTGGCTCTGCAAAATAACGAGGATGACGATGCATTACCCACTGACTCATCATGATCATGCAACCAGCAGGCACTTGATAACCACCAATTTCACAATCTTGAGTGGCTTCACGCGCCATAGTAAAAACGGGAGGATAAATCCGCATTGCTTCTTTAATTACCATATCAGTGTAAGGTAATTGGGGTAAGTCTGTAATGTTAGCAGGCCTTTCCCCTAAAACTTGTTGTAATTCTGCCAACAACTGATGACGCACTTCAGGATACCGCGATAACAAGACCCAAACTCCTGTTAAAGTATTAGATGTGGTTTCATGGCCTGCAAGCATTAAAGTTGCTATTTCATCGCGTAATTGGCGATCGCTCATTTGGCTACCATCGACTTCATCACGAGCCTCCATAAGCATGGAGAGCAAGTCTCCAGGATTTTCACCACTAGTGCGGCGTTCGTTAATCATTTGGTAAATAGTTTTATTCATTTGCTGAATAGCATTTTCATAACTGATATCTTTAGGTTTATGCAGCCATTCTACAAAGGCAAAATTTTCTTGGCGTTTCTTGTCAAACCAGTTCATTGTCACATCTAATGCATGGGCAACATCTTGAGCTGCTTGATCACTAAGGTCACAATTAAATATTGACTTCATAACAATATTTAAAGTTAGACGCATCATATCTTGGTGAATATCACGAGTCTCGCCATCATGCCAAGTTTTGAGCATTTGCTCAGTGTAAGCAACCATAATATTCCCATAAGTCGTAATCCGCTTTTGGTGAAATATAGGCTGTATTAACCGACGCTGACGCAGCCAAGAATCCCCTTCACTGCTTAACAGTCCTTCACCAAGTAAGTGTTTAAGGGCACGTAAGCCACGGCTTTTAATAAATAAATTTCGCTCTTTGAGTACTTGCTCAATATACTCAGGGTTAGTTAACAAACAAGCTGGGGTTAACCCCAAGTATATAGGCACAATATCACCATACTCACGCCCACACTTGGTTAAAAAGCCTAGGGGATCACGTCCAAAATCCAGCAAACTACCCTCAACAGAATTGCTTTTTGGCCCCGGTAGTTCAAATATATCCGGCATCATATTGATTTCTCCAAATTGTGGGAAATTAAGCAAAATTAGTCGGGAGCATCCACTTTTAGAAGAAACACCGGGCAATTGGAAATCGCGGCTACACAAACGAAGTCCGCCTGCGCGGACTCTCTAAAACCCGCGTAGGCAGGTTTTGTTTGTATAGCCCCAGACTTATAGTCTGTTGGGCGATCCGCCAAAACGGGATGCTCCAATTAGTCAGCTGACTTGTGAGGTATTGATATTCATGTTGTTAATTAAATCTTGAAAAGCTTACTAGCTTCTAACTTCTACCAAGAGGAATAAGCGGTTGCCTTGGATGCCAAATTAGGTAATTATGCAGCAGGATAGAAAAATGGCTGTGATTTCGAGCAATCATTATCTTACCTGGTTATTTACCTGACAGATGGATTAGCTCATCGACATCCCCAAATCATCTTACCGAGCATTTGCGATCGCTGATATCCAAGCTTTGTCAATACTCAAGGCTCAAAAGTCATCTATCATTAGGATGAATTGTGAATTTATCTCAAAAAGTTTTGGAGAGTTTAGTTAACCCAACTACTTAGTCTGTCAATTTTGTTTTGAGGGATTTTTGGTAGTGTGAGCGTCTCGCTCACGCGGGCAAGATGCCCGCACTACAGTTCATCATTTTATCTTGACAGACTACTATGTTATTGTGGGTGATGAATTAATTGTTACTCAATAGCATTATTGGTAACTAAAATGACGCAATCTCCAAATTCCGGAAATAATCAGGAGTCAACTAACCGCCGTTTACATCTTCTGCTGTTAAAACGCACTGGTTTGGTGGTAGGAACTATTTTACTAGCTGGAATTGCATCTGGGATTTGGTGGGCAAGAAGATATGTATACAACGATTTAGCACCGTTAGTAGCCACAAATTTAGAGCAGTTGCTGGGGCGTCCTGTCAAATTAGGGAAAGTTGAAGGTTTCTCACTTTCTAGTTTAAGGTTTGCTTCACTATTCATACCAGCAACTTCTACTGATCTAGACCAGGTGACAGCCAAGGCGGTAAAGGTAGAGTTTTCACCGTTACAATTAATCTTGACGCGCAAACTGCCGTTAAATGTCACATTAGTTCAACCCCAAGTCTACATTCAACAGGATCAAGATGGTCGCTGGGTAACGGCTGACGTTAAGACTGAGGAAGGAAAAGGTGCAATTCAAATTGAGTTGCAATCACTAAAAATTGTTGATGGTAATGTGGAGTTATTACCCGCCGCCGCACCCACTAGACCGCCAGGCGCAGTAGTATTAAAGCAAGTTGGTGGGGTGGCTAAATTTGCACCTGACAATCAAGGCATTGGTTATGAAATTAATGCTCAACTAAATAGAGGTGGTGCAGTTAAAATTGCTGGTGAAACCCAACTGCAAACTCAACAAACTAATCTCCAGCTTGCAGCCCAAAATCTACTAGCATCTGATGTTAGTCGCTTAATTCAGTTACCCATTGTTTTACAAGCTGGGCGTGTAGATGCGGATTTGGGAGTGAAAATTCCGGCTAATCTTGCAGAAATAGCAATTACGGGAACCGCAACGCCTCGTCAAGTCACTGCTAAAATTCAAAACATTCCCCAACAGTTTTTTAACGCTAATGGCAAATTAATCTTTCAAGGTCAAACCATTGCTTTAGAAAACTTCAATACAAATTTGGGTACTGTTCCTTTAATAGCAAATGGCGTAGTTAATCTCAAAACAGGGTTTAATTTGGTAGCCCAAGTCAAGCCAGTCAATGTCAAAAATATTTTAGACTCTCTAAAAGTAAACTTGCCAGTTGTAGCTACTGGGGAAGTGCAAGCAAACGTCAATTTGCAGGGGTCACTCCAGCAGCCTGTCTTGATGGGGACGGTGAAGAATACAAAACCTGTGCAAGTAGACCGCGTGTCTTTTTCATCCGTGAATACTGACTTCCGCTTGAGTGTATCGGAAGCTGCTTCTCAAATTGCCCTCTCAAATCTAAAGTTAGTTCCCGCCGCAGGTGGGGCAATTACAGGCAGTGGTCAAGCACAACTAGGCGGTCAGGTAAAATTTAATCTTGCAGTGGCAGATGTCTCAGGTGATATACTGGCACAGAGTTACAGCTTGGCGCCGCCGCTCAAAATTGGCAATGTCTCAGCCAAAGCAGAAATTATCGGCTCTCTTGGTCAACAGCCTTTGGTAATGAATATTGCAAGTGTGCAAGTGCAGCCGCCTGCTGGAGGGCAAATTGTCGGGAGTGGTCAAGTTCAGCTAGCACCCCAAGGGCAGGTGTCGTTGGATGTGCAAGGGCAAAATTTACCAGGGGATGCGTTCGCTAACACCAACGATACAATTAAAGTTGGTGCTGTAGCCGCAAAAGCGAGGATTTCCGGCACCCTGGGCAATTTACAGGCAGTCGCAAAAGTGCAAGCGCCTGCGGCTACCTATCCCACAACAGCAGAAGTGGTGGTTGCTCAACAAGGGAGTGATATTTTATTTCCCCGTGCTGTTGTGAATGTGGCAGGTGGTACAATTACCGCTAGGGGTCAGGTTAGACAGCAACGCTGGCAAGCTGTTGTCAATGCCCAGCAATTGCAATTAAAGAATTTTGCACAAATACCACCCCAAATTCAAGGCGTCTTAAGCAATGCCGCTTTGAATTTATCGGGAAGTACGGTATCTTTGCAAGCTGACAATATTCGCGCTACCGGACGGGCTAGCTTGAATGTGGCAGGCGGTGCAGTGAACCTGAGAAATATTAACTTAGATGCTGGACGCTGGCAAACTGTCGCCAACGCTACCCAAATCCAACTCAACCGTCTTTCTCCCCAACTGCAAGGCCGCCTCAGTAGTAACGTGCAGTTAGCAGGAACAACCGCATCGTTGCAGTTGGCAGATATTCGCGCTTCTGGAAAAGTCCGCACTTCCCAAGGGATAGCGCCTTTAACCCAACCACTAACAGCTCAATTTGCGTGGGATGGCAAACAAATTATTGTGCAACGTGCCACCACTCCAGGATTAACTGCTAGTGGTGCGATCGCTGTACAATTACCGCCAACGGGTACACCCCAAATTGCAGGCTTTAATTTAAATGTGCAAGCCCAAGCTTTCAACCTGCAAAATACTAGTGTAGCAGTCCCTGGAGATTTAGCCATAGCCGGGTTACTTGATTTTAATGGGCGAGTGACAGGCACTCTCGACACACCCCAAGCTACAGGTAATATCAGGCTACGAAATTTCAATGTCAGTAACTTAGCATTTGACCCAGTGTTAACTGGTAAGGTGAATTTGCCAGCAGGAGAAGGCGCAAGTTTGCAACTGGCAGGTACACAAGATAGAATCGCCGTTAACCTCAATGCAGATTATCGCCCAACCTCATTTTTAATTCAACGCGATCGCGCGATCGTCACAGGTAAAACTGAAGGTGATAATTTACTGATAAACGCCCAACAATTCCCCATCGCCCTAGCTAGCAGCTTTTTACCTGACAAGAGATTACAACCTTTAGGCGGCGAACTATCTGGAAATTTAGTTGTGAATCTCAACAACTATGCAGTGGCGGGAGACATCGCCATCATCAAACCCCGTGTTGCTAGAGCTTCAGCCGCAGAATTTCGCGGTAACATTAACTATGCTGATGGCACAGCCAGCTTAACTAACGGTCAATTGCGGCTAAAAGACAGCAATATTTCCCTGAGTGGCAGTTTGCAAACAGGGAATGACCCTAAATTTCAACTCCAAGCCAATGTAGACCAAATTAAAATTGCACAACTCTTACAAGCAGTTAGTATTTTCGACTTGCAAGACCTTAATACAGGCTTAGAACCGCCAACCTTAGCAGGAGCAGCAGCACTCAACACCACACCTGTGAGCTTACCCATCGCAGACTTGCAAACTCAATTAGAGTATTTCTCTAAAATTACCACATCAGTAACACCACAGCCCCAGGCAGATACACCAATTGCCACACTTATACCCCCCCTATCAGAATTAACAGGTGCTGTGACAGGGGCAATTACAGCCAGTGGTTCCTTAAAGTCTGGCTTAAATGTCGGCTTTGATATTCAAGGTGCAAACTGGCAATGGGGAGAATACGCCATTAATCAAGTCACGGCTCAAGGCAACTTTGCTGATGGTATCCTGACCTTGTCGCCACTCAGTATTGGCATTGAGCAAGGGTTAGTCGCTTTTGCTGGAAAATTAGGAATAGAACAACTCTCAGGAGAGTTGAATGTAGCCAGTCTACCCCTGTCACTATTACAACCCTTAATAGCAGCATACCCTGTAGATATTACTGGGGAAGTAAATGCAGTAGCCAAGCTCCAAGGCAGTTTAACTGACCCCAGCGTCAACGGGGAAGTATCACTGGCAAATGCCACTCTCAACCAACAACCCGTGCAAACAGCACAGGTAAAATTTGATTACAACAATAGCCGTGTAGATTTTGACAGTACCTTACTGTTGACAGGAACACAACCCATCACCATTACAGGTAAAATCCCTGCGCCGTTGCCGTTTGTGGCAGCGCCACCAGATAATAATCAAATCGATATCACCGCCAGCGTCAATAATCAAGGCTTGTCACTATTAAATCTGCTTACCAACAATCAAGTTAATTGGGTAGATGGTGAAGGGCAAGTGAGTGTCAACGTCCAAGGAACTCTTAACCAGCCAATTATTAACGGCAGTGCCATAGTTAACAATGCCACGTTTCGCACTCTAGCGTTATCAGATCCCTTAACAAATGTCACAGGGAAAGTACAATTTAATGGCAATACAGTAAATGTAGAAAGTATTCAGGGCAATTACAATCAAGGCTTAGTAAACGCATCAGGTATTTTGCCAATCTTGACACCAGAACCAGCCGCACCTAATCCCCTAACAGTATTTATAGAACAACAACTAAATTTTCAGGTTCCAGGATTATATACAGGTGGTGTCAGTGGTAATGCCAGCATTCGGGGAACAGCACTCAAACCTCAAATTGGCGGTGAGATTGCACTGAGTAATGGTCAAGTTCTCATTGGCAAGTCTGCCACAGTTAGCCCACAACTTGCACCTCAATTAGAGGGTGATAGTACTGGCGCTGTAACTCCACCCAACTTACCTATAGAGTTCACAGACTTACGACTAATTTTAGGTGATGATGTTCGTGTCACCACCCAGCCCCTCTTCAGCTTTTTACCGGGAGTCACAGCCTTAAGTCAGCCTCTACTCAGCTTTGACGCCAGAGGTGAGTTGACTATCAATGGGACGCTAGCCAAACCCCTCCCGAAAGGAGAGATTCGCTTAACTGGTGGAAGACTCAGCTTATTCTCCACTGAGTTTACCTTGGCGCGGGGCTACGAACACACAGCGCGGTTTACCCCCAGTCAAGGACTTGACCCTATTCTAGATGTGCGGCTGGTGGCCATTGTCCCGGAAGCATCAGCCACAACCAATCGCATTTTAGAATCCCCTGTGTCGGCGGAAATTAGCGATGCGGCTGTCAACAACTTTGGCACTTTACGCACTGTACGTGTACAAGCCAGGGCGACAGGGCCAGCTAGTGAATTAACCGACAATTTAGAACTGACAAGTGAACCTGGGCGGAGTCGGGGCGAAATCGTGGCTTTGTTGGGTGGCTCAATTTTGAATTTTCTCGGTCAAACAGGAGATGCAACCCAAGGGCTGACTAACTTCGCTAGTTCTACTGTTTTAGGTGGTTTGCAAGGAACCATCACCGCCATTGGACAGGCCGTGGGTTTTAGTGAATTTCGCATCTTTCCCACCCCTAACACTAGCCAAGCCGCTAGAAGGAGTTCGGTGCTAGATTTGTCAGCAGAGGGTGTGTTTAACCTCAATCGCAACTTATCTGTGTCGCTATCACGAGCTTTGGCTAGCAATGATTCTTTCCGTTACAATTTGCTCTATCGTCTCAACGACGAAATCCTCGTGCGCGGTTCAACTAATTTGGGCGATGAAAGTCAATTGCGAGTTGAGTATGAAACTCGATTTTAGATCGCCTCTTTTATTACCACAGCGTTTGAGAGGGATTACTCAACAAACTGGTAACGGGTAATGCGTTTAACTGTAGTTAAATCTAATCCCAATTCCTGAGCGATTCGTGCTTCTATCGCACTGATATCTGTTGTTGGTAGTTCAAGTTCTAAATTTTTGATAGCTGAGTCTGCTGTTTTAATACTGACCTTCGTAAATCCTGCCTGTTGCTTAATTTCTGCTTTAATTGCTACCAATGCCACAGATAAGTTAACTTTTACTTGGTTATTGGCTTCTAAATAAGATTTAGTATCATATTTATAGCTTAACATTTGGTTAGCAATACTCTTTCCCCCAAACCAAATGCTGACGCCAATGAGGGGTAATGGTAGCCAAAACTCCAGCCCTAGAGCCAAAAGCGTAGCTTTGTAGCTTTTTTTTATCGGATGTCGCCACACTTGAGAGAACGGTCTTTGGTCACGCATAGGTCAGAAAACAGTGATGTTTTATTAAGAATAATCAGTAGTATTATAAGAAAATATTCTCATTATTATCTGTGAATTTTTAAAATTCATTATGAAAATTTTGGTAGTCGAAGATGATCAGGAACTCTTAGAACCTTTAAATACAGTGCTTTCCAGAGCTGGGCATATTGTTGATGGGGTTGCTAGCTGTGAACTTGCTACCTCTTTAATATCTGAAAAAGATTATGATTTACTTATCCTGGATTGGATGCTACCAACGGGAAGTGGAATTTACTTGTGTCAACAGTACCGTCAGACAGGAAAGACATCTCCTGTGTTAATGCTCACCGCCAAAGATAGTATTGCAGATAAAGTCAAGGGGTTAGATGCAGGGGCTGATGATTATTTAGTTAAACCTATAGATATGTTGGAGTTACTAGCAAGGGTGCGTGCTTTAGGAAGAAGATCCCCTATTTGGCAAGACCAAATTTTAAAATTTGCCGACTTACAACTAAATATAGATACCCACACAGTAGAACGACAACAACAACAAGTCCAACTTTCTGTGCGTGAGTGTCAATTGCTAGAATACTTTTTGCGTCATCCTCACCAAGTTCTCAGTCGTGACCAATTAGAGCAAGCCTTGTGGACATGGGACGCAGAACTAGGAACTAATGCCATCACCGTGCAAATTCGACGACTAAGACAACGCCTACAACCGCTAGGATCTGATCAGTGGATTGAAACCGTCTATGGTTTGGGCTACCGTCTTATCAAACCTGATGTAAATTAATCTATATTATTGCCATTATTTACTAATAAATACTGGGGTTTGGGTAGAGGAATGAAAAAAACTAATGACCAATGACTAATATATTTCGCCGGAGTCGTCGTAATTTAGCACGTTGGTTTACTCTCTCTATGGGGAGTATTTTGGTGATTTTTGCCTGTGGAATTTATATTGGTGTGGTTCAAGACCGCCAAAAAGCCTTTGATGAGGAACTTTATAGCAAAAGTCGAGTGATGGCTGCGGGTATTCGCTATCGTCTGCAACAAGGTCAATGGCGTGTCAAACTTGATGATGTTCCTTTATTGGGTGGCAATACCTTATATATAGAAAGATTAGAAAGTGAAATTGCTTACGCTCGGTGGTACTCTCCAGAAGGTAAGTTATTGCTGTTTGTGAGAAAAAAACCCCCAAAATCTGTCAAAATTTCCCCAGGATTTGAAACATTACAAATACGGAGTGGAGAAGTAAGTGCGAAATTACATATATGGTTACGCCAAGTCACCCTACCGGTGTTACAGGATGGAATATTGCTGGGATACTTACAAATAGCTTCTCCCCTAACACCTGTGCAAGAAACACTCACACAACTTTGCTTATTATTAGCTGTTGGTGTGCCTTTAGGAATAGCGGCTATTGGGATTACAGGATGGGTGTTGGGTGGTTTGGCTATGCAGCCGATTTATGAATCCTATGAACGACTCAATCGATTTACCGCCTATGCTTCCCATGAACTGAGAAATCCACTGGCGAAAGTATTAAGTCATGCTCAATTGGGTTTAATGACGTTGGTAGAGCCTGAGTGTGAAGCTCGTTCTCGTTTGCATACAATTATTAAAACTACTAAAACTATTAGCAATCTTGTGAGTGATTTATTATTCTTGGCACGTCATGAAGGGGAATTAAATCCTCAAGTGCTTAAATATATTGACTTGGTAAAATTACTAGATAATTTAGCTCAAGAACAATCGATTTATTGCGAAGAAAAAGAATTGCATCTAAAAATAGATTTACCACAAAAAGCAGTAAAAGTATTAGTAGAACCAGATTTATTCCGTCAGGCAGTATTAAATTTACTCAGCAATGCCATTAAATACACTCCTGGTGGTGGCACTGTGGAGTTAAGACTAATTACAGCTTCACGGACTGTAAATATTCAAATAAAAGATAACGGTACAGGTATTCCCGCCACAGATTTACCTTATATTTTTGAGCAATTCTATCGTAGTCATGTGCATAGAACACATAATGGCTTTGGTTTGGGTTTAGCGATCGCACAACAAATTGTCCAAGCTCACAAAGGTAAAATTACCGTCACCAGCACCTTTGGTCAAGGGTCTTGCTTTCAAATTGAACTGTTGACTGTTGACTGTTGACTTTTGACTGTTGCTGTTATTTTTCTGTTATGTTTATCTGCCAAACTCTTGGTATGTAGAGTTAGTAGGGTTATCAAGCTATGTACCGCAGAGTTTTTTTAGGACAAGTCACAGCGATCGCCACAACAGCCGCTACACTACTTTTCCCCGCAGCAGCTTTAGCGAAACCTTCAGAACATAAAGCCAAAGAACATAAACATAAGTCGAAAAAGTCCAAACACCACCCCAGCAAAGACGAGATTGCTGCTAAGACCGAAGACGCACACAAACATCAAGCTAAAAAATCACAGCATCAACCCCAGCCAGAACCATCAGTTACCAGCACTAACGAAGAGCCTGCAAATATCAATCAACCCGCAGATTCTCCCACGGAAGTAATGTAATCCATAGGAATTACTATGAATTGGAGTGCTGCATTACCAACTTTTTTGATTACTTTCAGGGAAGGTGTAGAAGCTGCTTTAGTTGTGGGTATTGTCTTCGCCTGTTTACAGCAAGCTGAACAGCAAAAATTGCACCGTTGGGTATATTTAGGTATTGTTACCGCCATCGTAGCTAGTTTTGCGGTTGGTTTATTACTCAATTTAGGTATCCAAGGATTGCAAACATCTGAGTATATCTATGCGCCTGTGTGCAAGCAATTATTTGAGGTGGGATTGGGTGTAATTGCGATCGCTATGCTCAGTTGGATGTTAATTTGGATGACAAAACAAGCCAAATTCCTCAAAGCAGAAATCATCGGTGCTGTTAAAAGTGCTTTAGTTCAAGATCACCGCGCCGCTTGGGGAATTTTCAGCCTGATTTTTATCGCTGTCTTTCGAGAAGGCTTGGAAACGGCTGTGTTTATCGTCGCTAAGTTTCAAGAAGGCTGGACACCTGTACTGGGTGCGATCGCCGGACTAGGTATGGCAGTGTTAATTGGTATGCTGCTATTTAAATGGAGCATCAAGATTAATTTGCAGCAATTTTTCCAAGCAATGGGTGTCTTACTGCTATTAATTGTCTCTGGCTTAGTAATTTCGGCTCTGCGCCATCTGGATGCTGCTGCTGTTGCATTTAACCAAATCAATCCCACCATCTCCTATACCTGCGGACTAGATAATACATCTTGTCTTCTCGGCCCCCAAATTTGGGATTTATCAAGAATCTTACCTGATAGACAGTTTCCAGGGATTTTGTTCAAAACCTTATTTGGCTATACCCAAAAACTGTATCTCGTTCAGGCGATCGCTTATCTGCTGTTTTGGTTGATCGTTGGTAGCTTATACTTCCGCAGTCTTCGCCAACCTACACAACTAAAAACAGTTCCTAATTCTTGATTTTTTGTGAATTAAAACTCAATATTTTCTGCTTTGTATCTATGTATTAATCTTTTTTAAAGTTTAATATATCAAGACATAAGCAGTTGCATTCTAGAGGTTAATTATGATAAATTTATTGCCAATAACTCTCAATTGACTGCTATTGAATACGTTAATTAGCATCACAAAATACTAGATTTATAGCTAGTCAATTTGTGCTGTTTAATTGTCATTAATAGCTATGAATTGGGGATATTTCTCAGTATTAATTGAGAAATATTATTGGTTTTCTGACAAATTCAAGTCAGAAAAAAAGGCAAGCTGTCAACTTGCCCGAAAATTTATTGATTTCATCTTCTAGTATGCAAAGCAATCTGATTTTTTTCAACAGGGAATTGTTGATAATTTTTTGTATGTCGATAGCGATCGCTGTTCCACCCGTTTCAGCGAATGAACCCGAACCAGTAAACCCTGACCCCAAAATAACCAGTCAGATTCCCAACCTCAGCGACATACAACTTCCTCCAACTAAAGCCCAGTTGTTAACTCAAGACACACCCACAGACACACCAGAAGCAAGTCAAGACACAGATATTGAACTTGATGTAGTAGGTACGCCGCTAGTGAACTTTATCGAAGAACGGCAAAATTCACCCACAGGGGTAATTATTCTTGATCAGAAAGAAATTCAACGGTTCAACTATAGAACAGTGGGTGAAGTGCTGCGCCGTCAACCGGGTGTAGTGTTAGGAGGCCCCCCAGGGGAAGATAAAGACGTGCGACTGTTAGGTTTACCCAAAGAATACACACAAATTTTAATTAACGGTCAGCGTTTTCCCGACGGTGGTGAAAGCCGGGAATTTAAAGTAGACAGGATTCCCGTCAGTCTTGTAGAACGCATTGAGATTATTAGTAACCCTACCGCCACCCAAAACTCTCAGGGTGTAGCGGGGACTGTGAATATTATCCTCAAGAAAGCACCAGATAGCCGAATTTCTGACCTCACCATTACCGGGACAACCTCAGAAACAGTAGGGCCATTTGGTGGTATTAGCCTACTTTACGGTGATAAACAGGGAGATTTCAGTTACTTATTAAGCGCAGGTGTTCAACAACGGGAAGCACCAAAGGATAAATTTAAGCAAACCTTAGATTTGCAGAACCGTCCAACTCAAACAGAACGGGAAAATGAGGACAAGAGTCTGTTGGATATTAGCATCGCACCGCGTTTTGTTTGGCGGGCTTCATCTAGAGATACATTGACCTTTGATCCCCTATTTTTGCGAACCGAGGAAGAGAAAGACGCAACCCGTAATGTGAATAATCAAAGGTTCTTTGCTCCTAGTGGTAGACTCCAGGAACTACAACAGCAAACCGTCAGGATTGACGAAGACAAGACGATTACAGGTTGGCGTTTAGGCGGTAGTTGGGAACGTCAACTCAGTGCGACTGCTGACATGAAATTGGGTTTGTTATTTCAAAGCACCGATGAAAGCAAAGATAAAGTAGAGATTATTGATAGCACTACCAATACATTTCGTAATGTCGCTGGTAGTCCTTTAAATCAGAGTCGAAACACTTCTACTATCAAACGGGAAGCAGAGACAAAAACAGACGAAGAGTTACTAGGGACATTAACCTTTAACTTTCAGCCGTGGGATAACCACAAATTTATAGTAGGGCTAGAGGGTAGTCTGCGCGATCGCGAGAAAAAGAAAATCACCACAGAACAACAAACAGCCCCCACCTTAACTGCGGCGGTGGAAAGAACTGCACCCAAAGATATTTACACAATTGAGGAAAATCAGTTAAATGTCTATATCCAAGATGAAATCAGCTTAGGTGAAAAACACACCCTCACCGCAGGATTGCGAATGGAGATGGTAGATAACAAAGCTACCGCCGGTGATAGTAGCACCGTTGGACAATCAGGGACTATATTTAACCCCTCACTCCATTACAAATATCGAGTTTTTCCGACAACAGTTGATGTACAAACCCGCACACCTTTCCTCGGCTTACCAAACTTAACTTTATTTGGTAACGTTTCTTTCCTTGGTTCAGAAGTTGAAGATAGAACCACTAGAGAAATTCGCCGCTTCAAAGAACAACCTGTATACGTCGCCAACTTAGGTTTTGACTATGTAATTCCAGAATGGGGAATGAATTTTGGTTTAACTTATAACATTCTTCCTGGGTTTGAAAATAGAGAACTTAAAGATGGGAAAACGGAGGTAACTAAACAAGCCGGAGAAAACAGTTTAGATGCTTACATGGCCTTTCGGTTAGCTGATAATGTGCAACTGAGTTTATTTGGTAAGAATCTTTTAGCGGCTGAGAGAAGTAAAGACAGGACTGTGTTCAGTTCTACAGGCGTATTTGAAAATTCACGTATAGAGAGGGAAACAGCAGAAAGATTGTATGGAATTAGTTTGTCATGGCAATTTTAAATTGCTGCATTGATTAAGTTCGTAGTAAGCACTTTAGTGCTTAGAAAATCAGGACTAAAGTCCTTACCGGGACTTAAACATTTTTAAGGTAGAAACAAGCCTCAAACCCATACAAGACAAGGGAAATACATCAAAAACTCAAAAATGCTTGAAACCCAGATATGTCAACGAATTAGGCAAAATGATGTAAAAGTCCATCTGTATATACATTTGAGGGTTTTTTCTAGTTATTTTTTGTCTAAGTCCCATTACTACAAACTAAAAATTACGAATTAATAATCATGAAAAATTCAGAACACCGTATTAATCGAGAATTAGCCCCAGAAGTTTTTCAATTAGCTGCTGAATTATATGCCCAAAAACAGCAAGAATATTCTCTAGAAGAATTAATATTAATTGGAGAAGAAGCTAAAATTCCAGCAGAATTTATCCAGCAAGCTGTAGATTTAGTTCAAACTAAAAAACAAAAAAAGTGGAAACTAAAGCTTAGTAAAAAATATCCTAAATTAAAACTAGCCTTCCTGGGATGTGCTCTCACATCTGTAAGTTTAATAGTAGGTACATGGGGATATAACCAAATATTTACTAGTAAAAATAATTCTGATTCTCCTGTGGGTATTTTACCTGGAGAACAAGAAAAAAAACATACAGGTAATGTAGAACGCTATCTATTGAATAAAGAAGGATTAGTAAATGGACTTTTACTCAATAATGCTAAACAGGTAAAGTTTCCTCCTCATCTACATGATCAAATATTAGCTGCTATTAAACCTGGGGATACTGTCGAAGTTGGGGGAAAATTGGGGACTCCTAGTATTTATGGACAAGTAATTGAAGGAAGTATAGTTACTAATACTCAAACTAAAGCTGTTGTCACAAAAAAAGGTAAGCCAAAACGTAAGCAAAAAGTAGATGAAAATAGTTTAAATTTAATCAAAATTGATGACACAGTGCAGCATTGGTTAGTTGAGGATGATGGTAAAATTCGGGGCGCAATTTTAACATCTGGAACGCAAGTTCATTTAGCTAAACCTTTAGCAAAACAATTAGATCAACTAGCAAAAATTGATAGTCAAATCAAAGCAGATGGGGTTGGTAGACGAACTGCAAATGGAGAAGTAATAGAGGTGATTTCTCTTGATATTGATGGACAAGTATTACCAAGTTCTAAATAGGAAGGTGAATTAGTTATTTTTTTAACGTAGAGGAATGCAGGGTATTTTAAAATACATGAAAAAATCACTAAAATTAATTCCAAGTTGGTCTTTATTTCTAGATATGTTGCGAGTGCTGATGACTTATCCCCAGTGGTTAGTAGCAGCAATTATATCTACTATTATAGTTGCAGCTTTAGAGCCTAGTTTGGCTTGGATGGGTAAAAAGGTTGTAGACGACTTTAAAAAAGGTGATATAGAAATTAATTCATCTTTAGTTAATTATATTGTGGTGTTTGGTGGTTTATTACTAGGATTAGGTTTAATTAAATTAGGCGACAAAATAATCGATAAAATATTTGAAACTAGATTGATTATCTGTTTACAACGTACTTATTTACAACGGCGAACCAGAGAACGTGATGCAGAAGATATTTCTCATATTCTCTATCATTGCAACCGTGCTAAACCTGGACTTGATATTATTCATAAAGACTCTTGGAAAATTATTTCTCAAAGTATATCAGTAATTATTTGGCAACTGACCTTAGCACCAGCATGGCTTCCTGCTTTATTAATTGCGGTCATTCCACCTATTTTAATTGGGTTTATTTTTGGGCAATTTATTCAAAAAGCTAGCTTAAAAATGCTGACTGCTCAAGAAAATATTGCTGCTTCTACAACAGAGGCTAAAAAGCTAGAGTTAATTGAGCATCAAGAGTTATTTTTTCGCCATACTATCCGATTAGAAATGTTCAAATCAGGTACAGAAATTTTGATGGATTTGTTAACTTGGTTTGGACTTTTAGTGTTAGTTTTACTCTCTTCAGTTTTTCATGTGGGAGTAGTACCGAGAGAGATTCAAGCCGGGGATTTAGTCCTATTTTGGGGAAATTTGAAGTTACTTTCTAAACCCTTGGGAGACATTGTGAAAGTCTACAACAAAGCTAGAGAATCTTATCCAGCACTATTACGGGTGTTACGTCCAACACTTGCATCTAGTCATCAAATAGAACAAGAGGTATAGTCAATGCAACGTCCTATTGCCATTGCTCATCGGATTATTGGTATCATTGTTGGGGTTTTTATCATTGTTATCGGCTTAACTGGTAGCATTTTGGTGTTTGATAAAGAAGTCAACCCCATACTACATCTTCACACCCATCAAGTTGTACCCCAAGGGGAGAAGATTTCGCTTCAGCAGGTAGCAGAGATAGTTCATCAACAATATCCAGAAGAAAAACTAGAACATATTACAATTCCGCAGACAGTAAATGAACCTTACCATGCACTAATTAAATCTTCTAACAAAGCTAAAACCGACGTTTACATCAATACCTATACAGGGGAATTACTAGGAACATATCCCCGCGATACCCCAATTATTAAAATTGTCAATCAACTACATACTCATTTACTAGCAGGTAAAATCGGTGCTTTTATCGTTGGTTTGTCCGGTGTCTTATTATTGATATTAAGTATTAGTGGTTTAATGCTATGGAATGGCTGGAAAAAACTCTCCATTGGGTTTAAAATACGTTGGCAAGCAAAGTGGCGAATGCTTCAGTACGACATACACAAAGTAGTCGGTGTATTATCGGCTGTATTTCTCGTGTTGATTGCGACTAGTGGAAGCATGATGGTATTTGATAAACCCATCAAAAATATCGCCTATTGGATGACAGGACAAACAAAGATTGATCCACCTATTTCTACCTTATCAGCTAATCACCCACAATTAACCCTAGACCAGTTTTTACAAACAGCGAAAAATTCCTTACCAGCAGGACAGCCGACTATTTTACATACACCAAAAGATGAAAATGCAGCCGTAAGGATACGTTTCCGGCTACCAAATGAAATTACCCCAGAAGGCAGAAGTGCCGTATTTCTAAATCAATATACTGGTGAAATTCTCAGAGTAGAAAACTTCTTGCAATCTCCCAAAATAGAACAGCTAAAAGCCTGGATGGACATTCTACATAAAGGCAATTATGGCGGATTAGCAACAATGGGATTATACATAATTATTGGCATCATCTCATCAGCCTTATCCATCACCGGCTTTACCCTTTGGTGGGGACGTAAACACAAAACTAAACCTCAGCGCACCTCTGCGTAAACCTCCGCGTTCCTTTGCGTTTAAAAAATCATGCAAGCCAATTTCATTCGTCAAATTGCTCAAAAAGATTCATCAGAGTTTCAAGTAAATATATCTGCGATCGCACTCTATAAACGCTTCTTTAAATATGTTTGGCAGCACAAAATCCAACTCATATTAGGTTCTAGTACAATATTCTTCCTCTCCTTCTTACAGGTAATTATTCCCCAAATTACCCGCTATGTAATTGATGTAATTATACCAGAGAGAAAAATTGAATTAATCCCTTGGTTGGGTTTAGGTATTGCTGTTATCACCCTACTTATCGGGAGTTTAAATTTTGCCCGTAGTTACATGATGTCTTTAGTCGGGCAGAAAACTATTTTTGATATTAGAAATGAATTATATCAACACCTACAAACCCTGTCTCTCAGCTTTTTTGAAAATCAACGTACAGGGGCATTAATGGCAATGGTGACAAAAGATGTTGATTCTTTAGAAAAATTAATCACTACAGATGTAGCAGAAATTATTGCTGAAATCTTTACTTTTATAGTTATTGTTACTTATCTTATTTATGCTGATTTACAACTGACATTATTAATATTAATTACTTTACCAGTGATGGTTTATCTCACACAATTTTTTGGTAAACAGATGCGGGGGGCTTACCGAGAAGTACAGAAGCAAGGTGCAGAAATAAACAGTCATCTCCAAGAAACTTTATCGAATATTAAATTAATCAAAGCTTGTGCCAATGAAGGTTATGAAATAGATAGATTTTCTGAACATAATCGGCAAAACATGACAGCGAATATTCGTGCTGTCCGCTTGTCGTCTGGTTTTGCGCCAGTGATTGATTTCATGAATAATCTAGGTTTTATTACTGTTCTCAGCTATGGTGCTTGGGAAGTAATTAACGCACGCATGACAATAGGTGACTTAACAGCATTTTTCGCGTACTTAAACCACCTGAATCAACCGGCGAAACGGTTTAGTAAAGTCATGCACGTCATCCAAAAAGGTGCAACAGCACTAGAGAGAATTTTTGAAATTTTGGACACCCAACCAGAAGTTAAAGAAAAACCTGAAGCGATCGCACTTCCCCCAATTCAAGGTAATATCCATTGGCAAGGAGTTGAGTTTGCTTATAATTCCAGTCAAACAGTGATTCATGACTTCAGCTTAGATATGCAACCAGGAATGACTGTAGCATTGGTAGGTTCTTCAGGAGCAGGTAAAAGTACGATCGCAAATTTAGCTGCTCGTTTTTATGACCCCCAACAAGGGAGAATTGTTATAGATGGACTAGATATCTGCGATGTGACTTTACAATCTCTACGTAGCCAGATAGGCATTGTTTCCCAAGAGACGTTACTTTTACATGGAAGTGTTAGGGAAAATATTGCTTACGGTAAGCCTGGGGTGACAGATATAGATATTGAATCAGCAGCCAGAGTTGCAAATGCTCACGAATTTATTATCAGCCTACCCCAAAGTTATGACACCGTAATTGGCGAACGTGGCGTAAAGTTATCGGGAGGACAAAGACAAAGACTTGCGATCGCCAGAGCCTTGATTAAAAACCCCCAATTCCTTATACTTGATGAAGCCACTTCTGCCCTTGATACAGAGTCAGAACAATTAATTCAACAAGCACTGCAACAACTCCTCAAAAATCGTACTTGCTTAGTGATTGCTCATCGACTATCAACTATTCAAAATTCAGACTTAATCGTAGTTTTAGAACAAGGTCGCATTCAAGAAACTGGGACGCATAAGGAATTGCTTGCTCAAGGCGGTAGATATGCTGATCTATATGCCATGCAGTTTCCACAAAAACTTTCACTACAAGTACAATCACAACTGTGCTTTGAACGATAATTAGTGGCGTGTCTAGGCTAAAATGGTGCAAAAAATTTTCTTGTGGTGCGGGCATCTTGCCCGCTAATTAGTACTACAAGAGATTGCTGATACACAAAATTAGCTTAGACACGCTGTTAGGTTCTTGGCAAATTTTGATACTGTTGGCGAGTGTAATACATATTTGTGTTTAAAAAGTCTCGCGCATACCGCTAAGGCGGAACCCCCCAGGATAGGCGCAATCGCGGAACGCGATCTCGAAGAGTAGACGTAAAGAATTGACCTTTAACCTTGGTTCAAAATCTCATTTCATCCCGCATTTATGCAACGCCCTAAAGTTCGATGACTTGATTAATATAGATTTCCACAGATGTACCGGCGGGGAGGAACCAAACGTTGGTTCTTTGAGACAGTTGGGAGATGGCTTGTTGATTGCGTTGAGAAATTTGGGGAACTACAGTGTTCATCCCACCTTCGAGGGCACCAGCCAATAGATTACGTTGGGGGTTGGTGTTGCTGACGATAGTACCGCCACTAGTTGTAGTCACAACTTGCGCCTCAGAACGATTAATTAACTCTGCGGCTTTGCCCAAGCCACCCAAGACAAATAATCCTACATCCATACTGGCAATAGATGACCCGCGATTGGGGAATTGGTTGGCAATCAAAGGCCTACCTTGGGGAGCGCGAATGGCGATCGCATTTTCTGGTAAGCTCCTCTCTGTAACCTTGCCCTGCTCTGATAACATCAGTTTGACTACGTTCAGTTGCAGCAAGCCTTGGTCGGAGAGAGTGCGAATTTCAGCCAAAAATTCTGTATTTGCAGGTAGAGCGATCGTACCATCTACAGATTTTAATGGTTCTTTTAACCGCACTACAAATGCATTTTTGTTATCGCTATTTGCAGACTTAGTTGTTTCGCCAAATACAGCTGTCGCTAACACAGCTTTGGCTTGACTCCCCACAGCCACAGATTTTGGACTCTGGCGCAATGCTTGTCCTAAGTTGGAAGTTGGGGCTTTTGGTGTTGGTTCTGGTTGGGGATTGATGATTTGCTCTTCTGGTTGGTTATTTGGTTCTTGGTCTACTGGTCTAGAACTGGCTATCTCTGGTGGACTTTGCGGTGTTGGGGATGGGCTTGGCGTCGGTTGTGGAGTTACACTTACTGGTGCTGGAGTTATGGGTTGCGGTGATGGTGCGGGTTGAGGATAGGGAACTCTGACAACACGCTCAACTGTGACTATGCGAGGTACATAAACTGTCGCTGTCGGTGTTGGCGTTCTTTGTATGGGTTGTCTAGGTTGTGAATTTTGGGGAACAGCTGAAACAGGAGGCGATGCCGGTTTGACATTTCTCAGCTGTTGTTGTGCAAGTTTCACAGCTGCGGCTTGTTCTGTTAAAGCTAATTTTGTTTTCAGAGTTTCTACTTTGGCTGCTAACTCTGATTCTCCAGATGGTTGTGCTGGTGCTTGAATTTCTGGAACAATATTCTTGGCTTTGGGTTTTTGATTAGTACCACCCATCAGCTGTGATAAGAAAATACCAGCCAATAAAACTATCCCTAAAGTCCCAGCACCTACCAAGCCTAACTTAGCAAACGGATTTGATGAGAGTGACTGTTCGGTTTTCTCTTCTACTGGTTGAGATGGTGATGGTTGTAAATTGACTGATTCTGCTAAGTCTTCATCAATATCAAGGTCAACAGGTGGAGATTCTGCTTCCAAACCAAATAATTGCGCCATGCGTAATTCCCAAGCAGTAGAGTCTACTTCTAATGGGTAGTCGTCAGTTTCTAGGGAGTAGTTATCAGCTTTGTGATTACCTAAAGTTTCTGGTGGGGTGTTGGCAGGCATGGAATATTTAGTCATATTGTTGAACAACTAGATTTATTTAGGATTTTCAGTACAAGTTTTATCTTGCAACTCACAGACTTGATAAATTTTTAATTTAGTTTCCGCTAGGTTATAAGCTGCTAATTGCAATGGTAAAGGATTGCTGGGTAAGATGGTTGGTGGATCATCCATTGCTTGGATTAAAACTTGTTTATTGACAGGGATTGACCTACCAAGTCTGTCAGAACCATTAAAAATTAATTGATTAGCACGCATCTCAACTTTCCATTTACCATCTGCTATTTTGGTAGGTTGTGAGATTTTCTGGATGACTAATATATGGTCAGCACCTCTAGTAATGTTACCAGCTTGGTTAGTTTTATTTAACTTAGCAAAATATGACTGTAATTTCGACTTGGCCCCCTCATTAATCAATGGCGAACTAATTTCCCAGATTGTTGTTGGCGGCTGTTTTTGTGACCAAGTCAGCATGAGAGTCATACTTTCACCAACAAAGCGCCGGACTGTTTCTGGGTATCTGGCTAAATTTTCTTGGGGGTCTACGGTAATCGCTTGACCGTCAATCAGTTGGACTAAACTTTGTAGGGTAGTTTGTCTATTTAAGCGTTGCAAAATAGACCAATGAAAAATCAACACTAAAAAAGTCAATAGATGTAGTGCTAATGTGCCTACTGCAAACAGTGGTAGGATGCTAGTTTTTTTATTTTCTGATTTAAGTATTTGCATCTCTAATTATATAAGTTTATCAATTGCCTTGTTAACCGAGATGTATTGTAGTTCTACCGACTGATTTAGGTGGAAGATTGCAAAATACATTCTATCTGACGAAGCTGCCAGATTGTTGCCCTGTCACACATTCATTTGATTGTGCTTCATTTAAACTATCATAGGCATCAAGTAAACATAAATTCCGCATTTCGTAAATTTCTAATCTATCAACACGGACGCTATGAATTGCTTTTTGTAAATCAGTGGCATTCACAGTTTGGGGATAATCAAAATAATCTACTGCCTGGACTAATAAATCTTTATTGAAAGGAATAATCAGTTTTTTACCATCAGCTTGTTTGGTTTGAATTAAATCAGCTACTAGACCAACTTGCCACTTACCGGGTGCAATTTGTTTAGGGGGATAAACCTGTTTGACAATTAATTGTCCGGAGATAATTTGTTGGGAATTACCAGAGAAAACTTCTGGTGGTGTCATATCCGCAATTTGACTTAAGAAGCTTTTGCGAAAATCTTCCGAAAATGCAAAACTAGCTACCCAACTACTTGTAGTAACTTTTTCACTACTACCTGTGGGAGTTCTAATCAGTATTCCCCGGTCTTGTTTGGGTTTACTAACTTCTTCAATAGTCTGTGGCGGTAATGTTCCTGACCAGTTAAATACTGACATCATGGTTTTACTGATAAATCGGCGGATTGCTTCTGGATTGCGCGCCAAATCATCAGTTTCAGTTACAGGTTTACCATCAATCATTTGCACAAAATTTGGCTGTTTTCTTAAACTCAGTTGGCGGATATTTAACCCTTGAACTATTAAGAACAACAAAACGAATAGATGCAATCCAAAAGTAGCGATCGCAAAAATTGTTAAAATACTGCCTGTGCGTTGTTTTTTCTCTAGTAATCTCACCATCTATACCCTTTGCCTCAACCCAGAAGCTGTATTACCAATCACATTGAAAACTGCAAACCCACCAGCCCCAGCCACAACTAAAGATAGAATTGGTGCTAAAATTCCCAAAAAAATCATGAACCACATCAAATCAGGGTCAGCATTGATGTTTTCTGCTGGCCCGTTCACAATTACTGCGGCAGTAAAGATGGCAATAATATTAAATGCAATCTTGGCAATTCCTACAGATATAAATCCAGTCAGCCAAGCAAAAATTGGTTTCCCGGCGACAGGTAATAAAGACCCGCCTACTGCTAATGGCCCTAAAGCCGCTATTAGCAACATGGTAGCCTCAATTAAATTTTGGAACGCATATTGTAATGAGACTAAAAAGTTTTTGATACTGGTTTGAACTGTAGAACCCAACAAAGCATTAAACGCATTTTCTGAAACACTACCTGTCCCAAAAGTAATCTGATTTACCTTATTTTCTAAGCGTTCAATCCAGGTTTTATTACCATAAAGATTTTTATATTCTTGCCAGAGGATATTGATTTTTTCATTAGCTTTAGTCAAGCATTGAGATTGTTGTTCACCTTTTAGTGATTGGCAAGGACGCAGCAATGAGCCAGCAACTTCTTCGGCAACGCTAATATTCAGCGCTTGCTGGTAAACTTGGTCAGCATCTGCGGTGGTGACTACTTGCTGATTCACAGAATTGATCAAGTTCCGCACACCTAAAGTTAAGCTAGAAAGAATACTGCCATCGCCAGAATTATTTAACAATATCACCACTATAAAAGGCCAAATCATTGACGATACTGGGCGGGAATATTCGCTTTCCAGCACATCTCGTAACCATTGGAGGACGAAAAATAATAAAGTTCCGACAGCAAAAAATATGCCTAAATTGCTGAGTGTGCCGTATATATTCTCGCTGGGGTTTCTCTGCAACAAATCCAGCCATTGATTCTCCCAGCTTTCGGTGATACTTTTGGCAGTTGTTGTACCTTCACCGAGAATATCATTGATGCCTGTATCCGCAGAAATTTGTAAAATATAAAGCTGCATATTAATTTGTCATTTGTCATTTGTCAAAGTCAAAAGTCAAGTGTTATTGCCCCATGCCTAATTGTTATCTTTCCTGCCAAACAAATCCATCTGTGAAGTTGTGCGTAAAAGTCTGGCAGCTTCTGCTGATGAATCAACTCGACGCGCCCGATTATTCTCTTCCATTTGCTGGGAAATACTGGCTAAATTTAAGTTGGAGTATTGTAAGAAATGATTGGTTTGCATTGTTTGAGCAAAGGTTTCAGCAACAATTTTTGATTGCTCAGTTTGAATTTTAATATTTTGTAGTTGTAAATCAGATTGACCTGCAAACAATGCACTTAATCCAGGAATACTTGTGGTAGCCAATTGACTCATTGTTTGTGGTAAGCCACCAAGGATATTTTGAGCACTAGTGTCTGCTTCTTGGGCTATTTGAGAAATATTTTGTAAAGTATCTTGCACATTTTGTAATTTAAGTTTCGTCCTCACTTGCCCGTTATATCCCAGAATACTGGCTATCGAACTCTGAGTAATTAGCCGCTTAATTTCGTTATTAACAGTAGTGGCTTTCACAACTGAGTTATTGTCAAATTTATCTGAGATGGAGTTGAGAATAATATCATTACTGACTCTTTCCCCGGCGGCAATAGGGTTAGGTATATTCAATTCTCCTGTGGCATCATAAAGGGCATTTTGAGACTGAATCTCTATAGGTCTTAATGTTGGGCTTAAATTATTTTTGAGATAGTTTTGTAAATCTACCGAGTAGGCTTGAAAATCATCTAATACATTGCCGAGTTGTGCCATTGCTGGCAGAGTTGTCAGCAATCCTAAACTGAGAGTCAACAGGGCGATTTTCTTCATGGTTTTATACCTGAAATCAGATTAACTACCGCGTAGCGAAGCGACTAATTGACGGGCGAATACAGAAATTGCTTCATATTTATCACGATGTTGTTGCATTACTTGTTGGCGTGCAGTTTGTTCATTGGGGTTGTTAGCAACTACTGCTAATTGTTCGTATCCAGGATAGTAGCGACAAAAGGTATAAATCCCGTTATCATCTAGTAACCATTGGCTATAAATACCTGCTTTACGCGGGAAAAAGCTTTCGGAAGCATTACGGGCAATAATTTCGCGGGGATATTTCAAAATATCTACAAAACTATCTACCGCCACTGGCTGAATCCGACCAATTAATCTGGTGCTGAGGTTTTGTAAAATTTTCGATGCAGCTGGTGATTTAGCAATGGTGTCGGGGTCTTGTGCTGATAAAATCACTCGAATCCCGGCTTTAGCACCGTTGGCACAAATCCGACCTACTAAGTTGGCAATTTGGTCAAATTCAAACAGAATTGGCGCTTCATCAATAAAGAAAATGGAAGCTGGACTGCTGAGGGCGCGGCGTAAGGCGGCGGAGTAAGCACTCAAGGAGAGGACTGCTGCATCTTCACTATCCGATAAATTTCGCAGTGCAAATACTAACAGTTTGGCATCAGTGCGAAAGCTAGATGGTGCAGAAATTGCTTGTCCCACACGACTAGAAAGCCAAAACCGCAAGCGCAGTTGAATTTGACTCAAGGCATCCTCTACTCTGTTGCTGAGAGAATCGAGTTGTAGATGTTCTGGGGTACAGAAATTGAGAAAATCTCTCAGAGTCGGGGTTTTTTGCCAGGCTTGAGTCCCAAAACCCTCAATCCTGGCTTCTTGATAGCGTTTTTGAATGCCGCGATCGCTAAAGAAGGCTTCTAGGGCTAAATTAATTAAGGAGCGTACTGTTTGCCCTAGTAGTTGGTTTTCTGTGGATGACCCCAAAACCATCGTCAGTAGGGCTGATTCCAGAAAGGCGATATAATCAATCATGCGATCGCGTTGTTCTTCTACACTCAGCGATCGCAAGTCTGGTTGCTCAAATAAGTTATTTGATTGTTTAGAAATATCAAAATAAGCTCCGTTCTCCTCCATAAACTCTGTGTAGTCAGTAAAGGTAGATGACCCATCTGGTTTGGGAAAATCTAAGGCTACAACCGGGATGTTATGGGCTAAAGCTTGAGTTAAAATCCCTGACACCAACACCGATTTCCCTGCCCTGGTAGTGGCAAACAGGGCTAAATTTTTGTGTTGATTAAATAAATCCAAATGTATTGGCGTACCACCTTCCGCCGCAATCAATTCAAAGCCCTGACTATCACCTTTTCTCGTCAGCACTAACGGCATTAACCCAGGAACTTCGCTAGTTAAATACAACTGGCGACGATTAAAAGGTTTGACTAATAAACCTTCCCAAACTATCGGTAGCGATTGTAGCCAAATCTTCCAGGCGTATTCTGTTTCCCTAATGACCTTGGCTGGACGTTGAAAACAGTTTTCAATATATCTTGTCGCTTCATCCAATTGTTCCACGGTGGAACGATGCACAAACATTGCTATACCCGTATATATGGGTACTGCCCCTTCATACAGTTGTTCCTGTGCCGCTACAGATTTTTTCAGCTTTAATTGGGCGTTGACATCAATAGTTCTACTCTTTTCTTGAGCCATGATTGCCGTCATATTCGACTGCTTCAAGACTCGTTGTAAGGTAGTTTTTACCAGTGCTGGATTTGCCGCCGTTAACTGACAAAAAATTTCCGTATCTACTACTGTTTCTCTAGAAAGTAATTCCCATAAATAGCGTAATTGTGAAGATTTATTTGCCCAGCCGCCGGGTTTTTCTAGAAATGTTAATGCCCCAATATATTTATTGTTGATATTTACCCAACGGCGGTCTGCACAAGGGACACCAGACTCCATCAGTAAGGTTGTACTGTGAATATTATCTACCAAAAGTTTAGTACTAGCCAAGTCTGAATAAACTTGTTCATGTAGCCCAGTTTCGTCTAATGTGAGCAATTGGGGAATATCTATAGGCGGTGTATCATTAAATCTTCTCCAGATTCCTCCCCAAAGTTCTTGAGCAGTTAAAGGCTGAACATCTAAGCCCATTTTGTTAGACAGCAGTTGTTCCCAGCGACCAAAACCTTGTTTATAAGCATTGGTAATGACACTTTCTAGGCGCTGGTTTTCGGCTTCGGCAATATCGCCTTTAAATTTCAACCACCATGCTTCTGATCTGGCTAATAGCCTCTCAACTAAATCATTGGTGTTCGAGGAATTTGGCTCTACGGTGTAAGTTACATAAATCCGGAGAAACTTGGGTTTACGAATTCCCGCATTATTCAATTCTTTGGCTCTAGCTCGTTCTGCCATCAACAAATATTTAATATCTCGTGATGACGTACTTTTCGCTAATGCTGATAGTTCTTGTTGTCGCTCTGTATCAGAGATAAAAGACCCCAAATGCAGCGTCATTTTTTCGCCACTAGGGATATCTTTTAGCCCAGCTTCTATGTTGTTGAAAATGGTATCGATTTGTTCGGCTCTTAAGGTGGTGTGGATGCCACGACAATCGAAACCAAAAACAAAGCAAAACCTGTCTTTTTGATTGCCTTTGGTCAAAATATAAGCGCCAATATCACGTTTATTGAACGAGACACGCAGCATGGTTGCCAAGTGTAAGGCGTCTTCAAATGGTGTGAGCCGAGTTGCGTTGTCGGCGAGACCGATGCTTTGTTTTCCGATTTTTTGCTTCATGGTTTACTTCTAACAAGCTGTGATAACGAGCAAAGCCTCTTGTCCAAGCAGGCACACCGACGAATTTACTTAAAAAACTCCAACTGCGACCACCAGTTAATATCCACCAAGTCGCCATTCCCCAACCAGCAATTAGTACTGTCCATAACCATTTTTGAAATTCATCTTGGAAAAACCCCCCGAAAATACCATTGATGATGAAGTAGGCGGCTAGAGCGATTACTGTCCAAGGAAGAATTTGATCTGCTGGTAGTGGCCCTAATGATGGTTGGCTTCCGAGGATTTGATTGACTGGACGAAAGTCTCTATCTGGCTCTTGAGACATCATAAATTTCCGATTTTATTGACTGCTGTCACCAATAATGAAGCCTGTCAGTACATCCGCAATTGTGACAGCAACCACGACCAACAAAGGAGTTCTAGCAATACTTTGCCAATCCTCATCCTTGCGGACTGCATTCACTACACCAATCAAGGCTACAGCAATGTAAAGTAAGTAGAGCGCCCGTAAAACGTTGAAAACTAATCCCACTGCTAGCTGGGTATTGTTGTCGTTACTTGCACCTTGGGTAAGAGTATTCTGAAAAAAGTCTTCTGCTTTTTTAAAAAATTGGGCTTGTGCAGGTGCGGCAAAATAATCTAACCAAAAGACACACAGGAGAGCCACTGCTGCTAAGACTTGTAGTAGTATTAACTGGTGTTTTGGTAAATGTACTTGCTGCCCAATTCGCTGGATGACTGTGGCAATCAAACTGCCAGTTAGCAGGCAGAACAGTAAGACAGGGCTGTGCAGACTAATCGTGCTTAATAACACTAAGCAAGCAATAATAAATGGTGCCGATGCAATTAGCGTCTGACGCCAAAATTTGACGATTTCCGTTAATTTTGCAGCTTTATTCACGTTAGCCAGAAATGCTTTTGGCAAAAATCTCTTATTCGTGCTACGGCTAGACATTTGTTATGCTTCTATTAATTATTAGATTTACGTTTTGGTATTATATTAAACTAATGACCACAAGTATCGTAACATAATGAACCTGCAAAATTAGTCTTGAGAGATAAAATAAAACCTCGATTATACACGGAGTGAAATGAGTAGTTATAGAAAAAGTTGGGTTGAGGAATTTATGATTTACTAGCAATATCTTGGCTATATGGAAGAAAACTGTACTTATTGCATGAAACCTCTAAAATTTACGAACTTCCAGCCTGAATATACTTTTTGTATGTTGGTTTTAACACTTGAAGCAAGCTTTAGCTAAGGGTCAGGCAATTAAACTAACTGTATTTTTGCTGCATCGGAGAATAAAAAACTTGACATTATTCACATTTTACAGAAGCAGCCTCAAACCCTTAACCAAGCTTGCTAGTTCTACCAGGTCACAAATCTTTTATGAGCGTCTTCTATTCCAGTCACCCCAAACTGCTAGTGTAATTCCAGGGCTTTGGATATTGACAAACATTGTGCGAGAATCCGGTGAGAAACACACACCAGCAAATTCACTACCATCGTAAGGTGTTGGTAGAGCGTTGGATGCAAAACGATAAATTTCGCCGTCCCTGTTAATACCGTGGACGTATTCCATACCGCTACCGTCTTCACAGATGAAGATATCCCCGGAAGGAGCTACACAAATGTTATCTGGGGCATTCAGAACGTTCGCATTCGGGGATTCAAATACGAGGATCAGAGTGTTGTCTTTGGGGTCATAGGCAAAAATCTGCCCTTGTCCAGCATCACCACCATTGGTACAAGCAAAGTAAATGAAGCCGTTGCCATACCAACAACCTTCACCGCGTGAGAAGATGGCAGCACCTTGAGCTTGTCCTTGGCCTCGTGTGGAGTCAGCGAAGTTGTTGGTATCGGGGTCTACGTTATTGATGCGTACCCATTTGACTGGTAATCTTTGGTCTTTGTATGGCAGAAAACCTCTGCGAGTATTAATTGCCGTTTGAGCATTGATTGCAGGTGGTCTGCCTGGCAGATCAACTACTAACGCTTCTAGGACTCCAGCACCATTTTGCAGGTCGCCATACCTGCTAGGAGTAAAGTTATGACGATAGCGATAGAAGCAACTATTACCATCATCTTCAGTTTGATAGATGTATCCAGTATCTGGGTCAACTGCCACAGCTTCGTGGTTAAAGCGTCCCATTGCCACTAGGGGAATTGGTTGGGCAATTTGAATGTCAGATGTTGCCGGAACTTCAAAGTTATAGCCGTGCTTTTTGAGTGAACTACCAGTTCCTGGTAGAGTCACATTCTCTTCACTACTAATCCAGGAACCCCAAGGAGTTAGTCCACCAGCACAGTTACGAATTGTCCCTGCTAAAGATACAAAATGCTTTCTGAGTTTACGACTTGTACTATCAACAACAACTGTTGTTGTACCGCCACCAGGACGGTCATAGCGTGGCAACCCAGTTACTGCATTAGCACCATCAGCGCCTACCTCATGATTTCGCACCAGAATTGTGGTGTTTCTACCACCAGGAAAGGCAGCCATACCATCGTGCAAACCTGGGACTAGTGCTCCATCGTCCATAGGTTGCCCTGTGTAAGAGATCACAGTGTATTTAAAACCAGGAGGAAGTGCTAACGCGGAAACCTTTCCTAAGTCAACTCCTTGAAAAATAACACCAGCAAGTTCATCAGCATTTTCCGGTGGCCTTGGTGTCAAGGCACCATAGCCAATGCCGCGTGTAAATTGACCATTAGCAGATCTTGCATACAGAGCTTCCAGAGGAGAAGCCATCGAGACACCGGCGGCACTCGCACCAGCTAACTTGAAAAAATTACGTCTTGAGAAGCTCATGACAAAATATCGTGAAAAACACCTCGAATCTAGAAGATAAGAATTATTTATTAATAAAGTAGTAAGGTATGTTTAAAATCTAATACCTTGTTTTTTAACAAATCAGTAAGGCATGGTTAAGGATTGCTACTAGTACCGCCGTGAATTCAAAATTCGTCTTGAAAAGTTGAGCCACTCCGTTGCGGAGAGAAGTTGCCGGGGAGATGTTCTTTCCGGCAAACTTCGGGGGGTTCCCCCCGTTGTAGGAAGTGGCGTTCCTCGGTTGGAAAACCCGCCTACAGAACTTTCCGCAAAATTCAAAATGAATACAGCGTAAGCGTTTCGTTGTTTATTGCCGCCGACCTGTACTAGCATTTAATTTGATTGGCAAATATTGAGATGCAATGAGAGTCTAGTAGTCTGTCAAGATAAAAATGATGGACTGTAGGCATCTTGCCCGCGTGAGCGAGACGCTCACACTACCAAAAATCTCAAAACAAAATTGACAGACTACTAGGGTCAAAAATTCAGGTTTTTTTTGGATTCTTGACTGGAAGCGGAGCGCCTCCGGTTCCGCTTTAGCGGTACGCCCCTACAAAGGGTTTTGGTGAATGCATATTTAATAATGACTTCTGAGGAGATGAACGATCGCTATGGCTAAATCTAGGGGGTCAACAGGCTTGGGGATATGCTTTTGAAACCCGGCGGCGATCGCTTTTCTGTGGTCAATTTCGCCAGCATAGGCAGTCAAAGCGATCGCGGGAATTTCTCCACCTTGGGTTGCTGGCCTTTTTCTCACCTCACGCAGCAACATATAGCCATCCATCACAGGCATTCCAATATCACTTAAGAGGATATCTGGCTGTGACTGATCTAGTGCTGTTAATGCCTCACTGGCCGAGGCTACCGTGGTGATAGTTCCCCCATATTGTTCTAGGGCAAAGCTAAAAAACTCCCGCACATCAGCTTGATCATCTACAAATAAAATTTTGACTCCACGCAGTAATTCGTCTTCGGTGGCTATTTCAGAGTGGGCAGACTGATCATTGGCAGCTTGCAGGTCAGGATTGTGGAGGAACGGTATTCTGACTGTAAAGGTTGCTCCTTGTCCTTCACCAGCACTCTCTGCCTGAATTGTACCACCGTGGAGTTCTACTAAATGGCGGACAATTGCTAGCCCCAATCCCAGCCCACCAAATGCTCTGGTAGTTTTGCCATCGGCTTGGCGGAAGTATTCAAAGACGTGGGGCAAAAATTCTGGATTGATCCCTTTACCTGTATCAATTACTTGGATTTGGGCCTGATGGTCAATCTCTGACAAGCGTACCTCTACCTGTCCCCCTGTGGGTGTGAATTTAACGGCATTGGAGAGGAGATTCCAAACTACCTGCTGTAAGCGGTTGGCATCACCCATGACCATAGACTCATTGTCACTCAGCACGAGTTGCAATTGAATGGACTTGGCTTCGGCTGCTAACCGCATTGTTTCCAGGGCGGCGGTGATTGTGGTCCGCAAATCCACTGCATAGATATTCAGGCTTAATTTACCACGTAAAATCCGGGAAACATCCAACAGGTCTTCAATCAATTGGGTTTGTAATTTGGCATTGCGTTCAATGGTTTCTAAACCCCGGAGAGTGGTGGCGGCGTCGTGTTTGCGGGTGCGGAGTAACTTAGCCCAGCCCAGAATCGGATTGAGGGGAGTTCTGATTTCATGGGAAAGGACGGCGAGAAATTCATCTTTAATGCGGTTGGCAGTTTCTGCTGCTGTGCGTGCTGTTTGTTCGGCTTCGTAGAGTTGAGCACGGGCGATCGCTTGTCCACATTGCTGCCCTAAAGTCAACATAAATTCCCGGTCTTCTTGACTAAATACCTGGGCTGTGGTGAAGCTTAATCCTAGTGCCCCAATGGCTTTGGCTTCGACAATCAGGGGAAGACAGGCGAAGGCTTGATTGCCTGTGGTGGTTATGGTGTCTTCCAGGTGGGGATATTTGTCAATCAAGGCGGCTACATTTTCTAAAAAAATCGATTTGCCGGTTCTGACTGTTTCTGCTAAGGGGACATCGGTATTTAACGGGAAGCTTTGCCAAGTGTCTATTACTGATTGCGGATAGCCAATTGCCTGCACCACCTTAATTTGAGTACTGCCCTCAACTAGTAAGGCCACAGAACCAGATGTCGTCCCTAAGGCGGCAATTCCTTGGTTCACCACTACACGCGCTACCTCTTGGGGCGTCAATGCTTCCGAGAGGGCGGCGGTGATTCTTTGTAACCGCACCATGCGATTTACTGCCCTTTCAGCGGCCTGTTTTGCCTGTTGAGTTTCTTGGTAAAGTCTGGCGTTGTCAATTGCTGTGGCTGCCCGGCGGGCAATATCTTCTGATAAAGCTAAATCAGCTTGACCGTAGTAACGCCCAGACTCGGCGGTAACAAAAGACATAGCACCGAATAATTGCCCACGGGAGTAGAGGGGAATCACCATCAGAGAACGAATACCCAAGCTAAGGAGTAATTGTAGATGTTCCTCATCTTGGGCGAACTCTGCCAGCGTTGCTGATTGGGAAAAGTCCAAATAAAAGAGGGATTCTCCTTGCTGCAACTGCGGCAAAATTGAGTGTTTTTGCTTGGTATGAGATGGATAACGCCGTCGTAATTCTCGGATGATATCTTTTTTTGCGGGGTCAGCTGTGGCGATCGCTAGGTGTTGAATGGAGTTATCTTCTCTAAAGATATCTACTACACAAAAATCTGCTAGGGTGGGGACTGCCAGATTTGCCACGTTAGATAGGGCGACTTCATAATCTAAGGCAGCAGCTAGTTGGGCACTGGTTTCTACTAAAAATTGTTGTGTGGCTTGGGCTTGTTTGCGATCGCTAATATCTTCGATAATGCCGAATGCATACCTGGGGTTACCCTCAGCATCCCACACTACCGATGAAGTTAGGTTTACCCAAAGAACGACACCATCTTTGCAGATGTAGCGTTTTTCTAAAGAATAACCAGTGATTTCCCTAGCTAATACTTGTCGAGCATAGATCCAATCAACTTCTAAATCATCAGGGTGGGTAATTTCCTCGAAAGACATTTGGGTTAATTCTTCACTGCTGTATCCGGTGATTTCACATAGGGCAGGATTCACCTGCAAAAATTGTCCATCTAAGGCCACTAAGGAAATCCCTACAGGTGCTTGATTGAACATTGCCCGGAATCTTTCTTCGCTTTCGTACCGCGCCTCTTCAGCTTGTTTGCGCTCTGTCATATTCAGCACAAAAAAAGCTCCTCGGTCTACAGTTCCCCGAAAGTGGCTAGCGCCTACCAGCACTGGGATGCGTGAGCCGTTTTTATGGATATACTGCTTCTCATAAGGGGTGCATACAGGACTATCTTGAAGTTGTGTCAGTGCTTGCTCATCGAGTTGCAGGTATTCTAATGGTGTCAGGTCTACCCAGTTAAGCCTACCAGTTAGCAAGTCTTCACGGGTATAACCCACCATATTCAGCAAGGCATCATTACCATCAGTAATTATACCGCCTCTCTCCCAAAAGCCAATACCAATCATATTTGACTCAACCACACTGCGAAACTTCGCTTCACTTTCTCGCAATGCTTGCTCAGTTTGCTTGAGGTGAGTAATATCTATTGCTGTCACACCAACTCCCAATATCTCACCATTGGGTAAACATACCGGATAGTAGCTGACTAAACTATGATGATATACCCCTGGTGGATAGGTTTCACCACTTAGTTCTTGGTTAAGTAATGGCTGTTGAGTTTGGATTACCTGACTGAGGATAGGCTCAATCTGCGGTGCCCATTCTGGCAATAACTCCCACAAATTGCGACCGATATGCTGACTTAGTGGTATGCCATTAATAGCTGCGAGGGCTTCATTAGCATAAACATAACGGAGTTGAGGATCAAGAAAAGCTAACGCCACTGGTGAACTAGCCACCCAAGTATTTAACAAGGCTAAAGATTTGTCTTTTTCCTGAATAGCTTGCTGGAGTTGCTGCTGTAACCTGGCCTTTTCTAATTCTGTTTGTTTGCGATCGCTAATATTTAAAGCTACGCAAATAATACCCTCTTTGAGTCGTTCAACCAGCAAATCGTAGTAACGAACCTGTCCATTAATTGTTAAACAAACTTCTTCACGACTGTGTATACCAGTTTCTAGTGTCTTGCGTTTAATCGCCTTCAGTTGCTCAGATTCTGAAGGCGAGAATAATTCATAGTCAGACTTACCTAATATTTCCTCAGTATTGGCGACAGATTGAGGATTATGAATCCATTGGTAGCGTAAATCTTGGTCTTGTTGAAAAACTATGATATCCGAACTATTTAATGCTAATCGAAACCGTTCTTCACTTACTTGTAACTTGTGTAGATTCACCTCAGCCCGGTTTTTAGCAGCCCCTAAACTCTTACACAGCAAACTGAAGAGTAATCCCTGTAATGCAAACAAACCTATTCGGACAACATCAGGTAGGTTAGTAGTTAAGCTATGTAGGGAAGGAATGAAGAAATAATCGCTTAGTACTACAGATAACAAGGTTGCTAATAGCCCTGCTTTCCAACCACCATACCAAGCGCTGACCATAACAGCACCGAAAAATAGCAAAAACGGACTTCTGCTCATGCCTAGCCAAGGATCTAGTGCTAGCATCAAGACTAAGGTGACTGCAACAGTTAATACAGCAATGCCATAATTCCGTAACTGAGGGTTATTTATATGAGGGTGGGGCATGTAAGTATTTTAGAAGAACCAATACCTATTGCAGAGGCTGTAAATAACTTAAGCTAGTTTGCAATTTTTAGGAATTTATCGGCGGACAGATTCTAATTAAAAATTAAGAAACCTCTTCTGCTAGAAGCAAATTTATCATTTTTCTGGTAAAGTGGCAAAAATTCGGCGTTAATCTGGAGACATTTGTTATTACTTACCTGCAAAATGCTGTATGATGTCGAGCCTCGCTAAATGCTTGTCATTACGAACGTAGCGATAGCGAAGTGTAGTAATCGGGAGCATCCCAATTTTGCAAAAATAAAATTTGTAGTGGGAGCATCTTGCTCCCTAATGTCCAGGAAGCGGGCTAGAGAGCCATCACTACAAAAAAATAAATTTACACATTTGGGATGCTCCCTAGTAATCGCAGAGTCCTTGCGATTGCATCGTTCCACTTTGTTGGACTCGCAATGACATATCACAAGTAATACCATTTCTCTAAATCAGGACTTACGCAAGGACTGCGATTTTACGTCATTATGAGCAAAGCGAAGTAATCGCAAAGCCTAATTTTCATCACGAGTGCGTAAGTCCTATAAATCTTTGCAACACATCAATAATCTGTAATACCATTTCACTTTAATAATGATACCAATACGTTGGAGAGACCTCGTAGGGGCGCGGTCTCCGCGCCCTCCGCGCCCCTACGACGAGAAATCTATAGGCTTTCGGACAAGGCAGAATTAATTATCGGAGATGTCTATTGATTTGATTGAGTGCTGCTACCAACTTTTCAATATGCTTTGGTTCATGAGTCGCCATTACAGATATCCGGATGCGACTTGTGGGTACTGTCGGTGGACGAATCGCTGGGGCAAAAATTCCTGCTGCTTTGAGGTGCTTACCGGTTGTGAGTGCTGCTGTTGCACTGGGCAATTGCAAACATAGTATTGGTGATGCTGAAGGTAGAAATTTTAAATTGGGGAGATGTTCTGACATTAACTGTTTCAAGTATGCTACATTCTGCCACAATTGGTCACGACGTTGGGGTTCTTGTTGCACGATGTTAATTGCTGCTAAAGCCGCCGCCGTATCAGCCGGGGAAAGTGCTGTTGTGTATATCCAACTGGGGGCGCGATTTCTGAGAAAGTCAATTAAGGTGGCGCTTCCTGCTACATAGCCGCCTAAACTAGCTAAAGCTTTACTCAAAGTACCAATTTGAATTAACTGCTGTCCTGTACGGCCAAAATATTCCACACAACCAGCACCAGTTTTACCCATGACTCCAGTGCTGTGAGCTTCATCAAGTAACAGCATACAGCTAAATTCTTCAGCTAAATCCAACAGGGCTGGTAGAGGACATAAATCACCATCCATGCTGAAGACGCTATCAGTGATGATTAAGCAACGGCGGTAATTTTGGCGTTGTTGTGTTAAATAGGTTTTTAAAGTTGTGACATCACAGTGGGGATATTCAATGATTGCTGCACCACTGAGAATTGCCCCATTTTTCAAACTGGAATGATTATATTGGTCAGATAATATTAAATCTCGCTTGCCTACCAAAGCCGCGATCGCACCCAGATTTGCCAAGTACCCAGAACTAAACACTACCGCATCTTCTGTTTGTTTGAGAGATGCGATCGCCTTTTCTAATTCTCTATGTAATTCCCGATGTCCACTAAGTAACCTGGAACCAGTGCTTCCTGTCCCCAATTCTTGGATAGCTGCAACCCCGGCTTGAATTAATCGCTCATCCCCTGCTAACCCCAAGTAGTCATTACTGGCAAAATTAATTACCTCACGCCCCGCCAATAACACAGTTGCACCGGGTCGCCCTTGGATTGTTTGTACAGAACGATACCAATCCGCCCGGTGAATAGTTTGTAAGGAATCATCTAGCCAAGCATAAGGATTTGTGGGCATTAGGCATTGGGCATTGGGAAAGCTATTCCCTAATTACTTTTGACCTTGTACGAGATTAATCGCGTCTCTTAACCCTGGACAAATAACAAATAACTATTACCCAACCTGTTCACTACTCAGATGGGCGATCGCTTGTTTGATCCAATCTTCCACATAGGCGTCTTTGGGTAGTCCAATGTCTTCACTGACGACATGTAAGGCATGACTGACTTCATGGGCAGTATACCCTAAGGCGAAGAGAGTCATTTGCACTTCTTCCAGAATTCCTGGTGCTGGCCCGCCTGTGGCGACGAAGAAACCCGCCGATTTGCGCCACTCGATTAATTTGCTTTTCAGTTCTAAACAAATGCGTTCTGCGGTCTTTTTGCCCACACCAGGGGCTTGAATGAGGATTTGGGTATTGGCGGCGATAATGGCTTGGACTAAGTCTGGTAATTCCAAAGTGTCTAGGAGAGCGATCGCTAAAGCTGCACCAATGCCACTAACACTTACCAAATAACGAAATAAATCCCGTTCAGATGGGGAAGCGAAGCCATACAGCAACGGCACTTCTTCCCGGATTTGGTAGTGGGTAAATACCTGTACCACTCCTCCCGACTCTGGTAACTGCTGTCCTAATCGTTGGGGAACTTGCAAATCGTATCCGATGCCATTCACTTCTAAAGTGAGAATGACCCGATTGCTGCTAATGGTTTGAATACCAGCGACGATACCTTTTAGATAGCTAATCATTCCAAGAATCCAAAATATTTCAGTCCTTCTAGAATTCCACCAGCACACAAGTCTTGTGCGAGGTAGCGGTAGTTAGCGGGATACTCATTGTGCCACTGGAGTAACTCAGGACGGGCATTCCCAACAATGATTCCCCGTTCGTTGCCTACGGCGAATAAAGCAATATCATTACCCGAATCGCCACACACAACAGTCTGCTCGGCTGCAAATTTCCACTTTTGACGCAAAAACTGCATTGCCTGACCTTTATCGCTGGTAAGAGGCACAATGTCAAGATCAATGCCACTACTATAGATTAACTTTATCTTTAATTCATATTTCTGCAACTCTGTTTCAATTTGTGGTAATATATCACCCGCAGCCGATTGTTGCAAAAAAAAGCTGACTTTAAAGGGACGCTGTTCTGAATCTGGTTGCAGTTCTAACTCAGGATAACGCTGAGTAATAGACACTACTAGTTCCCGATCCCATCCTGGAGCCAGGATTTCAGACCAAGCTGGATCTGAAATTTCTCCACCATCGAGATAAATTTCCGTACCCACAGACAAAACCAGTGCATCTGGCGTCAACAGATTTTTTTCAACTTGTAGTTCTCGATAAAGTGCAGGCGATCGCCCAGTAGCATAGACTATTTTTGTACCGTATGCTTGCCGATGTTGAATTAGCAGTTGGCTGAGTTCCACTAACGCTTCATCATGACCAACAAAGGTATGATCCAGGTCGGTAACAAATAAAAACGGTTTCATAATTTTGATGTACCCCAAGCCGATAGTTGTCAAAATACCAGAAAAACCCGCAGAACGTGCCCGTGCCCGAATGATTGCAGAGGTGATGGATACCTACTACGAGCCGATTAACTGGGGTCTGGGTGAAATTCAGTTTTTTGGTCGGGCAAAAGATGAGCTTGCCGAAACAATCATTGTGCCGTCAGTGGCTCACCAAGCAGCTGGGCGATCGTCAATGGTTTAATGGTACAGATACGTAGTGGCGTGTCAAGACTAAAATGATGCAAAAAATTTTCTTGTGGTGTGGGCATCTTGCCCGCTAATTAGAACGAGCAAGATGCCCGTACTACAAAAGATTGCTAATACACAAAATTAGCCTAGACACACCCTACACATACTGAGATTTTTTCAGATATCAAATCGGATTCCTATAGCAAGTGGCGCGCGATTTCTAATCGCTGGGGCTGGTGTTAATTTAGACTTTTTAAACAACCTCTAAAAGCAACAGCGTCTGCGATCAAGGGTATGCTTTTGCCGCATAAATCAAGTTTATGACACCAATGAGCAATGCCGTGCCCTTACGGGTGTACTAGAAACGCTATAAGCAAAAACGCATATTGCTCTCTCAAAATGCCTTTTTGCTGACTCATTTCTGTAAATTTAGCAAGCAAACCCCAGTTTCCTGATTCATTTGCCTTAAATGCTGACTCATTTCAGTAAATTCAGCAAACAAACTCCAGTTTGCTGACTCATTTCAGTAGATTCAGCAAGCAAACTCCGGTTTGCTTACTCATTTGCTTTAAATGCTGACTCATTTCAGTATTTAACGCACTCATCACAAATATCGCGCTTGTAGCAAAAGCAATTTTAGATTTAACGAAATACACTCAAGCTGTTAAATACGGAAGTTTTTAAGGTAAAGAATATTAACCGTAATAGATTACAAGGTGCATCTCATGGCTCGTAAAAAAAGAAGCTCTCCAGTGTTAAAAAAAGCAGTGCTGCGTGCTTCTGGCATAGACTCAATTAATCCCAGTTTAGATTTAGGTAATGGTCTTACCCTACCTGCGTTCTCGACTCTTATAGAAAAGATGCGATCGCAAGAGAACGGATATAACAGCGCCCTTTCTCACCTGGATAAGTTGTACCGTCAAATGCTAGAAACAGAGCGTGAGCTAGCAGATATGGCAGAGCACATGCTGTTAGCAGTTGCAACTCGCTATGGTAAAAGCAGTGTAGAGTATGGCATGGCGGGGGGAATTCCTAAAAACCAGCGCCATAAGAGACTGCGAGGTGAATCATCAACCCCCAATTCTGAGCAAATGTCATTTGTTGCCACTGTAAACGGCAAGAATGGCAAAACAGCAACAACGACTTAACTAAGTAAGTAGGTGCGAATATTTATAACTATGTAAAGACAAATTAAGTGTAGTAGTGTGTCTAAGCTAATTTTGTGTATTAGCAATCTCTTGTAGAACGGGCAAGATGCCCGTTCTAATTAGCGGGCAAGATGCCCGCACTACAAAAAAATAAATTTACACATTTGGGATGCTCCCAAATTGTTTGCAACATTTTAGCCTTGCCACGCCACTACAGATGATTCACTTGGGGAGGATGTTCCTGGATTTTAGATACAGTAGTAGTAGAGGTTGATGACTATGTGAGTTCCAAAAATCTAATTGGCTGTGTATAATGAGTCCTCGGCGGTCCACCAAGCAATCTTCATCTAATTCTTCTGACGACCAGGAGAGTAATCAAAACGAATTATTCCCGGTTGTAGGTATCGGTGCTTCTGCGGGAGGATTAGAGGCATTCTCAGAATTACTTAGGCATTTGCCCACCAATACAGGTATGGCCTTTGTCTTAGTTCAGCATTTAAGCCCCCATCAAAAAAGTCTGTTGACAGAGATTCTGTCTCGGACAACCCAAATGCCTGTAATAGAAGCACAGGATAGCTTGGTGGTACAACCAAATCATGTATATGTGATTCCGCCCAATGCGATCATGACTATCACTCAAGGGCATCTGAAACTGTCACCGCGTCCGCAGAATCGCGGACAAGTGATGTCAGTCGATACCTTCTTTTTTTCCTTAGCCGAGGAACGGGGAAACAAAGCGATTGGGGTTGTACTATCGGGGGGTGATGCCGATGGTTCACGGGGACTGGAAATTATTAAAGGGGAAGGTGGCATCACTTTTGCCCAAACTCAGGAATCGGCAAGAATTAGTAGTATGCCGAATACAGCCGTAGCTTCTGGTAGTGTAGATTTTGTCTTGACACCGCAACAAATTGCAGAAGAACTCGCCAATATCAGTACTCATCCCTACATTAAGCCTCCCATTCCAGTTAAAGCAGTGGATACGATATTAGAAAGCGGCGATGTCCTAGCCAATGTCTTTAGTCTGTTACGAACTGCGACAGGGGTTGATTTTAACCTCTACAAGCAAACAACCCTGAAGCGGCGCATCCTACGCAGGATGGTTTTATACAAATTAGAAAGTTTGGAAGATTACGTCACCTATCTTCAAGAGAACCCGGCAGAAGTTAAAGCCTTATACCAAGATGTCCTGATCACTGTCACTAGTTTTTTCCGCGATCCTGAAGCCTTTGAAGTCTTAAAAACTAGAGTATTTCCCCAAATTGCCAAAGATAGAAGCCCAGATTCACCCATCCGCATCTGGGTTGCTGGTTGTTCTACTGGTGAAGAAGCTTACTCAATTGCTATTTGCTTACTAGAGTTTTTGACTAATCAGGTAATTAATACTGCCATTCAAATTTTTGCCACCGATATTAACGAAGTTGCCATTGAAAAAGCCCGTAGCGGTGTTTATAAGCCTAGCCAAGTAGCAGATATTTCTCCCGAACGATTACAGCGCTTCTTTATTCCAGTAGATGGTGGTTATCAAATTAGTAAGCCAGTGCGGGAAATGTGCATTTTTGCTAGACAAAATTTGCTCAACGATCCCCCATTTTCGCGGTTGGATTTGATTACGTGTCGCAATGTGCTAATTTATTTGAGCAGCGCTGTGCAGAAAAAGCTGCTGCCCATTTTTCACTATGGTCTTAAACCTTATGGCTCTCTGATGTTAGGCACATCGGAAACAGTGGGAGACTTCACGGATTTGTTTGCTTTAGTAGACAGAAAGTATAAGATTTATTCCCGCAAAATAGCTCCAACTCAGTTGGGAATGGATCTGATTGCTAGCAACTACCCTGTAGAAACTTTCAACCCCCAGTTGCCATCAAACACAAATAATTGGAATGAGTTGGAAATGCAGAAAGCAGCTGACCGGATTGTATTAAACCAATACACTCCGGTTGGTGTGATTATTAACGAAGATTTGGAAATTTTGCAATTCCGGGGTCAAACTAGTCTTTATCTGCAACCTGCGCCCGGTAGACCGAGCTTTAATGTGCTGAAAATGGCCAAAGAAGAATTACAACTAGAGTTACGTACTGCGATCCACCAAGCTAAAAAGCAAGACGTGCCGGTAACTAAGGAAGGCATCGAAATTCAAGAGAGTGAACAAGTCAATCAGGTGAAAATCGATGTTGTGCCATTTAAACCTGTGGCGACTGGAGAAAGCTACTTTTTAGTTATGTTTACTACTATACCTGGTGCAATAGGTGTAGAAACAGGCGATCGCCCTCTGCGTTCTGGGCGGCACAAACTCACTAATGAAGAGAAAGAAAATCAGCGACTCAGACTGCAATTAGCGACAAATCAAGAACATCTGCAATCAATTATTGAAGAACAGCAAGCCACCAATCAAGACCTGAGAGCAGCTAACGAAGAAATCCTTTCTAGTAACGAAGAATTGCAAAGTACCAATGAGGAACTAGAAACTGCCAAAGAGGAAATTCAGGCCACTAACGAAGAACTCAACACTATTAACGACGAACTGCAACGACGTAATATAGAGTCAACTCAAGTCAGCAATGATTTGCAGAATCTCCTCAGTAGTATCAATATTCCGATCCTGATGTTGGGAAGTGATCTGCGGATTCGCCGCTTTACACCGATAGCAGAGGAAATGTTTAACTTGATTCCTAGCGATATCGGGCGACCAATTAGCGATATCAAGCACAACTTGAATATTTCTGACTTAGAGCAACAAATTTTAGAAGTAATTGGTACTCTCAATTTTAAAGCCCAAGAAGTTCAAGACCAACAAGGGCGTTGGTATGACTTGCGGATTCGACCCTATCGCACCATCGACAACAAAATTGATGGGGCTGTAGTCGTGTTAGTAGACATTGATGCCCTCAAACGCAGCGCCGAAAAACTCAAAGCATCTCGTGATTACGCAGAAGTTATTGTAGATACTGTCCGGGAATCCTTATTAGTGTTGACTGAAGATTTACAAGTAGTCAGAGCCAATCGGTCTTTTTATGAAACCTTCCTGTTGCTACCGAGCGAAACAGAACAACGCCTCATTTTTGATATTGGCAATGGACAATGGAATAGTACCCAATTGCGATCGCTCTTAGCAGAAGTTCTTCCCCACAATGCCCCATTCCAAGAATTGGAAGTTGAGCTTGATTTTGAGCAAATTGGCCATAAAATCCTCCGCTTCAATGCTCGGAAATTGCTCCAAGCAGAAAATAAGCAATTGATTCTGCTGCTGATTGAAGACATCACTCAATGGAAGCAATGGGAAGCAGAACGCATTCAGCTACTTTTACAAGAGCAGTCGGCTCGGACGACGGCAGAAACTGCCAACCGTGCCAAAGATGAGTTTTTATCGATTCTCTCCCATGAACTGCGGAATCCACTCAATGCTCTGTTGGGGTGGGCGAATTTATTACGTACACGTCAACTAGACGAAGCTGGCGTAAATCGGGGACTGCAAGCCATTGAACAAAGCGCCCAGGCACAATCCCAACTCATTGGGGATTTATTAGACATCTCACGTATTAGCTCAGGTAGATTGCGTCTCGATACCGAACAGGTTGAGCTAGTGCCGATAATTGAGGAAGCAATCAATGTTGTGCGGCTGTCAGCCGAAGCCAAAAATCTGCAAATAGAATCCAGATTAGATTCCACACCTAGAACCATCGTCGGTGATCCTAGTCGCTTACAGCAGGTGTTATGGAACTTACTTTCTAACGCTATTAAATTCACCCCAGCCGGAGGCAGAATCACAGTCACACTAGATTACACTGACTCCCAAGCGCAAATTCAAGTCAGCGACACAGGTCAAGGTGTTAGTGCCGAATTTCTCCCCCACCTTTTTGACCGCTTTTATCAAGCTGATGTGAGCAAAACACGAGCCAACTCCGGCTTAGGATTAGGACTAGCGATCGCTCGCCATATAGCAGAACTCCACGGTGGTACAGTGGAAGCAGCAAGCCAGGGTGAAGGTCAAGGAGCAACTTTTACACTCAAGCTACCCTTGGATACTAAGCCGAAAGCAATTGCTGTACCGATTGATATCGAGCCAGTTGTAGCTACAGAGGAGCCAGAACCGCCAATTGATCACATCCCATCCCTAGAGGGTGTACGGGTACTCATCGTAGATGACCAAGTGGATATACGTCTATTATTTCAGTTAGTACTGGAACAATATGGTGCAGAAGTCACAGTAGTAGAAACAGCAAGTGAAGCTTTATCAACACTACAGGCTAACCCCGGTGGCTATGACGTACTTTTATCTGACATCGGTTTACCCCAGGAAGACGGTTACGCACTGATTCGTCAGGTGAGACAGTTGAGTCCTGAAGCCGGTGGACAAATTCCCGCCGCCGCCCTCACCGCCTATGCTGGACATGCAGACCAGATAGAAGCCTTATCCACAGGATTTCAAATGCACATTGCTAAACCCATCCAACCTGCTCAATTATTGTTTGTAGTTGCTACCTTGGCAGGCAAAATTAGCTCCCCATCGAGCTAATACCAATATACATCTCCGATTATTACAAAGAAAGGCAGAGGGCAGAAGGAAAAAAGTTACATCAACCCGCGATGTAGTGTCAACTTATAGCCTTTCTCGGTTGAACGCAACACAATCAAGGGCGGGGAAACCCCTACGGGTTTTGCGATTTAAAACTGTACTTTACTCGTCTGAAAACCGCTATAAGCCCCTGCGAATAGAATTCGCGCACCACTTGCTTTAAGCCGGGAAACCCTTCCAACGCAGTGGCTTGGCTACACAGCTGAAGTCCGCAGAGGCGGACTGACGGAAAACTAGGAGTTTGAAACCCAGGTCGCTGGGTTTTGTTTGTGTAGACGAGCCAGCGCCGTGGGCGGGTTTCTTGTAGACGCCGGAGGCGGCTTCTCGGAGAGTAACCGCCCTTTTAACTGTGCCCCTACGACAAATGTGGTTTTCTCAACCACCCATATTTTGTATTTCGTGTCAATGCTTAAGTCGTATAATATAAAAAGATTTGTGTAGAGATGCGTAGCACGAGACACAAGGCCTCCTGCCTTTGGCTACACCTCCAGTAGAACACTCGCAGATCGTTAGTTCCAGAATTATTCTTCCGTATTTTCCGCGATCGCCACTACCAGTTCTCGATACCGACGTGGATCGCCTTCTGCAAACACCAGTCGCTCTTGGTCTTTACGCCCATACAAACCTTCCATAATCCTCTGCCAGTCCATAGAGGATAAGGGTGAGGGTCGCTCATCAAGCGTTTGGGGTTTAACAGTAACTGTTTCTGCCTGGAGGTGCTGCTGCGCCATCAAGACACGGGCACGCACTGCCCAACTCTCATCCTTGAATGCCATTTGCTCAAACTGGGACTGAATTTGCGATCGCCAATCTGGATAAGTTACGGCAATGGCATCGGCAAGGTATTGTAACCCGACTACAGCTGAATAGCGCACCACCCATTCATCATCTTCCTGGGCCACAAACAGCAGAGCATCCATTGCTTCTGCTTGAGCAATTTCCAGGAGATCATCCGGGAACCAGTGCCACTTCATCATTCCTAGTCCTCTAGTAGCTGCCCGTCGGACGCTGAGGGCAAAGTCGGCAGTGGCTGCTCCCAACAATGTCAATAACCCTCTAGGGTCACCAATTCCTGCCAAGGCACGGATTGTCCAGGCTCTGGCGGTGTAGTTATGGAGGTCTAGTAGCTCTAGCAGTGCAGGTACTGCTGGTTCGCCAATTTTGATTAGTCCATCGACAGCCGCCACTGCTGCGCCAGGATTGTTATAGCTGAGAGTGGCAATCAAGGTGGGAATGGCTCCTTCTAAACGAGCCTCTGCTAGGTTTTGCACAGCTTTTAGTAAAAGCTGAGAAGAGTCTGCCTCTTCTACTGCACGAATTAGAGTGTCAAGGTAATCAGGCATGAGCAAGGAAGCGATAAGTTCTACCTTTTACATTTTCGCTCTTTCTGTTACAATAGCGCATCCATTAATTGCATCACTTTGATTGCTCCTGGGGATAAATTCGGTGGTGTGGTCTGGAGCAATTGCTTTTCTAGTAAACCTTTGAGGGCAATCAGCTTGAGGCTGTTTTCTGCCAGAGTCTCGGCGATCGCTTCGGCGGCTGGCAAATACCCAATTGCCCCCAGATCTGCCAAAACTGCCCGGCGTAGTTGCAAATCATCGTGAGCAAGTGCCTGCACCAGGCGATCGCCATATTGATTGCCTACTTCTGTTTCTTTAAAGGTTAGCTGGTACATTGCCCGTGCTGCGGCGTACTGAATTCGGGGAATAAAGTGATCCAAGAATGGTTGAATTAAGGGAATTGCCTCAACTGCTCCCAATGTTCCCAATGCCTCGATAATAGCGTCGAAGGGTTGGGTAAGTTGGGGTGGTTCTGGTGCTGGTAGGGTTCCCGGAACTTGATTATTTAGTAACTCAATTAGCCTGGGAATACAACACGAGTCCCCTAACATCTCCAGGGATTGGGCTGCGGCTTCCCGCACATAAAAATCAGCACATTCGAGCGCCCGGATTAATGCCGGCACTGCCCGTTTTTCGCCCAGTTTTCCCAATGCTCTCGCTGCATTTCGTCGCAGGGGATAACCACCTACATGGGTGCGATCATCTTCGTCTGCTAATGCTGTGATCAATACATCAATGGCTTCTGGAACATCCACCCGAAATCGACCTAACCACCAGGCAGCATACACTCGCAATCCCAAATCTTCACCTTGGAGATTAGCGATCGCCTGTTCTACAGTTAGTTGGTTATCATCCCGGATATTAGCTGCGTTGTCCATAGTTGGGGGATGAAGAGAGGGAAGGAGGACAAAAGAACAATACCCAGAGAGGCAAACAATCACTAACTCCTGTCAGTCATTGTCAACCTCTCCGGGCAAAACCATCTTACTAGCTGAGGGCGTTGATGGCGTAGTCGATGTAGGAGTTTGCTTCAACAGCAGGATCACCACTCAAACCGTGGTTAGCTTTGATGTACTTCAGAGCTTCAACATACCAGCTAGGAGATAGATCAAAGGTGCGGTTGATTTCTGCGATACCACCGATTAAGTAGTCATCCATTGGGCCTGTACCACCTACAACTAGGCAGTAAGTAACCATCCGGAGGTAGTAGCCGATGTCACGAACGCACTTCTCTTTGCCAGTTTGAGTAGAAGCAAAGTTAGGGCCAGAGGTGCTGGTGGTGTAGGGATATTTGCTGTATACAGCATTAGCAGCACCAGAAGCCAGACTGGAAGCTTTGGAACTCAATGCTTTGGCAGCTTCCAAACTTGCTTTAGCTTGGCGGAAACGACCAAATGCGGTTTGGATTTCGGTGGAGCTGAGGAAGCGTCCTTGGGAATCAGCAGCAGCTACTGCTTCGGTCAGAGGGGTTTTCATGTCAGATTTTCTCCCAGTAATCTTGTTTTATGAAATAGCTTGTCGCAATTGTTTCAGCTATCTGAAGCTGATCAAAAAAAATCGATAAATCGCTAATTATGCAACCGCAGAAGCTGCTCTATCAAAATAGCTGGCGATTTCAGACATGAGGCTGGCACAGTCGCCTCTGGTGATGCCATTGGTGTCACCAGCAATTGCGATCGCAGCATCCTTCATTTTTTGAACGCCAACTGCCACGGAAGAACCGGGAGTTCCTAGCGCCAAGTATGTCTCTCTCAAACCGTTGAGGCAGCGATCATCTAGAATGCTGGCATCTCCAGCGAAAATAGCATAGGTGATGTAGCGCAAGATGATTTCCATGTCGCGCAAACAAGCAGCCATACGACGGCTGGTGTAAGCGTTACCGCCAGGAGCGATCAATTGGGGCTGTTCTGCAAACAAAGAACGCGCTGCATTGGCCACAATTGTGGAGGAATTGCTGGTAATGCGGTTGACAACGTCCATGCGCTTGTTGCCATCAGTAACGATCGCACTTAGGGCATCTAGTTGAGAAGGGCTGAGATATTCACCTCGTGCATCAGCCTGGGAGACTACTTTTGCAAAAGCGTCAAACATACACTCAATCTCCTAATGTGTTTAATTTCCGTACGGACAATTAGGTCAAAACAAGATTCGGTTAGTTCAGGCAATAATGCTACCTGCACAGCCGATAAATCATAGAACAGTGCCTTGGGAGATGGGTTTCTGATCTTTCCACCAGGAAGCTGGGAAACCTTTACAGTTCTTAACTAAATTTAAGAACCTGACTCATCAGGCAAACAAACAAGCTACGCCTGTTTTCTCTATATTTTTGTTTATACTATGTCGTTGGATCGTTATTTATTACAAATTATCAAGGACTTTTTACAATTGTCGAAAAACTTAACTAATGGGGAATCCCATTCAATATCGCATGATAGCGTGTACAACGCTCTGCCATCAACAGTTCTGTGATTCTCTTGATGCACAGCCCAAGAGAATATGAACAGAAAAGTTAAGAAATATTAACGATTTAAATTTTATTTCCCACCGTTGTGGTTAACTTTCGTTCCAGGTCGAACAAAAAGCCGTGGATATATTCTTCTGTCCACTCAGCACCATAAAAACGGGTAAACATGCCTCGTGCTGGATCTTTTTCGGCTCGGTAGTGTAGATAGCGCAGTTGAGCTGCTTGAATATCTACTAAAGACTGGGAATCAGTTATGGGTTCCGCCTGGTCAACAAAATCCAGGTATGCCTGGAGATAGTCCTGAAAAGCTGCAAACACATGAGTTTCTACAACCTCAGTTTGCTGGGTTCGCGTCCAGAGAAAAGCAGGTGAGAAAAAAGGACGGGCTTCTTCAGGAAAGTCGCCGCCCCAAGGCAAATGCTGCTGATGTGCCTGAAAAATTGGCAGGATGGGCTGGGTATATTTCCCCTGATACACCGGATCATACCGAAATAGGGGTTGCATATCCAGGGCAATCAAGTGCCCACCAGGCAAGGTGACTAAATCAGCGCCAAAGAAGGGTAAGTCATAGTTCAGGTGGGGAAAAATTACAAAATTTAATACCTGAAGTGAGTTACCCCCCTGTACATGGGCGGCTCGGATTTGCCGGAGTTTGGGAGCTTGATAACCATAACTGGTGGTTAAGACTTCGTCCTGATGCTTGCCTTTGCCCACCGTTGCTTGCTTCGATGCAAAACCGGTGGGAATCGGATAAGGCTGTAAATCTAAACGTTCCTGCAAGCAGGCGATCGCATAATCTAAAAATGGCTGATAGAGAGTCACGTCGCTTCGCTCCCAATTCAAAATTCAAGTTACTTTTTGGTAGCTCTAGTCGCTAAAGGCATGGCTTCCTCAAACAAAAATTCATGCAAAAACCGCTCTGACCATTCATGTCCAAAATAGCTACTGAACAAACCAGACGCAGGGTCACGTTCAGCACTGTATTGGTCATAATCTTTTTGGGCCTTGACAATCCGTTGAATGTCTGACTGATCGCTCAGGGGTTTGGCTTGATCTAGCATCTGCCAATACAGATTCAAATAATCTTTGAATGCCTCAAACACCCGCGTTTTCACGGTTTCTGCATCGGTTTTGGCGAACAGCAGATATTTTGAGAAGTACTGATTAGCATCGTAAAATTTCATTTCCAGGTCTTGTACCAGGTCTGGATACTGTTCATGTAATGTCTGCAAGGGATGGATGTATTTTCTCAGGTAAGCTTCATCCTGAAATAAAGGCTGGAAATCCATGACAATCAGGTTTTTCACCTGACCGAAAGACAGAAAGTCGATGCCAAGTAAGGGCAACTCGTAGTTGTGACTGGGATAAATCACACTATTAAATATCTGGGCACTTGCACCTGCATCAATGTAGGTATAGCGAATTTTCCGAAACTGTGGGCATTGATAGCACCAGCTCTGAATGGTGGCGGGATTTCTACCGCGATCGCTTACCTGATACTCTAGTCCTGCCGGAATTGGGCGACTCTCCAATTTAAACCGTTGCAAAAGCGATTGTTCCAGATGCTCAAGGAAGCACTTATACATAAAAATTTATAGACTCATCTGCCTCGATTTCTGAGAATACGGGATTCACAGAGACGCTGTCTCGAATACGTTAAATAAAGTAACGATCCTTAACGTGATCAATTTGTGCGAGAGCGATCGCTCATCCATACCATCTGGCTACAGTTGAGATGGCATCTTGTCGATCTACCAAAAACTCAAAGTTCAAATTGTCTCTCCTATGCCCTAGATAAATTGTGTTGCACCATTTGTGCTAAATTCGCCTCAGTTAAACAGCGTCGCTCGGAGCAATAGGTCATTAAATATACACCATTCATCATCCGCACTGTGCTGACACGCACCCGAAAATCATCGGTCATGAACCAGCAGCGTTCCTGTCCCTGGTTACTGTCATATTCGGTATCAATGGTTAAAATGCCGTCTTTACCAAACCAGTAGCGGCTAACCACGGGAATTTTTTCCACATAACCCTGGTTGCGGAGTAACTTGCCCGATCGCCCCTTCTCATCATCCGGTACGTCAATCAACACAGCAGCCTGCTCCGGATTGGGTTCTTGGTCATCGTCGTGTGCCTGCCACATAAAGCTGGCTCCTCCCTTGGCACTAGCTGGATCGATGCCTTGCTGCTCACAGATGGCTTTGATCCGTGGATCATCTTGTATAATCACACCTACATAAAGCTTTGATTCTCCCGACTGATCTGCAACCGTATCAAAGTGATGTACTGTGCGCTGGGTAAACCAGACTCCTTCACTCTTATGGAAAAAGTCCATCATTGTCATTGGCGTGAGAAACGGCATAGATTATCCTCAAACAAAATAGAGGCGGGAAAACACCCAACCCGCATGATTGTAGATAGGTCGCGGTACAATACCCCTAAATAATCTCACGATTTCAACCCATGATCAGCAGGGAGACTCACAAGACACCCCAAGACGTTTTGGCTGTTCTCAAGGCAGGGCTTGCTCTGACTCAGGAAGATTTATATCAATTCAACTTCAGTGGTTTGGGGCTGCAAAGAGCTAAGTTGAATAAAGCTACTCTGATTCGAGCGAATCTCAGCCAAGCCGATCTCAGTGAAGCGGATCTCAGTGGTGCCGATTTACGGGGAGCGGATCTTAGCCAAGCCATTTTAAGGGATGCTAATTTACAGGCAGCTTGTTTGTACCGAGTGGATCTGAGTGGCGCAGATTTACGGGGAGCTATGTTGACAGACACCAAGCTGCTAGCGGCAAGATATGATAGCCACACCGTTTTTCCAGAAGGTTTTGCCTACAAATCCTCTGGGGCGATCGGTCCCCATGCCAATTTGAACGGGGCCCAGCTAAATACAGCCAACTTGCGGAATGCAGATTTGCAGGGTGCGAGCTTGTTGGGGGCATATTTGGGCGGTGCTGATCTGACCCTTGCTAATCTCCAAGGGGCGCGGCTCAGTCAGGCAGACTTGCGAACAGCTTGGTTAGCAGGGGCATCTTTACGTAATGCTCGGTTGAATGGAGCTAACTTGGCAGGAGCAGATTTGCGGGCAACAGATATGACTGGGGTTGAGTTCGAGCAGTTGGAAAGCATTGCCGGAGCAGATTTTACTCTTGTTCAGGGACTGAGTGACGAAATGCGATCGCGCCTCCTCAGTCAGCCTGCACCAGAGCTAGATACACCCCATGCGTTAACTCGTCGCACCACCCGCGCCAGTCTGGAAAGTTAAGTGCTCAGGATTTAATTACTGTCCACTCTTTCTTCAACAATGCCAGAAAGGTAGCAATTCCTTTAGAAAATCCGGGAGGATCGGGCAGAACATACTGCGGGAACTCTTCATAGGGAAGCCACGGCTCCGCCGAATTATGCCGCAGGTGCAAGACCCGATCAACTCCTTCCAGTTTCCAGAGCATTTGACCGCCGGTGGGAATTTCAGCCATGTCTTTCTCCTAAATCATGCAAACAACAATACTCAGTAACAGTTTGCTTCTCCCAATTCTGCCAGTCTAAATATTAAATTATGTAAACATTGCTACAATACTTCTAGACCTTTGTGTCGAATTGCTGTATGAGAGCATGGATACACTATAGCTTGCTTTTTCGCTACGCAACTGCTAGAGATTTTGTAGCTAATTAAGTCTTTTGAACACAAGAATTTGCCGTCATGGCACACATGGCTATTACATGCTTTCTGTAGGCTCATTTGAACAGGCTACATATCTTCAATTGAGGTTTATTCGCTATCGTCTAAAACCGTCCACTTGTCAAGCAGGTGTTACTTTTGTTAATCTTAGTCCCAGAGGCTAAACAGAATTGATGTTGCAAAACACCGGAGAGTCAAAATTATGGATATCCCAATGGAGCTTAACCTAGAGCAGAAATTCAACCTCAAACTTTACGAAGAGCAGGTGAAGGAGTTAAGCCAGGAAGAATCTCAAAAGTTTCTCTTGGAGGTGCTGCGGCAATTAATGGTCAAAGACAATATGATCAAGCATCTTCTCAAGCAGGTTTAGCAATTCTCCATCGTGTCGCCGCTCACAAACCATTTCATATATGTTCCCCAGTCAGGGCAGTCCTGGCTGGGGATTGTTTGTTAAGGATTGTTACTTTGTTTCTCATAACTGAGACTGAGACAGGGATCATCTTCTATGTTCTATATTGTCTTGTTCAAGGAACAGGCACTCAAGTTTTGCAAGTAACCAATATTCAAGGAGAGCGAAATGCTTGACGCTTTTTCTAGAGCTGTAGTTTCAGCAGATGCTAGCACTTCCACCGTATCTGATATTGCTGCCCTCAGAGCATTCGTTGCTAGTGGTAACAGACGTTTGGATGCTGTGAATGCGATCGCTAGCAACGCTAGCTGCATGGTTTCTGATGCTGTTGCTGGAATGATCTGCGAAAACCAAGGTTTGATCCAAGCTGGTGGTAACTGCTATCCCAACCGTCGCATGGCTGCTTGCCTGCGCGATGCTGAAATCATCTTACGCTATGTAACCTACGCTCTATTAGCTGGTGACGCTTCAGTTCTAGATGATCGTTGCTTGAACGGTTTGAAAGAAACCTACGCGGCTCTAGGCGTACCCACCACCTCCACCGTGCGTGCCGTTCAAATCATGAAGGCTCAAGCAGCTGCTCACATTCAAGACAATCCCAGTGAGGCTCTTGCAGGTGCCAAATTGCGTAAGATGGGAACCCCTGTTGTAGAAGATCGTTGCGCCAGCCTAGTTGCTGAAGCTTCCAGCTACTTCGATCGCGTAATCTCTGCTCTGAGCTAATTAATTGCTACTTGCAATTAACTCAACAGATTGACATCTAACACAGTTAAAATTAAAAGCCTTTTGGGAGAATTAAGAAATGAAATCAGTTGTTACCACCGTTATTGCATCTGCTGATGCCGCAGGTCGTTTCCCCAGCACCTCTGACTTAGAATCAGTACAAGGTTCTATCCAACGCGCATCTGCTCGTTTGGAAGCTGCTGAAAAGCTAGCTAACAACATCGACGCAGTTGCAAACGAAGCTTACAACGCTTGTATCAAGAAGTATCCTTACTTAAACAATGCTGGTGAAGCTAATTCCACCGATACCTTCAAGTCCAAGTGCGCTCGTGACATCAAGCACTACTTGCGCTTGATTCAGTACAGCTTGGTAGTTGGCGGTACTGGCCCATTGGATGAGTGGGGTATTGCTGGTCAACGTGAAGTTTATCGCGCTTTGGGCTTGCCCACCGCTCCTTACGTTGAAGCATTAAGCTTTGCTCGTAACCGTGGTTGTGCGCCTCGTGATATGTCTGCTCAAGCATTGACTGAGTACAATGCTTTACTTGACTACGCTATCAACTCTTTGTCCTAGTTGATTACTAGACTTGTGACTTGTTGACAAGGGTACATTGTTACCCTACAAGCCTAGAGGTTCTTGGCTCTTTGCTTTGCCTGTGAAGGTCGAGTAATGGCAAAGAATCTCTGGGTTTGTTTTGTTTTAAACTATCAGTTTAAGGGGTGAAATTTAAGCGCAGAGGTACGAGAAAGAGTATTTGTTGAGGGCTGACAGCTAACTGCTGATTTATATATATGGATAAACGCTTTTTTAATTTCTTTAATCTCACAGAAGACCAGGCGATCGCTCTTTTGGATACGCCTCAAGACCAATTGAGTGAAGATGATTCACGCTATATTGCGGCGGCTCATTTGGTGAACTTCGCTACAGAAAAATCAGTAAATGCCCTGATGCGGGCTGTGCAGCAAACTGACCCCGCCCTAGATAACCGTATCGTTCGCCGCAAGTCAGTGGAGACTTTGGGGCGACTGCAAGCCGAGGCTGCTATGCCAGTAATTCGCGCTTGTCTGAGTGATGAAGACTGCTACACAGTGGAAAATGCTGTTTGGGCGATCGGTGAAATTGGGACTCAAGACCCCGATATATTAGAAGATGTGGCTCAGTTGCTGGACAAGCCGGGGCAAACCTATCGGGTGATTATCCACACACTAACAAAGTTTAATTATCAACCAGCGCTGGAACGTATTCGCAAATTTGTCGATGATGCCGACCCACCCACAGCAAGTGCCGCTATGGCCGCAGTTTGCCGTTTAACTAGGGACTATTCCCAAATGGGGAAGGTAGTGGCAATGTTGCAACACCCGAATGTGTTAGGGCGGCGGTTGTCTATCCAAGATTTGATGGATGCTCGTTACTACGACGCAATTCCCCATATTGCCCGATGTCCAGTATCTTTGGTCTTTCGGCTGCGAGGCATTCGGACGTTGGCAGAAGCGGGAATCTCTGCGGGAGCAATTACCTTTGCCACGATTCAACCCTACTTGGAGCAGACATTACGCGACCACCCGTATGATTTGGGCTTGGTGCATAGTTACCAAAGTCCCCCCACTCTGCCAATTTTGATCCGGGGGTTGTATGAAACCGACTTTGGGCGCTGTTATTTAGCAGCTAAGACCATTCTTGACCATCACGCCGATGCTGCACCTGAGGCTCTATTGGCCACCTACGCCGAAGAAGCAAATAATGACTATGGCGCCCATTTTCATGTAATGAAGCTATTCGGTTGGTTAAAATATGCCCCAGCCTACGATTTGCTAGTTGAAGCTTTGCATAACAAACAACCACAGTTTCAAAAATCACGTTCAGCAGCAGCGATCGCTCTCGGTGAACTCGGAGATGCAAAAGCGATTCCTGAACTGAAAGCCTGCCTAGAAGCCAAAGTCTGGGATCTGAAGTATGCGGCGTTGATGGCACTGGAAAAACTGGGCGATACCAGTGGTTATGAGCAAGTCGCTAACGATGACGATTGGCTGATTCAGGAAAAAGCTAAATCACGAAAGCAGTACCAAGTTATAAGTGTTGAGTCACCAAAATTCTAATCGCTGTCAACCACCGCTCAGAGTTCTCGCTGAGTCAACAGATTATTTGCACACTAATTGCACATTCTTGAGAATTTATCATCCTGTATGTCTAGAGAAGAACTATTCCAACAACTGAAACACCCCAATCCCCACCTGCGTGACCAAGCAATGTGGGAACTGGCTGAAAATCCTGACGAGACCACGATTCCCCGACTGATGAGTATTCTTGATGATGAAGATACCACCTATCGCCGAGCGGCTGTCAAAGCCCTAGGAGCGATCGGTCTGGATACGGTAACTCCTTTAGTAGCAGCCTTGCTCAATAGTGAAAACGTTACCGTGCGCGGGAGTGCAGCCAAAGCACTAGCACAAGTCGCCATTAATCACTCAGATGTGCCCTTTCCATCTGAAGGTGTACAGGGTTTAAAAACTGCTCTCAATGACCCCAATCCTGTAGTGCATATTGCAGCTGTGATGGCACTAGGTGAAATTGGTTCTCCTGTTGTGGACGTATTGATTGAGGCATTGCAAACCACCGATAATCCAGCGCTGGGAATCTCCTTGGTGAATGCGATCGCCTCTATTGGCGATAGTCGAGGCGTGGAGGTGCTACAATCGCTAATTCAAGATGAATCTACCGACTCCTATGTGCGCGAGTCCGCCACCAGTGCATTATCTCGCCTGGAGATGACGGTGAAGTTTCAGCGAGGAGAAAGATAATCTCAAAGTATATGTGGTATCTACCACGGTTTGCGAAAAACACCTTGGTAGGGGGAATCTCTGTGGTTTGTAAAATGTAAAAATAAACCACAAAAATTTCCTATACCCTGATAAACGTGAACATTCAAACCGACAAAGACAAACCACAAGCCGACACCAGTAACAATCTCGCTCCGGAAGCAGAAAAAATTCTCTGTCCTCATTGTCAGCGCACAGCGACAAATGGCATCAAATGTAAGGGAATTTGTGTGGCTGACAGTGACTATTAATGGACAGCGACCAAAATAAACAATTGTCGCAGTAAAATCTCTGCGGCAAAATTTGTATCAAAATTGAGACTAACCAACACACTCACAAAAAACCTGAAAAACACCATCAACAGGATTCATTGCTAGAATGCGACCACACATCAAACTAAATCTATTACCACCATGATTACTCAAATGATGGTTCAACCCTCATCCTGGGTCGAATCTGGAATCCAAATTAGCAAAGTTAGAGATTTATATTTATTCAAATTTACCCCAGAGCTACAATCGCGGCTTGATCAACTAACTGAGAAGAAAAAAACTGATATGCTGACATCGGAAGAAGAAGCTGAACTAACAGGAATATTAGAACTCGATCGCATTTTTACCTTGCTCAATGCTAAAGTTATCGCCGAATCATGACGGTTAGTGATGCAACTAGAAAATTAGTCAGGAAACGAGCAAAATATCTGTGTGAATATTGTCACGCTTTGGAAGAAGCAAGTGCGGCTTTATTTGCGCTCGACCATATAATTCCCCAATCTTTTCCTAATTCATCGGATGAACCTGATAATTTAGCATTGGCGTGTCAGCGTTGTAATGGCTATCGCTACAACTTTACAACTGGCATTGACCCGGAAACTGGGAAAAATATTCCACTTTTTAATCCTCGCAAACAAAAATGGTCGGACCATTTTATTTGGTCGGCGGATGGTTTAACAATTATTGGTATTACCGATACAGGGCGAGGTACTTGTAATCGTTTAGATTTGAATGATGAGTATCACAACGAAGGTTCTATTATCAAAGCGCGTCGGCTTTGGGTAAAAGGTGGTTGGCATCCACCAGAAGATGACCCACGGTTGGAAAGTGAGCTTTAAATTGACATTCACGAATTACGTGACGCAAAGGGACTGGCCGCAGGCTATTATCAATTACGAACTACTGTTCTCCCACTATGTCAGATTCCCAAGCCATTAGTGCTGCAGTTGCCAAACTCTACAATACCTATCCCTTCCCGCCAGAACCGCTATTAGATGAACCACCTCCTGGATATAACTGGCGCTGGAACTGGCTGACGGCGTATAACTTTTGTACTGGAAAAAAACCCTCCCAGAACAATGTCCGCATCCTCGATGCTGGGTGTGGTACGGGAGTAGGAACAGAATACTTGGTGCATCTCAATCCTGATGCGGCGGTTGTGGGCATTGATTTGAGTGCTGGCGCATTAGCTGTAGCCAAAGAGCGTTGTCAAAAATCAGGGGCAAACAGGGTAGAATTTCATCACCTGAGTTTGTTTGATGTTGAACAGCTTCCAGGTGAGTTTGATTTGATTAACTGTGTGGGAGTATTACACCATACCCCTGACCCGATTCGAGGAATTCAAGCCTTAGCGAAAAAGCTATCGCCTGGTGGGATCATGCACATTTTTGTGTATGGTGAACTGGGGCGTTGGGAAATTAAATTGATGCAAGAGGCGATCGCTCTTTTACAAGGTGATAAACGAGGCGATTATACTGATGGCGTAGCAATTGGGCGACAACTATTTGCCTCTTTACCAGAAGATAATCGCCTCCGCAAGCGCGAACAGGAACGCTGGTCTTGGGAAAATCAACGCGATGGCTACTTTGCAGATATGTATGTGCATCCCCAGGAAATTGATTACAACATGAATACAGTGTTTGAATTAATTGATGCGTCGGGGTTGGAGTTTCTCGGCTTTTCTAATCCGCAGATTTGGAATTTAGAACGATTAATTAGCAAAGCACCAGAACTGATTGAGCGTTCTCAAGATTTGAGCGATCGCCAACGCTATCGGTTGATTGAACTCCTCAATCCGCAAGCGATTACCCACTACGAGTTTTTCCTAGGACGCAACCCCATCCATAGAGAAGATTGGAAATTAGATGTCAAACTGATGTCTGCAATCCCGGAACCGAGTCCTTGCATTCAGGGATGGCGAGATAGTCAACAATTCTTTAATCACGACTATCAGATTGTGCGTTTAAATGATGCAGAGTGGCAGTTTCTCCTTGCTTGTGATGGAAATCAGACGACAGAGCAAATTTTACAGTCAGTGGATGCGAGTTTAGAAGATGTGCGATCGCTCCAAAAGCAACAAATCATTCTCCTGACTCCCGCAATAGTCCCAAATTAATACTAATTCAATTGGGAAAGCAGCCTGGAGGTTATCTGTGAGATTTCCGGCTTCATGAGTGCGTGTCGCAATTTATATAAGCCATACCGCAAAATTTTGGACATTAGTTAGGAGCTATGCTACAACCTTATAGCGGTTTTCAGACGAGTGAAGTACAGTTTTAAATCGCAAAACCCGTAGGGGCGGGGTTTCCCCGCCCTTGATTGTGTTGCGTTCAACCGAGAAAGGCTATAACCAGTAAGGATGCAGTTCCACAACCTTTGATCTTGTCCTCTTTGCTTCAAAGCTAAAAAGATATAGAGAATAGAGTTCCAGATAAAGTGCCCTCTGACTCTAATTGTGCAACTTGCTCTGCTAGTTTTGCCAGAATTCGCCCCACTTCTTGCTGATAGTTGAGCTTCCGCCTGTAAGGGGTTGAATGAGGTGCGATCGCTACGCCCGCCTGCAAACTGAATGTTACCAATCATCGGCTTGTGACTGGCGTTCAATTTGCGCGATCGCTAGTTTAGCGAGAATTCGTATCACCTCTTGTTGATCATTGAGTAGCGGCTGTAATGGTTCTAATGCACTGCGATCGCCAATTTTCCCCAGAGAATTGATCGCCGCCTTCCTCACATCTAAATCAGTATCTTGAATTGCCAAAATTAAATGCGGTACGGATGGAGGATAATTCACCTGTCCCAATGCTGCTGCTGCTTCGGTGCGGATGATCGCTTCTGGATCAGTGAGTGCAGAAACTAGCAGGTTGCAGGACTTTTCGTCTGATTGCTCCTGCGCTACATGTCCCAGGGCCCCGATAACCGCACATCGCACATCTAAAGAAGCAGCGTTCAATGCTTTGTATAGGTGTTCTGCGGCTTCCGATCCAATAAACGCCAACGCCCAAGCAGCATGACCTTTAATATCTTCTGGATGCTCATTTGATGCCAGGATTTCCAGTAATGCTGGTACAGATGCTTCACCGGTTCTGGCTAAGGCGCCGGCGGATGAACTTCTGACTACTGTATCTTCATCATTCAGAAAAGCGTGAAGCAAGTCTGGTACAGCACTTGCATCAGAAATGATCGTGAGTGTTTTGGCAGCAGCTCGCCGCACAACTACATTAGAATGATTTGCCAGTGCTTCCACTAAAAAAGGCGTTGCTGGTTCACCAATTTCACCCAAGGTTTCAGCAAACCGCAGTCGCACCAATCCTCGTGGATCTCCCAACCCCTCCACCAGTTGTTTGAGGATTTTTTGATCTTTAGAGTCAAAGGTTTCTAGCGTAATCTGCTCATTTACCCTCTGAACCAAATCATCATTTTCAGCTTGAACTCGCAGGATGGGATCTTCCACTGCTGGAGTTTCGGAGTTGAGCGATTGACTCATCACAAATTCCCTATTACCGTTATTGTTCAATGATCTAGTTACCATCTGGCGGCGCAGACTGCTGCTGGCGGAGTGCCTCGATGGTTGCATCAATTTGGGTTAGCTGAGGTTGGAGACTAGCAAGCGCTTGTGCCTTCATGATTTTAGCGCGTTGGGCCATTGATAAGGTGTCGTTAACCAGGCGTTCCCGATATTGTTCCAACTCAGCGATCGCCTCGGTCAGTTCTTCGGGGGTGGCTGGATTGGTGGAAGTGATTTCTGGACTATCAGCCATATCTATTGTGTTTCCTGAAAGTAAATTTTAAATGCCCATGTTCGATTTTCTCAGATCCAGTCACCAACAAGCAAAGCTTCTCCAGAGTTTTTGACAAACTAATATATGTAAGTCGGTGGGAAAAAACAAAACTAAGTTAAGAAAGGTAAACAAAGCTATAATCCTCTTGCCTTAGTGGATTAAATCTTCCATTGCTGCCCCCACTACACGGTGATTGGTATCTTGTCTTAGTTGCACTAGGGCTTCTTTGGCTTCCGGAGCATAAAAGTGCTTTAGCGCATAAGCAACCCGTACCCGGATATATTCAAATTCAGAATCTTTGAGGAGCAAGAGTTGGGATAAAGCAGCCCCAGACTGACGGGAACTGGCCAATGCTCCCAGTGCATCTACGGATGCTTCTTGTACTGCGGCATCTTCCCCTGCTAGCCCCAGAAGACAAACCTCTAGCAGTTCTTCAGGACATTCCATTTCTGCCAGGGCTGCCAAGATGCTGCGTCGCACCAACCAATGATCATCTCGCACAAATGTCTGCACTAGATGAGAGGCGGAGATTCTACCAAACAAGGATAGGGAATTAGAGGCTTCGGCCCGCACATTGGGCGTGTTATCAAACTTAATGATTTGCAGCAAGGCGGCGAAGGATTCGGACGTTTTTTGCCTGCCCAACTCCCTAGCAACGAACGATCGCACGAGAAACTCTGGGTCTTGGAGATGGCTGGTGAGTAAAGGAACAGCAACATCGTTCGGGTAATCTTGGAGAGCAGAAATTGCCTTGAGGCGGTATTGAAAATCTGCGTTTTGCAGTTCTATTTCGATTTCGTGGAGTTCCATAGCAACCAACAGTAGAGGATTTCTTATACTTTAGCTTGAACCAAAATCAGCCCCAAAACATGGGAATATATATTTGGGCTTATAGCGGTTTTCAGACGAGTGAAGTACAGTTTTAAATCGCAAAACCCGTAGGGGTTTCCCCACCCTTGATTGTGTTGCGTTCAACCGAGAAAGGCTATAAGACATGACGATTGATTTTTAGATTAAGCAAAAAAAATTTTAAATTCGGAGCCAAGCGACGTGACGAAGCCAACCCTAAGCGCAGCCGTCCGGGAATTGATCCAAAAAGCTCGGATTGTCAGTTTTGCCACCTGGCAAAGTACCCACCCACCGGAGGCGATCCAGCGATTCCAAGCGGCAGATGACGAGGGACGCTACCTCACCGATGAAGACTTGCAGCAGATTCAGCAGCTTGTCCCTACACCCACGGCAATTATTTCAGTAACTCAGGAATTGCGCGATCGCGTCAATGAAATCGTTGATGAAGCCAGAACCCAGGTCTTGGCTACATTCCCTAACATCACCCAACCAGGGGGTGGACTCTACCCACCAGCCAGGGCAGATGCCTGTTGGCGTGATTTCTGGCACTTCCTGCGTTGTATCACCTATGGTATCGCTGGACAGCATACCGATTACACGAGCAGTGAAGGGTTGCACTATATGCAACTGCTGTATCAAGAATTGCAAGTACCCTTAGATGCAATGGTGGTAGGACTAGAAGGTATTAAGACTGCTAGTTTAAAGCGAGTTACACCTGAGCAGCAAGCAACTCTCGCCCCCTATTTCGATCATCTGATTGAGCAACTAAAGCAATTTTGCTAATCGTATGTAGGGACTCCACCCAATTTTGCCAATTCTCCTCGCCAAAACGCTAATGGGTTCTGAGTGGGACGGCAATCAGGATAAAATCTTAGTTGGGATTCCATACCAGATTCCCTAGGGGGGGGTGCAATCCCCAAACCGAGGCAGATATGAGCTAGCGATCGCGCGAATTGTTCGTGGTGTCCGGGAAAACCCACATGGCCATGGGCATATTCATGGACAACTAATAACAGCCAATCGGCGGGCACTACTCTTCCTACGTCAATTAGGATGGTAATGGGATTTGTCTGAAGATTACACAGACCATCAATCCCAAAGGACTGAGCAATAGGCGCCGCGAAAATTTGTATTTCTGGTTGTTCCCAGGAGTGAAAACAATCATGGCAGACCTGAAGATAGCCTTCAAGTTCTCTGTTCACTGCATCAATGTGCTTACCGATCCAGGTACAAAGGGGAATGCGGTGTTCTAAATCATAAACCGCATCGATCATCTCTGAGTCGATAGCTAGACTCCGAACTCCATAGAGATAGTCTAACCCCCTGGCAAATGGATCGGTACTGGTGGTGATGATTAATTGATTAGCCAAAGAACGAGAAGTATTTTGTGGGTTCTACCGCATTTTTTATCTGCTCAGAGGTCAGGTTTGATAGGTCAGCTTCTAAAGTGTCTGCGATCCGGAATTCGGTACAGAAGGTGGCGGTGCTAAAACCACCAAATCGTTTCACTGTACTAGTTCGCATCCGCACGCTAGGGCCGACAAACCAGAATCTCTCAATGGAACTCATGGTTTCGTACTCGGTCGTCAGGACTAACCCATTTTCATCATCCATGTGATAGCGTCCCGCCACCGGGACAATTTCAGCATAGCCCCGTTCTCGCAGCAGTGAACCTTGGCGCGGGTTGTCGGCATCAGGAATCAGCGAGAATACCGTAGAACCTTCATGATTCTCTTCATCTCTGTCCCATCCCATTGCTCCTTGCCAGGAGACAAAAGCACCACCGATAGCTAACTTGGGGTCAACTTGATGGAGTTGGCAAATCTCAATCACTTGAGGAGTATCGGCAGCCAGGGCTTGAACCTGGATATCGGATTCACCAGCTTCAGATCTTTTAAAGGCCAAGTGGTGTGTTGTTCGTTGCGATCGCCATCTACCAGTACTTAGTTCAAAAAACTCCATTGCATCCATAAACTAAAAGCTAACTCCAAACAACAAGTTGAGTAACCCTATGCTAATCAATTATAAAACTGCAAGGGACTGCCAAAACACAAAAGATACCAAAACAGTTTACCGCTTTGAGTTACAATCGTTTTCTGCTCATTGATTGCGTGAGTTTAATTCATGCTTTCACTCCGCAACACTGAGAATTGCCAAATCATGCGTAATCACCTCCAGTCCGCTATATTGTAGATATTTAGATTTTCCTGACACTGAACAATGCCAGCAAGGTTGCAAATAAAAGCTGAAGATTGCTCGCCTTTAGGACGATTCATTCTTCAATACTTGGAAGAACAGGGTATCAGTATGAATCGCCTGGCAGATTTGTCTGGCGTCCCTCAACCTCGACTCAGAGGTGCTTGCTTTAAGGGAACCTGTCCTACGCCTGAAACCTTGAGAAAACTGGCTAGAGTCATGGGGAAACATCACTTGGAGCTTTATACTTTAGCCTATGAAGCCAGAATTGAGAAGCTTCCAGAAGACGCAGATGATAGTTTGCTGGATATTTTGATGCGAGATCTGTTTGAGACTGCTAGAGAAATGGGATTAGCTGTTCCCAAAGTCCGCCCTTCTAAAGCCAAAATCCGTAAAGCTCTCCTAGAACTAGGATTTCGTGCAGAGAGTGATGAATGTGCTTAAAACTAGCATAAAAAAGCGTATGCCATACCTTCATTGAAGTGAGACATACGCTATGTTTGAGTTTTTAGCTCAACTTATTTACGATAGGGTACTGATTTCTCAATATCAATATTCATTACTGAGAGTCGCTGAGGTGTATTACCTCTGGCGTTGATACTTTGCGCCATCTGAAGGAACAGGGCCGGATTACCTGCTGTAGGCTGCTTTTCTGGAGGAGTGTAGCCGCGAACAGTGGTCTGCCAAACAATCTGCGGGAAGCCGAGTTTACTACGATAGTAGGCATCGTAGCGGGGAGACTTGATGTTGAAAGGTAGTTCACCCTCTGTGCGACCTGGGAGTACCCGACGACGTTGGTATGGTACTACGTCGTATCCAAAGGCTTCGAGGTATTCCTCAGTGTTGAGTAGGTCATCGATAAAGCCTTTCAGACCCTTTGTTGCTACAACAATCGACCAAGCAATCTTTTCTCGGTTGTTATAAACATCACGACCCAGAACACGCTGTACCGTCTGTTCTACAAAACGATAGTTGCTATTGAGGTCATAGAAACTGCGCTTGTAAGTATCAGATAACAGCAAGCCGCGAATGAAGTCGCGTACTGTGATTTGACCACTGCGGAGTTGGGACTCCAAGAAACGCTCCCTGTCAGCAGCAAAAGCATGGAAAAAAATCTGACGATAGGCTGCTTCAATCAGAATGTCTAAGTCTGTTGCGGACAGTAGGTTTTCTGTCGAGAAGATCCTGGGTTGTTCATCTCCAGGAACCTCATAACTTGCTACCCGCTGGTTTTGAGAAATAGGTGAATATTCTAAAAGAGGAATTGCCACAAATACAAAATCTCCCTTTCCTTAACGAAATCTTACAAAGTTATCATAATCATAAAGGAGAAGGGGGAGCATTATTCGATGTAGTTTGATAAAAATTACATAACTTAATTGAGTAGTCGCGGAATGCTGAAACGCTTTCCCAAAAAGGTTCAGAGGTGCAATACATCGATGATGGCAAGTATAACAGCACTGGTCAAATAGGGAAAGTTACGGTTTCTCAACCCTACCCCAATCGAAGATTATGAGTAGGGACTAGGCGCAATATTTTTTACTCTAACGTCTACTACCACCACGGTAAGGAAGTAAGCTGGGAGAATTGACGGCGACATTCAACGGCTCAATGTTGACAATTCTGCCACCTAGACGGCTGATGCGTTGCATTTCTTCCTTCATCCGATTGTAAGGCACATTAATAAATACGCTACCACTATGGCGAATGCCGTATGTATTATTGCCAGTTTCTGAGGTTTGCCGCAAGCCTACAACTTCGTAACGAAATACTCGGCTAGCAGATGAAGAAATGCTACCAGCACCAAGTGTAGTTTGACCTAACATTAGTTCTATGATCTCCTCTGTATGAGTTTTGCCGAACACCACTTAAAAACAAAGACGAGCACAATTGCTCTTTCTGATACCAGTAGAGTGATTAGATGAAAAAATTCAATATCTGGCTGTGAGGTCAGTAAATCTTGTAATTAAAATCACTCCAGAACATTCTATCCAAGAATGCAGGAATTGCCATCTCATTAGGGAAGACCACAAAATAAGTAGGACTTGCTGAAAATTGTCGTTATGACAAGGCAGGAGGCAGGGGGATTATAGCTTTGTTTACCTTTCTTAACTTAGTTTTGTTTTTTCCCACCAACTTACCTAAACTACTCACAATGGGAGTGTCACTAAACAGGTCGTACCGATTCCCACTTCACTAATGATGCGAATAGTGCCCTGATGTAAGTCCACACATTTTTTGACCACGACCAATCCCAATCCAGTACCCGGAATAGTTCGGACATTTTTACCCCGATGAAACGGTTCAAATACCTGCTTTTGATCCTCTAGTGGCATTCCAATGCCATGATCTTGCACAGCGAGGATCATACTATCCGACTGAAAATCCAAGCTCAGATGCACAATCCCACCTTGTGGGGAGTACTTAATGGCATTGGATAGCAAATTAGATAAAATAGAGCGCAATAACTTTTCATCCATACAGACGAGAGTGGATCTTCCCTGACAAGTACAAGTGATGGTGTGCTTAGTGCTTACACTTTGCTGGATTTCCTCAACAAAATCACGACAATACAATTCCAAATCCAGGGGTTGGGGATTAAACGCTAGTTTTCCAGTTTCGGCTCGATTGATGGTTAAAATGTCGTCGAGCAACTGCACCATATGCTTCACAGAGTCTTGAATGCGGTGCAAATTTCTCAGTCTTTTTGCGGGAACATCCCATTCATCTTGACAATTTTCCAGGACTTGAGCCGCCGCCAGGGCAGTACTGAGGGGAGTGCGAAACTCATGGGATGCCATAGCGAAGAAACGGGTTTTTAGGGCACTGAGTTCTTTCTCTCTTGCCAGTGCCAAGCGAATTTCGTCTAACCGCTTGCGTTCTGTGATATCACGAGCGTTCACCATAATTCGGAGGGTGGCTGCACTGTCCACAAACGGCTGACTAATTGCTTCTAAAATTCGCCAAGAACCATCGTGATGGCGGTAGCGGAACTCAATGGGGTGCGTCAGTTCGGGAGTTGGCAATGTATTGGTGAGGCGTTGAGCGACGCCCCACTTTAGGCGATCGCGTGTCGTGATCAAATCATCTGGGTGAACCAGTTCCATCCCGTTCTTGCCCACCAAATCTACAACAGGATAGCCTATGACCTTTTCTACTGAGGGACTAACGTAAACAATGCTGCCATCGATATCGAGAATCATAATGATATCTAAGGCATTTTCGATCAGCGATCGCCAGCGTTCTTCGCTTTGCCGGAGTGCCTGTTCTACTTGTTTGCGTCCAGTTGTATCTCGCTGCACAGCGATCCAGTGTGTATACCAACCCTGCTGATTAGATACAGGCACAATGCTAAATTCATTCCAAAATTCCGTGCCATCTTTGCGATAGTTGATCACTTCCACGGTAACGGGTTCCCAGCGCGAAAGCGCCAACCGAATTTTTTGCAATTGTGCCCGATCAGTCTTGCTTCCCTGCAAAATCCGGGGGGTTTTGCCCAATACTTCATGGGGTTGATAACCGGTGATGCGGGTGAAGGCTTCATTCACATACAGAATGCGGGGCCCCGGTTCATCAATGGTTTCCGCTTCTGTAATCAAAATGGCATCATTGGTGTTAACCACCACAGATTGCAGCAGACGCACCTGCTCGGCTTGTTGCTTTTGTTCTGTAATGTCGGCAATTACCGCCACAATACCACTGATCTGTGCATCACTATCTAACAGGGGAGCGGCGGAAAAAATGATGTCAATCGGAGTGCCATCTTTTTTCTGTTGCCGAAATTCTAAACGGGAATAGGTTGTACCTTGCAAGACACTGGTTTGCAGTGTGGGATAGCCTTCTAGAATCAGGGGATTAGGACGGTTCAGCACTTCGGCTTCAATCCAGCCAAACATTTGTTCTGCCGCCGGATTCCAGATTTTGACTTTTTCCTCCCGATCCAGCATGACAATGGCACGGGGGGAAGCCTTGACTAAAGCTTGCAGGGTATCGTTGGTGTAGCGCAAGGCGACTTCAGTGCGCTGACGTTCAGCAATTTCTGCCGCTAGTTCTGCGGTGCGTTGTTGCACCCGCAGTTCCAGTTGGGTATTGAGTTGTTGGAGTTGATGATAGAGTTCTGATTGTTGAATGGCGATCGCTACTTGGGTTGCTAGTTGCTGCATCAATTCCACTTCCCAAGCTTCCCAGTTGCGGGGATGACTGCACTGATGAGCAATCAATAATCCCCAGAGATCAGCTTGATGCTCCTGTGCCTGATCGTGGCGATGCTCCTGGATAATCGGCACTACCAACTTCGCCTGCACCCCAAACTGTTTGACAAAGTCTGTCAGACAAGGCTGGATATCTGCCTGCTCAACGTTGGTAATGGTAAGGGTTTTCCCTAGAGAGTAGGCTTGATGGTACTCTTTGGGGAACACCTCCTCCGGAAACGTTTGCCCTAAAATCTTAGGGTAAGGCGGTAACACCGTTTCGTGAATGGCGTCGCCCGTGCCATTGTCCCATAGACGATAGATCAGGACGCGATCAGCTTGTAGAAAGCGTTGAACTGTCTCCACCGTTGTCGCTAGCACCTGATCGAGATCTAGGGATTGCCGAATCTGCTGGGCAATTTTAGTCACCAAACGTTCACGATCGCTTTGCTGTCGCAACAAAATTTCTGCTCGGCGACGCTGCACAATTTCTCGTTGCCACAGATAGTAGATGCCCAAGAGCAACAATATACCTAGCAGAATTCCCATGCCATAGCGGCTGAGGATACTAGAAACACAGGTAACACCAAACTGCTTCAGGGAGAGCATCGTGGTGGAATACTCATAATGGCTACGACTTTCCAATTAACCTGTGATCAAATTGTTTACTTCTGAAAACAGGATCAGCAAGAAAACTACCACTATCATAAAACCCATCAGACTGAAACTAGTCTTCCAGTCTGCACGACTAATGAAGGCGGAGAAACTAAACCGCTCAAATTCCTCAAAAATCCCGGTGGGAATAGAACAGGAGGGACGAGGGAGCTTGTCTCGATAGTCTTCACCATAGCGTGCCATCCGGGCAAAGGGTAGTTCACCGTGAGCACGTTGAGGTAAGATACGACGGCGTTGATAAGGAACGGTATCATATCCAAAGTTACTCAGATATTCTTCCGTGTTGAGTAAATCATCGATCAAGCCTTGCAGACCTTTAGTCGCCAGTACAATCGACCAGGAAAGTTTTTCACGATCGCTATACACATTCCGGCCTAAAATCCTCTGAATGCAAATCTCGACAAACCGATAGTTATTGTTACTGTCGTAGGTGAGTCGTCGAAAGGAATCAGATGTTACCAATCCTTGAATGAAGTCTCTCACTGTGATTTGACCAGCTCGTAACTGAGACTCCAAAAATCGCTGACGATTGCTGGATAGCATCTGTTGCTCGTTAAAAATTTGGCGATAGGCTGCCATGATCAACATATCCATCTCCAAAGCAGTCAGGAGATTGTCAGTTGTGTAAATCCTGGGTTGTTCATCGCCTGGAACCTCAAACCCCTCTACTCGATGATTTTGAGATAAGGGTGCATAATCTAACAAAGGAATTGTCATAAATATTCTCTAAGATTTATTGGCAATAAAGTTGCATCAGAGGAGAAAACAGAGTTAATACCAATTCGTAATACTCGCCTAGGCTTGAGAAGCTACGTAATTACGAAAGTCTTACAGAATCTAAGTTTCTATGCCGAATTTTAGAGAATTGGTATTACCAATCCGATGGGGGGTCTTCATCCCAAAGGCCTCTGACACTAGATGATCACATACCAGCAGTAAGGAAACTGGTCAGAGAACGGTAAAGAAATCGGAAAGAATTACCAAAATCAATAACTATTGATATATTGTTAGATTTATTTGAGAAAATTAGGGTCGGAATGTGATACTTTAGCGCTTTTGATTCAGAAATAAAGAGGTTTCTAGGGGATTTGGAGGACAATTTCACATAAAATTGTGGAGGGGTCTCATATCTAAAGTTGCTGAGTTACCAAAACTATCTCAATTTTTTATGCGGATTCTCCTGGTTGAAGATGATGTGCGCCTTGCAGAAACCTTGGCAGAAGCCCTAACAGACCAGCTTTATGCAGTTGATGTTGTCCATGATGGAGAAGCCGGCTGGTATCAAGCGAGAGCTTTAAATTATGATTTGCTGTTGCTGGATGTGATGTTACCAGAATTGGATGGCATCAGTCTTTGCCATCGCTTGCGATCGCACAGTTACAACTTGCCGATTCTCATACTCACTGCCTGTGACACAATCAATGATGAAATTAATGGGCTGGATGTGGGAGCAGATGACTATGTAGTCAAACCAGTCGATTTACAAAAACTCTTTGCCCGCATTCGCGCCTTACTGCGACGAGGAAGTGTGACATCACCGCCGATTCTCGAATGGGGCGACTTGCGTCTCAATCCCAGCACCTATGAAGTCAGCTATGGGCCAACCCTTATCCATCTGACACCCAAAGAGTACGGCATCTTAGAACTCTTGCTGCGGAATGGTCGCCGCGTTCTCAGTCGCCGTGTGATCATTGAACATATCTGGGCATTAGAATCACCTCCGGAAGAACATACTGTGAAGGTTCACATCCGGGGTCTACGGCAAAAACTCAAAGTAGCAGGAGCGCCAGAAGACATGATTGAGACGGTTCACAGCATGGGTTATCGCCTCAATCAACTATAATTTGTATTTGTTAGAAAACTCTTATTTTTCCTAAAAAAGCGTTTCGTTGGGACGAAGCTGGCGCCATTTGTGAAATATCTTGTCCGTTGCTTTTAGCACGCTGTCGCAGCAACGCCTCAATATCACGCCGTTCAAGTAATACTCAATCTCCATCTGAGAGTACTGCTACACTCTTGAATGGTGCAAACAAAAATGGTAGAGAAACCTGGAAGAATAACCAGGCGTGTCCATAAACTTTATTTTAATTTTAATGGCGCACTACTACCCTGCTTGACTAACAAAGGTGATAAAACACAGTTTTCTACACTTTTTTCTGCTATGGGACTCATATTTGATTTTTGAACAGATACGTAGTGGACTGACACAACTAAAATGTTGCAAACAATTTGGGAGCATCCCAAATGTGTAAATTTATTTTTTTTGTAGTGCGGGCTTCTAGCCCGCTTCCTGGACATTAGGGAGCAAGATGCTCCCACTACAAATTTTATTTTTGCAAAATTGGGATGCTCCCAACAATTTTCTTGTGGTGCGGGCATCTTGCCCGCTAATTAGAACGGGCATTTTGCCAGTTCTACAAGAGATTGCTAATACACAAAATTAGCCTTGCCACGCCACTACACATACTGAGATTTTTTCAGATATCAAATCGGATTCCTATAATAAATTAAGTAATATTTGTGGGTTTCGGGTGACGCATAATTATATTCGATGGATGTCTACTCATCACTCAGCGTTTCAATCAACAAATCCACCTGCTGCTGTCGCTGCTGCAAAAAACTTTCACATTGACGCAAATACTCAACAGCCTGGACAAATTGATCAAAAACCTCTTCCAACTCCAACTCACCCGTCTCAATGCGAGCGATAATACCTTCAATTTCAGTCACCTTCGCCTCATAATTCCAGCCTGCTGCTGCATCAGAATTAGCAGCACTGTTACGTTTAACCATGCGAATCTCTGAGTCCTCCGCGCCTCTGCGGTTTGTTTATTTCCCTAACCTCCACTTTAACCTCACCCTGCCCCAACTGAATCACCAATTCATCCCCCACCTCCAACTCACCCGCAGCACGAATGATCGCCCCATTTTCCTGTCTCACCACTGCATAACCACGCTGCAACACCGCCTTCGGGTCGAGACTTGCCAACTTTTGCCGCAACAATTCCAAATGTTGACTAGCTTGCTGCGATCGCCTCGTTGTCGCTTGCAGCAATTGCTGACGCTTCCAAGTGATCCTTTCCACCTCTTGCTGCACTTGCCGATCTAGGCGTAAATGCCGCAAACGGTTTTGTAATACTTGCAATTGATTTTGAGCATTCTGCCCTGAGTGCAGCACCGCCTGACGTAAAGCCGTGACACGCTGCCGATGCTGATCATACAATTCTGACAATGCCGGAACAACCGTTTCCGCCGCCGCCGTGGGTGTATGCACACAGGCATCAGCAACCAAATCTGTCAAAGATTCATCTCGTTGATGACCAATACCTGTAATTACTGGTATCGAACAACTAGCAACAGACCTAACCACTCGTTCATCATTAAAGCAAGCCAACTCCTCAACCGCACCGCCACCCCGCGATAAAATTAGCACCTCGGCGCGACCATCTCGTTCTACGCGTGCAATCGCTTTTACTATGGAATCTGGCGCTTGCTCACCCTGTACTGTGGCTGGCGAAAATAACACTTGTAAACCTGGATACCGTTGCCTGAGTGTTTTTTGGATATCACCCCAAGCCGCCGCCGTAGGCGAAGTGACAACAGCGATCGCGTGGGGATGAGGAGGAAGCGATCGCTTTCTGGCAGAATCGAACAACCCTTCAGCCAGTAAACGGTTGCGGAGTTGTTGATAGCGTAGCGCCTGTAAACCCGCACCCGCCGGCAAAGCCTGCCATACTGACAGTTGATACTCTCCCCTCTGGGGATACAGGCGGATACTACCCAAGATAATTAATTGCTCACCAGGAATTGGTATCTGTGCCAGCTTTACCAATTGACTATTCCACACCACACACTTAATTCCTGCTGTCCCATCTGGATCTTGCAGGGTGAAAAACAACCCACTGCGATGGTGGTTAGCACTAGAAACCTCTCCAGTTACCCAAACTTGCCGCAATTGCTCATCTTGTTCTAACAGCAAGCGGATATAATCAGTTAACCCAGCTACTGAAAGAGCTGTATCGGTAATGATAGCGTTGGGCAGGTCAAAAGTCATTCAAGATGCCTGAAAGCATTTGTGCTGGAGAAATTCTAGCATTTTTAATCACAACTAATTTTTTCAGATGATTAAGCCTAGTATTACAAATACAATTATTTTAATCATGGTTTCTTGGGAGATATAGCAATTCTCGGTTTCGTAAGGTACACCCGTAGGGGTACGGCACTGTTCCCTACACGCGACGATATAATCTTGTACCGCATCTGAATGGGAAACGCTATATATCTCCAAATTATTAAATGATATTATTTGCGATTAAAGATTGGTCAAATACTTTGTATCTTCAGGGGAGCATCCCAATTTTACAAAAATAAAATTTGTAGTGGGAGCATCTTGCTCCCTAATGTCCAGAAAGCGGGCTAGAGAGCCATCACTACAAAAAAATAAATTTACACATTTGGGATGCTCCCTATCTTCAGTTTATCCAAATCAGCCTACTCGCCTATATTCAAATTAGGCCTGTTGATAGAGTAATCAAGACTAATTTTGAGTGCCTTCCTATGTCCTCGCTTCGCTGGTGACTCGCTAATAAATAAATCTAATATTTCTCTCATATAGCAATCCTATTTCAGTTGTGAAAAATATCGGTTTTGACTGTTGACTGTCAACAACCCTACATGTAAGATTTTGCAAATCATTTAGGATTGCTATATGTTTCCAAAATTTTAGTGAATTATCAACAATCGAGTATCTGTCAAACAGGTACACAAATTGCCGTAGAATTAAACTCCATCTGGCATCCCCAACCTGTTGACCCCATGTATTGCGACTATCTAGTACAAATTCTGACTGCTCGTGTATATGATGTTGCTCAAGAAACACCTTTAGAATATGCGCCAAATCTCTCTGCAAGATTAAATAACCAGCTGCTGCTCAAGCGGGAAGATATGCAATCAGTCTTTTCCTTTAAGTTGCGGGGTGCGTATAACAAGATGGTGAACTTGCCGCCGGATTTGCTGGCACTAGGTGTAATTGCAGCATCCGCAGGCAACCATGCCCAAGGCGTCGCCCTGAGTGCGAGTCGTCTGGGAACACGAGCGATGATTGTTATGCCTGTGACTACACCCCAGGTGAAGGTAGATGCAGTCAAAGCAAGGGGGGGAGAGGTAATTTTGCATGGGAATACTTATGATGATGCCTATGCTCACGCCCGTCAACTAGAAGCAGAGAAGGGACTTACCTTCATTCATCCCTTTGATGATCCGGATGTGATTGCTGGACAAGGCACAATTGGTATGGAAATTTTGCGGCAATACCAGCAACCCATCCATGCAATTTTTGTGGCAATTGGTGGCGGTGGTTTAATTGCGGGAATTGCGGCTTATGTCAAACGGTTGCGTCCAGAAATTAAGATTATTGGCGTGGAACCGATGGATGCTGATGCCATGAATCAATCCTTGAAGGCTGGGCATCGGGTACGATTATCTCAGGTGGGCTTATTTGCCGATGGTGTGGCGGTGCGAGAAGTGGGTGAAGAAACCTTCCATTTGTGTCAGCAGTATGTCGATGAAATTATTTTGGTGGATACAGATGACACCTGTGCCGCTATTAAAGACGTATTTGAGGATACGCGATCAATTTTAGAACCTGCCGGCGCATTAGCGATCGCAGCTGCTAAAGCCTACGCAGAACGTGAGCAAATCCAAGGAGAAACCTTAATTGCTGTCGCTTGCGGTGCTAACATGAACTTTGACCGATTGCGCTTTGTGGCAGAACGCGCTGAATATGGTGAACGCCGTGAAGCCATCTTTGCAGTCACGATTCCGGAAGAACCGGGTAGTCTGTGCAGGTTTTGTGAATGTCTTGGCAACCGCAACTTAACTGAGTTTAACTATCGCATTGCCGATCAAACCACCGCCCATATTTTCTTGGGGATGCAAATTCAAAACCGTGCTGATGCAGTCAAGATGGTAGAAACCTTTGAAAACTGCGGATTCCAAACCATCGACCTCACCGATGACGAACTGACAAAATTACATCTACGGCACATGGTGGGTGGACACTCACCCTTAGCACATAATGAATTACTCTACCGTTTCGAGTTTCCCGAACGCCCTGGTGCATTAATGAAATTTGTTGGTTCCATGAGTCCCGACTGGAATATCAGCATGTTTCACTACCGCAACAACGGCGCTGACTATGGGCGGATTGTCGTGGGTATCCAAGTACCACCCCACGAAATGCCAGAGTGGCAGGCATTCCTCGATACCCTTGGCTATCGCTATTGGGATGAAAGCCAGAACCCAGCATACAAGCTGTTTTTAGGGTAGGATCGATGCTGCGGCTGGCTGCGTCTACTGTAACTTGCACTAAAAAATGAACATTTTTTCCTGAGCCTTGTTCTGAGACAATTACACTGTTAATTCTGCAATTACTTGGTCAAAGTTGCGGGTGTATACTTCTTGGCTATATTGTTGCCACTGTTTGTCTGATGAGTTAGGAAACTGTGTCAATGTAGCTTCTTGTATATATTCCATAAATGGGCGACGAAGACGCTCATATTTCTTGAAGGCTGTGGCTATAGCTTGCTTGTGATCCCAATAATTTGCTTTAGCAATATTATTAATTAATGTTGTAACTGTCATGGCGTCTTCCAAGCCTTGATTAGCTCCTTGAGCCATAAAAGGAGGCATACCATGTGCGGCATCACCGACTAAAATAATTCGTCCTGCACTCCAGGCTAGGGGCATATTCTCATCAACAGCAGCGCGATGAATGTAATACGGTCGTTGCAGCATATTTTCTGGAGGAGATAGCTGCACTAATTGTTTAATTTCATCGGGAAAACTTGCTTTTTCTAACTCTTGCAAAGCTAAGTTAATCAAATCATTGCCAGACTTTCCTTGCAGTGAGTTTAACGGTACAGGCAGATGTAATAAATAGCCAATACTCTGTCTGTTAATTAACAAAATTCTCGGACATTTACTAAAAGCGCGCTCGCTTGCTAGCTCATAATTAGTTACTGTTAAAATTGGTGAGCCTGCAAAAAATTTCTCTTCAAGATGCGATCGCAGTTCGTTTGGTATGCTGGGTACTTCTCTACAATATATTGCGGCAAACCCAGAATATTCTGGTTTGGCAAAAGTTTGGGAAGAGCTATCTGCATAAATTACTCTCCGAACTGTAGAGTTAATACCGTCTGCGGCAACAGCTATTTTCGCTCGGAATGATTTTGTGACTGATTGTTGAGAGACGCTGTCTAAATTTGGGGATAATGTCTCATGATCTTTTTGTCCATCTGCCCAATATGCATAGGGGTTAGCTTCTGCACTAGCATCAGAAATGCAATCGAGTCGGACGCATCCTGATTCTGGCTCATCGACAACATTGATACAACGATGATTAGGCTTAACTTGGTCTTCGGGAAGCAGTTTTCTGAGAGTAGTCTGCAAATCATACCAAGAAATTGAAACTCGTCCCTCACCATAACTTTTAAACCAAGCATCAAAACTCAAAGAAAATGACCTAACCATTTTTCCCTGTAAGTTTCTAGAAACCCATTCTTGAGAAGGTTTTGGGGGATTTTTATCAGTGACTTTGGCGGTTTTCTCGTCATCAGATTGCTGGGAATTAACGAAAGTAAGACTCGCTGTTTTGACTGCTTCATAAGCGTTTGGATCTACATATTTCAAAGCTTTTAAACCATTAGGTAGAAGATCCACAACTTGGCCAACCTGACGAAAAGCACGAGCTTGGTCTATTACAAGAATATTGTCAATACCACGTTTGCGTAAACCAATGGCTGTGGCTAAACCAACAGGCCCAGCACCAACTATGACAACATCATAGATTTTATTTTGGCTGTGTGGAATATTCATACACAAATGGTGGATAACAACTTATCAAGTAAAATACCATTTCCGCCGCTACAGCTACTGTAATCAGCCGGACATGCCTACTTGCTTAATTTAAACGATAAGCAAGTGCCACCCATTCATGGCATCGTACACAATCAATGACCTCAAATCCTGCTGTTATTAATGCCTCAGTCACACTTTCCTCATGATCAGTGGTAAAGCCAGCTGTAATCAATAGTCCTTTGTGGCTATCAGTTTGACGCAGTGCTTGATAGTAATCATGGGCGATCGCAATATGTATTCGTGCGAGAATATTGGCAACGATGAGGTCAAAGGTGTTGACACTCTCAATTTTAGGTACATTATTGACGCTATCTCCGCCCATCCAATACCCCATGTCGCTACCAGATCCTAAACTCCCTTGCATGACTTGCACTTGCTGTTCTACGCCATTGAGATGTACAGTCTCCTGAGTGGCTTGGACAGCAATACCGTCATTATCTAACGCTAAAACCTTTGCCCCGAGTTTGGCGATCGCTACACTCAAAATACCAGAACCTGATCCCAAGTCAAGGACATTCATTGTGGGGAGGATATGTCGTTCTAGCAGTTGCAGACTCAAAATGGTGGCTGGGTGTAAACCACTACCGAAGGCGAGGGTTTTTTGTAATTTGATCACCACCTCATCTGCTACCTGAGATTGATCATCTGCATCCGGCGCCAGCACTACGAACCGCTTCCCAATGCGATGAATCAAGGGTTTGAAGATGTCTGCGTTTGGTAGTTTTTCTGCCACTATAGTTGTTTCAATTGCAGTAGTTAATCCTGTACGATGCAAAGGCGATAGCAAATTGACAATTTTCTCTCTACGCACTCGCGCCTGGGTATCTTCGGGTATATACAGCCGAATAGTAAATGTCCATTGGGAATCTGGGACATCTTGAACATATTCCGTAATTTGAATATCGGCAATTTGAATAGTCTCAGCTAACAGCGTACAAACCCAATCCACCGCCTCATGTGTGGTATTAAGGCTGAGTTCTATCAACGGCATATCTCTTCCTCTGGTGTAGCTGCATCGCTGGAAAACAACTTTTCAATCCTAACTGAATTTATGTACCTAATATGGATTTAAGCCTTCTGATAGTGTGTGCTTCCCGACCAAGAAGTTTAGGCTGGGAGAGTGCATAATTTAATACCGTGGAGAAAATTGCTATGTCTAGCGGTCATGCCAGTCATAAAGGTACTTCCGACAAACCTAACACGAACACTGAAGGTCGCTTGGATGATGCTGCTGACAAATCTGTCAATCCTGAGGATTTATTACTAGAAGGCGCAACCACAAATACGACTAGAACTCAAGAATTTGTTGATTATCCTCCTGCTACTCAACGTCCAGGAGAAGAGTTGAAGAGCGAAAACAAAGATCAATAAGAGTTCTAGTAGTGAAATTTGATGGCTAAGAGCTAATAGCTCAACTCTGCTAAAGTAGACTCAAAAGCATACAAGTCTACTTTAGTATATTTAGATAATGGAGTTAAGAATTAATGCCCAAAGCAGACGGCTACACTCCTTTAAAACTTGCTTTTTTGTGTATAGACAATAATAGCGATCGCCCATCTTTTCAACAACAAGTAGACAAAATTATCCGGGTAATTTACAAAAAGATGGTCTACTCTAGTGAGAGATGTTGGAGAGAAAATAGTGAAGAGTCTGGGTAAAAAAAGATTAGAAGCTGTCTTGGCGATCGCCACTTACTCTGTGGGTAGTGGTACGGCATCAGCAGCACCAACTCCTGGTGGGGAAATTCCTAAGCAAATTCTGCTATCTGCGGCGGATGTTCTCATGTACACCAGCATCTGGAAAATCTATTTTGAAGAGGATTTATCCCAGAAGGCACTTGTGGAAATATTGACAGAGTTGGGTTTAGTCACAGTTGCAGCCGCAGGGACGGCTTACGTTGTTGGTAAAGCAACTTCAGCTATCCTCAAAGAAATTACCAACTGGACTGGACCTTTAGGATGGGGTGTGACAGCTGTGATCGCAGGTTCTCTGAGTGGTCTATTTGGAGTTGCTTGGGCTATTTATTGCGATCGTGTTTATTCTCAAAGAGCACCTCAATCTTTGTAATTTAATACAGTTCAGTTAAGCCTAGGTGAACTGTATTGCTCTTTAATAGGGAGACAAAACAGTTCCCAGTCTTTCATATCCTAAGCGATCGCTCACTTGACCTTTACAAACTACCCGCACGCCATTAATATAAACCGCTTGCACAATTTCATCAGAACCACGCTTCACCATCCGAGGTTCGCCATCCAACAAGGGATCTGATATTAGCACTTGGGGACTAATTGGCTGGTTTAAAGCCTTGGGATCAAGTAAAACTATATCGGCTTTCGCACCGACTTTCACAACTCCTGTATCGAGACGAAACCATTGGGCGGGTTCTCCGGTAACACGATAAATCGCCGCCTCTGGTGAAAGAAAATTGGTTGTTACTGCTTGCTTGAGTAAAGATAAAGCACCATCATAGTAGCCCAGGTTACGCACATGAGCACCAGCATCAGTAAAACCAGGGAAAATATAAGGATGCTGCATCATCGCCAAACGAGGTTTTAAGCGATCGTTAGCACCTGTCGCCACCCAGCGCAAATCTGTATCATAATTCTGCAACGCTTGGATAAAGAAATCTAGTGGTTCCTGTTGCTTTTGATGGGCAATGTCTGCAAAACTCAAACCTTGCCAACTCACTTCAGGACAGTCAACAACTGCCATCAAATCTAACTGCCGATGGAACGATTTATGCTTGTCATTGAGCCATTCTTGGCGAAACTGACGGCGAAAAACTTCCGATTGCCACAGTTTTTCCCGTTCCTTTCGTGATTGACAGCCATTTATCTGTGCGCCTGTAGGAAATTCTTCAAATAAGGGGCTGACAGGGCCATCAGAGTAGATTGTGAAAGGTTCAGTGAGCGTTTGAAAGCGCACATTACCATTGAGAAAGCGGTTCCAGATCAACAAGATAGGGGAAAATATTCGCCATAGATTGCGATCGTGTACAACATCCAAAGCTGAGAGGATAGTCAGCCGTAGTGGTTTCCCAAACCCCGATCCCATACGCAGAATGTCCACAAAGGAGCCTAGCTTTTGTAAGTTAGGTGTGACTTGAAAAACTAGATCCCGTTGCCGGCAGAGTTTAGCTAGCATGGCATATTCTGGAAATTTGGCATGTTGCGAGGGAATAGTACAGCCTTGCCATTCGCCACTCATGCGATGCCAAGGAAACATATCAATAGAAACGCCGACAAATCCAGCATCTAAAGCATCTGCCGTAATTCGCTGCATGATTTTTAGATCAAATTTACTTGGTGGAACCGTTAAACTGCGTTCCAATCCCATCACATAAGCGCGTAAGGCACTATGGCCAAACAAGGGTGCAACGTTGGGGCCAAGGGGTAACTGTTGTAAATGCTGCAAATATTCTGCTGGTGTCTGCCAAGAAAATGACTTTTTTAGCCATTTGGCAATCAAGCGGTGAGGAAGCGTCTCCACCCTCTGAAAAATGTCTGCCAGCATTTGCGGTTCACCAATGGCGATCGACAAACTACAATTACCAATGACAACGCTGGTAACACCATGACGCACCGATTCACTCAGTCCCGGAGCCATCTCTAACTCTAAATCGTAGTGGGTGTGAATATCAATAAATCCCGGCGTCACCCACAAGTTAGAAGCATCAACCACTTTGCGGGCTTCAACAGATAAAGAGGGGGCAATTGTTGCAATCCGTCCATATCTAATCCCCACATCTCTGCGAACAGGTGCAGATCCCAAGCCATCGAAAATTAACCCGTTTTGAATCAGCAAATCCAACATGATTTTTTAGTTTTTCTCTGAACACTGATCGCTTTACTTGGATGATGGGTGGTTCCTGTTTCCTATACCTTCTCAATTCGTTGCTGCTGACGACGTAATAGCAGCATCATCACTACTCCCAGTAGAAAACCGCCTAGCCCGGCTGCAATTGCTACATTCCGTACCAGTCCCTGAGCAGCATTCAATACAGGGTTATCCAAGAGGTTAGAGGAGAAATGTAACGATTGAATTGTCCATTTGTCTGGAGATTTTTGCAGCACTACTGTCCATCGCATCGCCATATCTGCTGCTTTGCCATCTTGGAAAGAGAAAGTAGCGATCGCATCTCCTGAAGAAACCACTGTCTGGGGAGAGAGAAAGGTTCTAATAATATCTCCTTTTAAAGCCATTTTGATATCTTTGATGGAACTGGTAAATTGCTGATTCCAATACTTCTCAAACTCAGGTACTTTGTGAAAAACCTGGTTATCGACTGTTGTAATTGTGAAGCTGGGATGCAGGTAAGGTGCAATTTTGGAAAAATCGCGGTTGTTCAAGGCTTGCAGCGCTATTTCTCGTGTGCGAATAATTTCGTTGATGTCCTGTTGGTTAGTATCTGCCAAAGCAGATTGGGATATATTCCAAATTGCCAACACGAATAGAACACTCCAAAGGATCTGAGTGTATCTGTATTTGTTTGTCCATCTGTGTTTAATCATTTAAAAAACCTGTGTATTTGAGTTACATTTACGGATAATTTTTGTTAATTTATTTAGCGTTTAATTTATACCAATTCTTTGTGAAGCTGCATAGAATTTTACCCCTCCCCAACCCTCCCCTTGCTAAGGCTATCCATTATAAACATCTTTCTTAATAAGAAAATTGACAAAAAAGAGTAGTTATGTAGGAGAGGATGGATGTCAAAAAATCACTAGTGAGTAGAGAAAATGGGCATGAGAATTAACAGAGTTTGA
>JAHHHF010000065.1 GCA_019359495.1 Goleter apudmare HA4340-LM2
AAGCATAATGTTGCCGCAGTTAATTGGAAGCATAAGCAAGCCATTCCGGCAATATTATCCTTCCACTGACAACAAGCTTTTCAAGCATTACATGGCGGCTGGTGACAGCTTCGCTACTTTTACCCCTACATCTAACAACTCATGCTCAATTTAGTTCGATTTCTGACAGAACAATGATTCTTGCTTGGGATAAACCAATTACTATTTCAGAATTTAATGATTTGCTTAAAGAAAAAACTCAGTTTAAACAAGATGAAGAGGGAATCGAGTTATTAGTTTTGAGTGCCTGCCAAACAGCAAAAGGCAATAAAAAATCAGCGTTAGGAATAGCAGGAATAGCAGCACAAGCTGGAGCTAGAAGTACAATTGCTGCTTTATGGCAAGTAGATGCTGATTCTACTGCTTTACTTATGAAAAATTTCTATAAAGGAATAAAAAATAATTTAACTAAATCAGAGGCATTACGCCAAGCACAATTACAAATGATAACAAACCCTAAATATCAGCACCCCTTCCATTGGGCTGCATTTTTACTCGTTGGTTCTTGGCTGTAATGCAGTTATTTATTTTTTAATAATTCCACTGATTTTAATCCAAATTGTATTTTTTCTAATTCTATTATGTTGCTATTTTTTTTTGCTAATTGTTCTGCTGTTGTGTAACTCTGCTTCGCTTCTTCCAGCAATAATGCTCCCAGATAGCGATCACCAAGTACTCTAAAGAGTGTTGGATTTTGGCTACCTGCCATGACTTGCGCTTTCAATATCTTAATTGTTTCATCTAAAAGAAACTTGGACATAAATATAGTATCTAAATCACGAAAAGCAGCTTCATCAGGTGACAATTCCAATTCTTTTACCTGATTCACCTCTGCTAAAATCTGCTGAATATCATTGGAAGGTAAAAGGTAGACTAGAGACTGACTAGAATTTAAGGGCTTACCACCACGGTTACTTATTACAGTGATTGTATACGCATTACCATACCGCAATTCTTTTTGCCCTTTTGGATAGGGTATAGACGTAGTATTCTCTACATTTGTCTCCCAGTCAACACCATTACCTTTTAACACTACTGTATAGCTGTCAGCTTCTGCCACTGAACGCCAAGAAATGTAGGGTCTATTATTTATAATTGAACTACCGTAAGGACTATTTACAATTGGTGAATTTTTTTCATCGTCTGGGCCTTTATAACTACGTGGGCAAAGCGAGATATTTAAAACTGAACACTGTACAGCTTCATTAGATGGTGGCGCACATACCTGTGCATCAAATATTGTACTTCGATTCAAATATACAAATTTTCTATTTAAGAAACAAAGAACTGTGACCGTACTTCCGTCAACCGGCTCTATTTTCTCCCCTAAACATATTTTTTTTCCAGCTTTCCAAGTGCGATCGCCATTACTATAAATTCGCCCACTTGGCTCGTCACACATATTGTTTTCTAATGTTTGCTGCTGTCCCCAGACACTAGCAGATGATAAAAAAACTAGAGTTGATATTGATACTGCTGTAAATCGAGCAATAAAAAAAAATTTGTTAACTGAAGTACGAGACATTTCAAATTCTTGTATAGTAAACCACTTATTCGTAGTTTACTATACCTAGCGAGTTTCTTTAATTATTCGCTGTAATAAATCTTGTCGCCAACCAAAGACTTCTGGTTGCTCAGAATTAAGTGTCATACAGGCTTCCCAGGAAAGGAAGGAATTATCTTTGTTACCTAAAATATCTTGAATTTGTGCCATCAAACAGTAAATATCTGCTCTTTGAGGATCTAATTTTTCAGCTTTTTTTAAATATTGTTCGGCTTCATCTAACATCTTCTGCTTTAATTTTGCCCACCCCAAGTTTTTATACAACGCAGCTTGCAATTCTGGTTTTTGAGTTTCTTTTAATCCTTCCATCGCTAAAATGATCGCTGCATCATAGTCACCTTTTATATTTTTCAGTCTCGACAAATTGTTAAAGACAGGGGCTGCTTGACTATTAATTTCTAGGGCTAAGTTATACTGTTGCTCTGCCAAGTCTTTTTTTCCCTGGTCATCATATAAAGTTCCCAGCCCAAAATACCCTTCCCAGGTAGGCTTTAACTGCAAAGCTTTAGAATAATTAGTAATCGCACATTCAAAATTATTTAATAATTGGCATACAAAAGCTAAATTAGCATAAGCATCTGCATCTTGATTATTATATTTTATTGATATCTCATAATACCTTTTGGCATCTTCTAAATTTTTAGTACTACGAGATGCTTTATTAAAATAAAATTTTGCAATATCATCTTTAACTTGACTATTAATTTTTATAGCTGAATCAAAAAAGTCTTGTGCGCTCTGAGAATTATTGGCTGCTTCAGCTTTCTCTCCTTGAGATACTAAAAATTTAGCTCTTATGGGTAAAAGTATTTTGAAATTTACTATAGCCCCTAAAATTAATAATCCAAGCAAAACACTAATTTTAAATGCTCTAGACTTTGTTAATCTATAAAATTTATTTTGCTCTTGAATTTTTTCTAACCTTTCTAAAATAATTTTAGCCGTTTGTGGGCGCTTTCCCGGAGAAAAAGCCATTAATTCATCAATAAAATCAGCAAAAGGTTTATCGATCTGAGGTACTTTATCTCTCCAGTTCAACCTTCCAGTTTTTTCATCTGCTGGCAAGTCTATTAGTTTTGTTGCTGTACACAAACGAACAAAAGTGCGCCCCAAAGCAAAAAAATCCGATTGCGGTACTGCCTGCCCTTCAATTTGTTCTAGAGGTGTGTAACGAGGAGAAATAACCACTGTGACTTCATACCTTCCTCCCCTACCTGTATCAGTTCCACCACCTTCACTAACTTTAGAAAGATAAGTATTAGTAATGCGTCGGACAGCACCAAAATCAACTAATGTTAATTGACCATTTGGTTGAAGTATTATATTGGAAGGTTTAATATCTCTATGGAAAAATTCAGAGCGATGTATTGTATCCAGAATTTCAGCTAAGTTTTTTAACCACTCTAATGCTAACTCTTGTGAAATTCTTCCATTAAGTGATATCCATTCTTCTAAATTAATTCCTTCGATTTTATCCATAATTAAACAGTGTAAAACTAGCGGACTAGTGGGCGTAAATGTGAAGAAGTCATCCATATAGCTTTTTGGTATGTTTGGATGTTCAATTAGTTGTAATGCTAAATACTCTTGCTCAATAAATTTGCGTAGTTTACTTGTATTCCATTTCAAAACTTTCATGATTCGCCGTTTCCCAAATGGATGATGCTCAGTACCAGCATCATCCACTTCAAAAACATCAAAGTTTTGATCGGGGTTGTCTGTGAGTTCTTTTAAAGGACGAATTAACCGAATACGATTGTTAATCAAAAGAGTAGTCCCACAACCAACACATCTGTCCGATGTGTCAAGATTTTCACGTTGGGTACAAAATGGATTAATACAGTAGGAAGTCATATAAATAATACTTATAGCAATCAGTAGGTATTACAGCATTAGCCATCAATTAAGTACAATACTTTTTTTCTTGGCTGATGTTGTTTGCTTGCAAGCGCTTCAAGCTATTTAGCTTAGAAAATTCTTAGTTAAAATCTGACAGACCCAAGTTTCATCCACCATACTGTGCAGAATGGAAATCTGACAGACTCGATCCTCATACACCATACTTTGCAGCCTAGTTTTAATTACTTTTGCTATTTCAGGTAACTCCATTATGCTTTCTTCTGAATTCATTAGAAATCTGTATGATATGGACTTTAAAGAACTAACTATGTAATGAAATTTATAGTACTATTTAGCTTATACACAGCATTTTGCAAGTCATCTCCAATCCTAACCATGATCAGGGCGGCCGCATCATGTCAATAAGACTAGTTTCTTCTCATAGACTCAAGAATAATCTCATTAATCCCTGCTTATTGACAAAAATTTTAGCGATCGCTTTCAGCCTTGGAAAATAAATCAAGCCAGAAATACTGATTTTTCGTTGGGTCTTAATCTTGGTCGTGATCAAGAGTACTTTAGATGCGTTTTCCCTGTAACCATGATAGGTATCAACATAATGCCAAGGCACTCACTAACTCCATAAACTGTATTTATACAGTAAAGAATAAACTTTAAAAAGCTTATACCGCTGATGGCAAAAAGAAACACATTTGTAGAACCAAGCCAGAGTAGTTTAGAAGAAGTCACCTTTGACGAAGCTTTACTTGTGATAGATGAGTTAGTGTTTACCAAAATAGGCAGACACCTATCTGATGCTGAAGTTCTTGTAATGAAAGGCGCATGGAATGACGATGATTATGAAGAAATATCGAAAAACTCTACTTATACCGTTAACTACCTACAACGACACCTAGCACCTCAATTATGGAACATAATATCTGCAACTATTGGATCTGGCGAAAGGATCACCAAAAAAAAGTTACGCGACTTTTTGGAGAAACTATCTCTAGAAAAGTATGGTAATTCTGAAAAACCTAAATTAAACCAAGGGCAGCCGTTGCCCAATAAACTGATTGAGATCAGAGGTGAACCGCCTAGTTTGTCTAATTTCTACGGACGAGCATCCGAATTGAAAAATATAAGAGAGTTAATAAATAGGCAAAAATATGTATTTTTGATAGGGATAGCAGGAATTGGTAAAACTTCACTTGCCGCAAAAGTATTGACTGACATTAGTGTAAATCCTGATACCAAGTTTAATTGTTTAGTTTGGAAATCTGTCGCTCATGCACCATCAGTTCAAGATTTAGTAACTGATCTAATAGAACTTATCCAACCAATAGAATCATCTTCACTTCAAACTGAGTACCCACAAGCAAAAATTACAATATTACTTAAAGCGATACAATCTCGTCGTTGTTTAATTGTATTGGATGAAGTAGATGCAATTTTTCAAAATAGCGATTTTGAGCAGAAATTAGATTACAAATTATTTTTTCGTCGCTTAATAGAAGAACAACATCAAAGTAGCTTACTTTTAACCAGCCGTATTTTCCCAAATGAATTCGATAACTTTATCAAAAATAATCGTCCTATTCAATATTTAAAAATCAAAGGATTGGACGTAGATGCAGCCATGCAGATTTTGACTGAACAAGGATTAACTGATAAAGAAAAATGCTACGAATTAATTAAAACATACTATGGCAATCCTTCCGAACTAAAAGCTGTGGTTGAGCGAATTCATCATTTTTTTGCTGGTAGTACTGAGATTTTTTTTGAAAACAAAACTACATTTGTTAGCCGACAGTTTCAACAAATGCTTAATGATTTATTTAAGAACTCCTTAAATCAAATCCAACGCCAAATTATGTTATTTTTAGCGCAACAAATAACAGTTAATTCACAGTTTGTTAGTTTTAAACAATTATTAAATGAATTTAATCATAACCCAGAAAAAAATATATCAACATCTGAGCTAGTTGAAGCATTAGAAGAACTTGAACGTCAGTCTTTGATTGAAAGTGTTAAGAATACAATATCTAAAGAAATCAGCTTTACTTTACAGCCTGTAATCAAAAAATATATTTTTACTGATCCTTTGGGGCTTATTAAAACTTTTAATCTCTCACAAACCTCGATATCCAAGGACAAGCCGCAAAGCGTCTACGCATCTTAACAGGAGCTTTATGGTAACAGTCAAACTAGAAGTAACAATAAAAATCAACGAACTACCTGAAGCCCAAACAATAGAAAATAACTGGCAAAAGATTGAAATCGACTGCGACGGACGCATCATTACCGTCACAGTTAAATCAAAAATGTGGAAAAGGTTGACTGACGCTGCAACTAATTATTTACAGTGGGTACCAGCGAGCGCTGATAAAATCGGTCAGTCTACTAAACATGGTTTGTACTTGACGAACCCAACATACAAGTTTTCGAGCGCCTATCTAAGGCTGAATCAATGCCTTAAACTGCTTGAGAAAAACCTTACACAAAACATAAAGGAGGTAACGAAAGTCAACAATCAGAATCTTGCTAGATGCGAAAATAACCAAAATTCTGTAAGATCAAGCAGGTTATCAAAGGAGGTAAAAAAGATACAAACAATTTAAAGGGCAAAACGCACTAAGGAGTAACGCTTTGCCCGGAATAGACAAAATTAAATAATTTCAGAGCGGGGTTAATCTCCTGATGACTAAGTAAGTGGCGGAAAGTTTGGACGCTTAAAACCACTGACTTGTCAATAAAGACCCACGCGGCTTTACTTTGCCATTATAGCGATAAAGGAAAAAGTACAGCTAGTCCTTGCTGCTTTTTTTGGCAATTTGGCAGAAAATTTATATTTGCATTAAATAAATTTTTGTAAAGCAGCAAGGACAATTCGCAATTCGCAATTCGCAATTCGCAATAGAGCCTCCGGCACGCTGACGCGAACGCAATGGGCTAACGCCCCGCTACGCTAACGCAATGGGCTTCTCTACGAGAGGCTGGGCGTAGCTTTCTTCCCCGGAGGGGTACGGCTACGCAGTAATCAAGCGAAGTCGAGATTCAGGACAGGCGAGCGTACAAGTTCGCAGTTTAGCGTTTCCCTCTGGGAGACGACTAGCGCCGTTGCAAAAATCTAATTACTGGTGTAGTTGAATATTACAACACCCTACTTCACCTGTAGTTTACAAACTACAGGGATGAGACTGTAGCAAACTTACTCGCTCCACCAAAAGACTAGAAGCATAATTGCGAACTGCGAATTGCGAATTGCGAATTGAAAAAAGCCCTCTCTGAAACTGGACAACCAAGCTATCAGAGGAATCTACTGTGCTAAATGACCAATGCCCACAAAAATCGGGTATTGGGGAGCAAGTGTTGTCTGAGATTTCAGATACTACATTTTCTGAATACCCCAATAATCTAACGGCAGCCGAGTATCATGAGTTAGCCGTTAGCAGCGCCATTCATCCTGAGATCATCGCCCGTAATTTCAGGCATATCGAAGGAGATGCGATCTATGATTACCTGTTCATCTCCCCATCGCTCCCCCGAAAAAACGCCGGAAGAGTGACGGACGGTTTTTTGAAAGCCTATCTGCATTTAATGGCAGGGGGATTATGGATATCGGGGTTAGACCCGCAACAAAACTGGCAACCAATGGAGTGGGGACGACTAAAACCCACCAATCCCCGACTTGACTGGGAAAAAGGAAAGTCAGTTAAGTACGAGTCACCACCTAAGACAGCCAACCGAGTCACCTACTTTGAGATAACTGATTGCATTTGGGATTTGGTTGCAAAACGTTACAATATCAAACGCTACCACTGCCCCCTGGCGCTGCGATTACAAGACAGACTAACTCCACTGATATTCTGGGAATGGGTACAGCGACACCCCGAAATACCTGTGATTTTGTGTGAGGGAGAGAAGAAGGCGGCCTGTTTACTCAGTTTAGGATTTGTAGCTCTAGCACTTCCTGGCATCTGGAACGGACGAGTGGGGAAAAAGGATTTTGACGAGCGCCTTCACCCAGACTTAGTACCACTAGCCCAGCCAGGACGCAAGTTCCAAATTCTGTTTGACTACGAAACCAAGCCGAAAACCCGTTGGTCAGTATTTCAAGCAACGGTTCGGACAGGTATTGCAATTGAAGCTCAAGGTTGTACTTGTGAAGTAGCATTACTGCCAGGCCCCGAAAAAGGTGTAGATGATTTCGTAGTCGAACGGGGTGATGATGCTAATCAATTATTGACCGCGATCGTCAACGATGCCCAATCGCTCAAAGAATATCGGCAATCATTTTTGATGAAGCACCGGGGATTGAGGAAGTACAAACCCGATGTGATAATTGATAGTAAGTACCTGAGCGATGCGGTCTTGATTGAGGAGCCAAGCACTTCACCAGCCGAGGGGAATATAATACGTATTGAGCCGGAACCAGATCAGCTAGAGGAACCATTTCTATTTCTTGAGGAAGCAGAAGAAATCCCAGCAGGCCACAAAGGAAAAACACGATACAAGCTCAAAAAATCGGATCTTGCTAAGAAACCAAAATATGTGATTTTCCCAAAATCAGGGCTGGTGGTGCTGGTTAGCGACATGGGAACTGGTAAAACTGAACTCTTGCGACGCTGGCGTGACGCTCACCCTGACCGAAAATTTCTCAACAATGGGCATCGGGTGAATTTACTCAAGAATTTAGCCGAACGTTTAAAAACCGAAATGTATTCTAATCTGGGGTACACAGGTATGGCGAGTGCGATCGCGCTCAGTATCACCATTGACAGTTTACATAAGCTAAATACCCAGGCACTACAATATGGCTGCATTTTCATTGATGAAGCTTGCCAGTACCTAACGCACCTGTTACTAAGCAAAACCTGTAAAGAACACCGTGCAGTTATCCTGGAAGTATTACACCATATTGTCTACAACGCACCTCTGGTAGTGATTGCAGATGCACACATGGATGATGTGACCATTGAGTTTTTCAAGTCCATGCGACCAGAAGGTGAACAGCCATACATTATTAAGAATGAGTGGAACAACGGCGATCGCACCATTTATTGGTACGAAGGTCAAGATTCTTCTGCGTTGGTTGCTCAAATCTCAGCTGCAATCATGATTGGTCAGAAAATTATGGTTGTTTCGGACTCGAAGCGCTTTATTAAGAAACTTGAACGGATGTTAGCTGTCAGAGTTGAAGAAGAAGCACTTGTGCAGGGAGCAGGGGAGAAACTTCAAGGCAGGGGAGCAGGGAGCAGGGAGCAGAGGGAAATTTCCTCCCCCTTGCACCCCGCACCCTGCCCCTTGTCCTCTTCAAGCCCTGCCCCCCGCCCCAATTCCTCCTTGAGAGTGTGGTCAATTCACTCTGATAACTCTGGCTCTGAAGAAAATGTGGCCTTTATTAAAGACATCACTAACGCCGTCAAAAATATAGATGTACTATTAACTTCTCCGAGTTTGGGTACTGGTGTAGACATTCCTGAATATCATTTTGATTTGGTATTTGGTGTTTTTCATGGAGTTTCACAAACTGCTACCGAGTGCGCCCAGCATCTGTGGCGTTACCGTCCAAAAGTGCCGCTTCATGTTTGGGTTGCTGCCAAACCACCATTCGGCTACCTTGACACTAACCCTACCAAAATTAAGGAACGCTTACTTCAAACGAACGAAATCACGGCTTTTTTACTGCGAATCGACCGAGAAACAGGCAAGCGTGGTGCTGAGAAAGATTGGGCAATGGAGGCTTACTGTCAAATTAAAGCTGCACGTCACCAATCTCTCAATAATCTTCGGGCTGACCTGCGATCGCTGTTGTCCGACATGGGTAATACCCTAGAGCCAGTGGGTGATGAGAATAATGCTCAAACTTGGGAATTTCTCAAAAATGCTGCTGATGCTTTAGATGCTGCTCATTATCATGCCGTCGCCAAGGCTAATACCATCTCTAAATCCGAGTACCGCGCACGGCAAACCAAGGATTACCTTTCACCTGACGAAATTAACGAGTGTGAAAAATTCCGCATCTCTGACTCCTACGGTATGGAAGTTACTGAATCTCTCGTCGAAAAAGACAACGGCGGTCGATTAATTGGTGCGATCGCATCCTTGGAATCTATTCTCTCACCACACCTGGAAATCATTACCGACTCCAAAACTGGCAAACAATACCCATCACCACCAAACTTTGTCACCGATAAAGACCGCGCCGAACGACACAAACTACCATTTTGTATGGATTGGGGCAATTATTCCGCCAAGTGGTTAGCTCGGTTTAACTTGGGGTTGCATCTTCTTCTTCAGCGGTTAGTAGCTGGAGAGGAAATCACTGCGGCTGACCCACATCTATATAATATGACCGTGATCGCCAAAGAATGCGCTGCTCACATCAAGACAATTCTTGGTTTTACAGTTCCACCAGACTGTCAACCGATTTGGTTATTGGCTACCCTAGTCGAGCAGTTGGGACTAAAGCTAGTTTGCCGTAAACAAGGCCCTCGCGGAATGCAGGTGAAATTTTTCTCCTTGTCTAAGTCCGATTTAGATTTTGCATTACAAGTTATCACTCACCGTCAGCAACAGCGTAATTCTTACCTTGAAAACCAGTCCTCGACTAGCTTTGAAAGAGTTTCTGCTCCCGTATCCACCCCCCCCCATGTTGGTATAGGAAACTCCCTTTTTGAGGGGGCGGATACTACCGAAACTAATTCAAATTTCTTACTTAATTGTGTACAACTGTTGCGAGATGGAATGGTGAAAGGAGCCGAAGCTGTCAAAGGAATTCTCCAGCGATGGGTTGGGGATTGGCGGTGGAATGTTGTGCTAGAACTGGAAGCGATCGCCGCGAGTGAATTACAGGAAATTGCTGCGATGCTGCCACAGTTTTACGACTGGCTCTCGGAGGATGTGCTGCCGATGGAGGGATAAGATTGGCGATCATTGTGTCCCCGTTTAGAGTGAAAATTAGTTATCAGAATATGGCTTGTGAGAATGCTAGTTCTGATAAGTAAATGTCTGAATCTACTGACACCCACCAACTCGCTTCTCCTTTGTCCCTGGCTGCTCCTACTGCCCTGACTGAGCATCCGGCGACTGTCTATTTGTCTTCTCTGGGTGTTGGTTCACGTCCGGCTATGCGTTACGCTCTAGATGCTGTTGCCCGATTATTAACCAATGGCAGTTGTGATGCCATGACTCTCGACTGGGCTGCATTGCGCTATAAGCATACGGCGGCGGTACGTGCTGTGTTGATTGAAAATTACACGCCAGCTTATGCCAACAAAATGCTGTGCGCTTTACGGCGAGTGTTAAAAGAAGCTTTACGGTTAGAGTTAATGGATACTCAAGATTTTGCTCGTGCTGTGGATATTCCTAATGTTAAGGTCACGAAACAGTTGCGGGGACGCTCTCTGACTGAGACTGAAATTGTGAATTTGATGACCGTATGCTTTAATGACCCCACTCCCACTGGTTACAGAGATGCGGCACTAATTACTATCCTGCGCGGTGCTGGATTGCGCCGAACTGAAGTGGTGAATTTAGACTTAAGTGACTTTGATGAAAACGCGGGTGCTTTAAAAGTACGTGGAGGTAAAGGCGGAAAAGACCGTACTGTTTATATCCCTGATAGTGGATTGACAATTTTGGCAGATTGGTTGGGTATCAGAGGTTTTGCTGCTGGCGCTCTGTTATGTCATGTCAACAAAGCTGGACGAGTTGTGCTGCGACGGCTAACATCCCAAGCGGTGCTATTCATTTTACAAAAACGTGGACAACAGGTGGGAATTGTTAACTTTTCGGCTCACGATTTCCGTCGCACTTTTATTTCTCAATTGCTGGATTCTGGGGTTGATATTTCCACGGTTCAAAAACTGGCTGGACATGCCAGCCCAGAGTTGACTGCCAGATATGATCGTCGCGGTGAAGAAACTAAACGTCGCGCTGTTCAAAAGTTAAGTATCCCCGGTTCTCGGAAAAAATCTCAAAGGTAATCCTTCAACGCGGTAAACTGTCTGTACCAGGGTACATAAGGCGTGTAGAAATGGCGAACGTAGAACGCGAATCCATCAACTTCAAACTCCCCAAAGCATTAGCTGATGCACTTCGCGCCGCCGCCAAGAAACGCCAAACTACAGCTACAGATTTAGTCATTCAAGGACTACACCACATCTTAGGCGATGTACCGGGTACAGAAGTGAGTGTAGAAATTCGGTTGTATCAACTGGAAGAGGAATTTTTTCGCTTCCAGGAAAGTGTGAGGGAAAGCACCAATGACCAACAAGAAACAAGATTAACCAACGTCGAAACGAAACTCGAAGAACTATCTCACAAACTGGCACGATTTGAGGGGGCATTGATACAGATGCAAAACAGTACATCAAAGTCACGCAAAGGGGGCGGCTATGCCTATCAAAATTCAGCACCAGTCAAACTCGAACCCCGCGATGAAAAAGAATTAGCCACGCGACTTGGTACTATTGGACTTTGGACAAAAAGAAAATAGTTCGCGAGTGAGACTCGCGAATAAATGAATGATTAATCCTGTTTATAGTGACGAGCAGAAAAAAGCATAGCCACCAGAGACCCAACAAATAGTAATAT
>JAHHHF010000066.1 GCA_019359495.1 Goleter apudmare HA4340-LM2
AGGCTTTAGGGGTTTAACTCAGTCTGACTCAGTTTGTAAAATAACTGGGGTAATTTCTGATGACTAGTTTGTTGGTTCGCGAGTCATACTCGCGAACCAACTTCTTTTTGTCCAAAGTCCAAAATATGTAGAAAAGCTCAATATCTTTTTTACAGCTAACCAAATACCTATCCGCATGACGCAATTTGGATCATTTTTCGGCCCTATTTTGCTAGAAGATGCTTTTCCTGCGGATGTCGCTACCTTAATGATGGGCATAAACTTAATACGTTATCACCTGTTTGATAGAGGAGTTTTGCTCAGAGGAGAGGGTGGCGGTTTTTTATCTACATCTCATACAGATGAAGATATTAACTACATTGTTCAGGCTATGAAAGATAGCATAAATGAACTACAGACAGCAGGATTTTTTCCTCAAATATAACAATTAGTCCATCAACACTGATTTCAATAGGTCAACAGGGCTATTAACTCATCAACCCTCAAACTAAGGTTGCCCTCACATGACCGATAACATTTTTTCTACTCGATTATATTTACTTATCCCTGGAGACTTACCCATCCAAGAGCAACTCGATGAGGTGGAAAAAACTAAATTATACCAAGCAATTAACCAATTATTAATAGCTCTCAAGGAGACTTCTCATCAAGCAGCATTGGCGATTATTAACCAAGAATTAGCAAACCTGGAAATAGCAGATGTCTTAACAGTAGAAATATCTTCTACAGAAACTTCCCTGAAAGTTTCAGAAGTAGAGGATTTCGATAATTATTTTGATGTGTTCCACGTCAAAACTAATCAGCCTGCTATTTGTATTGTTAGGAGTTTGATTGTGGCCTATAAAGCTTTTATCGAACTTAATCAATACTGTCATAACCTCAATCCAGTGCAGATAAAACTGCAAAAACAAGGATTTGAAGCTTATGCCTATTTACAGGTTAGAGTTTTTAGTTTAGATTGAGAATAAGAGCCTATTTATAAAGTAAATATTAAGTAGGTATATTACGGCTGTGTAGGAATTTGAGAGTTTGAAAAAGTCTAATTTAGCCGTAACGCACCATATTTTTAGGTGCATTACGTGCTGCTTTAACGCACCCTACAATTTAAGGTTTACTTTATAAATGATCTCTAAACTTAATCAGTGAAATTTAGATTAATCAAAGCAGGCAATCATGCAGAACTCCTGTAATCAACTCAACAGGGATCAGATTAATTCAACTAATATAAAAAGTGAATTATTTCAGCCAAATTCCATAGTTGATCCACAAAATATTTGGAAAGGATTTCATTGGTCATTTTTCGTGAATATTCAGGGTTTGATTATTTGCTTGAGCCGTTTTGAAATGGATCTTGCGGTCGGTAATATCCTCGCAGCACAAATTGAACTAGAAACAGCAGCTCAATTGATGATAGCTTCAGGAGCAGCTATGGAGCTAGCTGGTAGTTTTAGTAGACAAGAGTTTGAAAGTCAAGTGCGGCCAACAATGACTCCACCTTATGTCCAGTCAGATAAGTTTAGTGGGCTGATGTCTTGGGAACATTCTTGGTTGATTAGGATTTGGAAAGGACTCCGACCGATGTTTGAGAAACTACCTGCTGATCTCCAACCGCAATATGAAAAGTTTGTGACTGCTTATTTTAGTTTGGCAACTGCCCACAAGGCTGTTTGTCAAAAGTTTGGCGGTGGTGAAATGGGCAGTTTGCGTTGTGATAAAAGTACAGCAATAGATGTGTTAGACAAATTTGCTCAAAATCGTTTACGGCTAATTGATCCCCATCATCAAGTATCTAATGGTTGTCCGTTCCATTAATATGAAAAAGGCAACTAGTAAATATATTGAGATTAATTGATGCTAGAAAAAGAAAGTTTTAAATTGTTATTGGAAGCACTTGAGCAATTAGAAATAGGTTTTCAGAGGATGCCAGAATTTAATTCTGTGTACGAATTAGATAACCTACGGACTGTTTTACTGGAAGTCGCAACACGGATGCAAGATAACTTTCCTTATCCTCATCCGTTATATGTGGGACAAATGCTAAAACCGCCACATCCGATTGCCCGTTTAGCTTATATGCTGTCGCTATGGATTAATCCCAACAATCATGCTTTGGATGGAGGAAGAGCTAGTACCTTCATGGAGAAGGAGACTGTTCAAGAAATAGCGAAGATGTTCGGCTGGAAAACTCATTTAGGACATCTTTGTGGTGGGGGAACGATCGCCAACTTAGAGGCTTTGTGGGTGGCTGGAAAGGTCAAACCAGGTTTAAAAATTGTCGCTTCAGAGCAGTCACATTATACACATGAACGGATTTGTGGTGTGCTTGGTCTGCCTTTTACATCTGTCAAGAGCGATTGCCAAGGTAGAATCGATGTCAATGCTCTAGAAAATCTGCTCAAAGCTGGTGATGTTGGTACGGTTGTAGTCACAATGGGTACTACCGCTACTGGCTCTGTAGACCCGCTACCAGCTATTTTGGAGTTGAGATCGCAGTATAATTTTCGCATCCATGCTGATGCTGCCTATGGTGGTTATTTTACTTTGGCGAATAATTTAGCTGAGACCACTAGAGCGGCTTTTGACTGTTTATCAGCAGTTGATTCTCTTGTCATTGACCCCCATAAACATGGTCTTCAACCCTACGGTTGTGGGTGCGTAATTTTCTCAGACCCCACAGTGGGGGCTTTTTATCAACACGAGTGTCCTTTTACTTACTTCACCTCCTCTGAACTACATTTAGGGGAAATTAGCCTAGAATGTTCTCGCCCTGGAGCTTCCGCCGTTGCACTTTGGGCAACACAGCGTTTGCTTCCCTACACCCTTGAGGGACAATTTGCAACTGAACTGAGTAAGTCCAGAACGGCTGCACTGGCTTTGTGGCAAAAAATTCAAGCTGATGGCAGGTTTATTGTACCTTTCATTCCAGAATTAGATATTTTGGTTTGGACTCCCAGAGCCAAGAGTGCTAGTATTGCGTCCCAACTAGCCAAAGATATTTTTACTCAAGCTGCTAAAAATAATCTGCATTTAGCGATCGCCCATCTGCCGATAGAATTTTTCATTAACATCTATCCAGAAATGCAACGCGATCAAGACCAGATCACTTGTCTACGCTCGTGTTTGATGAAACCAGAACACCTTGATTGGATAGACGAAATCTGGCAACTGTTAGAGAATTCTTACTTGCAAACAACGCCAAATTGAGAATACACAATTGCGAAAAAATTAGATTTATGATTAAACTATTGAGAAATAGTTTTAATTATTTAGCGTCGCAATGACAGTTCTGGTTTCACAGCAAGCATACACGGACTTAGTTGAGGAAGCTCAACAAAACGGTGAGATCATCTATCACCAAAGTGGCTTTGAAGGAACTTATAAGTTGCTCAAGTCTTTTGGTAGAGGGAATGATCGCATTATTAAACTGCGTAACGGATTAACTATACACATCAGAGAAGCTCAACTGTCACAACCCCTGAAATTAGAACGACAGCACGAGTCTTCATTTCCATTCACCGCTAAATTTTATTTATCTAGTTGTTCTAGAGTGAAAACCCCTGGTGTTGTGGGTGTAAAAGATGACTACGAGGAAGTCTATGGTTATAACTATTTTTACTACCTGCCAAGTATCTTAGAATACGAAGAATGGCGGGATACAGAACCAATTCAATTAGTCATGATCTACGCAGATATTGACTATTTCAAATCGTTCAATTCAGATTATAAATTTCTTCCAGAAATCTTGCAGCAGATTATGGAAGTAGACTCACCAACACAGTTTCATCAATGCCTTGGCAAAAACACTATGGCAATGCAGCAAATACTTGAACAAATTCTGCATTGTCCTTATGAGGGAATTATGCGGCAAATGTATCTTGAAGCCAAAGCATTGGAATTATTAATTCTACAATTTAGCAATTGGACAGAAAACCCCGATCGCATCTCCCCAGTAAAGTTAAGAAAAGATGACATCGAACGACTTTACACAGCGAAAGATATTTTGATTTGTCAACTAAACAACCCCCCGTCTTTGCTGGAACTAGCCCGCCAGACAGGACTCAACGAGCGTAAACTCAAACAGGGATTTCACCAAGTTTTTGGCACAACAGTATTTGGCTACCTACAAAATTATCGATTGCAACAAGCCCAACATTTGCTCAAGAAAGAGGATATATCAATTGCTAGAGTTGCTACTGCCGTAGGTTATACCAATCCAGAGGCATTTAGCGTCGCCTTTCGGCGCAAATTTGGTGTCAATCCCAAGTCATATCAAATGAGTGAACTACCTACACTGACCTGACGGTACAGTGTAGGCTTCCCAATTCATTGGGGATTGCCTCAGACTTCATGGATTTTTTACGCCCTGAAGACTTTGGTCTTACATCACTCCTCACCTCACGCGCAATTCATGAGGCAGTGCGTTGGGCGGCTCTGCCGACTTAAAGCAACTGCCATCTCACATCTTACCGCAAAGCGGAAGTGTGAGATGGCAGTTGCTGCTTAAGGTAAAAATTAATTATTTGCGGAAAGTCCGTTTCACAAAGAAAAAAGTCCGTTTCACAAAGAAAATATAGACGTTCACTTTGTACAATCTTTTAACTCGCTATTAAAAATAATTCTTAATTAGCAGTTAATTAACCTGATCGGTGGTTAATGGCAAAGATGTATGGGGACGTGAGTATGAAGATGGCAATTTTTCTGGCAGGGGCATTAGCCCTTATTCCTGTGCGACCTGTATGGGCAGAAAGTTTACAAAGAACCGAAAGCGAAGAACAAAAAGCCCTCACTCCCGCAATCAAAAAAAGACAGAGGGCTGTTCAAGATATAAACTCTCAAGAGAATCGTATTCTCTACCTAAGTGAATTTGTTAGTCCTAGTAGAACTCTAAAAGAATGGGTAGCACAGGCAAATTCAGCAGTTATTCAAGTAACTGGCGTGAAAGCCAATCCCACCGAAAAAGGTGTAGAGGTGTTTTTAGAAACTTCTCAAGGAGAAAAATTACAACTCACAAATCACAGCATTGGTAATAGCTATATCGTTGATATTCCTAATGCACAACTGCGTTTACCCAATGGGGAAGTATTCACATTTCGCTCAGAAAAACCAATTGCAGGTATTACTGAGATTACTGTCACCAATCAAGATACTAATACTATTCGAGTCAGCGTCATTGGAGAAACAAGTTTACCAACGGTCGAGTTATTTGACGCTGACGAAGCTTTAATTTTTGGGATTGCTACCGTTGCAACTTCTCCACCATCGCAACAACAGACAACTCAGCCGGAAAGTCAAGCACCATCAGAGCAGCCATTATCTGAAACTCAAGAACCAATTGAACTGGTGGTGACAGGTGAACAAGATAGATATTTCAGCCCTAATTCCAGCGCAGCTACACGAACAGACACGCCGATTCTAGACACACCAACTTCTGTACAAGTCATTCCTCGACAAGTTTTAGAGGATCAACAAGTGCGCGGACTTGATGAAGCACTGAATACTCTTAGTGGTGTGTCTGTCAATAAGGGGGAAAATCGGGGATATTTTATTAATATTCGGGGATTTGACTCCGTTCCGGTTTTAGTCGATGGGTTTAGGCTACCATCTACCCGTGATGGTGGAGCATTAGAAACAGCTAATTTAGAGAGTATTGAAATCCTGAGAGGCCCAGCAGCTATCTTGTATGGTGAAATTCAGCCAGGCGGGATTGTGAATCTGGTAACAAAAAAACCTTTAGCAGAGCCGTTTTACAACACCCAGCTTCAGTTCGGTAGTAATGGGTTAGTTAGTCCTCAGATTGATTTTTCAGGGCCGTTAACAGAAGATAAACGGGTACTCTATCGATTGAATGCTTTATACAGTCGAGAAGATGGGTTTCGGAATTTTGATACCGACACTAGCCGCTTCTTTTTCTCGCCCGTCTTGAGTTGGCAGATCAGCGATCGCACTAATTTAACTGTTTCACTAGAATATCTGGAAAGTAAACAACCTTACGATACAGGTTTGCTAGCCTTTGGTCGGGGAGTGATTGATGTTCCTAATGATCGCATCTTTAACGAACCAGATGATGTCACCACGTCCACCTTTATCAACGTCGGATACAATCTAGAACACGATTTCAGCAATAATTGGAAGTTTAAGAATGCGTTCCGATATATTAACCAAAGGTATGATTTTAAACTTGCAGTTCCCCGACAATTCAATGAAACTACGGGTATCTTAACTCGTGCCTATGCAGAGCGAGACTTTTACTACGATGATTATTCTCTGCAAAACAGTGTAGTGGGTAAATTTACTACAGGTGGGATTAATCATACCCTGACAGTGGGCTTGGATCTCAATCGCAGCATCTTCGATGGCGCAACATACGTTGATAGAAGGACACCCTTGCGCCTCAATGTTTTCAATCCCCAGTATGGATTGTTTCCCAGACCTGATAGAGACCGTCTATCAGTTTCCAGTGTGATTGATACAAAGACCGAAAGACTAGGTATTTATCTGCACGATCAAATTAAATTCAGTGACAGCTTCATTTTAGTAGGGGGACTGCGCTACGACACAATTAATTATGATGACAATGTTCTCGATGCTACCGATGATAACGATGCCTTCAGTCCACAGGTAGGAATTATCTATAAACCACTGAAAACAGTTTCTTTGTATGGCAGCTATTCCCGTTCCTTTACTCCACAATACTTTTCTCGTGATTCCCAAGGGAACATTCTCCCACCAGAACGGGGTGAAGGGTATGAAGTCGGCGTAAAAACTGAATGGCTCAATGGACGTTTGTTTGCTTCTTTAGCTTATTTTGATATCACCAGAGAAAATGTTGCTACCCCCGACCTCAACTCTCCCGGACTGGGCTTTGTTGTAGCCACCGGTCAACAACGCAGTCGTGGGCTGGAGTTAGATTTGCGTGGCGAAATTACACCCGGCTGGAATTTGTTTGCCTCTTACTCTTACATCGGGGACGCGGAAGTTACTGAAGATAATAACGCGGCTTTGGTGGGCAATCGCTTGGCTGGTACTCCCCGTCACAGTGCAGCCCTGTGGACAACCTATGAAATTTCATCGGGTAGTTTGGAAGGATTGGGTTTTGGCTTAGGGGTGAATTTTGTGGGAGAACGGGAAGGTGATATTACCAATACCTTTAAATTAGATAGCTATTTTCTGACCAATGCCGCGATTTTTTACCGCCGCGACAACTGGCGATTTTCCCTGAATTTCAAGAACATTTTTGATGTAGATTACATCCAAGGTCAAGCATTCCAAAGACTTGCCAACATTACCCCAGGACAACCTTTCACGGTAGTAGGTTCTATTTCCGTGCAGTTTTGAGTTGCTGTGTTGTGTCTGAAAAGGAGGAAACAGTGAAGATTGTTAATGCTATCAAGTTACTTTTATTAACTGTGCTTACAGCGTTAGTGATCGCAATCTGTAGCAATGGCAGCAACAATGGCACTTCCTCTGTTTCTCCCACACCAATCAAATCAATTGACTGTCGCACCGTCAAACATCAGATGGGGGAAACTCAGATTTGTGGTCAACCCCAAAGAATTGTGGTGCTTGGCCCGAATCTGCTAGAAATTTTGTTGCTTTTGGGTGTGCAACCAATTGGTTTTGGCAATCAAATCCAATTTCATCGGGGAGACTACGACAACCCAACACAGCAAATTCCCTATTTGGGGAGTTTGGTAACGGCGGAGTTATCAGATGTCGGTCAGACCTATAATCCTTCCATTGAAGCTATTTTGAAGCTGAAACCAGATTTGATTTTAGGGCCTAAAGGACTAAGAACCTACGGCATCTTAGCTAAAATTTCGCCCACACTGCTGTTTGATTGGTTTGATGCCGAAACCAACCTGAAAGCGATCGCCAAAGCTACTCAACAAGAAGCAAAAGCAGAACAAATCATCCGGCAAGATCAGCAACGTTTTGCCACAGTCCGCAAACAACTTGCACTTTTTGTAACAGCACACCCCAAGATTCTATTATTAGAAGTCTTTCAAATGCAGCAAATTACTCTCACCCCTAATAGACAAGATAAATGCAGTGCCATTCTAGAAGACCTGGGATTTCAACTGGTTTATCCACAGGGACAGGAACTTCCCCAGACAAAAATGCGGAATGCACGATTTAACATTTCTCTAGAGATACTCCCGCAGTTAAATCAGGCAGATTCAGTGATGATCATGGGTAGAAATGCTACACAACTCGGTCAAATGCAGGATGAGCAGAACTTTGAACGACATCAATTAAACCGCGTCAAGCAACTATGGGCAGAAAATGCGATCGCCCAATCGTTAAAAGCCAGCAAAACCGGACGGGTGTACTTTATTCCCACTTATCTTTGTTTGGGATTACCAGGGGCTATCGGCACAAATATTTATCTGCATGAATTGCAAAAGCAATTGCTTTCATCAACAAGAGGGAACTCTTAACAGTCTCACAGTATTTGCTATTACACCCTCTTGCCTGTTGCCCGTTAAGAGTTACCTATTTAACTTCAGTCAATCAGTAAATTTCTGGGTTTTATTAGCAATATGACGACTCAAAATCTCTTGACTAATTGCCAATTTTGCTCAAAAGTATCCAAAACCAACGGTGAAGACCCCATTGGTACAGCAAAACCTGCCGACACGTGGATCATTATTGAGATGCCCCAGCCTTGGACGAAAACAAGTTTAATGACTCATTCAGCTATGAAACTGGCGTTTGAAGCCATACGCCAAGGAGCAAAGCTGATACCCATAGCGATCGCCCCTGACCAGGAATATTCTGTACCAGGACTAGCCCGCTTACTGCACTATCAACGCTCTCCCAGTGCTTTTGCTCAGTATGATCAGCAAGAATTTCTTGTCCCAGAGACCCTACTGCCTCAATTAACGGCAGCCATCTTACACCAACCTGAAGAACTTCATCGCTTTGAACCATATCAACAGTTCAATCACACCCGTGAGATGATGGTCTGTACTCATGGTAATATAGATGTAGCTTGTTCTAGGTTTGGCTACCCCATCTACCAAAAACTACGCCAAGATTACGCCGCACCATCCAATCAAACCTTGCGAGTCTGGCGTTGTTCTCACTTCGGAGGGCATCAATTTGCCCCCACTCTTGTTGATTTACCAACAGGACAGTTTTGGGGTCATTTAGAACCAGATATGCTAGATATTCTTGTACAACGCGATCGCCCAGTTACAGAACTACGCCAATTTTATCGGGGTTGGTCAGGACTGACTCAGTTTGAGCAAATAGTTGAGCGCGATCTCTGGATGCAATACGGCTGGGACTGGTTGAATTACAAAAAATCTGGTCAAATGCTAGCACTTGATACAACCAACGAAGAATGGAATGCTGATTGGGCTGATGTCCGCCTTGACTTCACATCTCCAGATGGCAACGTCAAAGGCAGTTATCAGGCCAGAATTGAAACCTGTGGTCACGTCATGACACTCTCTTGTTCCGGTAATGAGCAACCTTTGCAACCAGTGAAGCAGTATCGTGTCACCCAACTGACCGTCAGTTAGTCCTAATTTCAATCTTTATATTCTTTTTGCCGTGCGTACTTTTATAATCATTTGGAGCGGTCAGATCGTATCGGCGATCGGCAGTGCCATGACTCGGTTTGCTTTGACTATTTGGGTTTGGCAATTAACTGAAAAAGCCACAAACATAGCCTTAATAAGTTTTTCTCAGCAACTCCCGCTTATTTTTGTTTCTCTATTTGCTGGCGTTCTCGTAGACCGTTATAGCCGTAAGTTTCTCATAATTTTGGGCGACACCAGTGCTATATTGTGTACCATTATCATTGGATTGCTCTATGCTACTAACAATTTACAAGTTTGGTATCTTTATTGTTTAATTGCTGGGTCTGCTTGTTTTGGTCATGTGCAGTATCTCGCTTACGTCGCTTCTTTACCTTTAATTGTACCGAAACAGCATTACACTCGCGCCAGCAGCATGATCGCTTTAATTAGTCCTGCTTCTGCAATTGTTTCTCCAGCTCTAGCTAGTATTCTCTATCCAGCGATCGGTTTATTTGGGATTATTCTGATTGATATTGCTACCTTTACTGTCGCTGCAACAATAATTTTTATCTTGTCAATACCCCAACCGCCTCAGACAAAGACAAGCAACAACTATGATGAAACAATTTGGCAACAACTAGCTTTTGGTTTTCGCTATATTTTGTCACGACCCAGTTTATTGGCAATGACGATCGCTTTCTCATGTTTTTGGTTTGCCCATCAAATTGCAGATACTTTATTTCAACCAATGATTCTCGCACGTACAGGTGGCAAAACTGAAGTTTTAGGTGCTGTTATGACTGCTGCTGGAGTGGGTGGTGTGATTGGTGGCTCATTTTTAAGTATTTGGGGCGGGTTTAAGCGTAAAGTCAATGGTATGCTACTAGGTTTTATCGGTACTGGTTTAAGCAAAATTATTCTAGGTATAGGTCAAGTACCATTAATTTGGATTGGTGCTAGTTTGTTTTCCTCTATTAATGTGCCTTTGTTATTTAGTTCTAGCAATGCTATTTGGTATGCCAAAATAGAGCCAAGTGTCCAAGGAAGGGTATTTGCTGCTGACCACACTATTGGCATGATTATTGGCACAGTTGCCAGTTTAATTTCAGGGACTCTCGCAGACAGAGTTTTTGAGCCAGCGATGAAGCCAGGAGGACTTTTAGCATTTATTTTTAGTCCCATTTTTGGTAATAGCACTGGTAGTGGCATAGCTCTTTTTTATGTAACTACTTCATTATTCATTGTGTTAGTGGGAGTCAGTGGCTATGCCTTTCCAAAACTGCGAAATGTGGAGGATATATTGCCAGACTATGATGCACCATTAGTATAACCCTGATTCCGCACCCTAGCTGTCACAAAGGGGTTTTTACTGAATATTTTCTCTACAAGGAGCTATACTTTTGCAGAAATTGACCCAGAAATGAAACTCCTGGGCTCACTATCAAAAAGTTGCAACTGTCGCTTTAAGCCGTCAAACGAAGAATCTGGTCTAACTCACGTTCACGTGACGGCAAGTCCGCTTCTGAAGCGGACTTTTGTCCAAGCACCTGAGCAATAGCAAAGTGTTGAAGTCCTCTAGGGGTACAGCCGAGATACGTGTAAGTGCGATTCGTTCTGGAGAAACCCAATATCTGGGAGGATTCCAGGCTTCAGTAGAGTAACTCCACCAGGAGTTGAGTTCGCACTTTAATCCTCTGCTGATGACAACTTGATACCCATATAGGTGAGGTGAAATTTTCAACCAAGTCCTATCACCCTGGTGCGGGGTTGAAAGCACGTAAACTACCAGAAAATGGTAGCTCCTACGGAGGAGAATGACTATCTCGCTCTGTAAAGCGGGGACGAAAGCGGTGAATGGTGATAATTGCTGAAAACACCAACCGCAAGCAAGAGTTCATGGGAAGAACAAACAAAATGTCGTTGAGCCATCGTCATATCTCACCAAGGGATATAAGCTTGTGTTTCGGACACACCTTGGTTCGGAAATAACCGAAAGGGTAAGGACTGTTAGGTTCTTGCAACCGAAATAGCGCACTTCCTAGACCCCCGGTGGATAGACATCCTCTAAAAGCTCAAAACGGGGTAAAAGTAGCGAAGAGCTAATTTGCCGCCACGCGACAGATGAAAATCTTACCCAGATTATGTTTCAGAAAAAAAATCAAGCATTAGCAGCATCAATTTGTAATCGCTCGTTCATATCCAACCG
>JAHHHF010000067.1 GCA_019359495.1 Goleter apudmare HA4340-LM2
TTAGGCTTTAGGGGTTTAACTCAGTCTGACTCAGTTTGTAAAATAACTGGGGTAATTTCTGATGACTAGTTTGTTGGTTCGCGAGTCATACTCGCGAACCAACTTCTTTTTGTCCAAAGTCCAATACAAAAGCTACTCGATAATAGCGTTAAGTGGATTTTTCAACAACCTTTAGCTCAATTCCTGCTATTTCAATATGTGCGACAACGTTGGGTAATTCGTCGCACCCTAGAAAAAGTTTATCTTGACAGAAGTGCTATTACAGAACAATTAGTAGCAGAAATTGCTCGTCCTGCTGACGATGCTGGGGCTTTGGATGTCTTTGTTTCAGTATTTAGCACTCCTCAGGGAGAAAAAGTTGATGTGCTATTAAAGCAACTGACTTGTTCTTTACTGCTCTTATGGGGAGAAGCCGATCCCTGGATGAATTGTCGAGAACGTTCCCAGAAGTTTCGACAATACTATCCGGAATTACAAGAATATTTTCTCACAGCTGGTCATTGTCCCCATGATGAAGTACCAGAGCAAGTAAACTCACTTTTCCGTGATTGGGTGTTATCGATGAACTAAGTAGGAGTAAATCAAGTTTATTAGTGGTATGTTCCAAAAGTTTTGGTAGGTTTGTAGTAAGCACTTTAATGCTTAAAAATCAAGGACTAAAGTCCTTACTACGAACATTTTTGTCCCGCGAAATTAATGGGACAGAGCACTAGTATCTAATTTCCCATCCCGAAATCTGAATAATTTGATAAATTAACTTTATGATTTGCTGCCGGGGGAATGGGGGAAGATGGTCAAAATAATTACACGTAAATATATAGCCAAAGAAAATGTCTATGACATTGGCGTGGAGCACGACCATAATTTTGCTATTAAAAATGGGTTGGTAGCTGCTAATTGTTTCAATAAATCCCATTCCACCGCCTATGGATATGTAACTTATCAGACTGCGTATTTAAAAGCTAATTATCCATTAGAGTACATGGCGGCGCTGTTGACAGCTAACAGTGGCGACACCGATAAGGTGCAGAAATATATTAACAACTGCACAAATATGGGTATCCAGATCGATCCACCAGATATTAATCGCTCTGGTCTAGACTTTACACCAGTGGCAGGAAAAATTTTATTTGGATTTACAGCAGTACGGAATGTGGGACAAAATGCGATCGCCTCGATTTTGGTAGCAAGAGATGAGGGAGGAGAGTTTAAATCCTTAGGTGATTTTTGCGATCGCGTCGATCTACGAGCTGTGAATCGGCGGACTTTAGAATCGCTCATTTCCTGTGGAGCCTTTGACAAAATCAACCCTAATCGCCACCAGTTAAGTCAAGACCTACCACTAGTATACGATTGGGCACAATCTCGCGCCAAAGATAGAGCAAGTGGTCAAGGAAGTATTTTTGATTTATTAGGTGGCGGCTTTGCTACTACTAATACTAAAAACGCCAATAATGCTTTTGAAATAGCTCCTAAAGCTCAACCTGTTTCTGATTTTCCCCCCCAGGAAAAGTTACGGTTAGAAAAAGAACTTTTGGGTTTTTATGTATCAGATCACCCATTGAAATCCTTAAGGCAAATAGCACCACTGCTTACACCAGTAAACCTTTCACAACTGGGTGAACAAAGGGAAGATACCAAGCTTTGTGCAGTTGTCATGCTCAATGGTGTCAAAAAAGTAGTTACCAAAAAAGGTGACTCAATGGCAATTTTACAAATAGAAGACCTCTCGACACAATCAGAGGCTGTAGTCTTCCCCAAAACCTATGAACGTATTAGTTCACTACTCCAAGTTGATGCCAGATTAATTATCTGGGGTAAAGTAGACCGACGAGATGATAAAAATCAATTTATTGTTGAAGATGCAGAACCAGTAGAAACAGTACAAATGGTGATGGTGGAACTAAACCCCCAACAAGCCAGCAACATTGAAGAGCTACACCGTTTGAAAACAATTTTGCAAGAGCAGTCAGGAGACAAAGAAAAGGCAAAAATGCCCGTGATCGGCATTGTGCAAACGGAAAATTCCCGCCAACTTGTGCGCTTGGGTTGGCAATTTTGTGTACAAGACTCTAGGATAACAGCCCAGGTACTGCAAAACGCTAGATTCCTCGCTCATGTAAAACCACTGATTGGGAGTTGAATTCAAAACTCACAAGAATTTAATTGAAACATTTTGATTAGAGAGGCTATGAGGTGAGTCTCTACTTGCTAATGCTGACACTATTTGACATCATTTTTACAGTTACGTCATCAGTATATAGTCGGAGCTAAAGAGCCGTCTAATAGTTTTTTTCCTTACTTATGCGGATGCTTATCATTCCTGGTCAATGGTATCTTTTTATGCCAAGGGGTATAGGCATAGCCAAGGGCAGGAGTAAGCAATTGATGATCGTAAATGAGCTAAATAAATTTGTTTCGTATTGCAAAACAATTCAACCTCAAACTCAGGATGACATTCAAAAATTTTTTGAAGGTGTGATTTTATTTCCTTATGATAAGGAACTTTTGTTACAAGCTTACTTGTTTTTAAATCTCAAAACTCTATTTCCTTCCTGTTCTGAATTATTGTTATTTGAAAAGTCTCCGATTGCCGATTATACAGACTTAGGGAAATGTGATTTTCTTTATCTCACATCTAAAGGCAATTTATTCATCATAGAAACTAAGTATATTGACACAGAGGCAACAGGAGCTACGGAGAGGAAACGCAGAAATAAGCACAGAAACAAGGTTTTTGATCAAGTTTTTACTTTAAAAAGTCGATTTAGTGAATATTGGAATATTAGAAGTGAGCAGTTAGAGTGTGGAGTTTTTACCACAGATCCAGAAGTTCATTGGCGAGGAAATGGTTTTAATGTTGTTACTAAATGTGTATCTATAGAGCATCTGGAAACATGGCGAAAAAACTACACAAAAGTTCACTAGAATTTCCAGTATCTGAGTGTAATAAAAACAGACTACTGCTTTAGCGTCATTTGAACTATAAGATTTTAGACGAACCTACCACAACCATCAAAAAACCTATAAAAAATTTAAGCGCTAACTATCCACTATTTGATCTGTATAAACCGTATTGCCTAATACCGATTTAAAACCAGCATCCATACCTGTAAGTTTGGAGAGATTAAAATCAACCTTTTTGGCTAATTAGGATAGCTGTTTTCAGGTATTGGTCACATTGGATATCATCAGAAGTTGCAAGCTGTTCTAACTTTATTGTTGTGGCTGGACAGAAGTGCAACTTTTTTCGTGCCAATTTTCTACTTTTTTAGTTAACCAACTCTGTGCTGTAATGCTTCGATACACCCATTCAGGCGCTGCACTCCGCCCCATGACAATGCACAGCCCTATTCACCAGGAGACTACAGCAATGATGAAAGCTGAAGATATTATGACCAAGGAAGTAGTTACCATTCGTGGTTCGGCGACAGTCGCTGAAGCAGTGGGACTGATGAAAGCAAAAAGATTGCGTGCTTTGGTTGTGGATCGTCGTCATGAAAATGATGCTTATGGCATTGTGACTGAAACAGATATTGTCTACAAGGTTACAGCCTATGGCAAAGACCCAAAGCAAATCCGGGTATACGAAATTATGAGCAAGCCTTGCATTATCGTCAATCCTGAATTGAGTGTGGAACACGTAGCACGATTGTTTGCTAATACTGGTATTCGTAGAGCACCAGTAATTCAAGATAAGCTGTTGGGGATGATCTCGACTACAGATATTCTCACAAAAAGCGACTTTGTGGACACTCCCAAAGTGCTGCTACTAGAGGAGAGAGTTCAACAGGTAATTGAGCAGGCGAGGGCTATTTGCACTGAGCAAGGTGCCTATTCTAAAGCCTGTGCTGTTGCTTGGGATGAGGTGGAAGAACTGCAAGCAGAAGCTGCCCATCAGAAAGCTGAAGGTATGGTGTCAGCGAAAGTTTCCTTTGAGGAATACTGCCGAGAGAACCCAGATGCACCAGAATGTCGCAAGTATAATTCTTGATGACAATGAGGAAGGAATGGGGGATGAGGAGGATTTTGCGCCCTTATCTCTCCCAACTCCCTCAAAGTCAGAATTACGTTCCAGAACGCGGAATGGTATGACTTACCGTTGAGCAACCCGCATCAGTAAAAATATGCCGAGTCCGAAGAAGAGAAAGTTAGGCAACCAAGCTCCCATAAAGGGAGAGAGGACGCCTGCTTGTCCCATTGCACCACTAATAAAGAAGATGAGGTAATAAGTAAAAATTACTACAACACTGACACCAAAACTTGTTCCTCGTCCAGTGCGCTGAGGGATACTGCCCATAGCTGCACCTACCAAGCCAAAGACTACACAGACAAATGGCAATGAAATTTTTTGTTGAATTCGGACTTCGAGTTTACGGATTTTTTGGCGATCGCCACTGAGACGTTCTATTTCTAGTTGTTCTAAGGCCTCGAAAATATTCATCTCACCGTAGTCTCGGCTTTTTTCGGCCAGACTTAACGGCGTGCGAGGCAGTCGTAGCTGCTGCTGTTCAAAGCGCAAAATGTTACGGTACGAGCGATCGGGAGCGACTAAATAAATAGTACCGTTGTAAAAATCCCAAACGTTTTGCGAAGCATTCCACTGAGCTGATTCTGAAACTACAATTTGATTCAGGTTTTCTTCAGAACGATCGATAATCGTTAGTCCTTTCATCCGCTTACCATCAAACTGGTCAGCGTAAAATAGGCGGGCCAGTATTCTATTCTTAGAACCATCCGCTTGCTGTACATCCCGGTATTCAGGATAAAAAATATTTTGCTGTTTAATAGTTGGTCGGTCAGATTTGAGAGCATTCTCTAAAGTCTGACTAGCTTGGTAACTTGCGGCTGGTGCTATTTGCTCATTAAATATAAATGTCATGCCTGTGACTACTAAGCTCAACATCACAGCAGTTAACACCATGCGATAAACACTCACCCCACAGCCACGCAAGGCAATTAATTCACTCTCACTAGACAGACGACTGTAAGTCATCAAAGTAGCTAGCAAAGTGGACATGGGGAAGGCTAAAACAATGAAAGTTGGTAGCTTTAGCAAAAAAACTTGAATGGCAATGTCTATGGGTAGACCGGATTCTACTATTTTCCTTACCAAGTCAAAGACAGCATCAATGGTGACGCCAAGTGATGAAAAAGCTCCCACTCCAAATAAAAATGGTGGCAGTAATTCGCTGGTTAAGTAACGATCCATGATCGTAAAAGGCAGCAGCGAATTGAGGGTGTAGAAAGATGTGAGCTTTTTTGTTACCATATGCAATTTTAAAATTTAAATATCGGTAGCTCAAAGCAGGCAAAGTGTCTCTACTGAATTTAAATTCAGGTCAAATTCTAGTAGATGGGAAATGAGACAAAAATTGTGGATAAATAGCTAAGAATAAATACAGGTAAAAACTTGGTAATTATTAATCAATATTAATTTAGACTTGGAAATTGTCGCCTAAATAGTATTGCCGCACGAGCGGATTGTTGTAGAGTTGATCAGCGTTACCAAAGGCAAGTATTTGCCCTTCGCGCATGATATAAGCACGATCAGTGATGGCCAGGGTTTCGCGGACATTGTGGTCTGTAATTAAGATACCCATACCGCGATCGCGTAGTCGTCCAACAATCTGCTGAATTTCTGCAACTGCTATGGGATCAACTCCGGCAAATGGTTCATCCAAAAGTAAAAACTTTGGCCCCTCTCGCCCAGCCGCTAAAGCTCTAGCTAGTTCTGTTCGCCGTCGTTCGCCACCAGAAAGTTGAATTCCTTTACTATTGGCTACTTTTTCCAAACGAAACTCTCTGAGTAAAGTTTGTATTCGTCCAGACCATTCCCAGTGTGGCACATTAGTTTGCTCTAGCACTAGCAGTAAATTATCCCGCACCGAAAGCTGACGAAAAACACTAGCTTCTTGAGCTAGATAACCAATGCCTAGTCTCGCTCTTCTGTGCATTGGCATCCCCGTAATATCTAAGTCATCTAACCAGACTTTTCCCTGGTTGGGTTTTTCTAAACCTGTAGCGATGTAGAAGGTGGTAGTTTTACCTGCTCCATTAGGCCCTAATAAACCGACTACTTCTCCTTGGGCAACAGAAAGACTGACACGATTGACAATCAACCGCTTGCCATAAGATTTATGGATATTCTCTAAGACAATTTTCACGCTGGAGATGCCCTTTCTCAGTTATCGATGCTAATTAGAACGTCTTAACGCTGGCGTTCTTGGGGCAGGGTTAGCCGATTGCCCCCCAATTTCTGAGTCTTGCACCATGTAAATTGACTCTACCTGACGATTAGATTGGGGTAAAGCCACAAATCGCCCTTCGTTAATTAGATAAGTCACCTTCTCCGCGCGGATACTATTTCCACCCTGTTGCAAAATATAGACATTGCCACTGAAATCAATCCGGTTTTCCTTGCTGAAGTATTGGGCTTGGGCAGCTGTGGCCTGTATCTGACGGGCAGGATATAACATTTGGACATTGCCACGAGCTGTCACTACTTGGCTTTTAGCATCATACTCTTGGACATCAGCGCGGATGGTGAGCGGGCGATTGCCTGCGGCTGTTTGCGCGGTAGCATTTTTTACTTGGGAAGGCAGAGCGATCGCACTTAAAAGCGCTACTGGTAGCATTAAGGCTAATGCATAGCGTCCTACAGAGAATTTAGGCAATTTATAAGATGGGATCATAGCAATTGAGAATTCTGGATTTGAGATTGTATTTTAATTATCTCCACTACTTTATCCAGCGACCAAATATACATTCTGGAATGATTGCAGATAATTGACAGATGACACTCTTGACGCTTGTGCCTACCTCAAAGTTTCGCTGTTGCGCTTGTTTTGTTACCAAATTAGGTATGGGGGAGCCACTACGTTGGGGAGACAGCGCCGTGGACTGTCATCGGCAAAGCCCGACTTGTAGCAAGTGGCGTCATTGGGCATGGACGAGAATAACTCTTGACCCTTGACCAATCTCAAAATCTATCTATTCATCAATAACTACCGCAATCTTGGGTAAAGATAAGTCACTATCATTACCCAAGCTCACAGTAGGAATGTTCTCAGGGCCTGCCTGTTGCAACGTCTTCAATAATGTTAGGCTCTGGTATAACAAGTCTTCTAAATCAATGCCGCCGTAACTCGATGGGTAACGTCGTAGCCGATTGCTACCCTCTCCCAGTAAAATTACTGCTCCGCGCCAGTTAAGATTACCTAGATGATACAGAGCTACAGCAATTTGTAAAATGCCTTGATAAAAAGTTTTTTCTGGCTCATTGGCTTCAATCCATAAAGCCTCTAAGGTGTCGTGACAGGCGTAGAACTGCCCAGAATTGAACTGTTCTACCCCTTGCCAAAACTCCTGCGGCATGGTTTCACTCATCCCATGCTTTCCCGCACTTCTTTAATTGTTTCTAGGGGAATTTCTTGTTGTTCTCCAGCAAACTCATTATCTGGGGTCAGGAACAACATACAGTGGCATTCTTTACGTTCCCGCATCGGCACACAGGGACAGTTCCAATATGCAGCATTGACTTCTGCTTCTTTATCTTCGTAATGGCGACAGGGGCACAAAGGCGCACCCAGTTCGTCTTTATGTTTGGCGAGTCCTTCAATCACAACTGCGGTAACAGAAGGTTCAGAACAGAAGTACGTTCCAGTACGCTTGGCATATTGTTCCGAAAAATGCCGCATTGCCTCAAGACTTTTATCGCTGGATTTTGTGTTTGCTTCTGATGAGATCATTAGATCGGCGGCTCATAATTTAAATATTTCTTTGCATTGTACATCAGCCTCACTAGCCTATTACTGGGGGGATTTCCCCAACTTGACGAGATCCAGTTAACAGACATTTGCTCAAAAGCTTATATAGCCAGCTTACTGGGATCAAAAAAATCAAGTCAATCAGCAAAGCTTAACATACAGATGGAAGGTGAGACAGCCCCCATCTTGGCGGTTCCTGTTTATGGGAGATTGCCCAACCCGGAGGGTAATAAATGATTGGACACAAAAAATCTGTCTTTATAGCCGATTACAAAGCCTCTGGAATTACAGACTGCGCTCAACTGGCGGCTAATGAAGGTATTTACTGCTTTTTGATGGCTACGGCGCTGTGCTGATTTTGATCTTCTTTCATTCTTACATCGCCGATTTTTGACAGTGTAATTTTATTGTTGACAACAAAAATACTTAATATATTTTATAACTTTCCAGTTTAGATAAGTGGCGACGAATTTAAACACCCCAACTTTTCTAGTGCCAAAGCGATCGCTTCTGTTCGATTCTTGACACCCAGTTTACGATAAATATTTTCTAGATGTTTCCGTACCGTACTGATGTTGATATTCATCTGTGCGGCGATCGCTTTATTATCTTTCCCTTGAATAATCGCAGATAAAACTTCCGCCTCGCGCTGACTTAGCCCCAATAATTCCAGGGCTGCTAACCAAGACAGCATTTGCTCTTCTGCTAGCAACAATAGATATTGTTCTCCCGGTTGTTCGACTACTAAACGAATCGTTAACTGCCGATTTTTCTGTTGTAGGTGCAGGGGGAGACAGGGAGAATAAACATCTTCTGCTACTTTGAGGCGATTGAGTTGATGTTTAACCCATGAGTCTAATTGTTCTGGAAGTTGGTTAAAACCTCTGTAGGAGGGGAAGTAGGATTCGAGCCACATCCTAGCGTGTGAAGTCATTAGCCTTAAGCGTCCCAAGCCATCCAAAAAAATAGCTCCCGTTTGATCTAGGGATTGCTCTAATTTAGTTACCTCTTGCTGGAGTTGCTGGAAGTGTAGAACAGTCTGATAAGCTTGAATCAAATGGGGTTGTAGCAAATTAAGAACTAGGCGATCGCGTTCTGTAAATTTTTCCCAGGGACGATAAAAGAGACATTGGGGAATATCAGTATTGATCTGAGGCATGGAATGGCGATCAAAATCGTAAATAGCGATCGCTGCCATATCATCAGAGCCAATGGGCTTCAAAACGGTTTGGTAGAGTTCCATCTGTTGGAATTCATCACGTTTGAGGAAATCAGATAATTTGTGAGTACCCTTATTAGTTAGCGGTACATTTTGCAGTAAAGGATTTTGATCGGCATAGACACTAAGAGTTGGTTTTAATTCCTCCATAAAATGTTCAAAATCTTGATCAAGCGATCGAAAACTACTACCTTGAGCGATTGGTCGCGCACTACCAAAATTTGAAACCTCGAATCTACAAGTACATATTGCCGATGCTTCTGTTGGTACAAGCTTTGCCAAAATCGATAGGCTATCTAGCTCGAATGTATCTAAGTTTTTGAGGCCTTGGATCTCATAAACTGCCTGAAGTAATTGCTGAGTATCATTAAGAGTTAATTCTTTCATCGGTTTGCATTTTGTACCCTGAGAAAACCCCACTTAAATCTCAAATAGGGAACTTGTTGAGCAAACAATATGTGCTAAGTCCCATTTTTATACTCGGTTTGCTCCTCAGAATTTATGCCAAACGATACAAAATTTTACATACAACCAAACTCAAATTGCTTAGTATACGTAATTCCTTATATCGATGAAAACGAGTTTCATCGATACAAGGTGACTGGCTGCTATAGCGAAGGAATGTAACAAAAACTTTATATTGGTATACGGCAAATGACTAATTGATTTTTTAAAATCAATATTGTATCTAAATAAATATAGCCAGAGCAACAGCAGAGTTTTTTGGCACAGGTGGTATGTTACCTTCATAAATCATTCGTGAAATATTAGATTACCGACTCTTCAAAGAAGTGGGTAATCTGGACAACTTAAATTTTCACAATTCATTTAGGATTGCTATATAAAATATGATATTCAAAACAATTTATTCTCTATTTTCAAACAGTTTTAATAAATAATGAGGAGGTTTTTAAAAATGCTTAGTCAAAGAACGATTGAAATTGTCAAGGCAACCGCACCAATTATTAAAGAAAAAGGTGAAGAGATTACCAGGCGGATGTATCAAATTACCTTTGAAGAGCGACCTGACTATAAATGCAGCTTTGAAACTACTTGGATGCAGCATCTAGATGGTGGTGAGCAAGCACACAAATTAGCCGCATCTGTTTATGCTTATGCGACTCATATTGACCGCCTAGATGAATTAGCTATGGCAGTAAAAAGCATTGCCCATCGTCATGTAGAGACTCGCATACTACCAGAACAGTATCCCTTGATCGGCGAAAAGCTTTTGCAAGCAATGAAAGATGTTTTGCAAGATGCCGCAACTGATGAAGTTATTTCGGCATGGGCTGAAGCCTATAGTGCTTTAGCGGATATTTTTATTCAAACGGAAAAGGCGATTTATCAACAAGGAGATCGAGAACTAATTGAGCGATTAGCAAGAGCTAACACATCTGATATATCGAGCTGATAGCGGCTTGCGTTTGCTCACAATTATTGGTATGGGAAAGTGTGAGCACTGCAATAGCTAAATCTCAACCTTGAGTTATCTGTGAGGGGTGATGATCAGGTAATTTCCTGCTTGGGACTTGATTGAGAGATTTATTGATGCAATCAATGCAAATCCGATAACGGGGGCGAAATTGCCTATAAAACACTAGCTGAAGGAAATGATAATGTCTGCAAAACAACCTTTGGTAATTAACCATAGTTTTCGAGAACATGAGAATGGGCTACCTAAACAAAAGCTAAGGCAAGCCACTGAGTATATACAGGTGCATTTGGGCGAGGATTTATCCCTAAGTGAAATTGCCAATGAACTTGGTATGAGCCAGTATTACTTTTGCCACTTATTTAAGCGATCAACTGGAATGTCGCCCCATCAATACTTAATTCAACAACGAGTAGAACGGGCAAAACATTTGCTAGAGCAACCAGAACGAACCATTACAGCGATCTCCCTAGAGTGCGGCTTTGCCAATCAGAGTCATTTTGCCAAATGTTTTCGTAAACATACAGGCATGAATCCTAAACAGTTTCGTAAGTTATAGCAAAATAGTTAGAGCGTTTATATCTCTCATCACAAATGTTGAATGCTGATATAAAACTTTACATTTTTATTAAGACTAAGCCTAAAAAGCTGAAATTAGTCAACAAAACATAATCTCCTCAAACCAGTGAACATAACTGATTTTCTGACACATAC
>JAHHHF010000068.1 GCA_019359495.1 Goleter apudmare HA4340-LM2
CTCCTGGTTCGGCTGCTGCTCTGTCTCCTGTTTTTATTAGTTCTATTGCTGCTTGGTTGGCTGTTAGTCTGACTGGGTTTGATTTGCTTATCTGTGTGTTTTCTGCTCCGGCGCTGGCTGTGTTGCTAATCTCGTTTGTCTGCGCTGTGCTTGGTGTCGCTATGCTTATTAATATACTTGTGTATATTACCGTTACTTTTTGCTTCTTTTTTGCGTCTTTGGCTCTCATTGGTAGGCATCAAGCAATAATAGAAGTTTTTATGCATATTGAGTGAGTTTTTTGTGAAAAACACCCACTTTTTCGTGAATTTTTCAAGTTTTTTGCTGTTCAAAGCATAGTATCACCAAAGAACCACTGTTGCTTATGTAAATGTTTGATACACAATTCCTTTTTACGGAATTTTAATAAAAGTGCTTTTTTTTACGAAAACTTTTACAAAATCTTTAATTCATGAAAAATCATACCATTTGGTGTTGACATGCGGAGATATTAAATTGAGTAAAATACATCCAGCAAGTAACTTGACTATCAGACGCAAAGACTTAATTTTCAGCTTAGTAGAATGTTTGTAAAGTCAAATTTATTACCTTGTCTTGATGACTTGAAGTCAAGCACCACTTGCTACAAATTCGGGACTCTACCGAACGCAGTGGCTTGGCTACACAGGTATGCTGCGTAGCAGGTTCCGGGAAGAAAGGCCATCTACGTGGGTTTAAAATCCTTAATTTTGTGTGAGTCTGCATAGGGTGTGAAGGAGTCACAGTCTTCTCTATGAGAGCTTGTGTAGTAGCAAATTATATGCTGCTTTTATAACTTTTAAAATATCCTCTCGACTTTATCCCAGGAGTTAGGCAAAATTATGAAAAAACAAACCGCAAAGGATACATAGCCGCTAACGCGTCTACTGTTGTGAGAATGCTAAAAGTGAACTCGCAGGGTAAAACACAAAGAAAAGAGGGTTGTAGAGAGTTATGGCGTAATTTATATATCCAATTAAGCCATATAAACAGCCGTTTAAGTGGGGCAATACAGATACTTTTTACAAGTGAAATATTACCAATAAAAATTACTTTTGTGAATGTCTACAAGTTTAGTTTTTCTATTCTGAAGACATTTACTCGTGTTTCCTAAAAAGCTGAGTAGGGAGAATTTTAATCTATTTTAACCAGTTTAAGCTTGAAGCCAAAAATTTATTTCATGGTATTAGCCCTTGCAGTATTGAGATAGTCGTTGTCCGACGAGTTTTAAATCACTGTAGCTATCATTAACCCCCATACAAATCCAAAACGAACTTTAGTAGCACGAGTAACTTGAAAATTGGCAGATGTTAGCAAGTTGTGAAATTCATCTTGGGTGTAGCATTGCTTGTGAGCCGGATCAAAAATCTTGAGTACAATATCGCAAACTTTACACAGAAAGTAATCTCTGCACCAGTCCAGAATCACAACTTTGCCATCAGGCTTCAGAACGCGTCTCATCTCTGTTAATGTAGTTTCTGGATAAGCAAAATAATGAAAGGAATTGGCAGATATGATGACATCAAAGCTGTTATTAGCAAACGGTAAGGCTGAGGCACTAGCTAAGTGAAATGAGACTTGAGTGTAAGTGCTGCATTTCTGTTTAGCGATCGCTAGCATGTTTGCTGAAATATCTACTCCAATTATCTGTTGGGATGGATGCTCACTCAAGAGTAGGTTTTCAAATTCACCAGTACCACATGCAACATCTAATATGGTATCTGTTGGTGATATCTCTGCCCAAGTTTTGAGGAAGGTGAGTGTATTGGTGATATAGCTTCTCCAGCGTCGATCATACACAGCAGCCAATTGATCATACTGTTGAGAAACTGTAGTTTCAGTCATGCTTTTTCGATACCAGAGTGCTGTTGACACTGGTATTGTAAGTGATGAGGGCGAACAAGTATACTCCTGACGGAGAAGCTACGCCCCTACAATGGAATGATCATTGTGTGGTAATTTTTATTAAGGAAATCTGTTAATTTCAACCCCAGAGTCAAGAGAGGTTTTTTAAAAATCTCAAGAGCCGTTTGGTATTTGGTGTTAGTAAAGTGCGACGATAAGCATCTGCTGCCTTCTTAATTGCTTCAGCTTGGGTGGGATAGGGATGTATCACACTACTTAACTTACTCAAACCTATCTGATTTACAATTGCTGTAGTGACTTCCGAAATCATCTCCCCTGCATGACTAGCAACAATAGTTGCACCGAGGATGTCATCAGACCCCTTTTTGTGGTGAATTTTGAGAAAGCCTGACTCTTCGCTATCAGCGATCGCTCGATCTACACTACTAAAAGGAATTTTAATTGTATTGATCTCAATCCCCAACTCTTTAGCCTGGTGTTCATAAATACCCACATGGGCAATTTCTGGGTCAGTGTAAGTTACCCACGGCATTACTAGACTACTGAGTTTAGCGCGTCCCAATCCAAAAGGCGAAAACAGAGTATTTTTAATCACAATCCTGGCTGCTGCATCCGCCGCATGGGTAAATTTCCAGTCCATGCAGATATCACCAGCAGCGTAAATCTGAGGATTTGTAGTTTGGAGGTAATCATTTACCTTCACACCCCGGCGCTGGTCGTATTCTACCTTGACTGCTTCTAAATTTAAACCTTGTACATTTGGGGCACGTCCCGCACCGACTAAAATTTCATCGACAGTCACAGAATCTCGATGACCGTTTACAGAAAAGTAAAGCCGCTTACCCTCGGTGACACTAACCACTTCTTCTAATTTAGAATTCAGCACCAGGCGAATTCCTTCTTTAATTAAGACTTTTTGCAGAATTTCCGCAGCTTCAACATCTTCTTTATTCAGGATATGCGGGCTGTTGTGGAAAAGTACCACCTCACAACCCAAGCGCCGGAAAGCTTGCGCCAATTCGCAACCGATAGGACCACCACCAATTACCGCCAACCGTTCTGGTCGTTGAATTAGGGAAAATACTGACTCATTAGTTAAATATCCTGCTTGCTCAATTCCAGGAATTGCAGGGCGCGCCGCCCTCGCACCCGTTGCAATTACAGCTTTTTTGAACCGTAAGGTTTTGTCGCCGACTTCTACAGTATTTTTACTTGCAAACCGTCCGCTACCCAAGAAAACATCAACACCCAGTGATGAAAACCGTTCTACTGAATCATGATGGCTAATACCAGCTCTAATTCGCCGCATCCTGGCCATCACTGCGGAAAAATCAACATCAATATGTTTGGGGATATTAATTCCCAACTCTCTACCATCCCACAATTCACCAACCACACGCGCCGAGCGGATGATGGTTTTAGACGGAACGCAACCCACGTTTAAGCAATCTCCGCCCATCAAGTTTTTTTCAATTAACGCCACCTTTAAACCTAAATCCAGACCCGCCGCCCCCGCCGCCACTACTAATCCTGCTGTACCAGCGCCAATTACTACCAAGTCGTAAATATCAGCAGGTTTCGGATTTACCCAATTTGGTGGATGGACATAGGACAACAACTTTTGGTTATACTCATCTGCTGGACGGACTGTGACCATCTCGAATTCTGAATTAGACATGAGTAATACCTCGTTTATATTATGGATAGCTAAGTAGAAATTAATGCAAGTTTAGATTATTTTCCATGCTTCATAGCAAGCGAGGGAAAACTCTATCCCCTACCTGGTAGAGTTTTTATTTTCTCCATTTTTCAAAAACTCTCTAATTACCAGTGATTTATTTATCTAAGATTACAGCCTCAAGGATTTTATGTCAGTGGGATAATTAACAGATATTTGTCAAATATAATCTGATTTTACAGTTTTTAATTGTTACTAACTTCTGCTTCTAAAGCTTTCTGGGCTACACGGGTAACAAAGACTGTCACCGCAACCGTAGCGAGAAAGCCAATAATCCGAATTGCCCATTGTATGGTGGGGTTAGTGGGTTGTGACTCAGTGCCGATTCTGGCAATATTACCAGCCAGGGAACCGATATAAACGTACATAATAGTACCAGGAATCATCCCCACGGAACCAATAAAGTAGTCTTGGAGAGACACTCCAGTAATCCCAAAAGCATAGTTTAATAAATTGAAAGGAAATATTGGTGAAAGTCGCGTTAACAGCACAATTTTTAATCCCTCTCTACCAACTGCTTGGTCAATAGCGGCAAATTTTTTGTTACCTGCAATTTTACTAGCTACCCAATTTCTGGCTAAATAACGTCCAACTAAGAATGCAGCAGTAGCGCCTAAGGTTGCACCAATGAATACATAGAGAGAACCCCAAACTACACCAAAGACAACACCAGATCCCAAAGTGAGAATTGAGCCTGGTAAGAAAACGACGGTAGCAATCATATAAAGTACAATAAAAGCGATCGCTCCCACGGAACCCAAGCTATCAATCCATTGCAAAGCATCACGTAAAATTGCTTGGGGATTAAAAGTATTGACAGATTCTTGAGCTAAAGCAATGTCTGTGTTTGATAGGAAAGTGAGGCTGATTGTCAATAATGCGAGAATAATTATTCTGGGTTTATTGGCAAAGTAATTCATTGTGTTTCATCAACTGTGAAGGATGCTAAGAATAATAAAAATATCAAAGATAAATTAGCAGGTATTTTGATGATCAGAGGTCGGCAATCTCAATAATTGTTTAATTGTGGTTATTTGGATTATGGGTGATTTCGGCTGCCTCTACACTTTGTTTAAGAGCTTTTTGGGCAATCCTGGTGACATAAATAGTCACTGCAACCGTAGCAATACATCCCATTATTTGGAACACCAATTCCCAGATTTGAGTTTGGGGGTTACTTGGCTGATTGTTGGTGTTAATCATTGCTAAATTACCAGCCAGGGAACCGATGTAAACGTACATGACTGTACCGGGAAGAATACCAATAGAACCTAAGATATAATCTTTGAGGGAAACTTGTGTGACGCCGAAAGCATAATTTAATAAATTGAAGGGAAAGACGGGAGAGAGACGAGTCAATAGTACAATTTTCCATCCTTCTTTAGCAACGGCTTGATCAATTGCTTTAAATTTAGGATGTTTTAGCATCTGTTTGGACACCCAATCACGGGATAGATAACGTCCAATGATAAAAGACAAGGTAGCGCCGATAATTGCTGCAACTAACACATAGATAGAACCCCAAAATACACCAAATAAACACCCGGCTTTCAAAGTGAGGATAGAGCCTGGTATCAACAGTAAGGTTGCTAAGTTGTAAATGGCTATGAAAGCAATCGGCCCAAAGCTACCAAGATTGTTGACCACATTGACTGAAGTCTGCAACAATTGCTGAATGTTGAAGTGCCTGGTAGCGATGATGAGAGTCGCAACCAGACAAGTTACTAATAAAAGTTTAAGTTTGGTATGTAATTGTGGTCGCGTCCATTTGTTATTTGTCATTTGTTATTTATTATTGCTCAAGATTTATTTTCCCCGCACCTTGCATTCTACACACATCCAAAAGTATGCCAATTACATGAGAAACAGCTTAAATCTTTCTAAATTTTTCTCGTCGATACCAGCTACGAATTCGCTGTGGTGAGACGCCGAGTAAATAAGCAATGATTACTATTTGATTAATCAGAGTAGTTTGCCAAATTCCTTTTTTTAACCACCGACGAGCAGAAGTAACAACTGGTACGTCAATAATAGTAATTTTTCCAATGCGTTTTAAACGACGTATGAGTTCAAAGTCTTCCATGATAGGCAATTCTGGGAAGTAGCCAATTTTATGAAAAATTTCCTTGGTTAAAAAAATTGCTTGATCGCCATAGGGCATTTGCCAAAAATGCGATCGCCAATTTACTCCCTTTTCTACTAAACGCATACCTAAACCTGATGCGTTAATCTGCAAATTAAATGCACCCGCTACTGTTCCTGGTTGTTGTAGGGTTGTGCGAATTAGGTGATCAAACCCAGTTGGTAAGCGGGTATCTGCATGGAGAAACACCAGAATCTCACCATTAGCAGCGATCGCACCTGTATTCATTTGTACAGCGCGTCCAGGGGGTGCTGAGATCACTGTTGCACCCAATGATTGGGCTATTTTTACGGTGTCATCTTTTGAGCCACCATCGACTACAATCACTTCTATATTTGCACTAGGTTGAGTAGTGGCGATCGCATCTTGAATATTCTCCACTTCATTGAGAGCAGGAATAACAATCGAAATTTTGGCACTGTCAAGATTTTGACCCATAATTTATGAATGCTAAATATTTTGCGAATGGGATCGCTAATTTTTGCATCAGTATTCTATCCCCAAAAACGCGATGCGCCCAAGGGGAAATAGTACGCGAGCGCTGTGAGAATATATTGATCACCGAGTAAGCCGACGTGAAAATTTCCGGGTGTGTCATGGCGAGTGGAACAGAGTGAAACAACGCAATGCCAAGGGCTTCGGATATTTTATATTCCGTTACAATCAAAAATAGCTATAACTATAAAATAAATCCCAAGGAAGCTTATTTACTCTGAAGTGGCGAGTAATTCTCGAACCGATCAAGAGACTGGAGAATGGGCTGTTTGGTGTCCCGAATTAGCTGGTTGTACATCTGCCAATGATACGGAAGCAGAAGCTTTAGAAAACATCCGCGAGGCAATTCAATTATATCTGGAAGCCAAGCCAATTCAAGTAACACCAGGAGCAATATCCGGCGAGGTTACGGTAGGATGACTCATACTCGATGAATGAATGCGTAATATCAATTAATCACGGTGATCGCCACTCTAAGGTTGTGTCTGCGTTGGTGTATCTGTAGGCGTTGGTGTTGGTGTTGGTGTATCTGTGGGCGTTGGTGTTGGCGTCTCTGTGGGCGTCTCTGTGGGTGTTGGTGTCTCTGTAGGTGTGGGCGTTGGTGTTGGGGTAAGGCTCTCGGCGGTGAGACTGAGTTGATAATCTACTGGCTGTGTCGCCGTGGAAACAACCACAAACTCATAAAAACCATTTTCTGGGAGTTTTGTCGAGAGAGTGCGTTTTGGGGAATCTTCTAAAAATTGGATTTTCCCGGAGGGAGAGTACATTGATAGCAAAACTTTGGAATTGGCTTTGAGGTTAACCTCCAGAGATTGCTCCTGTTTCAAGTCGGCAATGAAGACTCTACCACCACCTGGTTGCAGATCACCGCTAACTATTTTGCTGGTAGCACCTGGATCAAAGACTATTCTCTGCAAAGCACTACCCGCGAGGAGGGCGCTGAGTTTGTCGCTGACAAATCCATACCAAACCTGACCAACTGGTTTATCAATAAAATTTTTACCACGCTGCTCAGGGAAAGCATTGAAAAAAGCAGCATCTCCTAAATCATACAGAGAACGACTACCAACATTAACTCGATTAACTTCCACCTTCCAGCGATCGCGTTCGGCTGTTGTATAAGTACCCAATTGCTGACGGGCTTTTATACTCATGGTTGCCAGCTTATTTAATAATTGTCCCGCCAGTTGATCCCATTGTGCCCGTAAACTTTCATCTTCCGGCCCATCGCTGAGAGTGCGTCCCTGCAAATTGGGATTTTGCTCCCAGAAGATTTCATTTACCAAATTAACGTAGAAGCTGGAATTGATACCCAACTGCTGACGGCGATCGCTTAATCTTTGTTTGCGTTCTCGTTCGGCTGGGGAATATTTTGGTGTTTCGGTGGGCGTGATTGTAGGTGTTGGTTCCACGCCGTCGGGATCATTACCACGGTTAGAGTTAAGCCAGCTATTGGTTCCCCAAAAACCTAACCCTGCAAGACCCGCAGCCGCCAATACCGTGAGGATGGTTTTGCTTGGTGTCCAGGAACTAGTTGGTTGGGGGGGAGAGGGGGAGAGGGGAGGAGAGACGGCGACGGTGGCGGATGTGGGGATAGGGGCGGGGACAGGGGGTTGGGTGGGGGCGTAGGTAAACGGCGACGGGGCTAAGGCTTCGAGGACTTGACGGGCTGATTGGTAGCGATCGCCTGGTCGAGGAGTTAACATTCGATCTAATATCTGCCCCAAAGTTGGACTCAGGCTGATATCTCGTTGCCATTGCCAGGTGAGGGTATGAGTATCAATTAACTCCTGTGGTTGTTTACCTGTCAGTAAAACTAACACCGTTACTGCCAAAGCATATAAGTCACTGTGGGGAGAAACTAACCCAGTTTGCATCTGTTCTGGAGGCGCAAATCCAATCTTACCAAGTAGAGTTGGCGCTGGGGGAGCCGTCATTACGCCAGATTCAGAATATTGGGAAGCCACGGCTGCTGCGACTTGTTTGACACCGCCGAAGTCAATTAATACAGGCAGTTGGTCAGTAGTCCGCAGCATGAGATTATCAGGAGAAATATCTCGATGTATTACCCCGATGGAGTGGATATACTCCAATACAGGTAAAATTTGCTGCATTAACTGCCGCACTTCCGCCTCAGTAAATCGCCAACCCTGCTGTTTGCGGGTACTAAATATAGAGCTGTAACTTTGCCCCTCTACATAATCTTGCACCAAAAACAAATATTCCTTACCCTCTAATTTGGTACGGAAAATTTCTCGAAAGCGGGGAATTTGGGGATGTTGCAGCTTGTAGAGGACACTTGCTTCTCGCTGAAAAAGTTCCTCAGCCTTTTGTAAAACGTAATCAGTTTGAACTTGGGGAGAGAATTCTTTTAAAACGCAAAGTTCACGGAAGCGGTTGAGGTCTTCAGCTAAATAAGTGCGTCCAAAACCCCCTTGACCGAGTTGACGCACAATTACATAGCGATCGCCCAAAGTTTGTCCTGGTTGAATAGTTGTCATTTGTCATTTGTCATTTGTCATTTGTCATTTGTCTAGAGTCCAAATTTTGAATTTTGAATTGATTCGTGCCCAATGCCCTAATTGGATTGTACTTTACTGACTTGATCGGCTGCGATCGCATACCAAATTTGACCGTAGGTTTGCTGGTTGAGTTGACCACGCTGTTGACCGGGAAACAAGCGATCAAATTTGGCGTAGGTGTCTTTGTTCAGTTGTGCAATTGTATATTTACCAAACTGCCCAGCTTGCGCTTGTTGTCTCCATCTGTCAAAATCTCTCTGACTATAGTTGCCCAGTTTACGACGAGATGCAGTACTGAGGTTAGCCTGTTCTAATTTTTTTAACAAGTCTTCGGCTACGCCATACCATTCATCTCGTAAAGCCGCATCTTCTGGTCGAGCAGTTAAGCTACGTCCTTGTAACTCTGGTTTTTTTGTATAAAATAAATTGTCTGCCATCGGAATAAAAAATCTTTCAGGGATTTCTAGCTGTTGACGGCGATTTAAAATTTGAGCAATGCGATTTGCAGCTTTGTCGCTGACTGGTTTTGCTGTAGGCTTTTCGCCCTCTGGGAATTTGGGAAGGGAAATTTCTGGCAAGGATGGTAAAGATATTGAAGTAATCCCCCGCCATGCGGCATTTACTAAAGATAAAGTGCCAACAACTGTTAAAACAATCACACTTGTAGTGATCATACTCACCGCAAACGGACGTAGCCAAACGGGCATAGGGAGCTTTTGGACAGCTACTTGGGTGCGGTGATGAAACTTACTGGCGATCGCTTGGCTACGTTTCACCCCAGGGGCAGCTACCATAGTTTTGATTTTGGTAACATAGGAGTTAGCCGATTTAGCGCTCACTTGCGATGGTAAATCTTTGAGAACTTGACCAGCATTTTGATAGCGATCGCTCGGTTTATAAGCCAACATCTTTTTCAAGACTGCTTCTAGCTTGGGACTCACTTGAATTTCTTTCCCCCAAAGCCAAAGTCCCTGATAGCTATCGTAAAGGTGTTGTGGTTCTTTACCTGTCAACAACACCAAAGATGTCACTGCTAACGAGTATAAATCACTACTATAAAAAGCTTTTCCTTGCCGTAGTTGCTCCTCTGGAGCGTAGCCTTTTTTACCCAACAAAGTATGGTTTACAGCCAACTTGGTTAACCACAAACCTTGAGACGCCGGCAATTGCTTCACACCACCAAAGTCAATTAACACTGGTAGATTATCAGCACGGCGACAAATCAAATTATCAGGAGAAATATCGCGGTGAACCACATCCTGTGAGTGGAGGTAAGACAACACAGGTAAAATATTTTGTAGCAAAGTTAATATTTCTGCTTCACTAAAAGCCTGGTTTTGGCTTTGGCGCTGTTCTAATAAATGGTAATAATTATCACCTTCTATATAGTCTTGTACCAAAAAGAAAAAATCATTACCGCCTAACTTCTCTTGTAACCAAGAATGAAAACGGGGAATTTGCGGATGCTGGAGCTTTTTTAAAACACGCGCTTCCCGCTCAAATAATTCTTTAGCCTTATGTAAATCTTCCTTTTCTTGGACTTGGGGTGCAAATTCCTTCAGTACGCACTGTTTTTGAGATTGATTTTTATCTTCTGCTAGGTAAGTGCGTCCAAACCCACCTTGGCCTAATTGTCGTACAACTCGGTAGCGTTTGTTCACAACTTGCCCTACAGGTAAAGGCAATGTTTCACCGCAGTGGGTACAAAAACGGTTACTACCATTATTTAAGTGTTGTTTACTGCAATAAACTTGCATGGTGCTGAAGGATAAATTGGGATTTTTATCAATTGCTACAGGAACTACGACTGTATTTACGGAAAAATTTCAATACTGGGGAATAGAAAGCAGAACAAATGACCAATTACAAATTCTACTCAGTAGCGAGTGCTAGACGCGTCTAAGCAGTGATTTGTTTCTTCTGATACCAATTCTTTGTGAAGCTGCATAGAATTTTACCCCTCCCCAACCCTCCCCTTGCTAAGGGCTACGGTGTATACACAAGTTATCGAATCACTACCAGTTCTGGAATTACCCCACCCTAACCCTCCCCGATGTATTGGGTGAGGGAACTAGATTTTCCGGTTTCCCACCTTTATAAGCTATGCATTATAAACATCTTTCTTAACAAAGAAATTGACAAAAAACAGAAGTAATGTAGTGTCTATAGCAAGAGCCGGAAGCAGAACAAAGTCAAACATGGAACAATGGATCACACAAGAACTA
>JAHHHF010000069.1 GCA_019359495.1 Goleter apudmare HA4340-LM2
TAATTGGTATGAATTGCAAAGAAATCTATTCACTTTAGTTGTGCGTGAATACATTGTGAACAACATCACCAATACTCTTGCTGCTTAGGATACATTTATGTCATTTTTTGTCAATGCGTAAGTCCTAAATACGTTTGAATTGACTATTTTTTTGTTACGTTGCCGATTTTTTGTACTGAGATTTTTTGCTAGGCATGAGGAAAAATTAGCAAAAATCATCAATCATCTATAGCCAAAGCTCAATCAGAATTGTGTGTTGAGCATGAAAATATCTGGTAGATTTTTAAAATGGGATTTTTTTGCTAAAGCTGGCTAAGAAAAAGACATAATTGCTCTTTACAGATCACAAGCATGACAGCATTGATCGGACGAGATTTATTAGGTCTGGCAGACCTGAAACCAAAGGAAATTCAAGAACTCCTACAATTGGCAACCCAACTTAAATCACAACAGTTGCAGTTGCAGTGCAATAAAGTATTGGGGTTATTATTCTCTAAGGCTTCAACTCGCACGCGGGTAAGTTTTTCGGTGGCGATGTACCAATTGGGTGGACAAGTGATTGATCTTAACCCTAATGTTACCCAAGTAAGTCGTGGGGAACCTGTACAGGATACAGCACGGGTGTTAGATCGATATCTGGATATTTTGGCAATTCGCACTTTTGCCCAAAAAGAGTTAGAAACCTTTGCTCACTATGCCAAGATTCCGGTGATTAATGCACTTACCGATGCAGAACATCCTTGTCAAGTTTTAGCTGATTTGTTGACAATTCAAGAGTGCTTTGGTGACTTTACTGGGTTAACTTTAACCTATGTGGGTGATGGCAATAATGTGGCGAATTCCCTGATGTTGGGATGTGCTTTGGTGGGGATGAATGTGAGAATTGCCACTCCTCAAGGTTATGAACCAGATGCAGCAATTGTTGAACAAGCAAGAGCGATCGCTAATAATCAAACTGAAGTTCTGCTTACCCATGATCCAGAGGTAGCAGCTAAGTGTACAAATGTACTTTACACCGATGTTTGGGCAAGTATGGGACAAGAATCAGAAGCAGGCGATCGTTTCCCAATTTTCCAACCATACCAAATTTCGGAACAGTTATTAAGCCTGGCTGACCCCAAAGCCATAGTCTTACACTGCTTACCCGCCCATCGCGGTGAAGAAATTACCGAAGAAGTGATCGAGGGTTCGCAATCACGAGTTTGGGATCAGGCGGAAAATCGCCTGCACGCGCAAAAGGCGTTGCTTGTGAGTATTTTAGGGGCAGAATGAATCATAAACGGTAAAATATATCTAGATAAAAAGGCAAAAGAGAATTATTTTTCTTTTGCCTTTTTTATTTTTACTTTTATCTTGCCTATTAAGACTTTTTTGTAGTACTAATGTTCTAAAGACATTTGTATTTTTTCCAGGTAAATTTTATGGAACGTTTAACGGAAGCTCAACAAGAATTGTACGAATGGTTGGCCGAATATATCCGTCAACATCAGCATTCGCCTTCCATTAGGCAAATGATGCAAGCGATGAACCTCAAGTCACCAGCACCAATTCAAAGCCGTTTAGAACATTTACGTACCAAAGGCTATATTGAATGGATTGAAGGGAAAGCGCGGACAATTCGGATTTTGCGTCCAGTAGCGCCGGGTGTGCCGATTTTGGGAACCATCGCGGCTGGTGGTTTAATTGAACCATTTACTGATGCTGTAGATCATATCGACGTTTCCAATTTGTCTTTACCACCCCAAACCTACGCTTTGCGGGTAGCTGGCGACAGCATGATTGAAGATTTAATTGCTGATGGAGATTTAGTATTTCTGCGTCCAGTTCCAGAACCAGAACATTTAAAAAATGGCACTATCGTCGCTGCTAGAGTTGATGGACATGGTACTACATTAAAACGCTTTTATCGCCAAGGCGATCGCGTTACCCTCCAACCCGCCAATCGCAAATATAACCCTATTGAAGTCAACGCCATGCAAGTACAGGTGCAGGGTTCCTTAATTGCTGTATGGCGGGACTATAACTAGTTGGGGAGATGCACCTCGGCTCCTTTCGACTGCGCTCAAGGCAAGCCGCTCGGTGTTCGGGAGATGAGGGAGAAATAACATCAGTTTCCTCTCTTAAACTCTTACTCTCTGCGCCTGGAGCGTCTGGAGCGTGAGATAAAAATCATTTCACCAATCAGCAAAGCGAAAATGACATCTTACCTAACGCGAAATCCAGTGCAGCAACTGCCCACCTTCCGCTTGCATTTACCATTATTAAGGGAAAGTCAGGGCAGTTATCAAACTCAAGCCTCGACTCCGCTCGGCTTGAGCAGTGAGCGAAGTCGAACTGCTCAACAACCAGGATGTCCTAGAATACCGTCATCTGTTACATTGCGGCAATATCAGCAACAAGCTGTTACTAGTTGGTTTGCTAACAATGGCAGAGGGACGCTCAAAATGGCTACTGGTAGTGGTAAGACGATCACAGCGTTAGCGATCGCTTGCGAATTGTACCAGCAAATCAACTTGCAGGTGTTATTGGTGGTGTGTCCTTATCGTCATTTGGTGACGCAATGGGCAAGGGAATGTGAAAAATTCAACTTGCAACCGATTTTGGCGTTTGAGAACTTCCGGAGTTGGCAAAGTCAGCTGTCTACGCAAATTTATAATCTGCGTTCTGGTTCGCAAAGGTTTGTCACGATCATTACTACTAATTCCACCTTAATGGGAGATGGTTTTCAATCACAACTCAAATATTTTCCGGATCGGACTTTAATTATTGGTGACGAAGCCCATAATTTAGGTTCACCCAAGTTGGAGTCAAGTTTACCTCGGCGGGTGGGGTTGCGACTGGCTTTATCTGCGACACCAGAGAGATATTTTGATGATGATGGGACGCAATCTTTAATTGATTATTTTGGCCCTGTGTTGCAACCAGAGTTTAGGTTGCAGGATGCGATCGCTGGTGGTGCTTTGGTACATTATTTGTATTATCCAATTTTGGTAGAATTAACCGAAGCGGAAAGCATTGCCTATTTAAAATTAACCAAACGCATTGGGCGATCGCTATTATATCGGGAACGTGGCGATAGAGACGCTACAGATAACGTCTCTGAAGATATCAAACCTTTATTAATGCAACGCGCCAGATTAATTGGGGCGGCGGCGAATAAATTAACGGCTTTGCGGGAATTAATGGCAACTCGTCGTGAAACTAGTCATACCCTGTTTTATTGTAGTGATGGTTCTCAAGAGTCAGGACAACGTTCATCTAGTCGTCAACTGAAAGCCGTTGCCAAAATTTTGGGGAGAGAACTGGGGTACAAAGTCAGTACTTATACTGCCCAAACTCCTTTGCCTGAGAGGGAAATCTTACGCCGTCAATTTGAAAATGGTGAATTGCAAGGTTTAGTGGCTATTCGCTGTTTGGATGAAGGTGTGGATATTCCCGCAATTCAAACAGCAGTGATTTTAGCTAGTTCTGGTAATCCCAGACAGTTTATCCAGCGTCGGGGAAGAGTTTTGCGCCCTCATCCTGGTAAGGAACGGGCGACAATTTTCGACATGATTGTTTTACCGCCAGATTTGGATCGGGAGACTATCGCAGTAGAACGTAATCTATTAAGAAAAGAGTTACGGCGCTTTGTGGAATTTGCCGATTTAGCTGACAATGCCGGCGAAGCAAGAATCAAGTTGCTGGCTTTACAAAAGCGCTATGGGTTGTTAGATGTTTAATGGGGGGTTGGTACTAAGAAGGGTGAATTAGTGAGGGTTGTTATTTGTTATTTGTGCTTCCCTGCGTTGATCAGTCGCATTACTGAGAGGTTGTTTGAAAAGTGGTTGGCTGTAATTTTAGGCTTCAATAAATAAATTTCACAGGCTTTTAGCTGAAGACAGATAAATGTCACTATAGGACTAGTATTTGAGTCCGTTTTAACGGACTTATGCTATCTATCAGACAGAGAATTAATTCTCTGGCTGGTGATGATTTAGGACGTAGGTGCAATATCTGAGCTAGCCCCTTAAAAATCCTAGATATCGGGGATGTAGAACATTTGCTACCCATGAGAGGACTTTTAAAACATCCTCTGAAGCACTGGCTGGTCTTTGTGAGATGTAAAATTTTGTTTATGGTAGGTAAATCTGTGTACTAGATGTGAAATAATAAGAATATTGCATCACAATGGAATGTAAGCAAAATTTTTAAAAACACAAATACTCCATTATAAAGAATATTACTTAAGTATATCAGTGAACACCACAGAAATAAAGCCCCTATTGTAAAAATATTAAAGATTTTCCCAACATAATTCCCAGATATTTAAAGATAAGAGTAAACCTAGGTTGACGGATGTAAAATCACTGTGGGACACGGTTAAAATAGAGCATCACCAATTGCCAAACTCAAGATGTCACCAGAACAAAATATCGATGATGTCCAGGAGCCAATTACCAGCGCCCCGCCGGAAGTGCGGCAGATTATTGAGCGGGTATGGCATTTGGAGAAAAATCGGCTAGATAAAAAAAGTCATAGCCCCATTAACGATGATATTTTGCTGATTGTGAAGGAAGCAGTGCGATGAAGTTGACTTCCATTAAACTGTGCAACTTTCGCTCATTTTATGGCAAAACACCAGAGATAGCGATCGCAGGGGGAGATGTTCTGAACACCACAGTGATTCATGGCAATAATGGCTCAGGTAAAACCAGTTTACTCAATGCCTTTACCTGGGTGTTATATGAAAAATTTAGTGCAGCTTTTGCCTCCACAGAACAATTAGTAAATAAAAGAGCGATCGCCGAAGCAAAACCCGGACAAGTTGTAGAATGTTGGGTAGAAGTTAACTGGGAACATGAAGGTAAACGCTACAACGTCAAACGCCAGTGTAAAGGCTATAAAAATCAAACTGACTTCGCACTGGGTAAAACAGAATTATTCATGCAAGTAGCTGGGGACGATGGGAGATGGTATTTTCCTCTCCAGCAACCAGAAGAGATTATTGGGCAGATTTTACCAGTCAGTTTACATCAATACTTTTTCTTTGACGGCGAACGGATTGAAGAAATCGTCCGTTCCGATAAAAAAGCGGAAATAGCGGAAGCGACGAAAATTTTCTTGGGTGTGGAAGTAATTAACCGTTCCATCAGACATTTAACAGAAGCCAAAAAAAGTTTAGAAAATGAATTAAAAGCAATTGGTGACTCAGAAATTAAGCAACTGTTACGGGAACAAGAAAAGCTAGAAAGAGAAATTGCACGCATCAACACCAGACAAACAGAAATTAAGCAAGAGTTAGAACATCAACAAACTTTAAAAAAAGAAACAGGTAATCGGTTACAGGAATTGAGTGCAGTTAAAGCCATCCAACAAAGAAGACAAGAATTAGAACAACAAAAAACCTCCAATCAAGAAAGCCTCAGGCAAACCAGAGAAGCACTCAAAAAAATTATTTCGGCACGGGGTTACACAGTCTTACTCTCAGACACCACAACCCAGTTCCGGCAGATTATACAAGACTTGAAACAGCAAGGTGAGTTAACTACGGGAATTTCGCGGGAATTTATCCATGAATTACTCAATTCCCAGCGCTGTATTTGTGGTGCAGAATTACATGCAGGGAATCATGCTCATACCAATGTCAGTTTGTGGTTAAATCAAGCAGGTTCTTCCTCTGTGGAAGAAACTGCATTTCGCATGAGTGCCCAAGTAGATGAAATAGATAAGCAAGCAACGGCATTTTGGGAAGAAGTAGACAGAGAACAAGCACGAATTGAACAGTTAAGGAAAAATATCTCCCAAGTAGAAGGTGAGTTAGATACCATTCAAGAACGCTTACGAAAAGATGCTAATGAAGAAATCAGCAGTTTGCAAAGACGCTTGGACGAAATTGAAAGCAAAGTTGATGAATTAAACAGAGAACAAGGTGCAAATCAGCAACAAATTTCTCACGTCAAGGCTAATATAGATGCCTTGATTAAACAAATTGCGAAACAAAAACTCAACGAAGAAAAACAATCCTCAGCACAAAGACGCATTAACGCTACTCAAGATGCCATCGAACGGTTAACAGAAGTCAGGAACCGCCAAGAAAAGCAATTTCGCCTGCAATTAGAAAAGCGCTTGCAAGAAATATTTAATTTGATTTCTTTCACACCCTATGTCCCGCAAATTAGCGATAAATACGAATTAACACTCACAGAAACCACATCTGGTATGGAAGCCCCAGTTGCTGCTTCTACCGGGGAAAATCAAATTCTCAGTTTATCTTTTATCGCCAGCATTATTGATAAAGTCAGAGATTGGAGTGCAAAACGCAAGATTTTAACTGTACCTGATAGCAGTACTTTCCCCATCGTCATGGATTCGCCATTTGGTAGTTTAGATGAAACCTATCGCCGCCGCATTGCCCAAACATTACCGGAGTTAGCGAATCAGTTAATTGTGTTAGTCACGAAAACTCAATGGCGGGGTGAAGTGGAAGTAGAAATGGCAGACAGAATTGGTAGGGAGTATGTGCTGACTTATTATTCTTCTAAGCTAGATTGTGAACAAGATTATATTGCTATAGGTGAAGAAAGTTATCCTTTGGTGAAACAAAGCCCTAATGAGTTTGAGTATACAGAGGTGATTGAAGTTGAGCGAGATTGGTAATATTGTTTAAAACGCAGAGGTACGCGGAGGTTGGCGCGGAGGTACGCGGAGTATGTATAGTGTGGTGTATATAATTAAGTGTACTAATGAGTATTGTCAAAGCTGCTATAGCGATCGCATCTATTCTCACTCTCTCTTTTACCGATACCCAAAATGATTGGGCAAGGGCTTGTGTGCAACAACTGGGTGAACGTAAACTGATTACGGGCTATCCTGACGGTACTTTTCGCCCCAACGTTACTGTATCACGGGCAGAGGCAGCTGTATTAATGTTAAATGCTTTCCCTGATGCACCAGTTAAACGCTCTGGGACTACATTTAAAGATGTACCCAGCAATTATTGGGCAGCAAAAGCCATTGCTACAGCTTATCAAAAAGGATTCTTTTCTGGTTATCCGGGTGAGGTATTTCAACCCAACCAACCAATTCCCAGGGCGCAAATCATTGGTGTTATCGCTGGGGGAAAGAATTATAATCCCCAAGCTAACCCCACGCAGATATTACAACGATACTTTACCGATGCTCAACAAATTCCTAACTATGCCCAGAATAGTATTGCATCTGCCACAATCAATAGTATTGTCGTTAACTATCCCAATCCCAAACAGTTAAAACCTCTGCAAAACGCCACCAGAGGAGAAGTAGCAGCCTTGATGTGTCGGGCGTTGAATATCTACACAGTACCACCACAATACATTGCAGGTGTAGAAGTCCGTCCCCAACAAGTGCGTCCCTTACCCGGAAAACTCGATACTCTTCCCACCTTCAACAGCAACAGTCCCGAATTCGTGACAACGGAAGGGATTTTACTTTCCACCTTCTCCCCAAATGGTAAACAAGTCAAGGACGCCCATTTAAATTATCCCTTCCAAGGCAGATTTGATATCTTCGCCCATCATATCGCCAGCCGCAACCTCTACCAAGGAATCATCGTTCATAACCCAGGAAATGAAACTGCAACATTGCAAGTATTAAACGCCGCCAGTCACCTCACCAAAGATGCACCGTTTATCAACTTACCTGACGTGGTGGATAATTCCCAAAGTACAGTGTACTCCGGCCCTGGTAGCAGAACCATGAACGATGTCCTGCGGGGTGTGAGACAAGACATTTTCCCCGAAAAGTTAGTCATTGAACCGGGGAAAAGCCAAATCCTGGCGAACTTAGCAATTCCCAATGCTAATGGTCGCACAACCATGATGCGATTAACTAGCGATCGCCCAATTTATCTAGCAAACTTAGCCAAAAATAGCCAGCTTCCCCCCACCATTGCCGAGTGGCAAACTCTCCTAGATACAGGCAGTTTAGCAGGTAAACGCGACCCCATCCCCACACCCCTCGACCCTCCCAGAGAACCCACAGTGTTTAGTCGTGTGGCGGGTGTCTCCCAAGGTACGCAATGGCAAGGGACAATTACAGATAATTCCACCGTGTCAGAGTTAACTGTACCCCAGCCAGGACAAGCATTTTCCTATCCCTTGGGCACAGTGCATTTAATTACCCTCAGCACCGGAAAAATACAGAGTGCGCCGATGCTGAAACGCTATGCTGATACAGCCTACTTTGCCCACAGTAACTATGGTGTAGAATACAATCTTACTTTGCCTGTACACAACCCCAGCAATCAAACCCAAAATGTAACAGTAGCAATACATACACCTTTAAAAGATGAAGGTGGTACAGATAGATTGCTGTTTTTAAATCCCCAAGTGGAACAGATATTCTTTCGCGGTACGGTGAGGGTACGTTACACCAATGATAATGGCGTGGAACAGACGCGGTATGTGCATTTGGTACAGCGACGGGGACAGTTAGGGGAAGCTTTGGTGAGTTTGAAAATGCCACCAGGAGACAAGCGACAGGTTCAGATAGACTTTTTGTATCCCCCTGATTCTACGCCGCCGCAGGTGTTGACTGTGAGAACGGAGGGGTGAAACAATTTTGGATTTTGGATTTTAGATTCCAAATTTCAAATTCGGTGATGTTCCCACACAGAGGTTTTGTAGGGGTGGGGTTTCCCCACCCTTGATTGGGGTTTCCCCACCCTTGATTGGGGTTTCCCCACCCTTGATTGGGGTTTCCCCACCCTTGATTGGGGTTTCCCCACCCTTGATTGGGGTTTCCCCACCCTTGATTGGGGTTTCCCCACCCTTGATTGGGGTTTCCCCACCCTCAGTTACAGTTGAAGAAAAGGGAGTGGGTTATGGTTGCGAGTCCGAACCAAAATTATATGTCCCCCCAAGAATATTTGGAATGGGAAGAACGTCAAGATATTAAATATGAATATGTCAATGGTGAAGTTTTCGCCATGACTGGGGGAACTCTTCCTCATAATGATATTGCTTTAAACTTAGCTTCAGCATTAAAAACTCACCTCCGAGGGAGTGGGTGTCGTGTGAATATGGCGGATGGGAAAGTAGGTGTATCTGAGAATGGGCCTTTTTATTATCCCGACGTTGTGGTGAGTTGTGATGAACGTGATAAACGAGCTATTCAATTTCTCCAATATCCTTGTTTAATTGTTGAAGTTCTATCCCCAAGTACGGAAGCTTACGATAGAGGTACAAAATTTACGCGGTATCGTCGCATTCAGACTTTGCAAGAATACGTCCTCATCGATGCTGAAAAAATTGGTTTAGATTGCTTTCGTATAAATGACAAAGGATTTTGGGAATTACATCCTTATGAAGAAGGGGATGAGGTTCATTTAACTAGTGTTGATTTCCACTTTCCGATATCTTTGGTGTATGAGAATGTTCAATTTCCTAATTTAAATTAGGATTATCCTAGATTTATAGTTAGGGTTTCTATGAGTATTAAAACTGAAGCAACTATTGAAGATTTGTACCATTTATCTGACAATTGTAAAGCAGAGATTGTCAATGGAAAATTGGTGCTGATGTCTCCAACTGGATTTTTACCAGGACGTGCAGGTAGTGAAATTTATGCAAGTTTACGGGATTATGAACGTCTGAAAAAAAGTGGTTACGCTTTGCCTGATAATGTCGGTTTTATTGTCAATCTTCCTAACCGCCGTTCTTTCAGTCCTGACGCTGCGTTTTATACTGGCAAACCTACAGGCGGAAAGTTTCTTAATGGTGCGCCTATATTTGCTGCTGAGGTGGGAAGTGAAAATGATTACGGTGATAAGGCCGAGGAAGATATGGCTAAGAAACGCCGTGATTATTTTGCGGCTGGTACGTTGGTAGTTTGGGATGTAGATGTACTCAAAGAGCAAGTTATTAGAGTATATCGTGCTAGTAATCTTGAAGAATCGCAAGTTTATCGCCGTGGGGAGGTGGCTGAAGCTGAACCCGCAGTACCAGGATGGACTAAGTAGAACGAGGTGAAAAAACCAAACTATGTAAAGATAAGTAAATACGTATAATATATCCAGCAAGGTAACAGGGATATGGGTAGCCGTTTAAGGGTATTTGTGACCAGAGAACAAGATAAAACT
>JAHHHF010000070.1 GCA_019359495.1 Goleter apudmare HA4340-LM2
CTTTAATTATTTCGTTTTTTACGTTGAGTTACCCACGCTCTGGACGTATTTTGATGACGTATCAATTAAATTATCCTAAATCTAGCTAATCCAAGTGTTTTTTCCTCACTTGTGAGAAATGCGGGTCTAACCCTTTAGCTTGAATATGGCGATTTATCCTGATCTTGAAGAGAATTTTGTTATATGGCTAGCTCTGGATAGATGTGTTGTTTGTGATTAAGAATTATCACAAAGCGTATACAAATCCAGATTTAGAGTATTACTTATAACTAAGTATTATGGCTGCGAGAGTGGGATTTCTAGTGTAAACTCTGCTCCTTGTCCTGGAGAGGAAGAGCAGGTTATTTGCCCACGATGTTTTTGGACGATAATTTGATAGCTGATCGATAATCCTAATCCGCTACCTTTACCCACGGGTTTGGTAGTAAAAAATGGGTCAAATAGACGCGATTGTAATGACTGATGAATACCAGTACCATTATCAGCGATCGCAATCTTGACTGTATTTGACTCTGTGATCTGGGTGCAGATCAGTATTTGCGGATGGTCTGTTGTTGTTTCCTGACCCACTGATTGATCTAAGGCGTCAATGGCATTATTCAATAAATGCATAAATACTTGGTTGAGTTCACCAGCATAACAGGTGACTAAAGGCAAACTATCGTATTTTTTAACTACAACGATAGCAGGGCGATTTGCTGTTTCCCGCATTCGGTGTTCTAACATGAGGAGCGTGCTGTCGATACCTTCATGGATATTCACTTGTTTCATCAATGCTTCATCATGCCTGGAAAACTTTTGTAGTGCTAGCACGATTTCTTGAATGCGATCGACCCCTCTATACATAGCACCCATGAGGGTTTGTAGGTCATTGACGACAAAAGTTAAGTCTATATCTTTAACTATTTTTTCTATTTTGGCAGTGGGTTGGGGATATTCTTGTTGATAAGACTCGATAATATGCATTAAATCTTGGAAATATTGACTAGCATATTGCAGATTGCCATAGATAAAGCTGATGGGGTTATTCACTTCATGGGCAATACCTGCTACCAAATTTCCCAAAGCTACCATTTTTTCATTTTGAATTTGTCGTACCTGAGCTGCTTGTAAATTATCAAGAGCATCTTGTAACAAAAGATTTTTTTCTTGTAATTTAACTTGTAGCGATCGCAAATTTATCTGATTCTCAATTCGCAATATTACTTCGGCTCCATGAAAGGGCTTAGTCACATAATCAGCACCGCCCACATCAAAGGCTTTGACCTTATCCAAAACATCATCTAAGGCACTAATGAAAATCACTGGTACTTCACAAGTCTTTTCGTCAGCTTTCAGTTTTTGACAAACTTGATAACCATCCATCTCTGGCATATTGATGTCCAGCAAAATCACATCCGGTAAGACCATTTGACAGGCAGTTATGGCCATTTTTCCGTTTAAAGCCTTACGCACTTCAAACCCTTGTGTTGTTAACATTACTGATAAAAGTCGTAAGTTATCTGGGGTATCATCGACCACCAAAATATTTCCTTTACAAGTGGTTTTATTATTTAAAGTCATTTTGTAAAAAACTCTATATTTTAGTAATGATTAATAATAAAAAATTCTTTTTTTAAATAAAAATTTTTATGTTTAACAGAGCCTCATATCTAGTATATTAATTATACATTCATAATAAATCTATCATCAAGTTTTCTTAGTTATCAAAACTATGCGTTGAATGTAGGTTGTGTATATCTAAGTAAACATCTTTCGTAAGTATATAGCAATCAGATTTACTTTTTGAATTTACGCATCAAAATAGGGAACACTGAATAGGAAACTGGGAACAGGGAACAAGAAATAATAATTACCACTGAGGTGATGTAGTGAGTAAGTTAAGGGCTAATTGTTGTTCTATAGGCTTAGAAAACAGATATCCTTGGGCAAAATCGCAGTTTAAAATTCTCAATTGTGCTAATTGTTCTATAGTTTCAACACCTTCTGCGATCGCTCTCATGCCCATCGATTCAGCAATGCCAATCATAGCTGGTACTAAGCCCATATCCTCTTGATTGTCTTGCATCCGTTTAACAAAAGACTTATCAATTTTCAGTCCATTTAAAGGGAAACTATGCAGGTAACTTAGAGAGGAATAACCAGTACCAAAATCATCCATAATCAATTTAATCTTTCGTTCCTGTAATTGCTGGAGAATAGTTTTGACTGCCTGACTATTTTCCATAATCACACTTTCGGTAATTTCTAGTTCTAAGTTGGCAGGGTTGACTTGGCTTTCATGAATTATTCTATCAATTTGTGCTATTAAGTTCGGGTGAGAAAATAACCGCGCACTCAAATTCACACTCATAGTGATATCGTCTGGTATGGCTGGGTGATTTTGCCAGAGATGTAGTTGATGACAAGCTGACTGCAATACCCAGATATTGATGGCACTAATCAAGCCTGTTTCTTCGGCTATGGGAATAAACTCTATGGGAGAAATCAAACCGCGAGTGGGATGTTGCCAGCGTACTAGGGCTTCAAATCCAGCTATTTTCCCTGTAGTTAAAGAAATAATTGGCTGATAGTAAACCAGAAATTCTTGCCGTGCAACAGCTCGTTGTAGGTCATTTTCTAGCTCTAAAAGCTTGATGGCTTCGTGATACATTCCTGGGTCAAAGATATGATATCTGACCCGGCCTAAAGCTTTAGCACGATACATTGCTGTATCAGCATCTCGTAACAAATACTCTGGGCGTTCATAGTCTCGATTACCCCAAGCAATGCCAATGCTGGCATTCATAAACACTTCATATCTTGACAATTTAAAAGCGAGTGATAGCTGTTGCAGAATGCGCTCGGCGACTTGAATCACTGCATTGATATCTGTTAAATTCTCTAAAAGAATGCCAAATTCATCGCCGCCTAATCTGCCTAGAGTATCACTTGGCATCAGAGATTTTTTCAGACGGTGAGCAATGGCTATGAGTAATTCATCTCCTACTAAATGACCCAGAGAATCATTCACAACTTTAAAGCGATCGCAATCCAGATAAAGTAGTGCAAACTGATAATTAGGTTCTTGTTGAGCACGATTTAGGGCTTTTTCTAGTCGCCGGATAAACAACACACGGTTGGGTAATCCAGTCAGTGAGTCATGTAATGCTATCTCTAGCAATTTACTTTGTAGTTGCTGGCGAGATGTGATTTCTTCCTGGAGCTTTCGTAAAGCTTTTTCTAGCTCCCAAGTACGCTGTGTGACCCGTTGTTCCAGTTCGGTATTGAGCTTGAGGACTTCTATTTGTGCGGACCTTAATCGCAATTGATTTTGGACACGCACTAAGACTTCTGCTAACTCAAAAGGTTTGGTAATGTAGTCTACACCTCCTACCTTAAAGGCTTTCACTTTGTCGAAGGTGTCATCTAAAGCGCTAATAAAAATCACCGGAATATCTGCTGTGAGATTCCAAGCTTTAAAACGTTGGCAAGCTTCATAGCCATCAACCTCCGGCATCATAATGTCAAGTAAAATTAAATCTGGTAACACTGTTTGACAAGCAGTTACAGCCATTTGCCAGTTCAAAGCTTTACGGACGTTATATCCTTCTTTTGCCAAGAGTGAGGATAAAACCCGCAGATTGTCTGCCATATCGTCAATCAGCAAAATATCTTTTTTATCAAGGTCTGGCTGCTCGTGATTCATTCTGGGTTGGTTCTAGTCAATTCCATAATTTTCTCAAATTGATAGTTGTTGGCTAAATCCCTGAAAAGTCCGAAAAGTTGACTTTGATCTGAAGGAACTTGCTCAAGCAACTCTAAAATCATGCCATCGCTACAACTTGCTGCGGCGTGCCGCAAATCTCCCAGCCACTCGGAAGGCATTTGTGACAAATGCCCTCTGAGGTCAGCTTCGCTAGGCAATGTCTGTATTTTTTGGCTGGCAACTATTGTATTTGCAGTTTCTACTTGGCTGATATATTTTACACCCAGATGTTCGCTAACTTTTGCTAGTAATAATTCTTGGGTGAATGGCTTGCGAATAAAATCATCGCAGCCTGTTGCCAAAATTTTCTGGCGTTCTTCTTCAAAGGCACTGGCAGTCAAAGCAATAATAATGGGAGAGGGAGGCATGAGGCATGGAGACTGCTGAAAATATCGAATTTTTCTAGCTTTTATGACTTTTGTGGCTTCATAGCCGTCCATTACAGGCATCCGCATATCCATAAATATCAGGTGTGGTTGCCATTCTATCCATTGTGCGAGCGCTTCTTGGCCATTGGTAGCTTCTTGCACGGCAAAGCCGATGGATGTCAGTAATTTAACTAGCAAAAGGCGACTGTCTCTAGCGTCGTCAACCACCAAGATGCGGCATTCTGCTTGTGCTGGTGCTAAACAAATCACATGGCCTTGATTTTTGTAAGTCTGAACTTCCTTCGCTGAGGCTAAACCAATTTGAATATGGAAAGCAAATCGACTGCCTTTGCCAAGGATGCTGGTAGCGGTAATCTCTCCACCCATCAGTTGGACATATTTGCGGCTAATTGCTAACCCTAGTCCTGTTCCTTGTTGAGATTTTCTGCCGGTTTCAGTTTGTCCAAAAGCTTCAAATAGTAGACCTATTTCTTGAGGAGCAATACCAGGCCCAGTGTCAAGTACTTCAAAGTAGAGATGGGGGGAGGTTTTTTCTTCATCCCAAATTGCTACCCGCAGCGTTACACGCCCAGTCTGAGTAAATTTCAGGGCATTTCCCAGGAGGTTGAGTAATACTTGACGTAATTTGCCTTCATCAGTCTGCACGTATTGAGGAAGATCCGGTGCATATTCAAATACCAGTTCCAGCCGTTGAGAAATAGCACGGAAACGCAACATTTCTTCCAAACTTTCTAAGAGGCGAATCAAGTCAAAACTGCTGATATTTAAGTTGCTTTTGCCAGCTTCGATTTTGGACATTTCGAGAATGTCGTTAATTAAATTCAAGAGATGCTCGCCTGCACGATTAATTATTGCTAGATTTTGTTGATGTTCCGTAGATAAAGAATCATCATTACTCATCACTTGAGCAAAACCGAGGATGGCGTTCAATGGGGTACGCAATTCATGGCTCATGTTAGCCAAAAATTCACTTTTAGCATAGTTGGCTTGCTCGGCAGATTTTTGTCCTTTGGCAGCATTTTTTTGGGATTGAATTAATTCTTTTTGCGTACTTTGTAGCTGGTTAATCACCTTGAGGAGTTCTTGGGTACGCTTTTTGACGTATGATTCTAAAATGCGATTATGTTGTGCTAATAATTTTTCTGTTTGCTTGCGTTTAGTGATGTCTACGAAAGTAGCGATCGCAAAGGCGACATTTCCTGATTCATCATAGATTGGCGTTCCTAAAACTTCAATAGGAATAATCTTTTCTGGATGGCGAATTTCTAAATCATCGACTCTCACACTTTCGCCTTGTAATGCCCTTTTGATCGGTAGGTGAACGCTGTAATAAAGTGGGTTATTACTAGTAGCGTCAAATTCCTCAACTGCTTCTGTGCCTTCAGTATTGGCTGTAGTCATGACTCCTTGACCCAGGATCTGCTTGCCAATTTGATTAGTATAGTAAGGCTGACCATGATCATCTGTAATTAATACACCCATAGGCATTGCTTCTAAAAATTGTGTCAACCGACTTTCATTAGTGGATAGAGAATCATTTAACATTTTCATTTCTATATGTTTGGCTTCTAGGGCAGCAAAAGACTCTTGCATTTGTTTAGCCATACTGTTAAATGACTTGGCTAGCTTCCCTAGTTCATCGGAGCGCTCAGTTTCTACTATTTGTGCCCAATCACCAGCCGCAATTTTTTGGGCTGATACATTTAATTGCAGAATTGGTTGGATAATCCAACGAGCAGTCAAAATGCCAATTTGTATAGCTACTATCAAGGTGGCTATACACAGTAAAATAGTGATGCTGTTATTAACATGAATTTGTTCCATAAAGTCAGCTTCGGGAATTACCAGCACAATTAGCCAATCTAGACCAAGTTCATCCTGCCAATTGTTTACCTGTACAAAATAATTCGCTTTTTTAGTACGAAAGTTAAGCTGTTGCTTACCAGTAAGTAACTCAAGACTGCCAAAACGTTTCATCAAATACTGCGTTGTGCGTCGAATTACAAAATCTTTACTTTCTAAAGCCAATAGACGTTTTGCCTTTCCTCCGATAATTTGGTATGGCGGTTCGGTATCCGAGGAAGCTACAATTAGCCCGGAACGCTCTAAAATAAAAGTCTTTCCTGAACGACCAACTTTTAAGTTGGCTAAGAAACTGCTAATTTGTGACAAAAGCAGATCGATACCAATTACTCCAATAAGTTTGTGAGTGCGATCGTAAAGTGGATAGCTAGATGATATAGATAAAACTTCTGGTTTATCTTCCCATTGATAAATTTGACTCCAAACAGGCTTACCTCGATTAACTGCATCTAGATACCAAGTTTTGAAGCGGGGATCGTATTTTTTTAATTGTTGGAAATGCCGACGATTTCCTTGGTTATTGGTAGTATAAACATAAAGTTGACCGATGTTACGCTTGGCGGAAACCTCATTAATCAAAAGGTTGCCATTATCTAGGCGCTCAATGCCAATAAATTCACCTTGAGGATTGGCGAATTTGTTGTAACCAATATTAAAAACTCGCATTTGCTGCCAAAAGTAATGCCCGGTAGTTTCTAAGTCGGAAAGGTCTAGCAATCCTAGATGAATTGCATCCGCATTAATTTGGTTAATTTGCTGGGGGGTTGTTAAGTAATGTTGGAGGTGCTGCTCAATGCGATCGCAGATTTCATTTTCTAACTGAGTTGCAAGTTCTGTTACTGCTTTCTGACCATTTTGATATGAAACATACCCCACTAACCCCACAGAACCACAAATTTGCAGTACGAACGGCAAGATTAAAACAGTTCTCAGAGGCACTCTGGCATAAAGTTTTTCAATTAAGCAGTGGAGAGATTTGACGGTCTGAATTTTGGATAACATTGTTGTTTAATTTTATCCCCAGTGCTCAACTAGGGTGATTCTTGCCATATAAGCTAGGAGCCATAAACATTTAGTACCAAGTATCTTGGGTAAAGCCATGACTGACATCACTCTCTTTGGTACGCAAAATATAGCAATAGTGCGTTTACAGATGTTTGCCTGACTTAGCTCCTCTCTTACTTAATCTTCAAGTTTTGTTATAACACCTTAATTTGCATATTTTCATCTGGCAATGCATCTATAAATTTTCTCAGATGAACTGCAAAATATATTTACACTCATTAACACTTGCATCTCTGTCTGTGGAAATTTAATTAATAAACTACAGCATGTGATTTTACGGCATTTATCCACATTAGTGCCAGATTTTGGAATTATTTATATCTTCGGTTCTGTGTCAGTCTAAATGACGCAAAGTTAGAAACTTCAGTTTTTTAATTCTTTGCTATTTAAAATTAAGAAATATTAATTAATTTATGAAATAATTTCGATTGCGTTACCGATTTTCAAAATTTCATCAACTGCTGATGTGGCTAAACGTGTGTTTACACTCAAGCTGTAAAAGTGACTAAAGCAAGAAGCATCTACCCAATTTGGTAGAGTTGCTTGTCGTTGTTGCACAAATATTTTTTGAAAGTTTGTATAAGCTGCACCTGAGTCAGGATGCCGTGTAGGAACCACGCACCGCTTACATGGCTGAACACCAAAAAAAATCACATCTCCTACTCGAAAAGAGACTGTTTCACTTTGGGAGCTAAATAACTGGTCTTCCCAAAAGGGAGGTACACCACCAATCTCAATATTGGCACGTATCCGGCGGCGTATTTGCTCAACACTCACACCGGGAAACCAAGAAGCCACTTCTGTTAAAGTTGCTGTACTAATCACTGTTGGCCCAGACGAGTTGAGATCATCAGGAAAGCCTGTAATGACGTTTTGTTGTAATTTAACGGCAAACTGAAAAAAATCACTCAAAGTCGCTTCTAAGGCTTGTCGTTCCTGATCTAAATGGAAAACTTGTTGTGAGAGCTTACCAGGGATTTGTAGGGTGATAGTCCTAGTGGAGAGCGAAAATTGCGATCGCAATAAATGGATTTTCGCATAACGCTTGCCATTAACTAACTTTTGTGAATCGTCCACAAGAGCAAATTCACGGTCATACTGTAATGCTCCACTTGCTAAGACTCTGGCGGTTTCAACTTCTACACCATCCAGTGACTTGACAGGATACAATAAGATTTTATCTAGGTACGGTATCAACGGACTTATTTTAGTAGTGCTGAATTTTTAATTCCCCCAAAGGGGGTTGACTTATTGGAACTTACTTCCCAGGTAAATCACTTTGTATTATGGATACAGTGGTATCTTATCAATTCCCCCAATGTGATTAAGTGGCCAGAAGCGTAATACTGCACGACCAATGATTTTTTGCTGAGGGACTACACCCCAGCAACGACTGTCATAGCTACTGTTACGGTTATCGCCTAGTACTAAGTAGGAGTTTGGGGGTATGGTTTGGGGTTTTGCCAAGAAAGGTGGCAACTGTCCTGATGTACAAACCTCAACTAATGTACGTTGGCTGGAACCAAGATAATTTGCTTCTGGAAGTGGTTTGTTGTTGATATAGACTTGACCATTTTTCAGTTCTACCTTTTCTCCAGGTAGAGCAATGATCCGTTTAATGAAGGCATCTTGATACTGTTCTTTCTGTAGCTCTTCTGTGGGCGAGAAGACTATAATATCTCCCCGTTGTGGTTCCGAAAATTTATACTTCAACTTATCTACAATGATTTTGTCTGCCTCCCACTGGTTTGGGGTACCATGTAGAGTTGGTTCCATCGAGCCAGAAGGAATCCAGCGAGCTTCGGCCACAAAGGTACGAATTCCTAGGGCTAGAACTATGCTTAGGAGGACTGTTCTACCTATTTCTGCGATCCAGGAATTGTCGGGTCGTTGACTAGAGTTGTTATCAGACACTTGATTTTGCATGAAATTACTGAAGTAAGAAAAAGATGCAGGTAGTTAAATCAGCAAGGGAAATAATATTTGTTGATCTTAACGGTAGGAGTCGAAATTTCCTGGTTGCTTTAGCATCTTCACAGGGCTATTCATAAATTAAAGATAAACTTTTTTTGAATCTATGGCATAAATTTGACTACAAAGAGTGCAACCAAGTTTAACCTAAAAGTATAGTTATCTGTCATGTATAGCTCTCTGTCACCACGCCGTTAACTCCATGTCATCTACAAAAAGTTTATTAATTCGTCGTGCTAGTATAATTCTACCTAATGGTGAATTGATGGTTGGGGATTTGCTGACACGCGATCGCCAAATAGCCGAAGTTGCACCAGAAATTTTCACTACTACACCTACCCTAGAGATAGACGCGCAAGGGTTAACTTTGTTGCCAGGGGTCATTGATCCACAAGTACATTTCCGCGAACCAGGACTAGAACATAAAGAAGATTTGTCTACAGCCAGCCGTGCTTGTGCCAAAGGAGGTGTAACCTCTTTTCTGGAAATGCCGAACACACGCCCTTTGACAACTACCCAGCAAGCTTTAGACGATAAGTTACAGCGTGCTGCCACCAAGTCCCTAGTTAATTATGGCTTTTTTATTGGCGCAACAGCAGAGAGTTTACCAGATTTGCTCACAGCCCAGCCGACGCCGGGCATTAAGATTTTCATGGGGTCAATGCATGGTCAGTTGCTGGTTGACCAAGAAGCCCTACTAGAAACTATTTTTGCTCAAGGAGAACGCCTAATTGCCGTTCACGCAGAAGACCAAGCCAGAATTAACCAACGGCGACAGGAATTTGCCAATATTCATGATCCCGCAGTGCATTCACAAATACAAGATAATCAAGCGGCACTGTTAGCAACTCAACTAGCTTTAAAACTTTCTCGCAAATACCAACGGCGGCTGCACATTTTGCATATGTCAACTGCCGAAGAAGCCGACTTACTGCGACAAGATAAACCCAGCTGGGTAACAGCAGAGGTGACACCACAGCATTTGTTGCTAAATACCAGTGCCTATGAAAAGATTGGTACTTTGGCACAGATGAATCCACCTTTGCGATCTCCCCAAGATAATGAAGTTCTGTGGCAAGCTTTGCGCGATGGTGTGATTGATTTTATCGCCACAGATCACGCACCCCATACTTTAGCAGAAAAAGCTCAACCATACCCCAATAGCCCCTCCGGAATGCCTGGGGTGGAAACTTCCCTGGCTTTGATGTTAACGGCAGCAATGCAGGGTAAGTGTACAGTAGCCCAAGTAGCTCATTGGATGTCCAAGGCGGTAGCTGTTGCCTATGGTATCCCGAATAAGGGAGCGATCGCGCCTGGTTATGATGCGGATTTAGTGCTTGTAGATTTAAACACTTATCACCCGGTTCTCAGGGAAGAATTGTTTACCAAGTGTGGTTGGAGTCCTTTTGAAGGCTGGAACCTCACTGGATGGGCTGTCAAAACTATTGTTGGCGGTGAAATTGTTTACGATCAGGGTCAGATCAACGAATCAGTCAGGGGACAGGCTTTAAATTTTTACAGGGAATGACCCGTGACCAATGACAACATTCTTCCCTAAGAATATCGTATAAATACAGAATGTAGTCGTATTTATACGATATTGATACTTGCGCTGAAAATCTAATTTCAGTAATATCTACATTTACAATATAAGAATATATTTTCCCTAGAAGTTAAAGAACTTAACTTTACTAACTAATTCATGGGGATCAGTATTATAGATATTGACCTTAAACCTAGTATAGGCATACAAAGTAACGCCTTAAGTTAAACAACTTATACAAATAATGATATTGATTTAACATTTACTAACTAGCTATGGGTATTTAAGGATATTCACCTTTTTATTTAAACCATTTATCTAAAATTAACTAGGTTAAACTCAGCGAAGCAAGTTATGTAAAAACTCTGTTTTCAAATAAATAAAGTTTATATATGCTAGGTACATAAATTAATAAAATTTGTTTTTTCAATGCCGATTACTTGCTGTTTCTAGGACTTTTATGCCGAAAAGCAGATTATTGTTGAGCAAAATCAAGCAAGAAGCAACAGATAATCAAAAATACCCAAAATCAATTTACCAAAATCATTGAGGGGAGAATCCAATAAAAACGCAGTGTCAGAAAACTAACAACCTTTACTTATGCATAAAGAGTAACTGATATTGACTGCGACTAATATTTCCAGCTAATGCAGGTATTAAAAATCTAGCACCTTGCTAAATTTTACTTGCAAGAAAATCGCATGATTTTAGGTGCTTTTACTCAACTGAGCGTCTATCTGCTAGTAATTGCTTATCTCAGCAATGAAGCTAGTAGATAACAATTTAGTGTACATTTTTTCAAAAATTTTTCATTATTCTGGGGATAAGAGAGCAATGATTACTAATCACTTTAACGAAGACGAGCGCGGTAGCGGTAGATAGAACCAGTCTCAACACAGTTCAATTAAACTCCGAATTAAATTCGGGATTAAAGCTAAAACCTGTTAAAACTTAGATATTGCACTAGCTAAAATAGTATATTTTACGCACCTTTGCCTAAAAACCTAATTTTCATGCAAGTGCGATGTCTAATGCTACTCCGATCAACGCGAGGAATTTGTTTTGATCCGGAGCAGACTACCCGGTACTAAAAATGCAGAGATAGCTAACTGCATCCACAGTGCATCAGGGTAGCTCCCCTACCTAATTGAGAATACTGCAATATCTGAGTTAAAACGGGTTAAAAACCCTGTCTAGCAAGCTGGAGTTTACAGTAGCTCTGAACAGGAAATTTGTTTTGAACTGAACGCCTTAGAGCATTATCTAACTAACCCTAAAAGCTAAAAACTGTTCTTCATTAATTCGTCCAGCTTGATAGAGTGTTACTATAATTTCCGAAACTGTTAACACTGAATGACCACAATAGCCATTTTCTTTTAATCTGTCTTTTACTCCCTGTTCATGGTCAATCAGTACCACAATATCATTCACTTTTAAGCCTACAGATTTTAATTTTTCCGCACCTTCAATAGCACTTTTGCCACTAATCAAAATATCGTCAACCACAACAACTATTTCACCAGCCGAGAAATTACCCTCAATTAACCTACGAGTTCCGTGTGCTTTGACTTCTTTACGAGGAAAAATCATTGGACATTGAAGCCGTAAAGCTAAACCAGTAGCAGTAGGTAGGGAACATAAATGATAAGCTCTGATTGCGTAAAATAGCAGTAATTAATTTATCGTAAAAGTTCATAATTGGTAAGAAAATTAGCAGTGAATAAAGAGTTGATAAACTTGTTCAAATGTGAGTTTTAATTCTCAAAAACAAAATCACTTTTATTGATAGATATTCACAATCCTGCAAACCATTCATAACCTTGATCCTCCCAGTACCCTTGAAAAGGTGATAAATAGCTAGTCAGTGTAATTTTAGTTACCCACTTACTCTGTTTATAACCGAGTTTAATTGGCGAAGCTAAACGTAATGGCGCACCATTATCAACAGGTAAAGGTTCTCTATTTTTCTGATAAGCTAATAAGGTTTGAGGATGTAACGCTGAAGCAATATCCCAGCTTTCATAGTAGCCATCAGCTGATTTAAAGTAAGCATATTGGACATTAGTTTTAGGTTGAGCAAGAGCAATAATTTCTTGTAGACGTACACCACCCCATTGCACGATCGCCGCCCATCCTTCTACACAAACATGACGAATAATCATCGAAGTTAGAGGCAAAGCTTGAATTTCTGCCATAGTGAGGCTAAGGGGATTATTGACTTCACCGTCAACAATTAAACGATAATTTTCTTGGTCAATAATTGGAGTATTCCTGAAGCTATTAATTATCAATGCCTCTGGTTGAATTTCATTCAGCGCAAATTCTGGTACAGGATTTTGGGGATTAAATATTAAGGCTTCTACCTTTTGATTAATTGGTTGAGAAAGTGTACCAACAATATCTTCAAAAGCAGGCGTACCACAGCTACCAAGTAGTATGCTAACACCGGATAATCCAGAGATTTGGAAAAATCGCCGCCGGGTAAATTGGGGTTGATGAGGATAAATTAAGCTCATGTTTATTGTAATTTTTTATTTGTTTTTTTTACCAAAACATCGATTCTGTAAGTTGTTCACCTCCAGCTTTTCGCCCCAATAGCCAGTGAATAACTACAAATAAAACTACCATTGGGACTGAAGTAAAATGAACAATTCGTAATGCTTGCCAACTACCAAAAATATCTATAATCCAAGGAAATTGAGCAGGTTTATACATGCCTATACCTGTAAGTAAAGCTAGCAGCAAAATAGGAATAATGCCTGTATAAACAATCCGATGCCAAGCATAAATTAGCCGTTTAGAATTCTGAGTTTTTTGTAATGCTTTGAGGTCATTAGTACCAACAAATTTATGTCGCCAACGGCGGGTAATTAAAATATAAAATCCATACCATAACAGATTGATTGAAAATAACCACATTCCGAGAAAATGCCAATGTCTCCCACCTGCAAGCCAACCTCCTAAGGTAAATATGGGTGGAACATGTATACCTGCACGTCCTCCAAACACAGGGTTAGCGTTATAAATTTGTAATCCACTGGTAAGCATAATAAACAAGCTAATAATATTACCAGTGTGGAAAATCTTCGCACCAATGGCTTGAGTTAGTAACTTGCGTTTTTGAGTAGATAGACTGGGAATCATAGGAATGGCAAATAGGTAATAGGGAATAGATATTCAATCAATTATTTGGGGTTATTGACCAATCAAAAATGACAAATAAAAAAAACTTACTATCTCTATCCTACAATTCGGTAGAAACTCTTGCATAGGATGCGTTATGACTGAGGTAATTTAAGATTCAGAGAGCCTGAAAGTCCTGAGCTTTGGTTTTATGCCTTTGATATTCAATCCGCACTTGCTTAATGTTGATTTGCTCAGACTCTAAAAACGGGAGTTTTTCTACTGGCTGTAGTCCCAAACTTTCCAACTGTTTGAGTTCCGAGTCTGATAATGGCCAAGGTGGGCCAGAGGGTTCAGCTTCTGTGTCCTGAACACGAGTAATCAACAAAAGTGTGCCACCGGGAGCAACAAGGGAAGCAACTGAAGAGATCACAGAAGAACGCACATTCAAGGGCAAAGCTTGAATATTACGGCATTCAAAAACAAAGTCAAAGGCCAGATACCATTGTGAGGGAATTGTTAACAAATCTGCAACTAGATAGTTGACAGTTGAATTGGGAAATCTTTGCCTACACCAAGCGATCGCGCTGGGAGAAATATCAAAAGCAGTTACCTCAAATCCTAGATCAGCTAAAGCTTGTGCATCATCTCCCAAACCACAACCAATTACTAGCGCCTTTTGCTTTGAAGTAAACGGTTGATGATTCGTCAACCAATCTTGTAGATAAGGGTGAGGCGCTAACTTTGCCCAAGGAATTAGTGCTGCATCACCTTGAGCTTCGGCGTATAAAACTTCAAACCATGCTGATGGTTCTGATCTTTGTACAGCTGCGGTAGCTAACTGTTTAACATGAAGTTGTAAATTTTCTTTTTGTTGTTCAAACATAAAACCTGAAATTAGCACATCTTACACCTGAAACCACGCCGTCAACGCCACAGCTAAAGCGTCCGCCGCATCATCTGGACGGGGAATCTCATCTAAATCCAACTCCCGCGCCACGGCCTCTTGGACTTCTCGCTTCTCGGCATTGCCATACCCTGTTAAGGCTTGTTTAATTTGAGCAGGAGTAAACTCTACATAAGGCAAATGACACTGGCCCAAAACTAACATGAGTACACCCCTCGCCTGTGCCACTAAGATGGTACTTGACATACGATAGAAGAACAGTTTCTCAATTGCCACCAAATCTGGTTGCAACTCTTTCATCAAGGTGTGCAAATCATCGAACAAGGTACAGAGTCGTTCTCCCATTTCTGCATGAGCAGGCGTACTAATCACCCCAAAATCCAGCATACTGACGCTTGTATCTTGTATCTTGTCTTGACTTTGTTTGCAGGTGATTAACCCAAATCCTAAAATCGCCAGTCCTGGATCTAATCCTAAAATTCTTTTTTCCATTAAATTCACTTTTCTTCTACTAGAATGTCATGCAACGGTCAATACTGGCAACTTTGAGGACTTGCTCATAGTCTAAAAGTATTAAAAAATGTAATGATTCCAGGCTTGGTGTTCAAACCAGGTATGTACATTTTCTGTTAATTATTGTTTGTACCACTGTTCTGAACCAGGTATGTCAATCGGTTTTCTCAGACAAGCCTTAAACACACTGCAAAAGCAGTCGCGCAGCCGCACTTCCCATCGGGTTAACCAGTGGTTCAAATGGTTATCCCCTGGTCTATCGGTTAAACGTTGGCTGCTAATTAGTGTTGGGGGAGTAATCTTGGCGAGTTTGGGGTTAGCTATTTGGATTAAGCTGACCCCAATTTTTTGGGCGATAGAGTTGCTGAGAGGGTTTTTAGGAGTGATAGCTAATATCCTTCCCAACTATGTCAGCGGCCCTTTGGTGATTTTGTGTGGCTTGTTGATGCTACTTTGGGGGCAAACCCGCACTGTTGGCTCAATTACTAAGGTGCTCAGACCAGAAGGTGAAGAACAGGAACTCATTGATGTTTTACTAGCACACCGTCGATTGTACCGAGGGCCAAAAATAGTAGTCATTGGCGGAGGGACGGGTCTTTCTACCTTACTGCGCGGACTGAAAACCTACAGCGCCAATATCACTGCTATTGTGACTGTAGCTGATGATGGCGGCTCTTCTGGCCGATTGCGCCAGGAATTTGGTGTACTACCACCAGGGGATATCCGGAACTGTTTGGCAGCACTAGCAGATGAAGAAAAGTTATTAACAGAATTGTTTCAATATCGCTTTCGGGCTGGGGACGGTTTAACTGGCCACAGTTTCGGTAATTTATTTTTAACGGCCATGAGTGATATTACTGGGGATTTAGAGCGAGCAGTGGCTGCTAGTTCTAAAGTCTTGGCTGTGCGGGGACAAGTTTTACCCGCTACTCTCAGTGATGTTCGTCTCTGGGCAGAATTGGCAGATGGTCGCCGAATTGAAGGCGAGTCTAATATTCCCAAAGCTCAGGGTAGAATTATCAAAGTTGGCTGTATTCCGGCGAATCCGCCAGCATTACCAGCAGCGATTAAGGCAATTAAAGAAGCTGATTACATCATCATTGGCCCCGGTAGCCTTTATACTAGTTTGATCCCTAATTTGTTAGTACCAGAAATTGCTGATGCGATCGCTCAAGCCGACGCACTCCGCATTTATATCTGCAATATTATGACTCAACCCGGAGAAACTGAGGGTTACACTGTTGCTGACCACATCCGCGCTATTGACAAGGCTGCTGGTCATAGACAGTTATTTGATGCTGTACTAGTACATAAAAAATCCCCTTCGGCTAAATCATTAATCCGCTACGCTCAACAAAATTCTCATCCCGTGTTCTTAGATAGAGAAGCTGTCACTCTATTAGGGCGGCGGATTGTCCCCGCTAATGTTTTGTTTGAAGATGATACTGGTTGTGTGCGTCACAATCCCCAGAAATTAGCACGGGTCTTATTACGGTGGTACAGTGGAGCTCATCACATCAAATGAAAATTGTGCTCGCAGACACAGAGGCGACCCTAAATTTGGGGATAACTTTTGGTAAAAACCTACCCGCCGGTACTATAATTCTGCTCGAAGGTGATTTAGGTGCTGGCAAAACTACCCTGGTACAAGGTATTGGGAAGGGTTTGGGAATCACGGAACCGATTGTGAGTCCAACTTTTACCCTAATTAATGAGTACACACAAGGACGCCTCCCCCTTTACCACTTGGATTTATATCGTTTAGAACCACAAGAAGTTGCTGCCTTAAACTTAGAAACCTATTGGGAAGGAAAAGAAGTGACACCAGGAATTGTGGCTATTGAGTGGGCAGAGCGATTACCCTACAAGCCCATTAGTTATCTGAGCGTATATTTGCTTTATGGTAATAATGGCGATCGTCAGGCTCAAATTATCCCCATCAATTGCGCTATGTAATTTAGTTAAACTTTGAGTCTCAGGTTTTTATGTAGTGCAAATGATATTTTGCAGCATTCTCAACTAGCCATATAATTATGAATCTGCCACTTGCTCAACTACTTAAATGGTTAATACTGACGCTGCTGTTTCCAGCGATTTTTCTGAATACTTGGCTAGCATTTCGCTTGTTTCAATATTTCCAACCATTAATCACAATTCTGGTTTTAGCAACTTTGCTAGCATTTATTTTAAATTACCCTGTTGCAGGTTTAGAAAAAAGAGGAGTGCAACGTAATTATGCAGTAGCATTAGTATTTACATCAGCTTCAGTGATATTAATTGCCTTGGGTGTTATTTTATTACCCATTATTTTAGAGCAATTTAACGAGATGGCGAAACTACTGCCTCAATGGATTGACTCTAGTGAGCAAAAACTCCAAATTCTCAATGATTGGGCTTTTGGTCAGCGATTAACAGTTAATTTAGGTCAGCTATTAACTCAAATAACAAATCGCTTACCTGATGAGTTGGAGTTTCTTTCAGATAAGCTTTTAAGTATTATTATAGACACCATTGATAGTATTTCTGAAGGTTTAGTGACTATAGTATTGACTTTTTACTTTTTATTAGACGGGCCAAGAATTTGGGAAATAATTTTTAAAAAGCTGCCGTGGAGTGTTAGTCAGAAGATAAGTAAGTCGATTCAGCAAAACTTCCAAAATTACTTGATTGGTCAAGTAAGTTTAGCTTTGCTCATGGGCTTTTCGCAAACATTAATGTTTTTCGCTTTCCAAATTCAATTTGCTTTACTCTTTGGGTTGGGAGTGGGGGTGATGAGCTTAATTCCTTTTGGTGATGTGCTGAGTTTGGTAATTATCACTTTAATCTTAGCAACCCATGATTTTTGGCTAGCAGTAAAAGTTTTAGTAGTAGCTATTGTAATTGATCAGTTAATTGATCAGGCGATCGCACCTCGTCTTTTAGGTAAGTTTACAGGCATTAGACCAATATGGGTGATTATTTCTCTGCTCATAGGAACCTACAGTGCTGGGTTATTAGGTTTGCTAATTGCTGTACCTGTGGCTGGTTTTATTAAAGATGTGCTGGAGGGTTTTGCTTCTCTATCTGAAGATTCTGACAACCCTACTTTGGAGTTAACAGAATTGTTGACAGAGGAGTCAGCATCGCAATAATTCCTCCTGATTTGGCAAAGTTGCATAAAAAAATACCCTAGTAGAAATACTAGGGTTGAAAATATGTGATACCATTTCACATTGTGTTTGCTAGTGATTCTCCTCTCTTACAACCCTGCTTTAGGCAGGAAATGGAAAAGATTTCAAATTTTACAGCAATACTGACATGGTATAAATATTAGCCAGCGTTTGCTAAAAGCAACTCGCGTTTTTCCGACTTTTGTACTATTACCTGACCGTCATCATCCACATCGACGATAGCTGCATCGCCATCTGTGATTTGTCCAGCCAGCAATGCTTCTGCGAGGGAATCTTCTAGCAGGCGCACAATTGCTCGACGTAAAGGTCTAGCGCCGTAGCTGGGGTTATAACCTTCTTGGACTACGCGCTCTTTGAAGCGTTCTGTAACTTCTAATTTAATTCCCTTCTCTGTCAAGTGGCTAGAAACGTCACGTAACATAATGTCGGCAATTTGCTTGACTTCATCCTTAGAAAGTTGGGTAAAGACGATAATGTCATCGAGACGGTTGAGAAACTCAGGACGGAAGTAAGCTTTCAGTTCTTCGTTGACCAAAGAACGGATGCGGTTGTAACTAGCATCGGCTTGATTGTCGAAGTCAAAGCCTAAACCACCACCGCCTTTTTCAATCACCTTAGAGCCAATATTAGAAGTCAGAATGATTAAGGTGTTCTTGAAGTCCACTTTCCGACCTTTGGCATCAGTAATATGACCGTCATCCAGCATTTGCAGCAGCATATTAAATACATCGGGGTGTGCTTTTTCGATTTCGTCGAATAGCAGCACTGTGTATGGTTTGCGCCGTACAGCTTCAGTTAGTTGTCCACCTTCATTGTATCCTACGTAACCAGGAGGCGAACCAATCAGTTTGGATACGGTGTGGCTTTCCATGTATTCCGACATGTCCAACCGAATCATGGATTGTTCCGCACCGAAGAAATAAGCAGCCAAGGCTTTCGCCAATTCGGTTTTACCGACTCCGGTAGGCCCTGAGAAGATAAAACTGGCAATGGGACGGTGAGGATTTTTCAACCCGACTCTAGCGCGACGGATGGCACGGGAGACGGCGGTAACTGCTTGCTCTTGACCAATCAGCCGTTGGTGGAGGGTATCTTCTAAATGCAACAGCAACTCTGACTCTGATTCAGTCAGCTTGTTAACTGGGACACCAGTCCAAGAGGCGACGATTTGGGCGATGTCTTCTTCATCCACAACGGGAGCCTGGGATGTATCGCTCGTTAATTCAGGGTGGAGTTGGGTGGTGAGTTGCAATTCCTGGTCGCGCAGCTTACCAGCTTTATCAAAATCCTGGAGTCTAACTGCTTCTTCTTTGGCTTTGGTAACACCAATCAGTTCACGCTTCAGTTCTTTATTGCTAGAAATTGGAGAATTGCGTAACCGGACGCGGGAACCAGCTTCATCAATTAAGTCTATGGCCTTATCGGGCAAAAAGCGATCGCTAATGTAGCGGTCTGACAATTCGGCGGCGGCCACGACAGCAGCATCAGAAATATGTACTTTGTGATGCTGTTCGTAAGCACTCCGCAAGCCGTAGAGAATTTGTACTGTCTCTTCTATGGAGGGTTCTCCTACCAAAATTGGTTGGAAACGTCTCTCTAGAGCTGCATCACGCTCAATGTGTTGACGGTATTCATCCAGAGTGGTAGCACCAATGCACTGGAGTTCGCCTCGTGCTAAGGCAGGTTTGAGGATATTAGCTGCATCTAGGCCGCCTTCTGTCCCACCAGCACCAACGAGGGTGTGGACTTCATCAATCACCAAAATGATGTTACCGACCGAGCGGATTTCCTCCATGACTTTCTTCAGGCGTTCTTCAAAATCGCCCCGGAAGCGAGTCCCTGCAACTAGTGAACCCATATCAAGGCTAATCACTTGCTTGTCTAGCAAAACTTCCGGTACATCTTGGTTAATGATCCGTTGAGCTAAACCTTCTGCGATCGCTGTTTTACCAACTCCTGGTTCCCCAATCAAGACTGGGTTGTTCTTTGTCCGCCGACCCAGGATTTGGACTGTGCGCTCAATTTCTTTTTGGCGACCAACTACCGGATCTAGCCTGCCTTCTTGTGCCAATTTGGTGAGATTTCTGCCAAATTCTTCTATACTGAGGCTTTGGGTGCGTCTTTGACTACCACCTGTCACAACAGGCGCTTGTTCACCCAAACGACGAATGACAGCAGTGCGGAGAGTTTTCAGGTCAACCCCCAGATTTTGCAGGACTTTAGCAGCTACACCTTCACCAGCTTCAGTCAGTCCCAAGAGTAAGTGTTCAGTGTTGATGTAGTTATGTCCGAGACTGTGAGCTTCTTTAAACGATTGCTCAAAGAGACTTTTTACCTTGGGGGTAAAAGGAATTTCTGGCGGTACAAAGCCAGAACCCCTACCAATAATTTTTTCTACTTCGCGTCGTGCATCTTTAAGAGTTACGCCCAATTCGGCCAGTACTTTAGCAGCAAACCCAGACCCTTCTCCCATTAAGCCCAGGAGAATTTGCTCAGTTCCTACAAAATTATGTCCCAGGCGACGAGCTTCCTCCTGAGCGAGCATGATTACTTTTATTGCTTCGGAAGTAAAGTGTTCAAACATAGCGGGTTCTTGCTCCCTTGCTGCTTGGAGTTGGGGTGAGATACAATATCACCCTTATCTAAAGTTTCTTGTATTTTCTTAAGGACAATGTATCTTTATTTAAAGTTTAATGGCAGTAGTGAGAGCCGTAAGAGGTAAGGTGTGGTTGCCGTCATCCATACATTATGGCTGGCTCTTGAGAATTTTACCTCTGGACTCCGGATGAATTTAATAATCTGACTTAAGGTATAAAGTATGGCTGAAGCACACGGAAGTAAAGACCAACAACATCCACTTTACAACCGCGATCGCCCCTTAATTGATATTCTACTAGCTCAAGAGGCGACAGACTACAACTTGGCAGAATTAGCTCGACTGCGAATTCGTTATCAAGGCTTTCCAGGTGCTAGAGACATCCAAAAGGGCTTAGATCAAGTCTTGCAGCATTGGGGTTTGAGTGAGGCTGAATTATTTGCCAAAACTCGCCAACTCCATGATGTTGGCGGCATTTATAAAAGTCGTGGCAAAAAGGAAGAGCAAGATTGGAATTAGTCTTGGGGCATTTGTCATTGCTCATCTGTGAAGAGTCAAGAGCGGAGCCGGAGACTCTCCGCCTCTGGTCAAGAGTCAAAGTTTATTCCCAATTTTCATTTGGTTTCTGCTGTATGTACTGTTAGAAGTTTTTTTGGCATCATTTTTTGTACAATTAGCAGCCTTGGGTAATCCATTACTTGTTCAGGTAATTATTGACCTTTAACCAAATTATTAATTAGGTTGTATGAACAAGAAGCTGGGAGAATTTTTATTGATGGTTATGATATTGCTAAAGTAGACCTTTATTCTCTGCGTCAGCAAATTGGTGTAGTTCCTCAAGACACGTTGTTGTTTGATGTTACAGTGCAAGAAAATATTGCTTTGACAAATCCTGAAGCCACAACAGAGGAAATTATCGCAGCTGCTAAAGTTGCAGCCGCTCATGTCATGTATTAATGTGAGTGTAGAAATGTGGCGTTGCAACGTTTTTACAATCTATTTTCTAGTTGCTGTTCCTGATAATTTTGCAATCTTTTTAATAAGCGTTGTTGGGATGAAATAGGAATAATTGGGGTAGTTGCTGGTGATTTGATATCGGTTTTCTTCAACGCACCTGTTGCAGGATTAATTGTTACTGTCTGTCGTTTAGTGTTTGGGATGGGAATCTCTGCATTTAGTTGGTCAATCGATGCTTTCAACGAATCTAAGGTAGTTGCAACCTGCACCTGCTGTTGCATTTGTTCTGTAGACGACACCAAATTACTTAAACCGTTCACCAATTGTCGTAGATTTTTGCGGAAAGCTGGATCGCCTGTCAACTCATCTAAATCGGAAGTAATTTTTTGGGTGTTTTCAAATGTTACCCGTGCTGAATCTAAAGTTTGTTGCAGTAGCACCAGGTTTTTTGGATCGTTTAAGGTTTGAGAAGCATCGCGTAAATTAGCTGACGCTTGTGCTGCATTTACGGAGAGAGTTTCCAAGTTTTTGAGTAATTCTCCTTGGGTCAAGCGATTGACAGCAGGCGATAGGCCGTTGACTGTCACTAGCAGTTTATCGCTGACTTGGGTAATATTATTTAAGGCACTAACCAGTGAAGAACGATTGCTCGTGACCAAGTTATCTAAATTGGTCAATAAACGGTTAGCTTGATTGGCAGTGAGACTAAATTGTTTTGCTGTCGAGCCAAGTTCACTGACTGTTTTAGTAGTAGATATAGTTAGTTGATTTGTAGCTCGTTGGAATGAATTAGCAGTGCTAGAAAAAGTGCCTAATTGTCTTTGGGCACTTTTAGACAAAATCCGGAGATCCTGACTCAATCCGGCTACACTAGCCGCAGCTAATGAAGAGTTTTCTATTAGCCGATTAACATTTTGATAAAATTTAGGGTCATTATACAGTGTAGCCAACTCTGTAGAACTACGAATTAGTTGGTCTATACTAATACCAATCTGCCCTTTTAAACGAGAGCCATTACACACAATATATTCTTGACGATCGCAATTTTGATCTAGTGGTTTAGCAATAGTCACACCACTAGGTAAGGATGTTTTTGGTGTAATGTCAATAATACTTTCACTAATTAATCCGCTTTGATTGGCTTCCACCACCACATCTTTGGGAATCACCAGGTCTGGTTGGATAATTTCAAGTTCCACATCAACGGCATTTGCCCCCGGTCGAATCATGGAAATGTTGCCGACTTTTACCCCACGGTAGCGGACTGAAGACCCTTTTTGCATCCCACCAGCGTTGGCAAATTCCACAATTAATTTGTAAGAACTGCGGCTAGTGTTAAATCTATTCAACCACAAGAATATGACTCCAAATACCCCCATTCCCAGTAGGATTAACAACCCCACCGAGCCTTCTCTCAGTATTCGTGTAGACATGAAGCGGTTCGGTGTTAGACCTCGCATGTTTTCTCTCCACCCAACAAAGTTATCAGATTCAATGTTTTAACCGACTACCTGAATCGGCCCTTGCACACTCCCACTCATAAATTGTGTAATCAATGGATGATCGGTGCTCATAATTTCACTAACTGTACCTTGCCACTGCACCTTACCTTGATACAAAAACATGAGTTTGTCAGTGGTACGACGAATCGTGCTTTCTTGATGAGTCACAATAGCGTAAGTACTACATACTCCTTGTGCATCTTGCAAACTGCGGATTAAATCTTCGATCACCGTTGAGGCAATAGGATCAAGTCCGGCTGTTGGTTCATCGTATAGTAAAATTTCTGGGCCGTCATTAGGGTTATCGGGGTTAGACATAATCGCACGGGCAAAACTCACCCGTTTTCGCATCCCTCCAGAAAGTTCCGATGGGTAAAGATCACCTATTCCTGATAAACCTACCATCTCTAATTTTTCTTTCACTAATTCTCTAATCCGCGATCGCGTTACCCTGGAATTCTGATACAGTAAAAACCCGACATTCTCCTCTACTGTTAATGAATCAAATAGTGCTGCCTGCTGAAACACCATACCAATACCAATAGGATCAGCGCCATCCTCAATCAAATTATCTCGCTTGACCCCTTGCACATAAATTTCACCAGCATCGGGAGGCGTTAATCCGGCAATAATTCGTAAAATTGTCGATTTACCAGTCCCGGAAGGCCCAATAATTCCGAGTGCGTCTCCCCGATAAATTGTTAAATCTATGTTATCTAAAACCTTGTTGCTACCAAAGGACTTAGACACGCCTTTCAATTCAATTAGTGGTTCACTCATTAGCCATTGGTCATTAGAAAATAAACAAAGAACAACTGACAAACATGCAAGATAGTGATGTCATAGTAATTGGTAGCGGTATCGGCGGGTTATGTGCGGCTGGGTTACTTGCCCGTTATGGCAAGCGGGTAATAGCGTGTGAGAGTCACATCATTCCCGGAGGTGCTGCTCATAGCTTTAGACGCAGAGGATTTGAATTTGATTCTGGCCCTTCTTTTTATTGTGGTTTGACAGGAGCCGAGAGCTTGAATCCTGTAAAACAAGTTCTCGATATTCTCGGTGAATCCATTCAAGTTATACCCTATGATCCTTTAGGACACTACCACTTTCCCGAAAGTACTTTTGCAGTTTATAGCCAAATTGAGCGTTATCGGCAGGAAGTGCAGAAGATTACACCCCAGGGTGCAAAAGAACTCCAGCGATATGAAGCACGCTTGCTAGGACTTTACGAAGCCATGAAGGGGATTCCGACCTTGGCGTTGAGAGCAGATTGGCAGATTATCCCCATATTATTGAGACATTATCTCCCATCTTTGGCAAAAATGCTGCCTCACTTGCCGATTGTTCAGGCTTCTGTTGGTAGTGTGATGGATGCCACAGTCCAAGACCCTTGGGTACGAAGACTCATCGATTTAGAATGCTTTCTGCTCTCAGGTTTAAAAGCTCATGGTACGATCGCACCAGAGGTAGCTTTTATGTTGGGTGAACGCTCGCGGGCTGGGGTGGAATATCCTGTCGGTGGTAGCGGCGCAATAGTCAAGGCCTTGGTGCGGGGTTTAGAACGCTGGGGTGGTAAGTTACGCACTGGTTGTCATATTGAGCAAATTTTGCTGTCATCTGGTAAAGTTACAGGTGTGCAGACTTCCCAAGGTGAAATCATCAGCGCACCCATTGTGATCTCTAACGCTTCAATTTGGGATACATACAATCACCTGCTACGCCCTGAAGACTTACCTGCATCTTACCGCCAAGCTGCTTTAGATACACCAGCAGTAGCAAGTTTTATGCATTTGCACTTAGGTATTCGCTCCCCAGGCTTAGAGAATTTGACGGGACATCATGTGGTCGTTCACGATTCCCAGCAAGATATCACCACACCAGGGAATACTTGTATGATTTCCATTCCCAGCGTGTGGGATGCAAAATTAGCCCCAGCAGGGCATCATGTAATTCATGCATACACCCTAGAACCCTACGCTGGTTGGGAACGCAATGAAGGCTATGAACAAAAGAAGCGGGAAAAAGCCCAAACCTTATATCGCGCCTTAGAAAGAATTATCCCTGACATCCGCGATGCCTGCGGCGGGCGTAGCCATCGCGTGGTTGTGGAACTCATCGGTACACCCCTCACTCACGCCCATTACCTCCGCAGGTATCAAGGCACTTACGGCCCGGCCATTGCAGCTGGTCAGGGGACGTTTCCGGGATACAATACCCCCATACCAGGTTTATATCGCGTCGGTGATAGTACTATGCCAGGTATCGGTGTACCAGCAGCCGCAGCCTCTGGGATTTTATGTGCCAATACGTTAAAGACGTAGTTGTGAGCAGGGAGATCGCTTTTTGGGGCTCAATGTTATAATCTGCGAGGAGATGCAATCGCATTTTCCTCGAATTTCAAATAAATATTTGGAGAGGTGTCCGAGTGGTTGATGGTGACGCACTCGAAATGCGTTTTGGGGCAACTCAACGGGGGTTCGAATCCCCCCCTCTCCGTAACCTAAACAGGGTAAAACTTTCAGCTTTTACCCTTGTTTTTTTAAGAATCTGTGTAGTTACGGAATAACATCAGCGTCAGGCGGTGAGGGAGTCATAGTTTTCTCTGCTAGATTATGAATCCTCTATACATATCTGGTGTAAATATTTATAAATAAATTGTTACAAAAAGAAGTAGAATTACATCATTACACAAATAAGTATTTTTTCTTATTGACATGATAGCGGATCAATTCCCTTGGCTGACAGCGATCGTCTTGCTGCCACTTGTTGCGTCTTTGCTTATTCCTGTACTGCCTGATAAAGATGGCAAAGGAGTACGTTGGTATGCAATGGGTGTAGGTATCGCCGACTTTGCTTTAATGTGCTATGTATTTTGGCAACATTACGACGTTAAAAGTGCAAGTTTTCAACTTGTAGAAAGTTATGCTTGGATACCACAGTTAGGTTTTAACTGGGCAGTTTCAGTCGATGGCTTGTCAGTTCCGCTCGTACTGCTAGCAGGATTTGTGACGACACTCTCGATGTTTTCGGCATGGCAAGTTGACCGCCGCCCTCGCCTATTCTACTTTCTGATGCTCGTGCTTTATTCTGCACAAATAGGGGTGTTCGTCGCCAAAGACTTGCTGCTATTTTTCATCATGTGGGAGGTGGAACTAATTCCTGTTTACCTACTTGTATGCATTTGGGGTGGTAAAAAGCGTCGCTACGCAGCTACAAAATTCTTGCTTTACACCGCAGCAGCTTCTATATTTATTCTGGTGGCAGCGCTGGCAATGGCACTTTACGGCGGTAGCAATGTCACGTTTGATATGGCGGCGCTGGGCATGAAAGATTATCCCCTTGGTTTGGAACTACTCCTGTATGCGGGATTGCTCATTGCTTTTGGCGTCAAGCTGGCTGTATTTCCCATGCATACTTGGCTACCTGATGCTCATGGCGAAGCGTCTGCACCTGTATCGATGATCCTGGCAGGTGTACTGTTGAAAATGGGTGGATATGGGCTGATTCGCCTAAATCTGGAGATGCTTTCTGATGCACACATTTACTTTGCGCCAGTTCTAGCCATTTTGGGTGTAGTCAACATTATCTATGGGGCGTTGAACTCCTTTGCCCAACCTAACATGAAGCGTCGCCTGGCGTATTCGTCGATTTCTCACATGGGATTTGTACTGCTGGGTATTGCTTCTTTTACCGATTTGGGAATCAACGGCGCGATGTTGCAGATGATCTCTCACGGTTTAATAGCATCTTTGTTATTCTTCTTAGCAGGTGTAACTTACGATCGCACTCAAACAATGGCCATGGCGGAAATGGGTGGTATTGGCCAGGTGATGCCCAAAGTATTTGCCTTGTTTACCATAGGTGCAATGGCTTCTCTCGCTCTACCTGGCATGAGTGGCTTTGCTGGCGAACTCGCGGTTTTTGTGGGTGTGACAACCAGTGATGTCTACAGTTCCACCTTTTGCACCGTCACAGTTTTCCTCGCCGCCGTAGGAGTTATCCTCACACCAATCTATTTGCTTTCCATGCTGCGCCAAGTGTTTTATGGTAAGAGTGCAGTGCTCACATGCGATCTTGAAGATGCGAATTTGCAAAATCAAGAAGCTGAGGAAGCAGTTTGTTTCGGTACAGATTGTGTTTTGCCTCAACAAGCAGTCTATAGAGATGCTAGTCTCCGCGAAGTGTTCATTGCTGCCTGTTTTCTGCTGCTAATTGTTGGTATTGGGTTCTACCCCAAAGCAGCTATGCAGATATACGATGTGAAAACTGTGGCAGTAAATACTCAAGTTCGTCAGTCGTATACTACCATCGCCCAAAATAATCCCAATGTCTATGCCCAGAGATTATTAGTTCCTACAGTTGGAGAATCTGAATTAGTACCCGTTTTGGGAACCTTCAAGTAGCTTGGTGAAAAAATTTTGTCAACCTACCTAAATTTGCAGACTTTAGGTAGGTTTTTGGTTAATTAATTATTCCACTTCAATGTATTTGAACTCAGCTATGCCTGAGATACCGGAAACTGCACTTCTGTTACGTAGGAATCGTTATCCTGTTCTACGCCACCAACAATATAAACCTCACGACTAGCACCACTAATTTTATAGCCGTTGGCTTCAATCCAGGATGCTAGGGCGTTATATGCTTGCTTAATCGTGTTGTAACTACCTTGGTGAACTGCACAAGCCGTTGTCTCATAGCCAGGTAATTCGTAAATCTGCACTCGCTCATTACTAGGGATAAAATTATTAATTGATATGACGAATTCCCAATCTATATCTGATTCTTTATATTCGGGATCATGCCAAATACCCGCACAATAATTAAACTCTTTAACTCCTTGTTGCTGAATATAATTAGACAACTCATCGTAAAGCTTTGCAACAGTAGCAAAATTCGGCAATATTTCTCTGATTGATGCAACTTTAATTGGTTCCAGCTTTTTCAGTACAATGTCATAATTAGGCATACTATCCTCCTGTTCAATTTGTCTAAGTTGCACTTCCACTCGGACTAACCTGGACTGTTCTTGAGCAATTAATTGCTGAAGTTCCGCTTGCTTGAGTCGTAGCATTCCACGAATCTGTTCTGGTGGTAGCTTCTCATCTAGCAATTTAGCTATTTGCTCTAATGAGAAACCCAAGTCTTTGAGTACTAGGATGCGATTCAGTCTTGGTAATTGGTCAGCTGAGTAGTAGCGATAGCCTGTAAAGTTATCTACATGAACTGGTTTGAGTAAACCCAGTTGGTCATAGAGGCGCAGTGCTTTCACCGTCACCTGGCTAAGTTTGGAAAAGTCGCCAATTTTCAGCATCTTTTCGTTCTCTCAATGCCTGTGGTCTTTTACACTAAACACCCTCCCATAAGGGTAGAGTCAAGTAGTGACTGTGGTGGTGCTTTAGCAATGCAAACACCTAGCTTTACTAAACTTTCTCTTCCCAATATCTCAACTAGGTTAACTGTGAAGCATGGGAGCAAGAAATCAGCGATCGCCTCGCCGTCCTCTATGAACTGTAGGAAAATATAGAAAAGAACAATATTGTTTATATTTTGAAGAAATGTTGTTATAGCATTGAAGGCAACCTTAAATATTACTCACCTACTGGTTACGAGATTCTAAGTATTTCAAAATTCTTTGATTTTCCAGTGTTAGCTCTCTAATATCAGCCGCTAAATCTCTAATATCTCTAGTATTGTCATCAATTCTTCTCAGGTTATCAATCATTTGACGCTGCATATTAGAAATTTGCCATTGCATATCATCTAGCCTTGGTAAAATGACATTAGCTAAATTAGTCAAAGCTTGAATTGATTTAGCATGAGATTCTATTAGTTTTTCAAGACAGCCTGAATCACTCATATTTTTATTTAATTGTTCATGTAATAATTATGCCTAATAATAACATTTTTTTATGAAAAAAAATGCCTAATTATAACAACTCCATCTATCCATAATTCAACCATTGAGGCGTAATTGAGGTAGCTCTGTCAAAGCGGTAAAAATACTTGATTCCAAAATGCTACCAATACATGGGATGCTGGTTAGTTGATTAGCTTAGTATCTAAAAAATGTCTTTTGTTTCTAGTGTCACTGTTACTGTTCCCGCCACAACTGCGAATTTGGGGCCTGGCTTTGACTGCATTGGCGCAGCTTTAACACTTTACAACCAAGTTAAGTTCACTCGCCTAGATCAGAGTGGGTTAATTATTCATGTCACAGGTGCTGAAGCGGAACGGGTGCAAACGGATGAAAGTAATTTGCTATATCAGGCATTTACAAAGTTATATCAATATATAAAACAGACGCCGCCGTCGGTGAAAATTGAGATTCAGTTGGGTATACCGCTAGCGCGAGGTTTGGGGAGTTCGGCGACAGCGATTGTTGGCGGGTTGGTAGGTGCAAATATACTGGCGGGTAAGCCGTTAAGTCAATCACAACTGATGGAGTTAGCGATCGCAATCGAAGGACACCCTGATAATGTTGTACCAGCATTATTGGGGGGATGTCGTCTCGCTGCTAGTAGTGATGCAGGTTGGGAGATTTGTGATGTCCCTTGGCGTGAGAATATAGCGCCAGTGTTGGCAATTCCTGATTTTGAGTTGTCTACTTCAGAGGCGCGGCGCGTCTTACCAAATGAGTTTAGTCGTGCAGATGCAATTTTCAACACAGCCCATTTGGGACTATTATTGCGGGGCTTGGAAACTGGTAAGGGAAAATGGTTAAGGACAGCTTTACAAGATCGTTTGCATCAACCTTATCGCCAAGCTTTGATTCCTGGTTACGATGCTGTGAGTGCGGCGGCGGTGGCGGCTGGCGCTTATGGTGTGGTGATTAGTGGTGCGGGGCCGACAGTGTTAGCGTTGACAGATAAAGAATCTGCACCACAGGTTGAGGCGGCGATGAGAGCAGCGTGGGAAACAACAGGAATTGTAGCAGTAGTGCGATCGCTAGCTCTAGATCATCAAGGCGCAACCAGCTTTCACGAAGGATAAATCAGATGATTCAGCAAATTCAGGCGGAAATAACAGCGCTTCAGTCTCAAATTCAAACTCTCCGACAAGAACGTGCTGCGCTCACTATTAATAACGATGTAGTATCTGGTGAGAATGACTCACCTCTAGCGATGGTTGAAGCTTACCGTCGTCAAGCTAGGGAAAATCCCCAACTGGCCGCGGAACTCCAGGGGATAGATATGGCAATTATCGCTCTAGATGTGCAGCTAAAACAAAAACAAACCCAGTTAGCGCGATCGCAAATCGAATTCCAACAACTCACCCTCCAGCAGCAGCTAGAGGAAGCCAGAACAGTCGCTCAAGTTCATGCCAAACGCATTAATCAACTAGCCGGAGAACTAGCAGCAGAACTCGGAATGCTCAAGGCTTGCGCCAATCAGCTCAGTCCCATTTATTGGCAGGTTTATTACAAGCCTTTCATTACCGGGTTTAAAACCATATCAGTTCCCCATGTCCGTTCAGATGGCGATGTCTGGACGATTGTCAACCGGATTGTCTAGTAGGGGCGAACAACCATTCGCCCTAATCACCCATCAATCTGTCGCAAATCCTATTTAAATTGGTATCAGCGATGCCAAAAACCATAATTTTGTTGCGGTGATGTGAGTCACCGTTTTTTGTTGACGTTGCAAAAGTTTACAATTAGAATGGTGAGCGGCAGATTTCAGTGAGTATTTATTCTTATCAAGGCGCAAAACTTCAGGTTTTGGAGGAAAAGAAAGTTTACAAAAGTAAGAATTCCTTAATATAATGTAATTAAAAGCGAAAACAAAAAACGATTGTCAGAAGTAATGAATGCTATGCAAATTCCTTGGCTGACAGCCATAATCCTCTTACCCCTGGTGGCATCCCTAGCCATCCCCCTCATCCCAGATAAAGAAGGCAAAACCGTTCGCTGGTACGCTCTGGGAGTAGCTTTTGTAGATTTCGCCTTGATGATTTATGCCTTTTGGCAGCACTACGACTTCCAAACCTCAACATTCCAATTTGTAGAGAACTATGCTTGGGTACCACAGTTAGGTTTGAACTGGTCTGTAGCGGTTGACGGTCTGTCAATGCCTTTAATCTTGCTTACAGGCTTAATTAACACCCTGGCAATCTTCGCGGCTTGGAAAGTTACCAACAAGCCGCGTTTATTTTATGCCTTGATGCTGGTGATGTTCAGCGCCCAGCTAGGCGTATTTCTCGCCCAGGATTTACTGTTATTCTTCTTGATGTGGGAAATTGAGTTAGTACCTGTATACTTGCTAATTTCCATCTGGGGTGGGCCAAAACGCCGTTATGCCGCTACCAAATTCATCATTTACACTGCGGCTGCATCAATATTTATCTTAGTTGCCGGTTTTGCAATGGCATTCTCTGGAGATACTGTCACCTTCAACATGGCAGCCCTGGGAATGAAAGAATATTCCAAAACTCTTGAACTGTTAGTTTATGCAGGTTTCTTGATTGCCTTTGGTGTCAAATTGCCGATTTTCCCTCTTCACACTTGGTTACCTGATGCCCACGGTGAAGCATCTGCACCTGGTTCCATGATTTTGGCTGGTGTGTTGCTGAAAATGGGTGGTTATGCCCTGATCCGCTTCAACGTCGAAATGTTGCCCGATGCCCATGTAACTTTTGCCCCAGTGTTGGCAATCTTGGGTGTAGTTAACATTGTCTACGGTGCTTGCTGTGCCTTTGCCCAAACCAACCTCAAACGCCGCCTAGCTTACTCTTCAATTGCTCACATGGGGTTTGTGTTGATTGGAATTGCTTCCTACACAGAAATCGGCATCAGTGGTGCAGTGCTACAGATGGTTTCCCACGGTTTGATTGCTGCTAGCTTGTTCTTCCTCTCTGGCGTAACTTACGAACGCACCCACACCTTAGCAATGGACAAAATGGGTGGGATGGCAAAGATTATGCCCAGAACCTTCGCTTTGTTTACCATCGGTTCAATGGCTTCTCTAGCTTTACCGGGTATGAGTGGCTTTGCTGGTGAGTTGATGGTGTTCCTCGGAATTACCTCTAGCGACGTTTACAGTTCCAGCTTCAAAATTGTAGTCGTACTGCTGTCAGCAGTAGGCGTGATTTTAACTCCCATTTACTTGCTGTCAATGCTCCGTCAAGTATTCTACGGCAACCAAAGCACAGAGTTACATCTAGATGCTGTAGTACCTGATGTAAGACCCCGCGAATTGTTTATTACCGCTTGTTTGATAGTTCCCATCATCGGCATCGGTCTTTATCCCAAATTGGCGACACAGGCTTACGATGTGAAAACAGTAGAACTAGCCGCCCATGCGCGCCAAGTTCTCCCAGTAGTTGCTCATCAGCAACCATCCAGCCTGTACTCAAGTCTGTTTACAGCGCCAACATTAGCTAATTCTCAAGTTGAAAGTCAAGTTAATATTTCTGAGTAAATTAACTACTTCCCATTAAGGGTTCTGTAAGTAAATTCTAAATATGAGGGGAATAGGGGTGGTTACAAAACCACCCCTTAAATTTTTTGGAAGCATGATCTGGGAATCCTATAGAAGAATAGTAATCATTACAGTTTTCAATTTAACTACTGCTTAGTAACTACGTATAATCAACATCAGTAAAATTACAACTAGATAGCAACAGCCTCGCCTAACTTTAGCAACTCTTCAAAGGATTTCCAGCAGATATTACCTGGTAAAAGTTGATTTTGCTTTCAATAATGAAAAGAGAGTGTAACGCTTCCCATCATTATTCGAGCAGCGAGTTGACAGTGCATGAGCTATTGCCTAAATCCTACCTGTCCCAATCCAGAAAATTTGGCACATAGCCAAAAGTGTCAATCTTGTGGCTCACAACTCTTGTTGAGCGATCGCTATCAAGTAATCAAGCCATTAGGTCAAGGCGGCTTTGGCGCAACTTTTCTAGCCTGTGATTTAGCCCTACCAGGAGAACCGAGTTGCGTAATCAAACAACTACGCCCATCAACAACCGCGCCACAGGTTTTGCAAATGGCGCGAGAACTGTTTGAGCGAGAAGCCAAAACCCTAGGTATAATCGGCAATCATCCTCAAGTACCCAGGCTTCTAGACTATTTTGAAGAGGGTCAACAATTCTACTTGATTCAAGAATATATCAGTGGTGCTACTCTACAGCAGGAGGTGAAACGTAATGGGACTTTTACCGAAGCTGGAGTTAAACAGTTTTTGAGTGAGGCCCTACCATTGCTGCAATACATCCATGAGCGCAAGGTGATTCACCGTGATATCAAACCAGCTAACTTAATTCGCCGCACTCAAGATGCCAGGATGGTTCTCATTGACTTTGGGGCTGTGAAAAACCAAGTCACCCAAGCCATTACTAACCAATCAGAGCATACAGCATTAACTGCATACGCGATCGGTACTCCTGGCTTTGCGCCGCCAGAGCAGATGGCAATGCGTCCAGTCTATGCTAGTGATATCTATGCGTTGGGAGTAACATGTATTTATTTACTCACTGCCAAATCTCCCAAAGATTTGGCATATAATCCCACAACTGGTGAGATGATTTGGGAGCCACTTGTACAAGTGAGTGATCACTTAAAAAGTGTGCTGCGGAAAATGTTGGATGTGTCAGTACGCAACCGCTATCAGTCAGCTGAGGAAGTTCTTAGAGGGCTGGAGATGGAACCATATTTGGAGAGTTTGGCTCAGAGCCTACTTGTGAAATCTGATGTAGGTTTTAAGGAGTCAGGGTATAACCGTCGGGATGATTCGGCTATTTTGTGTAGCAACCCCTCTGCTAGTGTTACTAGTTCAGGAGTAGCACACGTAGCAGCAGCAATTCGTGCTAGAAGAGCTAGAATCACAGCCTCTGCTGGATTACATACAGCTAGAATGCAACCAGGAAGTTTAGGAACAAAACAGATAACTTCTTTGACTAACAGTAATAGTAATGGTTCACGAAGTCAAAATTCTCAAGTTGCGCGCAAGTTTGATCATCAAAGTTTACTCACAGCCTATCTCAAGGGAAGACGGGATTTTGCTCAACAGAATTTGAGTGCGCTGAATTTGCCAGGTGCTGACTTATGCGGGACAAATTTCCATTCTGCTCAATTGCAAAAAACTAACCTCCAGGGAGCTAATCTGTATAACGTCGACTTTGGTAGAGCTAGTTTAACTCGCGCTAATCTCAAGGAAGCCAATTTGAGTAAAGCTTACCTGAACAATGCGGATTTAGAAGGCGCAGACTTGCGTGGTGCTGATCTTAGCCATGCTTATCTCAATAATGCTAATCTCCGGGGAACTAATCTGTGTGGCGCCAACCTCACTGGTGCGAAAGTTTCTGATGAGCAGTTGGCACTAGCTAAGACCAATTGGATGACGGTACGCCCCAATGGTAAACGGGGTTTGTTGTGAAGCAGAATTGTTGCAGGTGATTATATTAAATACTTGCCGCTAAAACCACTGTGTCAAGTTTTGCGGTTTGACGTTGAGTGCGATGCTTACGCCTACGCAATTGCTCAGTCTTGTATTTTGAGGCTAAATAGCAAAGCAGTACTATAAGTTTTGCTATTTTTGTGATTACATAATAAAATTTTAATAATTGCTATCCATTACAAATAGCCAATAATAGTTTACAATAAAAAATCAAGTGTTATAAATTTTTTTATCAAACTTTTTCATGATTTTCATCACTATGAGGATCGGGGAAACCTTGGCCTCAAAGCTGAAAAATTTAACAATCTTCAGCTACTTCATTGTCTAAGTAGCAGAGGCAAGCAAAAAAAATAATTGTTCTTGATAGTAGGTTGAGATGAAATATTAATGACCGAAATCAGCAAGCTAAGTGTGTTCAAAGCCAGAAACTTACCGATAACGGCTGAGTTACAAAATAAAGAACTAGAACGGCAATTAGGTTTATTTCAACTATTCCGTAAGTTGTATGAACATCATAGCGGCCTTCTAGATGAAATTCTCCAGCTAGAGAACTTAGACCAGCGATCATTTACAGGGTTAAAACCACATTATGTCCAGGGTGTAGTAGATGCTTCTGTAGTCTATGTGATTACTAATTTAAATGAAAACAAGACGCAAAGTTTTCAACAGGCACAGGGAATTTGGACAATAGGTCGGGATGCTAATAATGGTATCTCGATTATGGATAAATATTTATCTGATCGCCACGCTGCTATTCAATATATTGATGGACAAGGCTTTTATTTAATTGACTTTAGCAGTGCTAACGGCTCTTTTGTCAATGGTAAACCAGTCCATCAGCCAACCCAGCTTCGAGATGGCGATCGCATTCGGTTAGGCAGCGTGAATTTTGATTTTTTTGTGAATCATGCCTGTCGTAACCTGCCAACTGTCGCCATAGAGTTGCTGATGCAGCTTGTGCCGAAAATAGAGGCTAATTCAGTAAAAAAGCTGGATAGCGCCAACAAACGCCAAAAACAAGTAACTAAAAACTTCGATAATTCTGTAGAAGCTACTCAAGGATCTGGTCTAATTAAAAGTTTAGGGCATCAGCATGACAGCTTTAGTACAGAAGAAAAATCAGAAATTTTAGACCGCTTCCTTAACAGACAATCGTCCTACCATCCTAGTTAAAACATGTCAAGACAAAAATGATTGCTAACCAAACAGTAGCAATCATTTTCAGGTATTTTATAGAGAAACAAAGCCCGCATATACGGGCTAGATGAAAAGCCAATTCTGTTGTTATTCTTCCTCTAAATCGATTTCTTCGTCTTCTTCGTCTTCTTCGTTGGTCTTAGCTACAGAGTTGGCAGAAACAACAGCCCCTTTATCTAGCTTTTCACGGACTTGCTGCTTAATTTTGTCAGTAAATTCCGGTTTTTCTTCTAAATATTTAATGGCATTGTCCCGACCCTGGGAAATATTATCACCGTTGTAGCTGTACCAAGCACCTTTGCGAATCAGGATACCAGTTTCTTCTGCCAGATCCACAAGACAACCCAATGTAGAAATCCCTTTACCAAAGATAATGTCAAATTCCGCAATTCTAAAAGGCGGCGCTACTTTATTTTTTGCAACTTTGACCTTAACACGGTTGCCAAATTCATCTGTACCTTTTTTCAAGGTTTGAATCCGGCGAATGTCTAAACGCACTGAAGCATAGAACTTTAATGCGTTACCGCCAGTTGTGGTTTCTGGGCTACCGTAGGTAACACCAATTTTTTGCCGTAACTGGTTGATAAAAATTACAGTGCAGCCAGACTTACCTATATTGCCAGTAATTTTACGTAAAGCTTGGCTCATCAATCGCGCTTGCAGACCAACGTGAGCATCGCCCATATCACCTTCAATTTCAGCGCGGGGAACTAGTGCTGCTACCGAGTCAATAACTACAATATCAACGGCGGCAGAGCGGACTAGCTGATCGACAATTTCCAAAGCCGATTCACCAGTGTCAGGTTGAGAAACCAGCAAGTTTTCAATATCTACACCCAATGCTTGAGCATAGGTAGGGTCAAGGGCATGTTCAGCGTCAACAAAGGCTGCAATGCCACCGTTTTTTTGTACTTCGGCGAGTGCATGTAGCGCTACTGTAGTCTTACCGGAACTTTCCGGCCCATAAATTTCAATCACCCGTCCTTTGGGTAAACCGCCACCCAATGCCAAATCTAGGGTGAGTGCTCCTGTAGAAATTGTCTCCACCCGCATCCGGGTTGCATCACCCAGGCGCATGATTGCTCCTTTACCAAAGCTGCGCTCAATCTGGGTAAGTACAATATTCAGCGCTTTTTGCTTGCCAGAAGTATCGGTATTGATAGCCATTCCTGCCTCTAAGTATATGGATTTTAAGGAGTGTAGGGTTGGGAGTCTGAGTAGAACAGATATACTATTTTAGCCAGAAAATATTGAGAATAGGACTTTGGAGATTAAAAATTAAGTGTGACAAGATTTTAACGCGATCGCTACCGGATTGGGGTAATCCTACATAATGATACTAAACTTCCATTCACAGATTGCTTCTGTTGGGTAGGGAAGGTAGGTAATTACCACCATCGAATAACAACATTTTCACAGGATTCTGGGCTTTGGGTCAAGATAGCTGGGTGCAGGTAGATGACTATCGCCTCACAGGAGGCTCGTGCAACGATGTAGAGCTAGTGCCTGCAAACAACTAAAATTGATGCGTTGGGCAGGAGATATTCAAAAGGCGATCGCCCCAAGAACTCAAATACAATATTACTTACCTGACTTAATTCACAGAGACATTCCAGGTGATTTAGGTAACTCTGCTCTTTTGAAGTTATAACTATGCTATTTTCATACTTGCTCTAGCAAGCATCACTTAGTTATTGAGCATTCAACTCTAATTTATTTTTAATAATTAAAATTGCAGTAAATTATCAAAAATTAGATACCTGACTGTTTTAAGTAGTCAGGTATTTAAGTATATGTTGGCAATTAAGGATGATTGTTTTAAGAAAAATTTAATTTATTGCCTGTCTTTTTTTTACATTTTTTACGTAAAATTTCTTATCTGAACAATTATTTTACAACAAAGATTTTCAATTGTAAAGCTGACTCGATAATTTCCTTTACACGAAAAATATATGAAAGACTATGAAACAGGCAGCCATATTGGGAAACATAATATATGACCATATATGGTTTTTGGTGTCAGAAATTTCATTGGACTGTGAATTTTAAACACCCTTTTACCAAAATACTTTAGCTCTGGCGTAGCATCTCATGACACAAAATCGCAAGCTCTACCTGTATTCTTTCCTGGCTCAGTTCCGATTACTCAACAAAAGTTACACCGCCAAAATTTTGTTGGTGGCATTTTTAGGTACTCATATACCGCTTCTGGCTTTACTAGGTAGTTTCGTCATTTCAAATGCTTATTCTTGGGAGATGGCGACGCGAGTTTTGCTGATTGCTCTGTTAGCAACTTTAGTAGGTACAGCAGCCACTCTTTATGCCATAAACCACCTGCTAGCTCCAGTAATATTAACTTCTAAAGCATTGCAAGAGTATCTCAATACTAAAACATTACCTGATTTGCCCACCGAATTTGTTGATGAAGTGGGCACGTTAATGGCGGATACCTCACAAACTTTAGGCAAATTAGACGAGTTAATTCACTACATTTCTAACTACGATAATTTGACTGGATTGCCCAATCGGGATTTATTTCGAGATCGCCTCCAACAGACTTTATCCCAACCACAGAATCACCGGAGGCTAGTAGCTGTACTTTACTTGGGTATCGATGATTTCACTGGTATTAGTCATGGCTTGGAGCATGAGTCATCAAAGTTGTTGTTAAGAGCAGTTGCTTGGCGTTTAAAATCTTGTATGGGAGGGACAGATATCTTAGCCCATGTAAGTGGGGATGAATTTGCAATCGCCCGCATAGAAATTCCGTCTTTTGAGAATGTGATTACACTGTCTCAGTTGCTGTTGAGTACACTTGCAAAACCCTTTTATCTACAAGGTAGCCTGATTCACATCACAGCTAGCATCGGCATCACAATTAATGACTTAGATAAACCTCATGGCATAGATCAACTCTTGCAACAGGCTCACATTGCACTTTACCAAGCCAAGCAGCAAGGGCGTAGTCAAAACAAGTTTTACTCACCAGATATTAATGCTCAACTACAAGAGCGACTGGCTTTAGAGAATGAATTGTATGGGGCACTTGAGCGAAATGAAATGTTGGTTTATTACCAACCTCTAATTGATTTACACAGTGGAAAAATCAAGGCAATGGAAGCATTAGTGCGTTGGCAGCATCCTACAAGAGGCTTGGTTTCCCCAGGCAAGTTTATTCCCATTGCCGAAGCCAATGGTTTAATTGTGCCAATTGGGGAATGGGTTTTGCGGACTGCTTGCGTTCAAAATCGGACTTGGCAACTTGCTGGACTCCCGCCTATTCGCATGTCGGTGAATTTGTCAGCCCGACAGTTTGAAAAATCAAATTTGGTACAGATTGTCAAGCAGATTCTTGAGGAGACAGGATTAGAAGCATCTTACCTAGAACTGGAAGTGACCGAAAGCTTCTTGATGACAGACATTGAGCATTCTTTCAAGACCTTACAACAATTACGGGAACTGGGGATATGGCTAGCACTCGATGACTTTGGTACTGGCTATTCTTCCTTGAACTACTTAAAACGCTTTCCTGTCAACATGCTGAAAATTGATCGGTCATTTGTGCAGGATGTGACATCCAACCCTGATAGCGCTGCTGTGACTGATGCCATCATTGCCTTAGCAAAAAGCCTGCACTTGAGCATTACAGCCGAAGGTGTAGAAACCCAAGAACAGATGGAATATCTGCAAGCGCGGGGGTGTCAAGAAGTTCAGGGATTCTATTTTAGTCCTGCTGTTCCTGCTGAGGCGATCGCCGAAATGTTAACAAAAAGTTTTCAGCAAGTGAAGTTGGTTACGGTTTAGGGCATGGGGACTAGACTGAACTATTGCCAATTCCCTATTTCCTTCCCGTACCCATTCAACTCGTAGATCGTTGCTGAGATAAATCTAGTAAGTTTGCTAACTTGTAAACAATACGCGCACCAACATTGCCATCCCATTCTGCATCACCGACTTCGCAGACATCAAAGCCAATAATTTTGCGATCGCTATTAATCAATTCTCGGAATAGAGAAAAAGTTTGTTCTAATTCCAGTCCACCTGGAACTGGAGTACCCGTATTTGGACAGAGTTTGGGATCTAAGCCATCGACATCAAAGCTAATGTAAACATACTCAGGCAAATGACTAATAATTTCCCGGCATAAATTAATCCAGGTAGTTCCAGAGTAAAGCCTTTGTTTAATCGCAGGGTCGTAATATGCCACAATTCGACCGTGAGATTGGTCAATTATTTCCACTTCATCGTGACAAATATCGCGCAAGCCCACCTGTACTAACTGAGAAATTTGTGGTATTTTCATCGCATTGAACATGATGGATGCATGAGAGAACTCAAAGCCCTCATAGGCATCGCGTAAATCTGCATGGGCATCAATGTGCAAAATACCATAGTTGGTATATCTAGCTGCTAATGCTTGCAAATAACCTAATGGCGAACTGTGATCACCGCCAATCACTGCTACTCGCTTACCATTTTTTATTGCTTCTTGACACTGTTCAAACAGCCATTGATTTACCTGCTGACAAGCCTGATTAATTTCTGTCAGTACAGGTGTTAAATCTGGTGTGTCTGTCAATGGTTTACCTTGCACTAGGCGATCAATAATCGTTGCTGCTAAGGTGCGATAGTATTTGTTCTTTTCTAAAATATCTTGAGGAATTTCCGCCATGAAAATCCCTTGTTTCCATCCATGAGGATGATCAAAATCGAACAAATCAAGTTGAGTAGAAGCATCGAGAATCTGCTGTGGCCCATTGGCAGTACCCGCACCGTAAGATACAGTAACTTCCCACGGCACACCAAAGACAATCAGGTTTGCAGATTCATAATCGCATGGCAAACCCAGAAGGTTGCCGTTGATTTCACCTACGCCACTGGGATTGTAGTCCTGTCGTTGAATACTCATCAATAATCTTTTGGATTTACGTGGGCAGACAAAATGTCGCTGGGTGAACACTTGCATTTTAACTAAATCCCGAATCAGCGCCACACTTTGACTCGGAATGATAATTTTTCAGAAATAAACGACTTGTTTATAAGCAGTACTGGGTGAACAACCACTCCTCCGGAGAACTCGCAGAGTAGGCTCCGCCTACGCCCCTACAGGGGATCTGCCGCATTCTTTTTGTAAATTGGTATTAACTTGAATATTGAAAAATACCTAGCACACCAAAATCTTGTCATCTAACCCATTTAGTATATTTGCTGTATACCTGATAAAATTTGTGCAGCAAATCATACATAATATTAGCAATGACACTGGTTTGGTTTAATTGCTTGATTGAGAACTTTAACTCAGCAAGTGAATAAATTTTAAGAAATACTAAGTTAAGTGATTTAAAAATAACTTTTACATAACTGCTTGTATAAGAAAAACTCTACCTTTAGTATATTGACTGAATTAGCAATCATGACAAACTACAAAAATCTTTGAAATGGAGGCTGAATTTTGGAAATACAAAAATTTGGATTTTATGTACTATCAAAACTTATTCAGGTGGAGATTTGGGTTTTCTTGGTAGGGTTAATGTCCTCTGTATTTTTTCTCATCATCAAAAAGAAAATTAATGTCAGAGGATTACTTTTTGAAAAAACTGCTACTCATGCATATAGCCCAGAACGGGTACAGCTTCTGATACTCAGTCTCATATTTGTTGTTGTTTACCTAATTCAAGTTAGAAGCAACATAAATGTGTGTAAGGCAGAAAACTTGCCATGTAGCTTGCCAGATATTCGCTCAGAATATCTTTTGATATTGGGAGGGAGCAATTTTGCTTACATCTGGGGAAAATTATCTTCAATAATTAAAGAGCGGAGGTCAGAGCGTGCCTAATATTAACGATTTATTTGCCATTTTGGCATTGGTGATCGGTTGTATCGTTACCATTTTTGTGGCTGTTTTAGAAATATTTGTTTTGATATTTATTTGGGAAGGAACTTGGAATGCTAATTCTCGACAAAAGCGAGGAATTAATTTAGAAAAATTAATTAGCGAAAGCACTGGCGAGGCAAGTCTGTCACGTTTCCAACTTTTGATTTTCGTGTTTGTTATTTCTATGAGTTTGGTGTTGATTATCACTAGCACCAGTCCGCCTGCGTTTCCGGCTTCAATTCCCGATCAGATTTTAGGTTTGTTAGGTATCAGTAGCACTTCCTACGTTCTGGGTAAAGCCCTGCAAGGTCAAATTAAGACCCCGCCACCAGAACCACCGAGTACAGTTGCGCCTCCGCCTCCACCAGAACCACCACATTATGACGGGTATGACGAAACCCCACCCTCTTAGCAATCTCCACAGATACCCACAGAACATTATCCTGACAAAGAGCGACAATTATCTTGCCTTTGTAGATGACTTCTGAAAATACAACAATGAAACTCAGCGAAATATTAAGCCAATTCGGCGACGCTGTCACGGACCATAGCCTCACTGTTAACCAAGACCCAGAAATTACAGGGGTAGCGGCGATTGATGAAGCTACCTTCGGTACTCTCAGTTATGTGGAAGGAGCAAAATTCGCGTTTTTGGTGGGAAAGACAAACGCCAGTGCTTTAATTTTGCCTCCAGATCAAACATTACAACTGCAAGCACAAGAGCAGGGTATCGCCTGGTTAGCCACACCAGAACCCAGACTATTATTTGCCAAAGCGATCGCACTTTTCTACAAACCATACTCTCCTGCTCCCGAAATTCACCCCACGGCGGTGATTCACCCCACGGCTAAAATTGGTAGTGATGTCTATATTGGGGCGCATGTGGTGATTCAGCCAGGAGTGGAAATTGGCAATGATGCCATTATTCATCCCAATGTCGTGATTTATCCCGATGCTAAAATCGGCGATCGCACCACACTACACGCCAACTGTACAATCCACGAACGCACCCGCATTGGTGCAGATTGTATGATTCATAGTGGTGCAGTCATCGGTGCAGAAGGCTTTGGCTTTGTGCCTACCCGCACTGGTTGGGTAAAAATGGAACAATCTGGTTGTACAGTTTTAGAAGATGGCGTAGAAGTGGGTTGTAATACTGCAATTGATCGCCCAGCCGTGGGAGAAACTAGAGTAGGTCGTGATACCAAAATTGACAACTTAGTGCAAATCGGTCATGGTTGCCAAATTGGTGCAGGTTGTGCGATCGCCGGTCAAGCTGGTATGGCGGGAGGCGTGAAAGTCGGGAATCGAGTGATTTTAGCGGGACAGACAGGAATTGCCAATCAAGTAAAAATTGGTGATGGCGCGATCGCCTCCGCTCAATCTGGAATTCACAATGATATAGGGCCAGGAGAAATTGTTTCTGGTAGCCCAGCAATTCCCTACAAACTATATCTCAAGGTAGCTGCTGTTTATAGTCGTCTGCCAGAGATGTATAAATCACTGAAGCAATTGCAACGTCAAGAACAAAAGAAATGAGGCTTTGATACTCGTGGACGAGTCTTTGATATTTGTGAGCGAGGCTTTATAGCCTTTCTCGGTTGAACGCAACACAATCAAGGGCGGGGTTTCCCCGCCCCTACGGGTTTTGCGATTTAAAACTGTACTTCACTCGTCTGAAAACCGCTATAATACTCGTGAATGAGTCTAGAAGACTGATTGCAAAAACTTTTTACATTGTCGCCGATTAATTAAGAGTAATGCGATCGCATGTTTTCTCTCAGTAATAAGTGATCGCATCTGGCAGAGTAATATTAAAGGACTGCATAAGCTAATTAGATTGTTAGCGATTAATTTAAGAGTAATACCATTTTACGAAAACCTTGATACATATAGATTTCTCGTAGGGCACAGCATTGCTGTGCCCTCTTGTGTATTGTTCAAGCAGCGTTGCACACCAATCACCTGAGTTTGACGCTGCTGCACCGAACGCACAGGTAAAAACCCATTGCCATCATGTAGCAATTCCCACGGTAAATGCGCCAATCCCAACGCCACCCGTTCTGTATCTGGGTTCAACCCTTGGGCTTCGCTGGTTTGAATTAAATCCAAAATAGTGCAATAAATTTCTTCTTCTTTCTCTGTTTCCTCTGTCTTGAAAAGTTCTGAGTCGAGGAAGCCTCCGCTCAGAACTTTTCGCTGCGTCTCTGCGGTTTATTAATGCACTAATTTAGCCTTGTCACGCCACTACTGGTGTGGCAAGGCTATTACCTATTGCCCTAAAACCCTAATTTCTCCAAAACTGGCTTAGTAGAAACAATGTGTCTTTCTAAACCCAGTTCTGTGGGGCTAACCCCCAAAGCCAAAGCAATCAACTGGGGCAAATGCAACACAGGTAAACCCAAAGGTTCCCCAATCACCTTTGCTACCTCTGGTTGACGTGAATCTAAATTCAAGTGACACAGAGGACAAGGAGTAACTAGACAATCAGCACCATTGGCTATAGCTTCTTGAATGTGCTTACCTGCCATTTGGAAAGATTGGGTAGTGGCGTAACTCGCAAGCGGCCAGCCACAACATTGTGTCCGACCCCGATAATAAATTGGGGTTGCACCCACTGACCGGAAGGCATTTTCCATTGCTTCTGGGTTGTAAGGGTCGTCATAGGGCATGGATTTTTGGGCGCGGAGGAGATAGCAGCCATAAAAAGCCGCACACTTCAACCCAGTTAACTTGCGAGTCACACGTTCGGTGACTGCTTCCCAGCCATAATCTGTCACCAGTGCATAGAGAAGATGTTTGACTTCCGTGCTACCGCGATAAGGCGAACAGCCTTCTTTAGTTAGCAAACCATTCACCTGCTCAAGATATGCGGGATTTTCAGTTTGAGATTCCTTAAGACGTTCATCGACATGACCAATTACCCCCTGACAAGTACTGCAATGAGTAAGTAGGGGCAAATTTAATTCTTCAGCTAAGGCAATGTTACGGGCATTGACAGTATCTTCCAACAGTTGAGAATCTTCTTTAAATGTGCCTGAACCACAGCAAGCAGCTTTTTTCAATTCAATTAATTGAATATCCAATGCTTGAGCGAGAGCTTGAGTTGATAGATGCAGCTCCCGACATGCTCCCTGAGCAACACAACCAGGGAAGTAAGCGTATTTTAACGTTTGAGATACCATATTGAGTAGGTTTTGTTTAGGGCAGTTGCCCTCATCAATACTGTTGTATCATTCCTACAGTAAAGATTTACTTGTCAGCTTACCTAAAGCCTAAACAACTTTGCTACATTCTGAACTCCGCATCATGGTCGGGGAGAATATCTTCCACATTCCCCAGCACACGCACAGAAAAGCCCAGCCAACCAACCAACAACATAGACAAGGCGCATATCACATATAACAGTGCTATCCCTGCACCAGTACCAGTCCCAAATAATCCGCCGAGAATACCCACCAGAACACCCCCTGATTGCAAGGCTGGTGTAAAAACTTGATCTGCCAATGGGCCTGCTATTAAATAGCCTACCGCAGAAGCGATTTGTAAAAGTAGCGATCGCGCTGCAAAAACTCTTCCTTGCACATTAGGAGGTACCTTCGCTAACCAAATAGCACTATCCGAACTGCCATTCAAAGGGAAATTAAAAGAAGAACAAAATTGCGCCGGAATCCAAACCCAAGGAGTTCTACCCAAACCAAAAACAATTTTACTGATACCTGCACCCATCATCCCCAATAAAACGCCTTTAATTTTCCGTTTAAAACCACCCGCAGTGCTAACAATTATCGCCCCTGTCACACCACCAAAACCAGCCGCAGCAGCCAAGCTACCTAGCACTAAAGTATTATTATTAGTGCGCGACAAAATCATTGGCGAGTAAAGGGAGTTTCCAATATCATGGGGTAGCCAAAACAATAAATTAACTATTAACAATGCCAGCAAACTTTTATGAGTAGTAATATAACGCCAACCCAATCCCAAATCTTGCCAAATATCAACTACTCTTTCGTTGTTTGTCGTTTGCACTGGTTGCGGAATACTAACTAAAAATAAGCTGCTAATTGCGATAGCAAAAGTAAAGATATCAACTAACCAAATTCCTAGAAAACCAATAACTATGTAAAGATACCCTGCCAAAGCAGGTGCAATAATTTGACTACCGTAACCGGATAAAAATTCTAGACTACTAGCGCGGGTGTAGTGTTGTTTAGGAATCATCAGTGATACTGATGCTGAGTACGCCAAAGATTGAAATTGATTAAAAGTTCCAACAATCGCGCCTGTCAGGTAGAAGTGCCAAATCTGTAGATTATTGGTAAGATGCAACAACAAAATTACAATTGTGCTGAGAACTGCAACTGTATCACCCACCATCATTAAAAATTTGCGGTTAAATCTGTCTACAATTACACCACTAATGGGAGTAATAATAATACTTGGTAACAAACTAAAAAAAACTACCAGAGTCAGGGTTGTGGCTTTACCTGTAATTTCCCATGCCCAAATTTCAATTGCAAAGTCAGTCATATTGCTACCGATGGTAGAAACTAATTGACCAAGCCAAACGATGAGAAAATTACGCATACTAGCTGGTTTTTGTTCTTCTAGCATTTTTGAAAACTTGATTATATTACTTATTAAGTATTAGCTATTCTTTAAGACGTTTGCCGTATTTATCTATTTTTATCATCAATTATCATGGTGCTTTCACTAAATGTGTGAACAAATCATCTAAAATAGCATTTGCTGACAGAATATTGCCAAAAATCCAGTAACTTGAATCAACAGTATATACACGGTTATTTCTGACGACATTTAATTGTTGCCATAAAGGGCTATTTTGATATTTTTGGAAGCTGTCTTCAGATTTAGGATCTAATGCTGCAAACAAAATATCAGCATCAAGTAAATCTACCCGTTCCAAACTTACTGATACATAAGGAGATTCACCATGGCTTGTTAGTGGGTTTTGTTTTTTTGGCATAGATAACCCTACTTCAGTAATAATACTAACAGGAAATGAAAATTTATTGCGAAATTCCGGAGTAATATTACCACTATAAAAACGGATAACAGTAACTGTTTTTTGATGACTTATTTTCTGACGAAATACTGCTATTTTTTGTTGATATTCGTCTAATAATTTTCGCGCCTTTTGACTTTTACCGATGATTTCAGCAACACTCAATAAAGCATCTTTCCAACCAGCTTGGACATAATCAACTCCAACAGTGGGAGCAATATGGGATAATAATTTATAATTTTGTTCTATTCCAAAAGAAAAACCCAAAATTAAATCTGGATTTAAACTTACTATTTTTTCTAAATTTAGATGACTTTCTTTCCCTAAATTTGCTATATTTCCAGCTTTTTCGCCAAATTTAAGCCTTTTACTACCTGCTAATGTTGGTTCAGGTGCTGCTACTGGTTTCAAATCCAGTGCTAGCAAGATTTCCATCATTATCTCATCTAGTGCGATAATCCGTTGAGGTTGCAAAGGAATACAACTTTCACCTAAATTATGCTTAACTACTTTACACTTATATATGTCTAAATTAGAGCTTGAAATTGTATTTTTTGGGGGTAAGTAGTTAGAGCAAGCTGTAATTATGATAAATGTGAACGTGATTAATAGTAATATTTTACCGAATTTCATAATATAGGTAATTAATAACTTTTATGCTTTGATTTATAAAAAATAAATTTGCACTTTAATGGCGGTATCAACCGCCATTAAAATTACCAACTCCACCGATAATTTAAAGTAAAACTGCGACCTCTTGCAGCTAAGGCATAGGAATCATCATAACCAGCGTTGATTTGGTTGGTAACATTTAAGTATTGATTATTAAGCAAATTCCTTACACCTATACTCAACGTACCATCACCCAGCTTGAGACTGCTGATTAAATCCATGACAAAATAACTGTCTATACCAATTGGGTCAATTCCTGCATTAAAAGCACGGTTTCTGTTGCCAATATATAACGCTTGTAAGCGGTTGTTCCATCCTGGTAGTGTTTCGTTTTCTAAATATGCTGTGAGTTTCAGAGGTGAAATTTCATAACCAGTAATGGCGACAAATTCGCCTGTTTCCGAGTCTTCCCTTTCCCCCTCACTCCAAGTCAATGTGCTTCCCAATTTCCATTTATTACTGGGTTGCCAATCTACTGCTAATTCAATGCCATAATTGCGTTGGGGAGCGCGTAAAATCCTAAAGTCGCTGCCAAAATCTTCAAATTGTACTGTAGTTCCTAAACTAGAATAACTATAAAATCCAGCTAAGGAAGCTTGGAAATTGTTCCACTGTCCACGAATCCCTAATTCGTAGCTGTCAACTTTTTGTGGTGATGATAGTTCCACGTCTTCAGCAAAATTGAATCCTTCTCGTGGACGCTGTACTATCCTTGAAATATTTGGAAGTGAGAATCCTTGAGCAAAATTAGCAAACAGACTAATTGTTGGGGTTGCTTTGTAAACTACACCAGCGTTAAATATCACATCATCTAAAGTTTTTTCTCCGCCTCTAGAGGATAATCCGGTTTGTCCATCCACCCAATTATCAATAACAGATACATTGATATTTTCATAGCGTACCCCGCCACTCAAGAATACTTTTTCACTCGCATCCCATTTTACTTGGGAAAATATACCCAAATTTTTGATAGTAAAAGGAGCAATACGAATTGATGAACCTATTTTTCGCGCTCTTCTTCCATCACTGTTATCAAATTCGTCAACATCGAATAAATCGTAATTTCCTTTGCTATCTTCATTTGAGTAATCTGCACCCCAAAGTAAGTTTAAGTTACTTGATAAAGGTGTATCTAACTGCAAACGTCCTCCAAATCGTTCTGAGGTAACTACCGAACGACCAATATCTAAAATGCTATCTGGATCAAATATGCGGTTATCAAATAAGGTTGCAGCTGTTTTTGTTTGACGATAATAACCTTGTGCTTGCAGTTGACTACTCAGAATATTATTGTGGGTGTAATCAAGTTGAATTACAGTTCCTCGGTTAAAAGGATCTGAGGAATTAACAAACTCGACTGGTCTATCTAAGAGACGTGCTTTTTGAATTCCTGGTATTTCTCCTACAGTTAAATCATAATCTCCGTATTGATTTTGATTATCGTTAAAGTAATTAGCTGTAATTTGTAATCGCTGTTGCGAACCCAATTCCAACCCCAGCTTACCTAAAAAGTTAATCGAAGCACTCTCGGCTTCTGCATCACCAAATAATGGAATGCGATCGCCTTCTGCATCAAAAGGTATTCCAAAGCTATCACGGGTGAAAGAAGCGATAAAATCTACCCCTCCTTGCTTACCAGAAATACCGTAGCTGATGAAGTTACCAAAACTATCAGATTTGAAGTTACCAACGGAACGTACCCCAATTTCTGCGTTGGAAACTACTCGGTCTTGGTCAGGTCTTCGGGTAATAATATTAATCACTCCACCCGCAGCACCATCACCATAAACAGCACTTGGTCCTCGTACTACTTCTATCCTTTCAATTGCCTCAACATCAATCCGACGTAGATTTGCCACGGATGTATCATTATCTATATTAGAGCTAATGGGTACTCCATCCACCAATACCAAAGGGGGTCTTCCGCGCAAAGTCTGAGCAAAACTTTGTTGTGAGTCTGAACTAGCTCCTAAACCAGGAACAGTGTTACTCAAAATACTTTGCAAATCACGATTAACCGTAGTTTGCTGCTGAAGTTGCTCGCGGGTAATTACTGTTACTGATCGCGGTATATTTTGTACTTCTTCACCTGTCCGTGTAGCTGTCACCACTAATTCAATAGGTTCATCGGTTTCGGCTGTTGCTTGTTCTGATGATTGTGTTGCTTCAGCTACTGGTGCAAGTGCAAAGATTAATCCTTCTTCACTATCAAATAACTCTGCTGTTGGTAAACCTGCCTCACCTGTTACCGTTACCCGTACAGTATTAGCATCAGCTTGAGTAACACTTACAGAGACAATCCCGCTTACTGGATTAGCAATACTAAAATCTTTACCTTCAGGTAGTGCTAAGACTGCATTAGAGACATCTGCAATATAATTATTCTCTGCACTTTTAATCACAGCTTGAAGTGCTTCTGGGTTGGCACTTTCTAAAGTCACTTCGATACCTTTATCTGTATTAGTGACTTTTACGCCTGTAACTTTCACAGATAAAACATCACTTTGTTGCACCAGTAGTAACTTCGCTGTACTGCTAAAATGATGTGATTTGGTTTCCGCAATAGATGGTTGTACAAGCAATGATACAAATGCCAACACAATCCCGGCTGAGATAATTTCTTTCGATGGTCGAGACTCCATACCCCTCACTCCACAAAGTCAAACTCAATATTGCAACTAATTTGCAATTGTCTGTGGAAAGAGTTTATGTAATTTACGAGGTGTAAGTCTATATAGTAGACGGAGAGTTTTAGACCATAGAGGGAGAGGTTGATTAATTTTTGACATTAACCCGCAAGTAAGCAGCAAATAGCTGATAACAAAAGTGGAGATGCAGAAACAGGAAATTTTCTTATTTGGAGACTGTGTATGAAAGCAAGAGTGAGGGTAGTTGTTCCAAGATGAGAGTATTGGCAATAGGTGCGCCAATTACACCACCGCAGAGGGTGTAGTCCACAAAGTAAACCTTTCCTTCTCTCCAGGCTCGTGAATTGTGCAACAGGGGATTTTTAGCCCATTTTTCTTGGAGTTCTTTGAGGGGAACGGTATAAGTAGATTTACCATTCCAATTATTTGTCCAGGTACTAACAATTACAATATCCGCATCAAGTTGAGCCAGGGTTTCCAGGTTAATTTGTGGTCTTATTCCTGCTTTTCGTTCTATATCTGGCAAAAATACAGGTTGAAACCCTATTTTTTCCAAGAGTTCAATCGTATATCCGTTGTATTGTAAAAGTAAGCTTCATCAGGTATTGCAGGTAAATCAAGATCATAATTGGGATTAAAAAATTTAACACTTCTCTAAAAATCGACCTAACCGACAATCTTGGGGAGTAATACCAAACTTACGTTTAAATGCGGCGGCGAAGTGACTTTGATTGGCATAACCGACTGTGTTGACTACAGTTCTCACATTTTGCTTCTGTTCCTGTAGCAACTTTCGCGCTACTTCTAAGCGATAGTCACGCAAATATCCAAATACTGTAGTGCCAAATACTTCACGAAAACCATACTTGAGTTTGTTGTCATTAACACCAACTTTTTTCGCTAAGTCAATTAATGAGGGTGGATGATCATAGTTTTTGGTTAAAATATCCTTGGCGTGATAAATTTTCTCAACATCATCAGCTTTGAGATTAATTAAAGGTTGTTTATCCCCGTCAAATTCTATGAGTTGAGCAAACTGCAAAGCCAGTAATTCTAAGACTTTGCCTTCGAGATACATTTTTTGTATCATCCCTTGATAGGGTACATTGAGAAGTTGCTGTAATGCTGTTTGCATGGAAAGGCTAATCTTACCGACTGGACGGTGAAACAGAGGAGGAGATTCTTTTTCTAAGAAAGGCTGTAACTGTTTGGGTAGATGTTCTAGTCCATCGATGAAGGATTTAAAGAAGTTTAGGTCTATACAAATTTTAATTAAATAGATGCGATCGCCTGCAAAATATTCTTCTATTTCTTCAATATCAGGTAAGTAGAATAGGTAATTATTCCCTACTGTTTCTTGATAATTTTCTGTAACTCCTGGAATCCCTGGACAAATTACATTATGATTACCTGATAAATAAAATTTGGCTGTTAGTACGTAATCACCATAGTGATTAACTTTACTACTAACTTGCTGGTAGTAATAATCATTAAAAATTTCTAGAATTAATCCAGGACGGAATTTAACTACTTGATAATATGTATCATATAAGCTGTTGCGAACTCTCTGAATTTGGTCAAAACCTTTAGTGTTATAAGATACCTCTAAATTTTCTAGAGTTTCCTGTTCAATTTGATTGATTTGCTCTTCCGTCAGGATATTTGTCATGTTTTAACGGCAATTTTAGTGGGAAATTGCAAGTTATTCTTAACTATGAAAGTAGTAATAGTTAATTTACAACAATCATGAGGATATTAGCAATAAGGAATCTATATCATTAATGGGTGTACGGATGATGCGATCGCCCACGGTGGATTCTAGTTGGTACAGGTTTCTGTACTAACTAGAGTCCAATCATGCCTTATGTCACAAAATATTGACAAAAGAAAGCCATTGGCAAACATTAATTTATCCCAAAACTAATGCAACTATCCAAGGTGTCGTGCTGCAAATAATTAACTGCCCATATCAGGGAACAGCCAAGCGGATTTATTTGCAAGGTAATATCATAGGATTGATGGCTTTGCAGTTAGCTCCTTTTTGGGCAGATAATACGCGATCGCAATTACCACCACGATTAAAAAAAAGAAACTATTGCCAAGATTCATCATGCCAAAGAAATTTTACAAGGACGTTTGGAAAATCCACCATTAATCATAAATTGCCTTTTTGGGATAAAAATTTGCCGTTTTTGGATAGATTTTATCTGTAAAAACTAGTAAAATTCAGGTATTTTGGTCAACTGCGTTGGCGCGTTTGCGTAGCGTCTCGTAGAGAAGCGACTTGTCGTTAGACATCGCAATGACTAACTAAAAAATATCAAGTCCTGAACTTTAACTATTACAATGACGGCAAAAGTTCCTCCTTTACCAAACAAACGCTCCCCACTCCAACGTTTACTCAACTATGGACAAAAATATCGGGGACAAATTTATCAAGCCTCTACCTATTCTGTAATTAATACTATTTTGGATTTAGCACCGCCTTGGTTAGTCGGTGTTGCTGTAGATATATTAGTCCAAAAACAAAATTCCTTAATCGGTAAATTTGGCCTTCAAGATGTACTATGGCAATTTGCGCTACTATCGTTAGTCACCGTTATTATTTGGATATTTGAATCACTTTCTCAGTACGCTTATGATAGATTGTGGCGAAATATAGCTCAAAATGTTCAACATAATTTACGTTTAGATGCCTATAATCATTTACAGCAATTAGAGTCAGCCTATTTTGAAGACAGCAGTACAGGCGGTTTGTTGTCGATTCTCAGTGATGATATCAACCAACTCGAAGACTTCTTAAATGGAGGAGCAAATGAAATTATCCAAGTGACAACTTCATTGATAATTTTAATTGGTGGTGCTTTCTTCATTTTACCTATCAACATTACTCTAGCAGCAATGTTGCCTATGCCTTTTATTCTTTGGGGTTCATTGATATATCAAAAACGCCTTGAACCTCGTTATGCGGATGTGAGAGAAAAAGTTAGTTTTCTCAATTCACGTTTAGCTAATAATATTAGTGGTATTACGACAATTAAAAGTTTTACAGCAGAAAATTATGAAAATCTCAGACTAGCAGAAGAAAGCGAAGCTTATAGAAAAAGTAATGCCAAAGCGATTAAACTTTCTGCTGCTTTTGTGCCTGTAATTAGAATGTTGGTTTTAGTTGGGTTTACGGCTTTATTGTTCTTGGGAGGTATGGCAGCATATTCTGGTAGAATATCTATCGGTAATTATAGTGTTTTACTAGTTTTGGTTCAAAGATTATTGTGGCCGTTGGTTTTTTTAGGAGAAACTTTTGACCGATATCAACGAGCAATGGCTTCCACGAAGCGGGTGATGGATTTGTTAGATACTCCCATCCAAATTATTACGGGAGATATGCCTTTAGTTTTAGAGCAAGTACAGGGAGAAGTTGAGTTTAAAAAAATTACTTTTGCTTATCGAAATAGTGCAACAATAATTAAAGAATTATCCTTACATATTCCTGCTGGCAAAACCATTGCGGTTGTTGGTTCTACAGGTTCAGGTAAAAGCACCTTAGTAAAACTATTATTGCGGTTTTATGATGTTGCTAATGGCTCAATTACCATTGATGGGATTGATATTCAAAAGTTGAATTTATCCGATTTGCGTCGCAGTATTGGTTTAGTTAGTCAAGATGTATTTTTATTTCATGGTACGGTGGCAGAAAATATTGCTTACGGTACTTTTGAGGCTACTGATGAAGCTATTGTGAATGCTGCGAAAATTGCTGAAGCCCATGATTTTATTATGCGACTGCCCCAAGGTTACGACACAATAGTTGGGGAACGAGGGCAAAAGTTGTCTGGGGGACAACGCCAACGTGTTGCTATAGCTAGAGCAGTTTTGAAAAATCCGCCGATTTTGATTTTGGATGAGGCGACATCTGCGGTGGATAATGAAACAGAAGCGGCTATTCAACGTTCTTTAGACAAGATTACCGTGAATCGGACTACCATTGCGATCGCTCATCGTCTTTCTACTATCCGCAATGCTGATTGTATATATGTCATGGAATGGGGAGAGTTGGTAGAGGCGGGGAACCATGAGGATTTATTGCTCAAAGATGGTATTTACGCGAGTTTGTGGCGAGTGCAGTCTGGGGTGAGGTGATTTGATATATTGCACCGACGCCGGGCCTGTTAAAACTTCGATGCGTCCTATATTGGATGTTTCTTGAAAAGAGAAGTTTTCGTATAACCTAAAGCCATTTAGATCTACGTCCCAGTAAACTAGCTCTGAAAATTTCATGGCGATCGCACTCAGTAATTAATAAGAGTATTTCTCAAAAATTTAGCGCGTAATGGATCAAGAAGAAAATTTAGTTAATCAAGCTTACGTAACAAATCAGCCAGCTGATGATCTCGATTAAATAGAACCAGAAAAGCCAAGATAACTACGCCCATTGTGGCGATCGCTGTCCCGGCTGCCTGTGCAAAAATAATCACAATCTGGTAGCGTATGGCATCACTAGGATTTGCTCCAGCTAGAATCTGACCAGTCATCATACCGGGTAGGCTAACTACTCCCATCACCATCATGGAATTAATGGTAGGAATCATCCCCGTTCTCAGAGCTTCCCCAATCGGTTGATGTGCAGCTTCCCAACGAGAAGCACCCAAAGCTAATAACGCCTCTATTTCTTCCCGACGATTAGTTAAGTCTTCCATAAACCGATCTAAACTCAAGGATGTACCTGTGAGGGCATTACCCAACACCATACCCAACAGGGGAATGAGGTACTGCGGCTCGTACCAAGGCTGGACGCGCAAAATTCCACTAACTACTATTCCCGTGACCACAAAAGACCCACTCAACAGCGAAATAAAATTACTCCAATAAATACTCGCAAATCTTCTCCGGGTGCGGTTAACACTAGATACGCCAGCTATCATTGTCATACTTAAAGCTAAAAGTATAATCAATATAGGGTTACTCAGAGTAAATACCCACTGCAATATATACCCTACCAGCAACAACTGTACAACCATCCTGAATGCGGCTATACCCAGGCTTTGCTCTAATCCCAACCGCAAACCAAAAGACAGCCCCATATTGATCAAAATAAATAAAGTCGCTAAAGCTACTTGTCCGTAACCAATTTGGATATAGCTGCTACCCATCAATCTTTTTCCTTCAAAGTAATTTGGCGGTTGGTAATGCGTTCTAATTGCTTCGGGTCATGACTTGTCCAAAGATAGACCCGTCGTGGGTCTTCATTTTGCCAAACTGTAACTAAAGCCTCTAAACTTTGGGCTGTTTCAGTATCCAAGGAAGCAGTAGGTTCGTCTAGTAGTAGGATTGAAGGTGAAAGTTGCAAAGCTCTCAAAAACGCCACAATTTGTCCTTCACCACCAGAAATAGCTCTAATGGGACGCTGCAAAAAATCTGTTGGTTTATGCAAAATATGCAGATAATCAAGAATTAACTGGCGGTTGTAAATCTGATTGCGGTGAACTGCTAATTGATAAACTCGCTGGAGGTTTTGTTCTACACTTCCTTCCCAAAGGGCTGGCCGTTGGTGTAAGTAAATGATTTGGGAACGATAATTAGGTACAAACCAGGACTCCAACGGCTGTCCTTGAAAAGTAATTTGCCCTGTTTGGATTGGATCTAGACCAGCTAATGCTCGTAGTAGTAAACTTTTACCAGATCCAGAAGCACCCACTACTGCGACTCGCTCTCCTGGAAACAATTGAAAACTGAGATCACTCCAAATCCACTGTTGCTCAATTCTGCGACCTAGGTTTTGCACCGAGAGAATAGGGTTATGGGAAGATAATTGTAGTTCATTATTTTAGCTTTGGGTAAATTGCTCCTTCATTTATGCAGGTTGCTTGGTTTGTAACCAACGAATTACTAGAAAACTGATCGTTCCATAAAAAGTTATCAATATTAAAAGCGTTATTTCTCCAAAGAACCATTTGAAATTTAATCCCTCGCCTATCCAAAAAGTACCAAATGCCATTAGCATGATACCTGCACTTAGCTTAATTAAGATTTCTGGAACTTTAAGCAATTGTCCATGTAACAAAGTTACTACAGCAGTTGTTAATAAAAATGCTAAAATTGCTCCTGATAAAGATTCATGCCAAGCACTTGATGCTAAACCAAGAGTGGTGACAATAATGGCTACTTCTAATGCTTCAAGAGCAGCACTTTTAGTCATTAAAATAAAATTCAGGAAGTTGAAACCAGTATTTTCCGTCTCTAAAAAAATCCCTTCAGAGGTGAGTGGGTCACTAACCCATCCAGCGCGTTTACCTTCAACTTGTCGCCAAACAGACTTTTTCACCCACCCGAAACCGAACCACAGTAGCAACAAGCCAATAACAATTTGCAGTAATTCTAGGGGAATAGCTTGTAATTGAGTTCCTAATATTATCGCTGCTACACTAACAACAGACAAACCCACGATTACTCCTAAACTCGCTTCTCGTGGATAACCAGAACGAGCGATCGCATAAGCAATTGCTGCTGTTTCCATAAATTCTACACTGGCACTGCCTAAAGCACTAACAAATACACCAATATTCATACTGCTTTTTTCCTATCTTTGAATTTTGAGTGACATAATTCCAAATCAAACAGCCCGTAATTTCCCCTTACGTCCTATTGGTACACACATCGGCGTTCCCAGAATGGGGTCAGGAATAATACGGCACTCTAACTCAAAAACCTCGTAAACCATATCTTCAGTCATCACAAGCTTTGGTTCCCCAGCCGCAAAAATCCGACCATCTTTGACAGCAACTAAATAATCTGCATAACGACAAGCCTGATTTAAATCATGCAGCACCATGACAACCGTCCGCCCCTGAGTTTGGTTCAATTCGTACAACAAATCCAAAACTTCTATCTGGTGCGCCAAATCGAGAAAGGTAGTCGGCTCATCCAATAGTAAAATATCTGTATCTTGTGCTAGTGCCATTGCAATCCAAGCACGTTGTCTTTGTCCACCAGATAATGTATCTAATGCTCTTTGTGCCAACGCTAATAAGTCTGTAGTCTCTAGCGCCTGTTGGACAATTTTTTCATCTTTAGCTGACCATTGCTGCAACCAATTTTGATAGGGGTAACGTCCCTGTGCTACTAAATCTCTGACTGTTAATCCTTCTGGTGCAACTGGACTTTGGGGTAAAATTCCTAGTTGTTGCGCTACTTCTTTGGTGGAAAGGTTAAAAATAGATTGCCCATCCAGATATACAGTGCCACCATGAGGTTTAAGTAGTCGAGCCAGTCCTCTTAACAGTGTTGATTTACCGCAACCATTCGCACCCACTAAAGCACTAATTTGTCCGGCGGGTATAGCCAAATTTAAATCACGGATAATTGAGACGCCATCGTAAGCTAAAGACAGACCTTTGGTTGATAGTCCTTTCATAGTTGATACCATTATTTTTTACGGTTACGAATTAACAAATAGAGAAAATAAGGAGCGCCAATAGCAGCAGTTACTACGCCACAAGGGAGTTCGATGGGTGCAAATAGGGTTCTGCCTAACAAGTCTGCGGCAACAACAATCACGCCTCCCAACAATGCCGAGGTGGGAATCAAGCCTTCATGGTTGGTACCTACCAACTGTCGTCCTAAATGGGGTGCAATTAACCCCACAAAGCCAATCATTCCCGCAGTGGCGACTCCTGCACCCGCTAAGGCGACACCCACTAGCACCAGTAAACCACGCTGCCATTCCACACGAGTCCCCAGACCTTTGGCGACATCATCTCCTAAGTTCAGCGCATTTAAATGTCTTGCTAGCGTCAATGCTATGGGGACAAAAACAATCAACCAAGGTAAGAAAGAAAAAACTTGCTCCCAGGTGCGTCCATAGACACTACCAGCCAACCATACCAAAGCATCACTGACGCTGTAGATTTCGCCAAAGGTAATTAACAAGCTCGTGAACGCAGAGGCGATCGCAGATAAACCCACACCCATCAAAATTAATAGAATCGGGGAACTACCTTTATTCCAAGCCAAAGCGTAAATTAACGCCGCCATCAGTAATGCACCGGCAAAGGCTGACAGGGGTAATGCATAAATTGGTGCTGCTGGAAACAGTACAATTACTGCGACTGCGGCCAAACTCGCCCCAGCATTGATGCCGATAATACCAGGGTCAGCTAGGGGATTACGGGTCAAGCCTTGGAAAATAGTACCCGAAATCGCAAACGCCACGCCTACCATAAAAGCTACTATGGTACGGGGTAGACGCAGGTTATGAATTACGAAGGCATGGTCTGGGTTGCCTGTATTTATACCCAAGACTGTTTTGATGATATCTAAGGGTGCGATCGGATACTCACCCCGTCCAACATTCATGACCATCACCACTACAATTACCACTGCCAAACACAGCAGCATCGGTGGTACACGTCGGTCAATCCGCAAAGATATCGCCGAAGAACGAATGACTAGCCAATCAACCTTCATTTTTTCACCTTTGACTTAGCCAAATACACAAAAAAAGGAGCGCCCACGAGTGCTGTCATCACACCTACAGGTAATTCCTGGGGTTTGAGCAACACACGGGCAGCAATATCTGCAACTAAGAGTAAAATTGCGCCTAACAATGCTGAATAAGGCAAAATCCAACGGTAATCAGCCTTAATGAAAAATCTCACGACGTGGGGAACGACTAAACCGATAAAGCCGATAGGCCCAGCAATAGCTACTGATGTCCCCGCCAATATCACAACGCTAATAGCAGTAATGATTTTCACCCAGGCTGTTTGTTGCCCCAAGCCTTTAGCGACATCCTCACCTAGACTCATGGTAGTAATTTGTCTACCAAGGGCAAAAGCCACTACTAAACCAATCACCACGAAGGGTAATGCCTGGAAGAACATATTGATATCACGTCCAGCCAATGAACCCGCTAACCAAAATCTAATTTCTTCTAAGGTGCGTTGACTGACGATGAGAATAGCAGTGGTCACGGAAGAGATGAGTGCAGTTAAAGCTGCACCTGCTACCGTCAGATTTAATGGGGTAGCTCCTCCCCGTCCCAAAGAACCAAGGAAGTAGACTAATATTGCCGTAACTCCTGCACCTAGAAACGCCACAATCGTGTAAACATTCAAGGATGCGCTGCCAAAGACAAAAGTCGCTACAACTACTGCTACTGCTGCGCCTGACTGAATACCCAAGATCCCTGGATCTGCCAGAGGGTTACGCGTCAAACCTTGCATTAAGGCTCCAGATACGGCCAGGGCTGACCCTACAAGAATAGCAATTAGCGATCGCGGTAATCTCACAGTCTGAATTACTAAATGTTCATAGGAACCATCAAAGCTGACAAAGGATGCCAAAATCTTCTCCAGAGGGATGTCTGCCGCTCCCAACGTGACACTATATACCAAGGAAATTAGTAGGATTATCAGTCCTAAAACCAATCCTACTAAAGGTGATACTGACGGTGTTTTCCAGCCTCTAGGTAATGCTGTGGTTGCTTTTGTCATGCTCTTGCTGTTTTGACCACTGGTTTTTGCTGCTTGATCATTAATACTCTCAACAGTTAACTATGCTTCTGGCATCCTAGTTAAGAATTTTTCTAGTAAGTAATCAGTTGTTAAATCATCATGGTTCTGGGAGCTAGCAAATATATACACTGTTTTGATGGTAGTCATTTAAAATAATACTTTAAACTTATTGCTACCTTTTTTCAACAGATATCGAAAAAAATTTTACAGTTTCTTGATATGATTTCTTGTTAGGTTCTGAGTTTTTTTACACTAGCTATCAACCATGCCGAGACTGATCAATGTTTGCAATAATTGCTTAAACGCTAGCATAAAATAATACAAACGCACTTTGTAAAAAGAATGTGACAAATATCACTATAGGGGTATATCACTAAAGCGGAATCGGCAGAGTACGGTTGTTTGTCCTCACCCACCTTGCATCTGTCACCAAGATTATTGAAATTGGTTAGGACTAGCCCTTTCAAGGTGACTCGTGAAATTTCTTTTTTTCTCTCTGCTGACTCTGCTTCTCTGCGGTTAAAAAGTAATTAATTTAACCGCAGAGGGCGCAGCGAAAAGTCTGAGCGGAGGAAGCCACCGTAGACACCCGGAGGGTGGCTTGCCACAGGCATCAGAACTTTTCAAGACAGAGGACACGGAGGTGAGCGGTTATACAAGTCTTTATTTTCAAGAATTTTGATGCACCTTGAAAGGGCTGGTCCTATTGGTATTAGTTTGGCGGATCAGCGATCGCACCTGCCGGCAACTTTATTACCGCAAAATTTAGTATGTTTTTATACAAAAGTCTTTCGAGCTTTATTACTAATAATTATTCTTAACTTGAAATATATAATCGCAACATCATGACCACGATCATTTCACATCAGGAGTTCGACGAACAAGTCGATTTAGTCAAAGAATATACAGATACAGAAAGTAATTACTCGGAAGATTTGTGGCAATATCCCCAACAATTCGGTCAGGGAAATATCTTAAATATTGAGTTACGCCAGGGATTTAACCTGACACTTGAAGACTACCAAGTACATCAAAACATCACTATTGACTATCCAGAAATGGTGCATCCCTTGGGATTCTATTTTCAAATTTCCGGTGGGTTAAATTGTCGGCGTTATGGCTTAAATTGTGCGGGGAATAGCATCATATCAGGCAGTGGTTTTATACCACAATTATTTCATGAGAGTTTGTCTAACGAGCCAAATAAAGCCGTCAAAGTGCATATAGAACCTGGAATCTTCAAAAGATTTATGGGTTTTGATGATACCATTCCCTCCCAACTCAAACACCTATTTCGCCAACCCGATCAAAAGCACTGCTTTCACAACGGAATTATTACCAGCCAAATGCAAATAGCCTTGCAGCAGATTTGGCAATGTCCCTTTCAAGGCTTGGTGAAACGTCTCTACCTAGAGAGTAAAATTTTAGAATTAATCGCTTTGCGTTTACAACAACAAATGCAAGCAGAAACAACAGAAAATTGTCGTCATACCTTAAAAAAAGGTTTAGTTGATCAGATTCATCATGCCAAACATATTTTAGAGTGCCGTATTGACAACCCTCCTTCAGTTTTGGAATTGGCGCAGCTAGTTGGACTGAATCACCATCAGCTCAAGCAAGGCTTTCGTAAAGTTTTGGGTAGTACAGTTTTTGGCTACTTGCACAAATTCCGCATGGAACAGGCACGGTTACTTTTATCTGAAGGTAAAATGAGCGTTGCTGAAGTAGCGAATACTGTGGGTTATGAACATTTAGGTCACTTTGCAGGTGCCTTTAAACAGAAATTTGGTATCACTCCCAGTGCTTATTTAAAGGGAGAAAATCTTAAGTAATTTCTAACTGTTGCACCACCTCAAGAGACAAACCTGTTAATTTAGCTACAGTCTCCGGGGAAATTCCTTCTTTGAGCATATTAATGGCAACACACCTAATCCCCTCTTCTCGACCTTCTTCTCGACCTTCTTCTCGACCTTCTTCTCGACCTTCTTCTCGACCTTCTTCTCGACCTTCTTCTCGACCTTCTTCTCGACCTTTTTCTAGACCTTCAGCTACTATTGATTGATAGATGACTGACTCACGCATAATGTCTCTCCTAAGTAAACGTTGAATCACTTCCTCTTCTAATACTAGCCCAGCTAAAAGGGCTGCTGATGCTGTAATATTACTTTGCGTTCTTCTGTCGGTGATTTGATCGATTTGAGTAGCCACTTGCTGTAATGCGTTGATTTTATCGCTGGTGTTACTTAAAGTAGCAAATGGCAGTAAGCCTGGAGTTTGCAGAAATATGTCTGTGGATTGCTCCCACAGACGGATTACTGTAAATTGATGTTGCAAATTTTCAAGGGAAAAGGCTGTTTGATAGACAAGTTCAGATGTAGATTTAGTCAAATAAATGACTACTTGTCGCATTCGCTTTTGAGGAAAACGACGATACCCGCGCAAGCGGTAATCTGCCATGCGAAAGGGAATAGCAACATCGGGTTGAGTTTGAAATTCAACGTGCAGCACAATTTCATCTGATTGCAGTAATATCAAGGCATCTGCACGGATTGGTTCAAGAGATAATTCTTTGGGACTTAATTGAGTGAGAGTAATTGGTTCTCCTAAAAGCCAGGTGGCAAAGTCGGTAGCAAAATTTTCAGCAAGGAACTTGCAGACATTATCAAACATAAACGAATTTTAGCAGATATAGCAAGACAGTCTCGATGAAAAAGGTATTCCCCTAAGGACTCGCCTTTTGAGGATAAAAACTCGCCCTCTAGGGATAGACTCGATTGTCATAAAAATTCTAAACTCTGCATACAAGCTATTTGAGAAGTATTCTCTTTAAATTTAGAACTACCTGAATGTGGAGTGTGGGGAATGTTACGGTTACTTGAGGTATTGAGTTACAAATGTGGAATCATTGTCTTGTTCTTACTGTTGACCTATCCTGCTAAAGCTAGAGAAATTCCTCGTATCAGTGAAATTGAGTCTATTTCCCAAACAGCAGATTTACTTGTACAGTCACCAACACCTAAAACACCTCCCGCATCAGAAGTTATTTCCATAACAGGTGTGAAAGCGAATCCTACAGATAAAGGTGTGGAAGTAATTTTACAGACTACCTCTGGTGAAAAATTACAAATCACAAATCGCAGTGAGGGAAATAACTTCATTGCTGATATACCCAGCGCCCAACTGCGGCTACCAAATGGCGATGCTTTTACATTCCGTTCCGAAAAACCAATTACGGGGATTACTGAGATAACTGTCACAAATTTAGATGCCAACACTGCGCGGGTGATGGTAACAGGTGATACAGGGTTGCCTGTTGTAGAGTTATTTGATAGTGATGAAGGCTTAATTTTTGGTTTGACACCTGCTGCAACTGCAATGCAGCCACCGCTACAGCCTGAGTCAGAACCGCCGACAAGTGAGACACCACAAGATGAGCCGATTGAGTTGGTGGTGACGGGTGAGCAAGATGGGTATCGCGTACCTAATGGGAGTACAGCAACACGCACTGATACACCACTACGGGATATTCCTCAGTCGATCCAGATCATTCCCCAACAAGTGCTGAAGGATCAACGCGCCGATATTTCTAGTGCGCTGCTGAATGCTCCCAGTGTGCGTAATGCAGCACCTTCTAATTTTGATTCGTTGCGATTACAAGTACGAGGATTTTTTAGCCAATCTACTTTAAATGGCATTAAAGAGACTAACGGTTTAGCTTCTAACGTGGGGCCTGATTTGACAGGAATTGAAAACATTGAAATTCTTCTAGGGCCAAACTCAGTTTTACTTGGTTCAACATCTCCGGGGGGAACAGTCAACTTTGTCACCAAACAGCCGTTACGAGATCCCTACTACTTTGTTGAAGCAACTGTAGGTAGCTTTGATTTTTACCGTGGAGAGGTAGATTTATCTGGGCCATTAGATGATGAGAAAAAGGCACTATATCGGCTGAACGCATCTTACAGAGATCAAGGATTTTTTACTGATCTGAGCCAAACTCGAAACTTAGTAATTGCGCCAGTTCTGAGCCTTGAACTGAATGAGAACACGAATCTGACCATTGAAGGAATTTATAAGAATCTACAGCAAGAGAACAATAACTTGGGCTTACCTGCAATTGGAACGATATTTTCTAATCCCAATGGCGATATACCCCGCACTCGCATTACCAATGAAGGCGACCTTGATGTGACAACTGCCAGAATTGGCTATAGATTAGAGCATAAATTTAATGAGAGTTGGTCATTAAATAATTCTTTTCGATATGGATACCTCAACTATGACGGTATTGGACTCAACATTGGGACTCAACTTTTAGCCGATAATCGTACACTACTAAGAACAGCTAACGATTTAAACGATCGCTATCGTGACTATAGGCTGACGACGAATGTGATTGGCAAGTTTGACACAGGTTCAATCAAGCATAAATTATTATTTGGTATTGATCTAGGAAGGCTAAACAATACCTTGAAATTTACGGGTAGATCCGGCGCACCGATTGACTTATTCAATCCTATTTACGGTCAATCGCCGGGAGCAATTACATTTGAACTTGATACCAATACCGTCACTGATGAGCTTGGTTTCATATTACAAGATCAGGTAACAATTGCAGACAACCTCAAGCTACTCCTGAGCGGTAGATTTGATACCTTCACCCAAACCAACAAAGACTTTCTCGCTGATACAGACACAAGTCAATCAGATAGTGCCTTTAGTCCACGTATAGGTATTGTATATCAGCCAATCCCAGCTATTTCTCTCTATGCCAACTACAGTCGCTCATTCGAGCCAGCTATTGGTCAAGCCTTTGATGGGAGTGACTTTGAGCCTACAAGAGGTACGCAGTTTGAGGTGGGAGTGAAAGCAGATTTAAACCAGAGGCTTTCAACAACACTGGCGTTGTATGATGTTACCCAATCTAACGTTTTAACTGACGATCCCAATAATCTAGGCTTTTCTGTGCAAACTGGAGAGCAGCGTAGTCAAGGTATTGAACTCAGCCTTACAGGTGAAATTTTACCCGGATGGAATGTCTTTGCCAGTTATGCCTATAACGATGCTCGTGTCACCGAAGATAATAGCATTCCCACCGGCAACCGCGTGCAACGGACAACTCCTCATGCAGCTAGCTTATGGACAACATATCAAATTCAACGCGGAGATTTGCAAGGTTTGGGCTTTGGTTTAGGACTTTTTTATGTAGGCGATCGCGCCGGAGACACGGGGAATACATTTGAAGTACCTAGCTATCTCACAACCGATGCTGCTATCTTCTACAAACGAGACCGATTACGCGCTGCGATCAATATCAAAAACCTCTTTAACGTAGACTATTTTGAAAATGCTTTTAGTCGCTTGCGCGTCTCTCCTGGTGCGCCATTTACAGTACAGGGAACTATTTCGTGGGAGTTTTGAAAGTTTTCATGAAGGGGTTGCTACACCGTTTTATATATCTGCTATGTCTGGGAATTGTAACATTTGTGCTGATTTGTGCTTGTAGCCAAAGTATCCATCAAAGTACCACATTTCCAGCATCCTCAGCAAAAAATTGTCGCATTGTACAACATACAATGGGAGAAACCTGCATCCCCCTCAACCCTCAAAGAATTGTCACCTTGGATTTCAATAGTCTTGCATCTGTTCTAGCTTTAGACATCAAACCGATCGCAACGTGGATCACAACCGAAATAGAAGATGACTTTCGTTATTTTCAAGGGAAAGCAGATGGCATTGAAATTTTACGTAGTTCATCTGGTCAACCTAATCTAGAAAAACTGACATTACTCAATCCCGACTTAATTATTGTTATTTCCCACCCCTCCTTTGAAGAAGTTTATCAATATGCAGCACAAATTGCGCCTACAGTAGTTTTGCCTTGGATAGAGACTAGAGGAAATTGGAAACAACACATTAAAGATGTCGCAAGAGTTCTGGATAAAACAGAGACAGGAACTCAACTTATAGATGAGTATAATCGACGTGTTAATCAGTTGAAGCAAAGAATAGTGAATAGTAGAGAAATTCGCATATCATTTGCTCACATCGCTGCTGGAAAATTAGTTATCACTCGTAAAAAATCTTTTGCTGGTGGAATTTTGAACGATATTGGAGTATTGAATCCCATTTTTGCAGAATCTGGTGACAACGATTTAGCCATTTCAGAAGAACTTCTACCTAAGATTGATAGCGATATCCTGTTTATTGCACCGCTACGAAAAGATGATAAATCTGTCATCAAACAACTTCAACAAAAACCCATATGGTCTAAACTCAAAGCAGTACAGCAAAATCAAGTCTACCTGGTGGACTTTTCTGTTTGGCGCGGACTCAATATTCTTGCAGCTCATGAGATACTTGATGACCTTGAGAAATACGTCCAATGTAAGTGATTAATATGCGGAGTTTGACTTAGGTGATACTTTCCTAAATAAATATATTTTTGTGCAAACTCCACGCTGCTCACCCAAATTATTGACTCAACCTTGCTAATAATTCCTCACGCGATAATTGCAAACACAAAGGCATAAACTCTTCTGGAGATAGCTGTAATAAACCATCAACAACTCTTGCAAGTTCTTCATCAACAGAACCAAATCTGTATCGCAACAAATTTTCCACAACTTGTCGTTGTCCCTGTTGAAATCCCTGTTGAAATCCCTGTTGTACGCCTTCTTGAACAGCTTGCGCTCTGGCTTCTTCGTAAGCTGCGGTTAAATTGATCATTAGCTCCTCATCCTCTTGAGTTAATTCTTGTTGAGTCATAATATTGATTCGCCATCTGTAAACTATTTCTAAAACATTACGACGTAGTCGGTTCTCTAGTGGTAATGCAACTAATTCTTGGACTGCTTGTTGTTGCACACCTCCCTTACCCAGAAGCCTAAACCACAGTGTTTCTTGTGTCGCAGGTAACTCGTTAATGGCGATGATTGCTGTGCGGAAACTATCAGGTAGAAAATACACTCCAGACAACCAATCGCCTAAGTTCAGTTTAGCGCCAAAACTGTCTAGCAGTCCTGGAGAAACTGACGGTGATAAAATCCATAACCGAGCTAAGTTATCTTCTGGTAAAGTAGTATTTTTTCGCTTGGCTTGGCGTTGGGAATCAGCGATGACTGCCAATAATTTGAGAAGACAGTTCCGCACTTCTGTCTTACTGGGTTGATTGCGAAACGGTTCGAGTAAAGCTGTATTGAGTACAGCGATTCTCCCTAGTAGTCCAAGAGCTTGTGCTTGATCTAGAGATGTGGGTGCTGGTGAAAACAACACATCAATTTGGCGAGCCTCGTCTATCACCTCCTTATTGACTTCTACCTTACCCAAGGGTGATAGTAGTTCCTCTAAAAATTGCTTGGCGAACTGATCGCGAGGTTTGCGAGTCATTGAAATTCGATTTGTAGGAGGTTTATAAGGGTTGATCAATTTTTACATCCCAGGGATGCACGATACTCAACCTAGTCCAATAGAAGACTCAACAGCGATCGCTAAATCATTCTCAATTGCCCCAGTTGTCAAGGTGGGTGCAGCCATCAAAGCCAAAATAAAAGACAAAAAACCCTACATCGAAGACACAATTAAGACTCCTAACACTGCTATAAAAGCCGTCTCCTATCGTCTGGAGGCGGTTTTTGAGCAAAATTTTTAGTCGCGTTTATAGACACCAAATCGGTTATTTTAAAAAAATTGGCAAGTTAATACACACTGATGCTATTTGATTTGCTTGAATAGCTATATTGATAGGACGCGAATTCACAACTTGTAGTTATGGCTAGTAAGTTAATTGACGTTAGAGAATATACAGTTAGGGCACATAAGAGAGAGATTCACACTCGTGTGTTCAACTTTGTCTGTAAGCAGTGCGATCAACCGACGAAGCGAGAGACTTATGGGACTAGACCATTGTATTGTGAGCAATGCCGCCCCCCACAAGCACCGAAAACTTCACCCTCAGTGAGAAAAGCTAAACCCCGTCCAATGACTTACAAAAGCAACTCTGATTTGGATTGATTTAAAGTATGACTCCTAAAGGACAAATAGAACCACCTCCTCAGACCCTGCTTTCGCCACTACTGGAACTGAGAAACCATTATGCTCGCATTACACAAGAGTACGAACGCCTATATACACAAGCGCGATCGCAACTCGAACATGTAGAAGCTTTGTTATCTACTTGGTCAACATCCGACGGCAACAACCAGCTGGCAATAATTGAAGTGTCTCGTGAGACTTCCCTCCCAGGAGAGAGGTTACTTTCTCTATCTCCTGCTGGTATTTCTGATATTGATGCTGAGTCTGAATCCCCAGACTCAAACAACTTGAAGATAGACAATTCATCTTCTGGTACTGATTTCAATGAGAACTCAGACATCAGCACATCCCTAGAGAGTAACGATTTCTCAGGCAAAATAATGGATGTTCCTATGCTGCCAGAGTATGAGGATTTAACTCGTATGGAAGCCATTAAAAAGCTGTTGCAAGAACATCTTGGGACTGTATGTCATATAGATTTCATTGTGCGATCGCTCTATGGAGAGTTAGAGCCACCCGTGTTTAAAGTAGTTAAAGGTAGAGTCCAATCTTCACTCACGCAAGGTAGAGAAAGGAATAATTGGTTTGCTATTCCAGATGAGCCTGGTTGTTACACCTTGGATTTAGGTTTACTCAACTCCAAAAATGGTATTGATGCTCACTCTAAAGCTACCAAACCCAAAAAGAAACCTGTGGTATTACCAAAGACAAGGGTAGTACCAATGCTTAGAGAATTTGAAGGTCAATTTTTAATTGATGCCCTCTCTTCTCTGTTAAAGCAAAATGCAGGAAAAATCTTTACTGTGGCGGAAGTAATCAGTGGACTGTATGGAGATATAGACGCTGAGGACATTAGAGAAATCAAAAGTAAGGTACTCAATGAATTATCGAGAGGTTATCGCACAGGCCGATTCTCTAAAATTCCTGAAAAAATCGGCTTGTATACCTGGGATGTCAAGTTGGCTTTAGAGAAAAATCCAGGTTGAATAGAAGTCAATAATTCCACAGCACAAAGCAAAGCAGAAACACTTATTGGGATGATTTTAATGGTTTCGTGGGATGGGCTAAATAGCCCGTCCCTTGTATGATTCAGGTGAGTATCCTAAAGTCAAAAATCGTGTGAAACTCATTATAGACAAGTAATTGAGCGATTGTGACTAGCCATGAATTACGCGTCTCGTACCAGTATCTTTTTTTAAACTGTAGCTCAGATCCAGAAAAGACAGTTTTTATTCATACTTCTTTCCTCCTGTCTTCTTTGTAATTGTTCTTTCAAGGTTTCAAAACCACCTGAAAGGAATTTAAATACCCTGTGATGGTTTTGGCTAAAGTTTTGTGCTGTTTTTTGGAAGTTATAGCTGTGACTTGATATAAGCGCCCATTGGCAAAATACATTCTGGATCTGGTGATTTTACCTCCAGAATTTACATACTCAATTTCTTTTCCGGGATGACCATTGGAACTCCGAAGATTTCGCTGCCTAATTAATTTACTTTGCGTAGTTTTTAAAGCTAAATCCCGTGCATTATTGAGTACTTCTTGGGAGTTAGCCATTTGACCATAGCTATAAGGAAAGTCATTGTAAGCCACTACATAGGCTACTTCTTGCTTGGGTGGTTGAGCCACAAATAAATTTAAATTGATCTCCCCCATGTGGGTTTTTTGTACTTGGGTATTTCTTTCAGGTACTCCTGGCATCAAAATAGTAAAGCGCCCATCTGGCGCAGTAAATAATTTCCATTGGGGCTGTACTGGTTGATCAACTTTGGGTTTTGCTGGAGTAACTGGCTTTTTGGATTGAGCAATTTTTGGTTGACGGGCTTCGACTAATACAGTTCCACTACATAACAAAGTGGTGGCAATTAATGGCAACAAATATTTGATGGTCATAGTTTTTGCTTTTAACACTGCGGATATTACGGTTACTGCTAGTACCTCATGGCGGAAATCAATCGAGATTTCATGAATTCCGCGTGGGGGTACTAGCTGTTATAACCTAGCAGCAGACAAAGCAGCACCAATTAGCCCTACTTGTTGATTGAGAATAATATGTACAGGTATTTCCTCCAGGAGGGAACGCATCCTACCTTTTTGGGTGAAATTCAACATAAAATCACTCTTTTGAATCAAGGGGAGGATTTTGGGCGCAATACCACCAGCAATGTATAAGCCGCCGTAGGGGAGGAGTTTGAGTGCTAAATTACCGGCTTCTGCACCGTAAGCGTCAATAAATAATTGTATGGTTTGTTCCGAAAGGCGATCGCTTCCTTGTAATGCGGCTTTACCTATAGCTGCACCCGGATCAACGCTTTTCTCTGACTGTCCGGCTTCTTGTTCCCAAGTGCGGACGATTTGGGCGACTTCTGGTGATCCTGTGGCAATTTTGCGGTCGCGCAAAAATTGATAAATTGCCACAATACCCTGGCCAGAAACTACACGTTCTACAGAAACGCGTTGGATGTCATGTTTATCCAGCAAATATTTTAATAGCTGAAACTCTAACTCTTTGCGAGGGGCAAAGTCTGCGTGTCCACCTTCGGAAGGGAAGACTTGATAGTGGTTTCCTTGTTTAATTAAAAACCCTTGTCCTAAGCCAGTCCCAGCGCCAATGATAGCAACAGGGGCATCTGCTTGGTGTTTACCGGCTTGCAAAGTTAGCAAATCTTGTTTGCTTAAGCCGAAGATACCATAACCAACGGCGGCAAAGTCATTGATCAAAGCAACAGCCGTAATCCCTAGTTCTTCTTGTAAACGTTCGGTATCCAGGAACCAAGCCAGATTGGTGAGCTTGGCTGTATTATTGAACACTGGCCCAGCGATCGCAAAACAAGCTTTTGCTGGAGTTGGTGCGTTATTCTTCACCAAAAACTGCTGCACTATCGGCACGAGATCCGGGAAATCTCCACTGTGGTAGGTTTCCTGAGCAATAGTACGTAACTCCTGCGATTCTGACGTTTCAACCAATCGCAAAATAGTCTTGGTGCCGCCGATATCTCCTGCCAGTAACAAATTATTCACGCAAAATCAATGCCTCCAGCTAATTATCACTGTAAAACACGCAAAAGTAATGTTCTGATTAATGCTCGATAGTGTTTAAATCTGAAATTTGAGCATATTTTTATACTAAGTAATATGCTCAAGCAATGCTCACTTTCTATTATCTCTTGTCCCATTACTAGAAAGCATCCCGTCAGGGATGCTGTATTTTTACTTGGTTAGTATTCCTAATGCATCTTCTAGCCGGATTTTAGCCATGTAGGTATTGAGTAATTGCTCCTGCTGGAATCTGTGAGGATAATTGACCCTCCTACCCTCTAGCGATATCCTAATCAGCGCTATCTGTTCATTCGTTGGTTGACCCATCTCATCAATAGCAACGGTAAGGCTTTGAATGCTGCTAAAGCTAGGTATTTTTAATCCTCTACCCTCATTCATCTGTTGCAAGGCTAGCTGAGGGAACGCCATGAGAGAAGTGATATAGCTGACCTTATAGCCAGAGTTACCAGTTGATTTGATACCGTAACGCTGACACAGTATCCGTAACTTAGCTATGGTTTTGATTTCGAGTTCTGACCTTGTGAACATAAAATAGAATTACCATTTTGCAAAAGTGGTATCGGTGGGTATCACTGTCTGGAAACCTTGTTACCCACTGGTTAAAACTCTATTCTAATGGTTTCATTAGTATCAAGCATTATTTATATCTCGCAACAATGCCTAATCCTAAAGGTAATCCACAAAATTTTGAACCAGCACAATCAAAGGGAGAAAAACCATTAACTGACCAATTAAGTTTCCGTGTCACTAGGGAAATGAAAGAGGAGGTTAAAGCAAAAGATGACCCACCAGAATTTTGTAGACGTGCTATTCAAAAAGCGCTAGATGAGGAGAAGGAGAATACTTAGCTAGGACTTTAAATTAAGCGATCGCATTCGTAAAATCTTAAAATAACTTTCTACGCAAATGCCTAATCCGAATTCAAATTCAAATAATATTTGCAGCACATAAATCGTAGGGTCACAACAATGTTCATTGGTGTCAACTTAACGTGAAACCACCCGTCAGCCAGGAATTGAAATTCCTGGCTCATAGCAGAAGTCCTCTTAAGAGGACTGAATTTTTAGTCCATTAAAATGGACTAAGGCCATGAAACCGCCGTTTTAACGGTGGGCGGACGCGTAATACCCAACGAGTACGCTATTTTTAGCTTAAGTTGACACGTATGAACAATGTTGTGCCCTAACCATCTGTTACTTATATCAGTGGCGGCAAATTATTTGGGTCAATACCTTGAGATTGCAAATAGGCGATTAGTCGTTCTTTTTCCTGACGTTCCTGTTCAGCACGTTGATGTTCCTGTTTGGCGCGCTGACGTTCCAAATCAACCTGTTCCACTGCCCAGGGTAATAAATTACCCGTAGAGTCCCACCAGCGCAACCAGTAACCTGTCCGGGCTTCTTTTGTTCCTTGCCAAGTTCCGATAAATAAGCCCATTGAATCAATCCAATGGCGACCATTTTCGTCAGGTAGTTCTAGCTTGTAGCGTCCATTTTCTAGTTTATAAAATTCCAACAAACCGCCTTCCGGGTCAAAAATTATGTACACCGGAACCTGTAATATTTGCTCGTAAAAAAACCATTTCCCTGGTGGATAGGTTTGCTTTGATGAATATTCTTCACCCTGGACATATCCTTGCTCTTTGGTGTCGGACAAAAATTCCATTACCACCGCAGGGATTTCTCCTTCTAAATTCGCTGTATAGCTTTTGCGGTTGTTGAGAATTTCCTTGGTTGCACTCACATAAACCCAGTCGGGTGCTTTTGCTGTAAATTGCCCATCTAAGGTTGCACAAAGACCAAAATTTGAGGCGATTAGCATTTGGGGTTGGATGAATCCCATTATTTCTAAGCTTTCACGCAAAGCACCAGCCAATAGTGGCTGACCTGTATTTTCCACTGGGTCATCCTCTAACTTGAAACCATCGGGTAGAGCTTCCCAAGATATTACCATGCCAGATTTGGATTTGGATTCGCTCAGTTGGGTTGCCATTTTTTACCCCATGTTCTGTAGATTTGTTTTTATTTTATATCCCATCAACTTGCCAACTGAATATCTCACAAAACCCGCCCCTACTAACTCTTGACTGTTGAATAAGTGTCAGTGATTCAGGCAAATCGAATTACTTCCTCTACCTGGCTCAAATGGGAAGTATCTCCCTTTAGTTCTAACAACCATGTTGGGTCTTGGCGCATAACTTTGACCAAAGAACATAAAGAAGCTTTGACTTCTGTTTCCGCAATTGCTCCCACTAACCCCATTGCTCCCCCCAACACAGATGCACCATGACCTACTAACAAGATATTTTCTGGGAAACATTCAGTAGCTAAACATCTGGCAGTTTGTCCAGAACGTTCTCTGACTTTTTGGCGAGTTTCAGGGTATTTAGCAGCTATACGAGGTGTATAGCTCATATCAATTCTGGGAAATAATTCTACTAACTCCAGAATCGAATGCCTTTCTGGTTCCTCCGTCATCCAGGCGGGGTTTAGCCATTCACTCAAGCCTGTTTCTAGTTTAATGGACAAGTCCAGGGCTTCTGCTACGGCATTTGCTGTTTGTACAGTTCGCAGAAAGGGAGAAGCAAAAATATGGCTAATTTTCTCTGCTTTTAACCGCCTAGCTAATTGCTTTGCCTGCACAAAACCATCATCAGATAGGGGTGGATCGTAGCGTCGTTCTGCGGTGAGAAACCAATCAGGGTTAACAAAGTCGAGGCGGTTGGCGTGTCTTGCGATCCAGACTATTTGACTCATGGTTTTAGATATTTGAGCGATCAAACTCGCATCTACATAAAGATAGACACCCAAAAACAAGGGTGCAAACCCAATATATTACGAAACTTGTAATCTTTTGTAATAAAAATTAGTTGAGATTGCGTGAGTTTTTGACCTAGCGATGTCTACGACGGGCTATGCCTACGCAATCTATGAATGTATTCTGCCAACACCTGATTACTGGACGTTTGACACTATTCTCTACTCACACTACCCCCAAATCCACTCTCATCAGGAAGTTGCTTCAAAAATACTCTTAACCATTACCCATCAAGGGATTAATTCCTTTGACTGCCTTAAAATCAGCGAACGCACAGTTTGAGGTCGCTACTACGGCGGTGGCATGGCGATCGCTCCTGATGCCACAATAGATGATCAAAGACTGGATTTCTACAGCTTGGAGATTGAACATTGGTGGCAAGTCATACCTTTACTAGTAGTAATGCGACCAGAAAGACATATACATTTACAGGGAGTCCGCGCCTTTCATGGGCAAGAATTTGAAGTGATTACCCGGAAACCGAGGCCAATTAATACTGATGGTGAAATTACGACTTATACTCCTGCCAAGTTCCGCGTGATTCCTCAAGCAATAGCTGTTTTAGTGCCTTCATCGACAAAGTTTTAAACCTTACCCGTACAATTTGTCTCCAACAACACATATCAGATACGTTAGGCTATAAACACACTAAAAAAAATAGATTTTTAGGGAATAGCTTACATAGTAATTGTATGTATATTCATGTTGAACTACTTAAGTATAGCTGGGTATGGTGGGCGATCGCGTCAGATCACGACAAATGCATCTAAGATTTTCTCAAGATATTAAATTATTATTGCAACGCCTAGCCGAACAGCCATTAACTCTGGGAGATATTCTGGCAGGAACTTCCGAAAGGGGTTCTAGTTTGGTAATCGCATTATTAGTTTTGCCATTTTTATTTCCCATGCCACCCGGATTAACTGGGCCGTTTGGTGGCGCTTGCTTACTATTATCATTGCAGATGGTTATAGGTAGGCGATCGCCTTGGCTACCTAAAAAAATCGCCAATTACCAATTTCCTCGCCGTTTTGCTCACATCCTCTTACAAAATCTCCGCCAAGTCACCAGGGTGTTAGAAAAAATTGCCCGTCCTCGCTTGGCAAAAATAGCCCAACATCCTTGGGCTTGGCGATTAAATGGACTTTGTATTTCTTGGTTGGCAATCTTACTAATTTCTCCAGTTCCCTTTACCAATCCTATCCCCACAGTGGGCATTTTGCTATTAGCAGTAGCCACGATTGAATCTGATGGTTTATTGATGTGTATTAGTTACGTAATTACTATATTAATTACATTACTGTTTGGATTTATTGGCTATGCACTATGGTTAGCACCGAGTTTATTGCCATCTATATTTAAATAATCATCCTCAACTTATATCAATTTTAAAAAAGCATGTGACAGATAGGAAGGGGCACAACAATTTTGTGCCCCTACTAAGAATTTGAAATAGTTAACTGTTAACAACGCTGCAACTGCGTTAACAACACCACAACTTCATCAATTGCTTGCCGTAGAACAGATACAGACTGTTCGCTTTGATTAACCATAATACTAAAAACTAACGGTTCATATTTAGCTCCGTTTACATATCCAGATAGGGAAACAGCCCCCGTCAAAGTACCTGTTTTTGCTTGCACAATACCTTCAGCAGGAGTACCACGAAAACGGCTTCTCAGAGTACCATTTTTGCCTGCAATGGGTAAGGATGCTCGGTACACAGATGCAACGGGTGTTTTCGCCATACCCTGCAAAGTCTGTACCAACGCTTCTGGGGTCACTAAGTTACGACGTGATAAACCCGAACCATCTACCAAAATGTAACTCGCTGGATTGACTCCCAACTGACTTAAGCTAGCTTTGAGAACTTCTAAACCAATGTTAGCGGTATTCTGATTTTGGACTTTTGGTTGATTAACAGCTAAAGCTCTCAACAAAGCTTCAGCATAAAGATTATTACTATTAACATTTGTCTCTACCAACAATTCAGATAATAGAGGTGATTCTACAAATGCAATTTCCCGTTGATGATCACCAGTACCAACAAATGTTCTTCCCAAAGTAATTTTCTCTGTTGCCAAAGTAGTCCGAAAGCGCCGCAAGAAATAATAAGTAGGGTCAATAACAGGCAAGGTGACTAAATTGGGTTGAGAAGTTGCAGCTAATTGTCCTTGTATTCGTAATACCGTTCCCGATAAATCACGGGTAATGTTGAGGTAAGTTGGTTGACTGTTCTCAACTGTGAGTGATTGATTCACAACTCGCCACTGTCTGGCTTCATTGAAATCCGTCCACGCAAGTTGTAGAGGTTTACCTACAGCTTGGGGTAGCAGCTTGAAAGTAAATATATTTTCATTGAGAATAAAGCTGCTGACTGGTGCGCCATAATCTGACTGCACATCTTCCCATTGCCAGGTAGGGTTAACAATATCACCTTGAATATAACTATCATCAGCAATTAATTGTTTAATTTGGGTAAAACCGTTCTGTTTTAATTGCTTGGCTAACGCTTGCAACTGAGTATCACTTAAGCTTGGGTCGCCCCTACCAACAACACGCAAAATACCATCAGCATTTTCATAGATAGAGGTACGAAAGCGGAAATTTGCACCCAGATGTTGCAAAGCAGCAGCTGTAGTCAACAGTTTGGTATTAGAAGCTGGAGTAAAGTATTTTTGGGCATCCCGACTGTAAAGAGTTTGCCCAGATGAGAGCGATTGTACCAAAATTCCCCAACGCACCCGACTAAATGCCGGGCGATCAATTACACTATCTACAGCTAACCCCAATTGCTGAGGACAAATTGATTGTGTCGTCGCTGGTACTGCTGGTGTTAGTGTTTGCGCTAAAGATACTTGTTGGGTAACACCAATTTGGATGCCGAGAAACAAAGGCAATAAACCAAGACTAATTTTTTTGGTCATCAAATGTTTTCTAAAAACTACTTGATGATGATACCGTGGGGTTGTACTTTTGTGCCCGATGAAAATAAAAGTTGCAAAAACAAAAGCCACAGTCTGATAACTGTGACTTCCTAATTGGTTTGACCCAAAACCAACACTCAAATCATGAGTAGTTTAGCGAGACCTACCACTATTACCACCTTCAGCTGACTTGGCTTCTTGAAGTAATTGTGGCATCAACTGCTCAATCTTTTGAGATGCTTGTTCTTCTTGTTGTAAGTTTTGCTGTAGCAACTGCACGATTTGATTTTGCCCCATTTGCTCCGCACCCTTAATCAAGCTGCGATAGCAAGTACATTCCAGTTGTTCGACCTTAGCTTGCCCTCCAGCCAGTCCCAATTCTAGAATTTTTTGATTATCGCTAGCCAGTAGCATAAATCTCTGACCGTCACTGATTAGACCAGCCGCAGCATCGCAATTAACACGTTTGGGCTGTTGTCCCAAAGTGTTGAACACCTGCTCAAGGTTTCTGATTTGTTGCTCGGTTTCCCGAATATGGTTTTCCAGTAGGGATTTCATTTGGTTGTGCTGACAACATTGGCACATCATTTGCATTGCTTCTAAGAAGCGGTTTTCAGCATCGTACATAACAGCAATTTCATAGACAAACTTCTGTTGTAAGTTGGTGATTTTTGCTGTCCCTGGACGTTCACTTACTTGAACCATTATTGTTCTCCTGAGATTTGAGGCTGTACTTGACAGTCGTACCTTTAACCTACGTTCGTGACCATAGTCTTCTCTTCATACCGGAGACACAGCTGAGTGTTAAATTTGGCTGTTACATTCAAAACATAAGTTGGCAGCCTACCAGACGACTCAAGGGATTAGGAACTGATATTTTTACTCAGCGAGAATTTGCAAGGAAGGACTCCCTACTGGCAAACTTCGGTGACTCAACACTTTGATGTCAGTAAGCTTTCTGACGAGGAATTCTGTAAAGTAAAGATAAGTAAAGAAAGTTTCATAAACTAATATGGTTGCTCTCAGCTTAAAGGAAATATCGGCTCAGTTAGAAAGTCCCAACTTGCGCGATCGCATGGTAGCCTTGGCTAATCTCCGCGATGTTGCGCCTGAAGACGCAGTCCCATTGATTAAAAAGGTATTGGATGACAAATCTCTGCAACTGCGTTCAATGGCTATATTCGCCTTGGGAATTAAACCAACACCAGAATGTTATGCAATTTTGGTAAGAATTCTAGAAACTGACCCAGATTATGGTATACGTGCTGATGCTGCCGGTGCTCTGGGATATTTAGGTGATGCCAGAGCTTTTGAGGTGTTGTCACGGGCGTTTTATGAAGACACTGATTGGCTAGTACGCTTTAGTGTTGCAGTTGCTTTAGGTAATATTAAAGACCCTCGTGCCCGTGCGGTTTTGATTCAGGCATTGGATAGCAACGAAGTCATATTACATCAAGCGGCGATCGCTGCCTTGGGAGAAATTCAAGATATTGAATCTGTAGATAGTATCCTGCGCTTTGCCCAATCAGAAGATTGGTTAGTCAGGCAACGTCTCGCAGAAGCACTAGGCAATCTCCCCACTCCCAAAAGCGTCTCAGCTTTGAAATATCTAGAAAAAGACAACCATCCCAATGTTGCCCAAGCAGCCACAATTTCCCTCACAAGACTGGAAGAAATTAGTCATCAAGTTTGAGACTAACGCTTTCTGCTAGCTTTTAATAATAAGTGGGATCTTCAGAATTTTGATGTAGGATAATTTTATTCATGAATATTGAAGAGTTTTTTCAATTGAGTGCTGGTAAATGGTTTTCCCATCGTACTAGTCACCACTTGGCTTTTAAGCAATCTGAAGATGGTAAGTCAGATATCATCATTGAGACTCTAGCCACAGACCATCCTGAAGTCATCAAACTTTGCCAACAGTACGATGTGCTTCCTAGTGATGCCTCTTGTAGCGCTAGAGTTACCTGGAACAGCCCAATGGAAAAGGGCAAAGAAAAACGCACTGGCTCTACTGTGTTAGTTACTGTACCTGACCCGGAGAATCCATCTGAAGGCAAGTTACTGGGGGAAATGGATAATATCGAAAAAACTCCAGTTACCGGACGCTATAAGATGGGTCAAGATGAAGCTTTGACCCTGATCACAGAGTATGAGACAATGCGCTCTGAAGAACGCCTATGGTTTGCCAGTCCTAATTTGCGAATGCGAGTCAGTGTTGTCAAGCGCCTTGACGGTTTTAGCATGGCTTCCTTCAGTTCAGAAATTCGTATGGGTGGTAGTCCAGTTAATACGAAAGCATCTGAGACAGCTAATTCTGCGTCGAGTTAGTGGTACTAACTAATCAGCCCCCATGAATGGGGGCTGACAAATAAAAAATTAGAGTACTGGCAATATTTAAATCTGCAACAAGTTGGCGATCGCCTGCGGCAGTGGCAATACAATAATCAATAACAAGGCCATTGCCAACAACCCCAAAACGTCCCGTTTATTATCCAATTCCGTGACATCATTCAGCGCAGGTTCATCAATTAACGGGATAAATAATAAAATTATTGCCCACAAGAAAAACTCTGCTTGGACTAAAGAAAGCAGTAACAGCAATAAGCGAGAAATTTGACCAATTAGCATAGCTGTTCTTTGCCCAAACATGGCATGAACAATATGACCCCCGTCGAGTTGTCCCACTGGCATTAAATTCAATGCTGTAACTATTAGTCCCAGAAAACCCGCTATAGCCAACGGATGTAAGTCAATCGCTGATTTTGCGGTTAAGGCACTTCCCAATGCTAATTTCGAGAGTAGCGCTAATAAAATTGAATATTTAGGATTGAGGGCATCAGGGTTCAGTAATCCTGTTTTCTCATTTAAAGGCACAATATCTGAATGAACCAAGCCCCAAATGAGTACAGGCAAGGTGACAATAAAGCCTGCTAGTGGCCCCATAACGCTGACATCAAATAAAGCTTTACGATTGGGAATAGGACTACGCATTTGAATAAACGCACCAAAGGTTCCCAAAAAAAACGGCATGGGGATAAAGTAAGGCAAAGTCGCACGAATTTTGTAGAACCTAGCTGTCAGATAGTGACCTAGTTCATGGATACCTAAAATCGTCATTAGCCCCAAAGAATAGGGCAATCCTGCCAGGAGAACAGAGGGGTTAGCTAAAATAGCTTGTGCTAGAGGGATAATTTTCCAGGTAGATGGAAGAGTAGACTCAGCATTTTGCGCTCCTACCAAGGTAGTCGTAATCAAAGTAGCCACTAACAGAAACAGGGCTAATCCTGGACGCGTTATCTGTTCTGTCCGGTTTTGATGTGCTGGTTTGGCTGCTTGGGTATTCGGCACAAGCACAAAAAAAGGCTTACTATTGCTACCTTCTTGAAAGATGAGCAAGAAGCGATCGCCAAATTGGGCTTCAATATTGGCTTTAATCTGCTGGTAAGCATTAGTAGCTGTAGTCCTCAACTGACCCCTACAGATCACCGCTTGGGGTCGGTACTCAATGTTTTGGATGTAGTATATGGACCAGGGAAAACAATTTCGCAGCTGGGTTTCTTCCGTTGGCTCAATGGGACGCACTGGTACTGGTTCTACGGTAGGATGGACAGCCGACTGTGATTCTGGGGCTGGTAGTTCAGTCTGCAACTCTTCGGGTGAGTTACGACCCAACCGAAACAATAGCCAGAATAACGGAGGGCAGATGACTATCAACCATAACATCAATAGTATCAATGGACGCGACGGAGGTTGTTTATCTCCATAGACTGCTATCCACACCATCCATACTATTGCTGGTGTCATTAACACCAGCCACAACAACCAAACTGGTGTGCGGGTGTTATTGGCGACAATACGCTGCACCATCAAATAAGTAAATAGTCCCAGTAGGAGGAGAAACCAAAATTCCATGTGATCTTTAGTAATTTTGAAAAAATATCCCGCCCGTAGTGCCAGCACCACAGCAACCACTACAAGCTAGACTATAAAAAGTCAATTTTCTTCACAATGGTTAACAGTGATAGTTAATTCTTAAGCTGTAAGTCTTAAGAAGTTAAATTCTGTAACCAGATTGTCTCCGACTCCTCAGTTTTGGTTTTTGTTATGTGCCCCTTACCTCAACAGCCAAGTTCTACAACTAAGCCACCACGGGCTGTACTCCACAGCATTTATGCTTTTCCACCAAATCGAGACACATTAGGAGCAACATCTTACTTTATTGTAGGAAATGAAGGCAATATCCTCATAGATTGCCCTGCTGTAGAGCAAACAAATCTGGATTTTTTGCGATCGCACGGGGGTGTGCGTTGGTTATTTCTCACCCATCGCGGTGCTATTGGCAAGACGGCAGAAATTCAGCAAAGCTTAAACTGCGAAATTCTGATTCAAGAGCAAGAAGCTTATTTATTACCTGGTTTGACTGTCACTACTTTTACCCAAGGTATCACTCTTAATTCCACACTAGAAGTAATTTGGACGCCTGGCCATTCTCCCGGTTCATCTTGTCTCTACTACGGTGAGTTGGGAGGTGTGTTGTTTTCTGGACGCCATTTAGTCCCTAACCAGCAAGGTGAACCCGTACCGTTACACACGGCTAAAACCTTTCACTGGCCACGGCAGATTAAGAGTCTTCAGTCCCTGCGAGAACGTTTTACAGCAGATACCCTTGAGTATATTTGTCCTGGTGCTAATACTGGTTTTCTTAGAGGTCAACGCTTTATAGATCAAGCCGATCACTGCCTAGCTTCTCTGGATTTAGCAGCTTTGCTACAAATACAGCCTCTACTTTAAATTGCTGTATCAACTTGTACAAAAGTTACAAAAATTCATCATCACATATTTGTTCAACGAGATACCATACTGGGTGAAGGTACGGGGTTGGGATTGGCGATCGCACGGCAAATGATCACAGAAAAACATGGCGGGGCGATCGATGTGAAATCTGCGCTCAACGAAGACACAACATTTGTGATTTCACTACCCAAATCAATATAGGGACTGGAGATTGGGGATGATGGGGATGAGGAGACACAGGGAATAACTATTGCCTATTGACTCTTGACTACTTAGAAGTTACAAACTATCTGGGTCGATACCTCGCTGTTTAAGCCGATTTTGCAAGTCTTGTAGCGATTGTTGTGCCTGTTGTGCCCGATGTTCTGCTTGTTCTATGCGTTCATCTGGACTAGGGAAGCGCAAGCCTGCTTGATCAAACCAAAACAACCATTCCCGCTCCCAACCCTTGTAAATACCAGCATCTACCCCAATTCCCAATTGCAACTCCGGTATCCAAAACTGCTCTTGGGACTGCAAAATAAACTCATCCTCAACTCGCTTGTACACTTCAAAAGGAGCATGATCATCTCGCTGCCAATAGTCGGGATTGTAGATGACGTAATACAAAACTCCCAAATCAAGATATTTCTCCAGCTTGATATCATATTCTCCACCATAGGTTTGAGAAACGACTTCCACAGCTAAAATTGGTGGAATCCAATTCTCTTCCCACAGTACGTAACTGAGTCTGCCGCTTGGTTGTCGTCGCCGTTCCACACCCAAGCTCAAAAACCCATCGGGTACGATAGACTTTCGGGGTGCAGTCGGGAGGTAGTAGATACCCATATCTACACCAAAACACCAATCATGGCGATCGCTCCAAATAGCAGACAAAATAGCCAACAGTAAGTTAGGAACGAGGTTTTGCAGTTCGTTATCTACAGGAGCATCGTCCGAGTCGGGAAGTTCAGCCGCCGTTGGGAGTAGGGGTAGGGGAATGGAGTATTCCATAGGATAAGTTCCCTCGCAACAGATAAACCCATTCTATTATCTGGGAATACTAAATCCAGAATTGTCAAGATTTTGGTGATAGAAAAATGACTTTATTAAGTATTCCTGGATATCGCATTAGTGAACAACTCTATGATGGTTCCAGAACCTTAATTTATCGAGGGTATCGAGAAATTGATGACCAAAAAGTAGTTATCAAACTGCTGAAAAATTCTTATCCCACTTTCTCAGAATTAGTACAGTTTCGCAATCAATACACGATCGCTAAAAATCTCTACTCACCCCTCATAGTCCAGACTTATAGCCTAGAACCCTACCAAAATGGTTACGCTTTAGTCATGGAAGACTTCGGGGGAATTTCTGTCAAGGAATATTTTGCTACTGTAGAGACGCGATATATTGCGTCTCTACAAGAATTTTTACAAATAGCGATCGCTCTTTGCAATGCCTTAGAAATGCTCTATCGACAGCGCATTATTCATAAATATATTAAACCCAGCAATATTTTAATCAATCCCGAAAACAAAGAAGTTAAATTAATTGACTTTAGCATTGCATCGCTACTACCACGAGAAACTCAAACTCTCGTCAATCCCAATGTCTTAGAAGGGACATTAGCTTATATTTCTCCAGAACAAACGGGGAGGATGAATCGGGGGATTGATTACCGCACAGATTTCTATTCTTTGGGTGTGACATTCTATGAATTACTCACGGGAGAATTGCCATTTCAATCGAACGATCCGATGGAGTTGCTGCATTGTCATATTGCTAAAATGCCTATGTCATTAGGGGACAGAGAAGATATTCCCCAAGTACTCTGTGATATTGTCATGAAATTGATGGCGAAAAATGCCGAAGATAGATATCAAAGTGCTTTGGGATTGAAGTTTGATTTAGAAAATTGCTTACATCAGCTACAAAAAACTGGTGAAATTCGGCATTTTGTAATTGCACGCCGGGATGTTTGCGAGCGCTTCATCATTCCCGATAAACTTTATGGTAGAAAAACCGAAGTATCAACCCTACTCCAAGCATTTGAGAGAGTCAGCCTCGGTGCAACAGAAATGATGCTCATTGCTGGTTTTGCTGGAATTGGTAAAACTGCGGTTGTCAATGAAGTTCATAAACCAATTGTTAGACAACGTGGCTATTTTATCAAAGGTAAATTTGACCAATTTCAACGCAACATTCCCTTCAGTGCATTTGTGCAAGCCTTCCGGGATTTAATGGGGCAATTATTAACAGAAAACGATACACAAATTCAGCAATGGAAAAACAAAATATTAGAAGTAGTTGGCGAAAATGGACAGGTAATTATTGCAGTTATTCCTGAACTAGAAAAAATTATTGGCGAACAACCAGTAGCAATCAAACTATCGGGAATAACCGCAGAGAATCGTTTTAACTTATTATTCCAAAAATTCACCCAAGTCTTTACAAGAGTAGAACATCCCTTAGTAATTTTCTTAGACGATTTGCAATGGGCAGATTCAGCATCACTGAAGTTAATGCAGTTGTTAATGGCTGATACAGGTCATCTTTTATTAATTGGTGCATACCGGGATAACGAAGTTAACCCAGGGCATCCATTAATGTTGACTTTGAGTGAAATCCAAAAAACAAAAGCAATAATTAATACAATCACTTTAGCACCACTTAGTCAAGTACAAGTAAATAAGTTAGTTGCTGATACTCTAAAATGTACAGAAGATTTAGCATGGAATCTTTCTTTATTGATCTATCAGAAAACCACAGGAAATCCATTTTTTGCCATACATTTTTTTAAAGCACTATATCAAGATAATTTCATTGAATTTAACTTTGATTTAAGGTGTTGGCAATGTGATATTACACAAGTGAGTCAGCAAGCAGTGACAGATAATGTTGTCACTTTTATGGCATTTCAATTGCGAAAACTACCGCCATCAACTCAACATATTTTGCAGTTAGCTGCTTGTATTGGTAATCAGTTTGATTTAGTAACTTTGGCAATTGTTTCAGAACAATCAGAGATAGAAGCATCTGCTAATTTATGGAAAGCATTACAAGAAGGGTTGATTTTACCGATTAATGATTTTTATAAGTTTTTTCAGGGAGAGGATAATCAGCAATTAGCGTTAGAAAATAACAATAAACACCTAGCTAAATATAAATTTTTACACGATCGCATTCAACAAGCTGCCTATTCTCTAATTCCCGATGACCAAAAACAGGCGACTCACTACCAAATCGGACAATTACTTTTACGACAAATTTCCCCAGCAGCCAGAGAAGACAGAATTTTTGAAATAGTCAATCAATTAAATTACGGCACTGCTTTAATTACCCAAAAAACAGAACGCGAAGAATTAGCCCAACTAAATTTAATTGCTTGTCGCAAAGCCAAAAATTCCACCGCCTATCAAGCAGCGCGTGAATATGCCACAGTGGGGTTATCTTTGTTAGGAGAAAAAGCTTGGCAACAGCAGTATGAAATGAGCCTCGCTTTACATGAATTAGCTGCGGAAATCGCGGCTTTATGCGGTGAATTTGCCCAAATGGAACAATTGATTGAGATTATCAACCAAAAAGCAACCTCTTTACTAGAACGAGTGAATGTTTACCTGATTAGAATTCAAGCTTATATCTCTCAGAATAAATTTGCCGAAGCTATTGCGATCGCTCAACAAATTTTACAGCAACTTGGGGTAACTTTTCCTGAAATATCAACACCCACCGATCTTCAAAAATCCATTCAAGAAATTACCGAATTAATTGGAAACAGGAAGATTGCAGATTTAGCTGACCTACCCAAAATGACGGATGCTACAACAATTGCCATTGTCCAAGTTGCTAGTAGCATCTTTTCAGCAGCTTACCTCTCTGGTTCGCCTCTGTTTCCCTTAACGATTTGTTTGGCAGTTAAATTATCGATTTGCTACGGAAATACATCAGCTTCAGCTTTTAGCTATGTTAACTATGGGTTAATTGTGTGCAATTTATCACAAGATGTAGACACAGCAACACAATTTGGTTCTTTGGCACTTCACCTTGTCTCAAAATTAGATGACAAAGTAACTAAACCTCAAGTCTTATTACTTGTGGCGGGATACATTCTACATCGCAAAACCCACGTTAAAGAAACGCTACCACTTTTAAAAGAAGGTTATGTGATCGGGCTAGAAGTCGGAAAACCAGAGTTTGCTGGATATAATAGCAACGTTTTTTGTTTAACTTCTTTTTGGTGTGGTCAATCCCTAGTTACCGTCGAGGAAGATACTCATACCTGCTATGATCAATTGTTGCAAATTAACCAACTGACAACAGCTAATTACTGCCGCATCTATAAACTATCTATTGCAAATTTGTTGGGCTTAACACAGCATCCCTGTATTTTGTCTGGGGAAAGCGTGCAAGAGGCAGAAATCTTGTCCCTGTTAATATCTGCTAATGATGGAAATGGCTTGTATACATTCAATTTGTATAAGCTGATGCTTTGCTACTTATTTGGAGAAATTGAATCAGCTAACAAATTTGCTATTGAAGTCAGACGTTTTTTGATGGCTAGTGTTGGATTAGTCTGTGAAGCTGGATTTTATCTCTACGATTCTCTGGTGGCTTTAGCAACATTAGAACAAGACTCAGAGGTATTTCAGAGAGTGGAGCAGAACCAAACTCAGTTACAACACTGGGCGCACTATGCTCCGATGAATTATCAACATAAATTTGATTTGGTAGAAGCAGAAAAATGTCGAGTGTTAGGAAAAAAAGCCGAAGCTATTGAATTTTACGACAAGGCAATTTCTCTTGCCAAAGCTAACGAATACATCCAAGAAGAAGCGCTGGCTAACGAACTCGCCGCTAAGTTTTACCTCAATTGGGGCAGACAGCACATTGCTCAGGATTATATGATTGAAGCCTACTATGGCTATGCACGTTGGGGTGCAAAAGCCAAAGTTGCCGATATAGAACAACGCTACCCGCAACTACTGGTTTCGATTCTCCAACAAACTCGCACTCCCCTTTCAGCTAATGAAACTGTCTTTCACTTGGGAACTCTTACCTCTACTCGTTCTTCCACTAGTATTTCCCATTCTCTTGATTTAGCGGCTATTCTCAAAGCCTCTCAAAGCCTTTCTAGCGAAATTGAACTCGAAAAACTGCTGGCATCGTTGTTGCATATCGTGATCGAAAATGCGGGGGCTGATAAATGTGTATTAATGCTGTTACGAGATAGTCGCCTGCTCATCAAAGGTTTAATTACTGCGGGTTCTGAGCCAGTTGTATTGCAGCGTCTTCCCATTGAGGAGAGCCAGGACATTCCTCTGAAACTAATTTACAAAGTCAAACATGACCAGAGAACTGCTGTGCTGATTGATGCGAGTACCGATACTACCTTAGCCAACGATCCGTACATCATCTGTCAACAGCCCAAAAGTATCTTGTGTAGCCCGATTGTATATCAGGGTAAGTTGTTGGGGGTGTTGTACTTAGAAAATAGTTTAGTTACAGGGGCGTTTACAAGCGATCGCGTTGAACTACTCAATCTACTATGTACTCAAGCCGCAATTTCTCTAGAAAATGCCCGACTGTATGAGCGATCGCAGCAATATGCCCAACAATTAGAACAGGCATTACACAACTTGCAAAATGCACAGTTACAAATTATCCAAAGTGAAAAAATGTCTGCTTTGGGTAACTTAGTTGCTGGGGTAGCTCACGAAATGAATAATCCTTTGGGTTTCATTGCTGCTAGTCTCAAACAATCTAAACCAATATTTACTGATTTTGTTGAACACTTGAAACTCTATCAATCAAGTTTCCCTAACAAGAGTGAAGAAATTATTAACCACGCCGAAGAAATTGACTTGGAATATAGTTTGGAAGATTTACCTAAAATGCTTGATTCCATGACAATGGCGTGCGACAGATTAAAAAATATCAGTACTAGTCTTCGCACTTTCTCTCGTGCTGATCGAGATTACAAAGTGCCATTTAATATCCATGAAGGTATTGACAGTACAATTTTAATACTCAAATATCGCCTCAAAGCCAAAGAAAAACGTCCAGCTATTGAAGTTGTAACCAACTATGGTAATTTACCCAAGATTGATTGTTTCCCTGGACAATTAAATCAGGTATTTATGAATATTCTAGCCAATGCCATTGATGCTTTAGATGAAGCTAATATTGGGTGTAATGCTGAGAAAATTAAAGCAAATCCCCACCAAATTCACATTACAACTTCCACAGACAAGAATTATGTAAAAATTACCATTGCTGATAATGGTAAGGGGATGAGTGAAGAAGTCAAATCAAAAATATTTGACCATTTATTTACGACGAAAGCTGTCGGTAAAGGGACTGGCTTGGGGTTAGCGATCGCCCGGCAAATTATTTTAGAAAAACATGACGGGACGATCACAGTTGATTCAACTCTGGGTCAAGGAACAGAGTTCACGATCCTGTTACCTTTCACATCAGTGGCTGGCAATTGAACCGGAAACTACTGGCGAGTTTTTCGTCAATAATTCTATCGCCGCTTGATATTGTAAATCCCCTTGTGTAGCAATCTGTTCACGGGTAATTGTCTCTTGGGGAATTACTTTGTCTGGCTTAATACCTAGTTTGTTGATATCTCGATGTTTAGGGGTTTCATATTTAGCAATTGTGACTGCCAAGCCAGAGCCATCAGATAATTCAAATAGAGATTGAATTAAGCCTTTACCAAAGGTAGTTTCGCCTACCAGCTGGGCGCGGCCATTATCTTGCAGCGCACCAGCAAGAATTTCACTCGCACTGGCAGTTCCCTGATTCACCAAAATCACTAGAGGATCTGCTGTTAGTGGCGGGCCAAATGCTTCAAAACTGCCTTGGATGCCTTGCCGATTTACTGTGTAAACTATAGTGCCAGAATCTAACCACAGGCGAGCAATTTCGATTCCAGCTTGCAATAACCCCCCAGGATTATTTCGCAAATCCAGAACATAGCCAGCAGCGCCTTTTTTTTCTAAACTAGAAATGGCGTGTGCTAATTCCATTGAGGCGTTGGCATTAAATTGATTCAGGCGGATGTAGCCAATGGGCTGATTCTGTGGGGAAGAGCGTAATTCTGCCACAACCGGATTGAGTGCGATGCGATCGCGCATTACCCTGATTTCTGTTGATTGGTCGCCATCCCGTTCGATTAACAGCGTCACGAGGCTACCAATTGGCCCCCGCATTCTAGCCGCAGCTTCGTCAAGAGTTAAATTCTCTGTGGAAATCCCTTCAATTCTAATAATGCGATCGCGCGGTTTAATCCCCGCTTTCTCCGCCGGTGAACCGGCTATTGGTGCGATCACTTCCAACTTCCCTGTCTGGGGATTCAGCGCAATTTGCAAGCCTACCCCCGTCAGTTCTCCAGAAGTATTCACCTGCAAACTCCGGTACTGCTCCGGGTCTAAAAAACGGGTAAAAGGGTCATCCAAGCTCTTAAGCATCTTTTGAATTGCTTGATAAGCCGCTTGGTGGTTATTCAACGGCGACGAGAGAGCCTTTTGCCTCACCGCCGCCCAGTTTTGATGATTAAACGTCTCATCCAAATAAGTGCGATTGACAATTCGCCATACTTCTGAAAACAGCTTTTGCTCCTCCGTCAACGCCATCGCTGGTGAAATGAACGCACCCAGAACTAACCACAATGCCATTAACAATGAAAATCCCAACCGAAAAAACCTTTTATCCATGAACAAGCCCATCTTGCATTCCACCTCAACCCAATTGCCTAGAACTGCCCAGTTACTCTATTCTTGATGAAATCTATCTCTCGATTATGTTACTTTTTTTATAGAAGTGGTGCATAACTCTTATCAAGTTGTGAAGTCAACTGATTCTATTGCGTACCACTCAACAAACGATAAGATCTACTTTGTGTCCACTTTTTTAGTGTTGGCTTGCAAAGAGAACGCAATACATTACATCTTTAAAGGGTGTTAAGTTTTTTAAAGTCCTTCTCACTCTGGAGTGTCGCAACCACAAGCAGAAACTCCTCTTTGCTAAAATCCCAAAATTGTAAATTGGGAGAGAAGTTCGAGCGGAGGTTTCCTGCGCTGAAAACTTCGATGTATTCACCAACCGCAACCGATTTTTAGGAACTTGAGATTGTATGGCCAACGTTTACGACTGGTTTGAGGAACGCTTGGAGATTCAAGCCCTTGCTGATGATGTTACTAGCAAGTACGTCCCTCCCCATGTCAACATCTTCTACTGCCTGGGTGGCATTACCCTAGTTTGCTTTCTCATCCAGTTTGCCACTGGATTTGCCATGACGTTCTACTACAGGCCAACAGTCGCCGAAGCTTATACTTCAGTGCAGTACATCATGACTGATGTCAACTTCGGCTGGCTAATTCGCTCCATCCATCGCTGGTCTGCCAGCATGATGGTATTGATGATGATTTTGCACGTCTTCCGGGTTTACCTGACAGGCGGCTTCAAAAAGCCCCGGGAATTAACCTGGGTGAGCGGCGTTATTCTAGCTGTGATCACTGTCTCCTTTGGTGTCACCGGCTACTCCTTACCCTGGGATCAAGTCGGCTACTGGGCTGTGAAAATTGTTAGCGGTGTACCAGAAGCAATTCCTGTAGTCGGTGTTCTGATCTCCGACTTGCTGCGCGGTGGTTCTAGTGTTGGTCAAGCAACCCTGACTCGCTATTACAGTGCCCACACATTTGTGTTGCCTTGGTTGATTGCGGTCTTCATGTTATTTCACTTCTTGATGATCCGCAAACAAGGCATTTCCGGGCCTTTGTAATCCCAGGTTAAGCCCAAAAAGGCAACATTGGCATTTCCAAGATAGAGTAGTTTGTTTTAAACTTATGGAAACTGAGAAATAGATAACACATAAGCGACAAAACAACAAAAACTTCTATCTCAAGCTGGAAGCCCAACATCCGAAAGCTTTACACAAATGCCTTAACTCAAATTAAGCAAGAGAGCACCATTAAAAATGGCAACACTGAAAAAACCTGATCTGAGCGATCCTTCATTAAGGGCTAAACTCGCCAAAGGTATGGGTCACAACTATTATGGCGAACCCGCCTGGCCCAACGACCTACTTTACGTATTTCCCATCGTGATTATGGGTTCATTCGCTTGTATTGTGGCTCTAGCTGTGCTAGACCCAGCGGTAACAGGTGAACCCGCAAATCCTTTCGCCACACCACTGGAAATTTTGCCGGAGTGGTACTTGTATCCTGTCTTCCAGATTTTGCGATCGCTTCCTAACAAACTCTTGGGAGTGTTAGCAATGGCTTCAGTACCTTTGGGGCTGATCCTAGTGCCTTTTTTGGAAAACGTGAATAAGTTCCAAAACCCCTTCCGTCGTCCAGTTGCCACTACAGTATTCTTATTTGGCACTCTGGTTACCCTGTGGTTAGGTATTGGTGCTGCCTTACCATTAGATAAATCTCTGACCTTGGGATTGTTCTAAACTATTCTGTGACAAGCACTTGACGCCTGTAAGTTTCAGGAGCACATGCCAAAGTTATTAGCGCATGTGCTCTTGAGAAAAATCAATAGGCGTCAATTTTAGTAATATTGAAGTTGTGTTTTGGATGTTTAGTTTTGGATTTACAAACTGTTCCCAATTCTAAAATGGCTGCAAAGCGACAAATACAAACATTTTTTCATTTAATCATCCATTACTTATTATTAAAGTCAAGGTCAATGCTTAGCATAGTGCAGCAAGACCATCTGACGGTGAAGAGCGAACTAAAGCTCCTAAACCAAGTGCAACAATGGTTTGAGCAATTTTGTCGCCAACATTTAGCTCAACTTGGCTGGTCAGAAACTCAACTCTATCGGCTAAACTTAGCTTTGGCAGAGGGTTTTACCAATGCAGTTCGTCATGCTCACCATGCTTTACCTCCAGAAACAAGCATAGAGATTCAGGTTTGTTTGTGGATTGACAGATTGGAGGTGAAAATTTGGGATCATGGCAAACCCTTTAACCCCGATGCGATCGCCGAACCAGCCCCAGGTACTCTTCAAGTAGGGGGCTATGGTTGGTTTCTACTCAGGCGCTTGGCTGATCGTGTTGTTTACGAACGTGCTTCAGACGGTAGAAATTGTTTGCTGATTGTCAAATATGCCCTAGAAGGTCAACAGCAAGGAAACAGTACTGCTAGTTGAAATAAAAAAAGTATTTACGTAATTTAGAAACGCATCAGCTTATCTATTCACCTCAAAAATACTTCATATATCTGTACGAATATTACCATAAGCTTTGTATCAAAATTTGCACGAATTTAAGTAAAAACAGCATACAAATTTCTGTTAAGTCTTTGTTAGGATTTAGCAGCAATGTGGCTATTTTTTCATGTGTTTGCTACACCTTATTTACATTTGGCTAATCAAACAAAACTATTATTCATCTGGTGCTTGCTTACACCAAATAAATTTTTTATCTCCAACACAACAATAGACCAAAATGCTAATCAGTAAAGTCGGAGAAAAGTTAAAATTAAGTAATAAATATTACAAAAAAACTAAACATGTTTTCGTGTTCCTAGAAGTTTTTGTACACGAAGGTGGTATTCAATCCTATATCAAGGATATTTTTCAGGCATATCGAGAATTAAGTACAAACTACAAGGCAGAAGTCTTTGTGTTGAGAGATCAACCAAATGATGAAAATCCTCTACAATCCGAGAACTTAAAATTTTATAGCTTCCAAACAAAATCTCCTCAGATGGGGAGAATTAAAATGGTGACGGCATTGCTCAAGCGTCTATTGCAAGAACGCCCTCAACATGTTTATTGTGGCCACATTAAATTAGCAGTACTGATCCAAAGCCTTTGCCAGCCATTGGGAATACCTTACACAGTACTGACTTACGGTAAGGAAGTTTGGGAACCGCTCACAAATCAAGAACGTAACGCCCTGATATGTGCCTCAAGTATTTGGGCAATTAGTCGCTATAGTCGTGATCGTGCTTGTGTTGCGAATAATCTAGACCCCAATAAAGTTAAAATGCTTCCCTGTGCCATTGATGGAGATAAATTCACTCCTGGGTCGAAACAGGGAGAATTAATCGAGAAGTATGGTTTAACTAATGCTAAAGTGTTGCTGACAGTAGCACGCCTATGGTCAGGGGATATTTACAAAGGTGTCGATGTCACAATTCGGGCATTACCGCAAATAGCACAGGTGTTTTCAGAAGTCAAATACTTGGTAATTGGTCGCGGCGATGACCAACCAAGATTAGCCCAGCTAGCAAAAGATTTAGGTGTAAGCGATCGCGTTGTTTTTGCTGGTTTTGTGACTACAGAAGAATTGATAGCGCATTACCGCCTGGCAGATGCCTACATTATGCCTTCTCAAGAAGGCTTTGGCATTGTCTATTTAGAGGCGATGGCTTGTGGAGTGCCAGTACTATCTGGTGATGACGATGGTTCAGCTGACCCCTTACAGGATGCTAAACTAGGGTGGCGAGTACCGCACCGCGACCCCAATGCTGTAGCAGCTGCTTGTATAGAAATGCTCACAGGAAATGATCAGCGTTGCAATGGGCAATGGCTGCGAGAACAAGCGATCGCTATATTTGGGATGGATGCTTTTCAAGTACGGCTGCAAGAACTGTTATCGTCCTGAGTGCCAGTGGACTCTAGCTAAACTCGCTATCCTAGAAGGAAAGCCACATGACATTGAAATAAACAATGAGCCTTAAATCTTTTCAATTGAATCTTGTCAACCTTCGCCCTTGGCTCACCTTGTTAGCAGTTTTTTGGTTGCTAGCATCATTGGGCTTGGGCTGGCTGGTTAATTCGTTACTGATTCTGGTTGGGTTGCTAGTGTTAGCACCTGTTATTGCTTTTTTTGGCTTTCGCTGGTGGCTGCAACGCAACTTGATTGCCGATCAGTGTCCTGTTTGTAACTTTGAATTTACAGGCTTAAATAACAGCCAATCACAGTGCCCTAACTGTGGTGAACAACTTTTAGTCCAAAACGGTCATTTTCGGCGCTTCACACCAGACGGCACAATTGACGTCACAGCGATCGAAGTACCAACTCAATCATTGGAAGAATAGTACCCCTGTTTGTAGTAAGCACTTGAGTAATGAAGGACTAAAGTCCTTACTACAAACATAAAAAAGCGGGCTAACCGCTATTTACATGGTTAACCCGTTCAGCTTTGGGAACGCGCAGAGAAATTGTTATTGCAATACCAACTTCACATTGGCGTTTTGTAGACCGCGCTGTTTTACTTCAGCCAAGGTCTTATTAACGGCATACTTTTGGTTAATTGAGTTGATCAACTCAGTTTGGTTGTGCTTCTTAGCAACACCCCACAGGTCAGCGATCAGGTCAAAAGAACCATCGCTGTTGCGAGACCAACCGAGGTCATATTCGCCTTCCAATACGGCAACGATATCAGAACGGACGCGCTGACCGTTATAACCACGAACATCAGCTTCAGTCTTTACGCTGATACCGAGGTCGCGCAGGGAAGCTTTGAGGATTTCGGCATCGGTGATCTTGGTGCGCAGAGTGCTAAAATGAGACATTTGGGTTTCCTCCAATGAGAAGATTGAGAAAAACGACAACGGTTTGTTTTTGGGGAAGCCGCGCTTAGGTGGAGGCGGCTGTTTTTGTCAAAACTGCTAGCTTGTACGGCTAGCCTTTGCCCCTGGGTTAGCAGGGGAAAGCTTTTAAAACTCCATTCGCTGATATTCAGCAACGGAGGATGCTGCGGGACGTGCGCGCTGTCTGGCCCAGTCTCTCAAAGCTGTGACCTGTTCTTGCATCGTTCTAGACAGTGGCAGAGTTGCCTTCAATGCAGCAATAATATCTAGTTGGGTGAACTCCCGATCTTGGGCAAAGGCTTCATACATTGCCGCCACGATCGCTTGTTCAATTTCTGCTCCAGAAAAGCCATCAGACATCTTAGCTAGTTGCTCAAGGTCGAATCGAGCGATGTCTTCGCGGCGTTTTGTCAGGTGAATATTGAATATATCTTGCCGTTCCTCCGGTGTGGGCAGATCGACAAAGAAAATTTCATCAAAGCGTCCTTTGCGTAAGAACTCTCCTGGTAAGCGTTCAACTCTGTTAGCAGTTGCCATCACAAACACTGGAGATTTCTTCTCTTGCATCCAGGTGAGGAAGGAACCGAATATCCGACTGGAAGTCCCGCCATCAGAATCACCAGAACCAGCACTACCAGCAAAGGATTTATCCAACTCATCGATAAATAGAATGGTTGGTGAAATCGATTCTGCCGTCTTTAGGGCATTACGCAGATTTGCCTCACTTCGACCCACCATTGAGCCGTCGTAGACTCTCCCCATATCCAAGCGTAGGATTGGTAAACCCCACAACCGGGAAGTAGTTTTAGCAATTAGTGATTTACCGCAACCGGGTACTCCTAAAATTAGCATCCCCTTTGGTTGAGGCAAACCATACTCTCTTGCTCTTTCTGTAAAGGCATTGGAGCGTTGCTTGAGCCACTTCTTCAGTTCTTCCAAGCCACCTACAGCGTCAATGGTTTCATCTTCTTCGATATACTCAAGTATGCCATTGCGCCGAATTAGTTGCTTTTTCTCAGATAAAACTATATCTACTTCATCTTCCGTCAAACGCCCTGTAGTAACCTGCGCCTTGCGGTAGACTTTCTCAGATTCATCTTTAGTTAGACCCAAAGCTGCTCTGAGAAGTTTTTCTCGCGCTTCGGTTGTGAGTCTTCGCCCACGATTTTGCTCTAGATGGTGGGTTAAAACTTTGTTTAACTCAGCCATATCTGGCAATGTAAAATCTAAAACTACAACCTCTTTTTCTAGTTCAATAGGTACTTGTTGCACTGGTGACATCAAAATGATGTTCTTTTGCATACCTTTGAAGCTAGCGATCGCATCACGCAACGATCTTGTTGTAGCAGGCGCATCAATAAATGGATGTAAATCTTTAAGAATAAATATACCGGGTTCTCTCTGCCGAATAATCCACTCAATCGCCGCTTCTGGCGAAACAGTATTGTGCTGGGTGACATTCCGGGGTTGGCCATATTCCACGATGCCGTGTGTTACTGTCCAAACAAATACGCGGCGTTGGGGCTTTAACAATTGGGCGATGGTGGAGATTGACTGCTCTGCCCGCTCTTCCTCGGAGGTCACAAGGTAGATTAGAGGGTATTGAGCTTGAATTAAAATATTGAGCTCTTCTTTCATACATCGACCTACTTGAGACCTTAGTACACTACAGACATCGTCTTTTGGTAACGACAACCGAATTATGAACCGTTCAATTCATAATTCCTAACTAACAAGGGACTAGTTCTTCCTCTCCCTTGGGATGGGTTTCATCTTCATCCATATCATCGATGGTAAGACAATCTTGGCCAATTATTCCTGGTTGATTACCTAAGGCAACCAATTCCCCATCACGCAATGCCAGTGAACTTTCACAAGTTGGACAGGAATAAACTCTATGACTCCGTCCGTAAGAAGATGCTTCTAGTTCTTCAACTAGTTCTGAATTAGCCAAGTAGAAAAATAAGGCACGTTCGGCAAGCTCTGACATTGGTTCAGAATCAACAGCTGATCGAATCTTCAATCTCTTATGTAGTTCTGGCGATAAATATAAAGTAACCTTCTGCTTAGTTTGCGGTTGCATATAACTCTTTGATGGCCTTACCCGGGTATGTAAATTACCTTATCGACTCTATTCTGACTTGTCAAGACAGTAAAGCGTTTTGACGGCAATATCGTTACATTTGTTCACAAATAGGTTATAGGCAATGGTCAATAGCTACCCAGATAATTACTCTGGACTCTTTACCCTTGACAAATGACAAACACCCAATAACCAAAATTAGTGACATAGTGACCGGACTGAGTTATTTATGTAACGGTTGCCCGATTTTTACTGAAATTCATCAGGTGGCATGAGAATACCTTGAAAAAGTGCCCATACAGATTTCTGTTTCCGGTGCATCTGAATAAATTAGCGACATTGACAGAAGGGTTAATAATGTCTAGTGCTGCGGTTAAAACTAGAAGTTTAGGGCGAACAATTTACACTAATGCCTTGTTAATCATGCTTTGGGGGTGTGCGGCATCTAGTTTCAATACCTCTGGTTTGACATGGAAGACTTACACTAATTCCCGCTATGGCTTTGAGTTTCCATATCCCAGCAACTGGACTTCGTTACCAGCACCAGACAATGATGATGGAATTGCTGTTGTATCACCAGAAAAAAGCTCAGTGGAGATTCGCTCCTGGGCAAGTAATCGGCTACCAGCCCCACTCACGAAAAACCAGGATGCAAAAATCACAATAATACCCAATTTCCAAACTGATCAGGGAGTGTCTGGAGTGTTAGTTGTGGAAGTAGATCAGCAAGTAAGTTCAATGACACTCACACTAACTCAGGGTCAAATTAAATACTACTGGCAAGGACGCAGCCAGAGCCAAGAATTTCAAAATTACTACAGTTTGTTTTACTACATTAGCCAGCAGTACCGGATTCCTCGGTAAGGCGTTCAATTTTTTGGAATTTGCCAGTCTCTCCCTTTTGATAGTTGAGAGGAGAAGAAATGCTGCATAGATTTAGCTATCAGCGAGTAAAAACTTGTAAAAATGAAAGTCCTGGTTATTGGTGGTGATGGATATTGCGGTTGGGCAACCGCACTTTACCTTTCTAATCGAGGTTATGAAGTTGGGATTCTAGATAGTTTGGTGCGACGGCATTGGGATAATCAACTGGGTATCGCAACTCTGACCCCGATCGCCCCAATTCAACAACGTCTTCAGCGCTGGTACGATGTGACAGGTAAATCCATCGACCTCTTTGTTGGGGATATTACAAATTACGAGTTTCTCAAGCAAGCCCTACAACAATTTCAGCCGAATGCCCTAGTACATTTTGGTGAACAGCGTTCGGCTCCCTTTTCGATGATTGACCGAGAACACGCAGTTCTCACTCAAGTCAATAACATAGTTGGTACTTTAAATTTGCTTTATGCGATGCACAAAGACTTCCCAGATTGTCATTTGGTGAAGTTGGGGACAATGGGTGAATACGGCACACCTAACATTGACATCGAAGAAGGCTATATCAGTATCGAACATAATGGCCGCAAAGATATATTGCCTTATCCCAAGCAGCCTGGTTCCATGTATCACTTGAGTAAAGTCCATGATAGTCACAATATCCACTTTGCGTGTCGAGTTTGGGGATTGCGGGCTACAGACTTAAACCAGGGTGTAGTTTACGGTGTTTTTACCACAGAAACAGGGCTAGACGAATTGTTAATTAACCGCCTTGATTATGATGGCGTATTTGGTACGGCACTCAACCGCTTCTGCATTCAAGCAGCTATCGGACACCCTCTAACTGTCTACGGTAAAGGCGGACAAACACGAGGATTTTTGGATATTCGGGACACAGTACGTTGTATTGAACTAGCGATCGCTCATCCTCCTGAACCAGGAGATTTTCGCGTATTTAACCAATTTACTGAACAATTTAGCGTCAGTGAGTTAGCAATGATGGTGAAAAAAGCCGGGAACGCAATGGGAATGCATGTGGAAATCGATCACTTGGATAATCCGCGAGTCGAGAAAGAAGAACATTACTTCCACGCCAAAAACACTAAGTTGCTGGATTTAGGTTTACAACCCCACTATCTCTCTGATTCTCTCCTCGATTCGCTATTGAACTTTGCCATTAAATATCAGCAACAAATTGATCACAAGCAAATCGTGCCCAAAGTTTCTTGGTGCAAATAAAGTCATTTGTCATTGGGTATTTGTCATTTGTGAAGAGTCTAGGGTCAGCCCCTGCTCTTAATTCAAAATTCAAAATTACAATGCCCGATGCCCCATTCGCCATGCCCTATTCCCCGTATTTATGAGAATTGCCCTATTCACCGAAACCTTTTTGCCTAAGATTGATGGCATTGTGACGCGCCTACGTTACACCATTGAACATCTACAGCGCAATGACAACCAAGTTTTAGTGATTGCCCCGGATGGTGGCATCATTGAATACAAAGGAGCTAAAGTTTATGGTGTCTCTGGTTTTCCGTTACCACTGTATCCAGAGTTAAAAATTGCTCTACCCCGGCCTGCAATTGTTAATGTTCTCAAACAATTTCGGCCAGATGTTATTCATGTCGTCAACCCAGCAGTTTTGGGATTATCTGGTATATTTTATAGCAAGATATTTAGAATCCCTCTGGTGGCATCCTACCATACCCATTTACCCAAGTATCTCCGGCACTATGGATTGCAACCACTAGAAGGTTTGCTATGGGAATTGCTCAAAATCGCTCATAACCAAGCAGCTTTAAACCTTTGTACCTCCTCAGCTATGATCAAGGAGCTGTCAGTACGCGGTATTAAAAGGCTGTATTTGTGGCAACGAGGAGTAGATACAGAATTATTTCACCCGCAACAGGCTAGTGTCGAAATGCGATCGCGGCTATCACAAAATTATCCAGAAAGTTTCTTGCTACTTTACGTCGGGCGTCTTTCTGCTGAAAAAGAAATTGAGCAAATCAAAGCAATCTTAGAAGCAATTCCGGAGGCGCGGTTAGCATTAGTAGGAGATGGGCCTCATCGCCAGGTACTCAAAAAACATTTTGATGGCACTAACACCCATTTTGTGGGATACCTGACAGGATATGAGCTAGCTTCTGCTTTTGCTAGCGCCGATGCTTTTATCTTTCCTTCTCGTACAGAGACATTAGGACTAGTACTGCTGGAAGCAATGGCTGCTGGTTGTCCAGTCGTAGCAGCCTGTTCGGGAGGTATCCCTGATATTGTTACACATGGGGTAAATGGATATCTTTTTAAAGCCACAGTAGATTTTCAAGAAGCTATAGCTGCTACCATTAGTCTTCTACAACAAAAGCAAAAACGTTATGTGATGCGTCAAAGTGCCCGCCGAGAAGCCGAAAATTGGGGATGGGCAACTGCTACACAACAGCTACAAAATTATTATCAAAAGGTTATTTCTGCTCATAAATGATCAAAAGCTGATTAGGTTAGTATAAATTAAGCTTAATTGTTAAAGAGGCAGGAGGACGAAGGCAGGAGGACGAAGGCAGGAGGCAGAAGGGAATCCCCATAAATAAATTCAGGGGATTTAACAATGACGCAATATTTCTTGTGCTTCGCATCTTGAAATATATATTAGGACTAGCCGTTTCAAAGAACCAATATCATTATTAGTGAAAAGTTTTATAATTTTTTACGTTTTTTCACATAGGTATATATAATAACATTCCCCTTGATCTGCAAATGATGACTTTAGCATTAAATAATATATGAAAATAAAAATTTAAAATTTAAAATTATTATGACACTCCCCAACCCTGGTAGCGTCTTGGCTACGTTAACTGAACTGACTCAAGTTAATCGTACCCACGCCCTACTACGTCGTGTGAAAGACCTTTCTGTTAACGAATTCGTCTGCCTACTGGACTTCATTACTGCGGAGTTTCAGCAGTTTCTCAGAGCAATTGAGCTGATCAATAATGAAGCTCTAGAAAGTATGCTAGAGAAGGTACTGGAGGCGATTACTCTCAAAATTGGCCAAATTTTGCAAGCAGAACACACAGCGATTTTTTTAGTAGATTATGACAAAAATCAGTTATGGTCAAAAGTTCCTCAAGATAATACCCAAAGGTTTTTAGAAATCCGTACTCCAATTACTGTTGGTATCCCTGGACATGTCGCTAGTACAGGACAATATCTCAACATAGCTGAAACTTCTACCCATCCCCTATTTAGCCCAGAACTAGAAAAACAAATGGGCTATAAGATTCGTAATATTTTATGTATGCCAGTTGTGAGTAGTAAAAACCAAACTGTAGCGGTAGTGCAGTTGGCAAATAAAGCCGGAAATATTCCTTTTAACTATGATGATGAAGAACGGTTTCGAGATTTTGCGGCTTCGATTGGAATTATTTTAGAAAGCTGTCAATCTTTCTATGTAGCAGCTCGGAATCAACGGGGTGCAACAGCGCTGTTGCGTGCAACTCAAACATTAGGGCAAAGTTTAGATTTAGAAGCAACTTTGCAGATAGTGATGGAGCAAGCTCGAATTTTGATGCAAGCAGACCGCAGTACGCTATTTTTATATCGTAAAGAAATGGGCGAACTCTGGACGAAGGTTGCAGCTGCGGCAGATGGCACAAATATGATGGAAATCCGCATTCCTTCTAACCGTGGTATTGCTGGATATGTTGCTTCAACTGGGGAAGCTGTGAATATTCCCGATGCCTATAGAGACCCACGTTTTGACCCCAGTACAGATAGAAAAACTGGTTATTTAACTCGTAATATTTTGTGTTTACCAGTGTTTAATTCTGCCAATGAATTGATTGGTGTGACACAGTTAATTAATAAAAACCAAGGCAGTTTTACTGCCTCTGACGAAGAGTTTATGCGAGCTTTTAATATCCAGGCAGGAATTGCCTTGGAAAATGCTCGTTTATTTGAAAATGTCCTCCTAGAAAAACAGTATCAAAAAGACATTCTCCAAAGTTTATCAGATGCTGTAATTTCTACAGATATGACAGGTCAGATTGTCACTATTAATGATGCAGCCCTGGAATTACTGGGTTGTCCATTAGGAGAATCTAATACTAAAAGTAACAAGCATTTGTGGGAACAAAATTTGATTGGTCGGTTGGTTTGGGAGGTTGTGCCTATTGAAAATCTGCAAATGCGCCTGGAAGATAGTTTAAAAGCTGGGGCTAGACATTATGTGCCAGAGCAAAGTTTAACTGTAGGATTGTATCAATTAGTGAATACAGAATACCGAGCCAGTGAAACTCTAGACTCAGCACCGACAACTTACAACTCAATTTTGGCAGTACGCGATCGCATTAATCCAAAAGCATTTATTCCTTGGAATCAACCTCTAACACCCCGGTCGGAATTTTTGAATGCTAGTGAAGTACAACAATTAGACCGCAGCATCAATCTCACCGTCAATCCCCTCACTAACCCAGAAGGAGGAGTCCGGGGTGGCTTGGTGGTGTTAGAAGATATTAGTCAGGAAAAACGGATGAAAACTACCATGTACCGCTACCTGACACCCCACGTTGCCGAGCAAGTTATGGCTTTGGGGGAAGATGCTTTAATGGTAGGTGAGCGCAAAGATGTCACCATCTTGTTTTCTGATATTCGGGGCTACACAACACTGACAGAAAATCTGGGTGCGGCGGAGGTGGTATCGCTGCTCAATCAGTATTTTGAGACGATGGTTGAGGCAGTTTTTAACTACGAAGGCACCTTAGATAAGTTTATTGGTGATGCTTTAATGGCGGTGTTTGGTGCGCCGTTACCACTCACAGAAAATCATGCTTGGAGGGCGGTACAGGCAGCTTTGGATATGCGCCACAGGCTAGCAGAATTTAACCAACGGCGAGTTATCCAAGCCCAGCCCCAAATCCATATCGGCATTGGGATTAGTTCTGGAGAGGTAGTTTCAGGTAATATCGGTTCCCGTAAACGCATGGATTACACCGTCATTGGTGACGGTGTAAATTTAAGTTCCCGCTTAGAAGGTGTGACTAAAGAATATGGTTGTGATATTATTTTAAGTGAATTTACTTATCAACTGTGCAGCGATCGCATTTGGGTACGTCAGTTAGATAAAATTCGCGTTAAAGGTAAACATCAGGCAGTCAACATCTACGAACTAATTAGCGATCGCACTACTCCCTTAGATGCCGCTTATCAAGAGTTTTTGTTCTATTACCAAACTGGACGTACTGCTTATTTATCAGGTAGATTTTCACAAGCGATCGCCTGTTTTGAGACTGCAAAACAGATCCGACCCACAGACCAAGCTGTGAATATTCACCTAGAACGTGCCCATAATTACCTAGAGACACCACCTCCAGATTCCTGGAATGGTGTCTGGACAATGATTACTAAGTAATTAGCGCTCAAAATTGTAAATTTTGACCTTGGGCTATTGACTCACCTTTCAATCTTCAGTCTGATCCTGGTCGCTATTAAAGGGGTCTTCCCCAATCCTGAGTTGTTTTTTTGTCTGTTTTAAATGTTTCCAAAGGGCCTTGATTTGCTCATAAGCCTCATCAGGTGGTAATTTACCGCCTGTTTCTAAGTTGCAAATGTAACTAACTCGCTGGGCAAATTCCTGTAGATTTGCATTAAACACCAAGTTTTCTGGCTTGACTTGACCATAATAGCGACCACGAGGATAGAGGAAATCATCTTTGTTCACTATAATATTCTCTCCATATATTCAACTCCCCCCGCCTTGAGATACGAAGCTGAACCACTAGTACCCCTGAGTTTTTTGTCAAATTGAGCACAATCAAATCACTTCCACCATCTTAACGGTAGGCTTTTGGGTAATTTGCAAGTCCCAAATTTAACAAAATATCATTAGCTTCAAAATCTTTAGAACAACAAGCCTTGCAGATACTGTCCATGCCAAATTGGCATGATGAATTGGCTTGGCTGTGTCTAAGTTACTAATTCACCTTAATATTATTCGATCATTTATAAAATGCGGATTGTGATTGAATTTAACTGAAACTCTAGCCGCAATGCATTAGAATATACTCTTTCAGGTGCTGCTAAGGCTTTGCAGCAAGGGGAAACAATTTTAATTAGCTTGTGAAAAAATACTCTTTTATTGAAATTATATCATGTATCATAGCTAATTTTCCTTGGACTGTTGCTAGCTAGGGCTTCCCGCCACTGCTCTCAGTTTGTTGACTAATGGCTAATCACTAATAACTAAAGATAAAATGGTTTAGCCTCAAAAGACCAAAGCTGCTCAACAACTATAAAACCGTACCTCCTGCCATGTCTGTTCATTCCAAGCTATATGAAGGCAAAGCGAAAATCCTCTACGCCACGGACGATCCTGGAATCTTGTTGGCTGATTTTAAAGACGATGCCACTGCCTTTAATGCTCAAAAACGCGGCAGCATCTTAGGTAAGGGAAATATAAACTGTAGTATTTCTAGCAAACTGTTTCAACAGCTAGAGGCACATGGCATCAAAACTCACTTCATTGACAGCCCTGCTCCAAATCAAATGCGAGTGAAGGCGGTAAAAATTTTGCCATTAGAGGTAGTTGTGAGAAATATTGCCGCCGGTAGTTTGTGCCAGCAAACGGGCTTGCCACTGGGTACAGTTCTCAAACAACCTTTGGTAGAGTTTTATTACAAAAATGATCAATTAGGAGATCCACTGTTGACACGCGATCGCCTCTACCTGATGGAACTAGCAACTCCGGAACAAGTTGACATAATTACCCATCTTGCATTGCAAATCAATGAGTTTCTCATTCACTTTTGGCAGAAGTGCGGTATTACCCTAGTGGATTTCAAACTAGAATTTGGCTTGGACTCTGAACAACAAGTTTTACTAGCCGATGAAATTAGCCCCGACACCTGTCGTTTGTGGGATGCAGCAGAAAATGACTCTAACCGCCGGGTGCTGGACAAAGACCGCTTCCGTCGAGATTTAGGGAATGTAGAGGATGCCTACCAGGAGGTTTTACAAAGAGTACTACAAGCGGTAGAAAGTAAAAATTAAATTAAAAAGGACTGAGGACTGGGTAATAGAGATGGAATTATTCTCAATACCCAGTTTTCCAGAAAAAAGTAAACTCTTTTTTACTTTGACATTTAGTGCATGATTGCCTTGTGACGGTGTGTGGACGTGAAGAGGAATATAAAGAATATGCGTTTATCTCCCCTATTGGTGGCAGCAGTAGCAGTTGCAACCCCCTTAAATGGTTCGCTGAGTGCTAATGCACAAACTGCGAACAGTTCAAATCAGACAGCAGCAGTTTTCCCATCGGCGACAACTCAACCGCCGGAACAGGAAATTAATGATAATAATTGGCATGAAAAGCTCAAAAGTCTCTCTAATTCAACAGGGGCTAAGTTACTAGTTGGGCTAAAATCCCCAACGATCGCCACATTCTCAAACCAACCAACAACAGCGACAATCCCAAAAATTGCCCAAACTCCCCCAGTAACCCCTACTCCCCCAACAGGGGAACCTGTATTACCCACAACTCCTGAAACGACACCAGAAACCAGTGAACCCCGTGTATTAGTATCAGAAGTATTAGTCAGACCAGAAACGGGGCAACTGACGCCAGCACTAGAAGAGGAAGTATACAGAGTAATTCGTACTCAACCAGGCAGGACAACCACCCGATCGCAACTCCAAGAAGATATCAACGCTATATTTGGCACTGGCTTCTTTTCCAATGTTCAAGCTGTACCAGAAGATACTCCTCTGGGCGTGCGCGTGAGTTTTGTCGTCCAGCCCAACCCCATCTTAACCAGGGTAGAAATAGACGCCAATCCTGGTACTGGTGTAACCTCCGTATTGCCTCCCAACACCACAGATGAAGTCTTCCGCGAGCAATATGGCAGTATTCTGAACTTACGTAATCTGCAAGAAGGCATCAAGCAATTAACCAAGCGCTATCAAGACCAAGGTTACGTACTGGCTAATGTGATTGGGTCGCCCAAAGTATCGCAAACCGGAGTCGTCACCCTGCAAATCGCCGAAGGGGTAGTAGAAGACATTAGAGTCCGGTTTCGCAACAAAGAAGGTCAAGAAACAGACGAAAAAGGACAACCAATCCGGGGGCGGACAAAAGACTATATCATCCAACGAGAATTGCAATTGAAGCCAGGGCAAGTATTCAACCGTAACGTTGTCCAAAGAGACCTCCAGCGAGTATTTGGACTAGGCTTGTTTGAAGATGTGAACGTCTCCCTTGACCCTGGTACTGACCCCAGCAAAGTGAATGTAGTAGTGAATGTAGCTGAACGCAGCACCGGGTCTATTGCTGCTGGTGCAGGGATTAGTTCTGCCAGTGGGTTATTTGGTACCGTTAGCTATCAGCAGCAAAACTTGGGTGGTCGCAACCAAAAATTAGGGGCTGAACTCCAGGTGGGAGAACGGGAACTACTGTTTGACCTCCGCTTTACAGATCCTTGGATTGGTGGAGACCCTTACCGCACATCCTACACCGCCAATTTGTTCCGCCGCCGCTCAATTTCGTTGATTTTTGATGGCAGCGATCAAAATATTGAGACTTTTGCACCAGACGCTACCTCAGGCGATCGCCCCCGGATTGTGCGTTTAGGTGGTGGTATTACCTTTACCCGTCCTCTGTCAGCTAATCCCTATGCCAGTTCAGAATGGACAGCTTCGGCTGGCTTGCAGTATCAACGGGTTTCTGCCCGCGATGCTGATGGCAATGCCCGTACTCAAGGAACTGTCTTTGAGAATGGTCAACCTACAGAACTAATTCCCCTAACCCAATCGGGCACAGGTGATGACGATTTGGTACTATTGCAACTTGGGGCACAGCGCGATCTCCGTAATAACCCCTTGCAACCAACCAGTGGTTCTTTCCTGCGTTTCGGAGTCGATCAGTCAGTACCTATAGGCTCAGGTAACATTTTTCTCACCAGATTACGAGGTAGCTACAGCCAATACATCCCTGTAAGTTTAATCAGCCTGAGCAAAGGGCCACAAACTTTGGCTTTTAACCTCCAAGGCGGAACTGTCTTAGGTGACTTACCCCCCTACGAAGCTTTTACCATCGGTGGTAGCAACTCCGTCCGTGGTTATGAAGAAGGCACATTAAGTAGTGGACGCAGTTATGTACAAGCATCCGTTGAATATCGCTTCCCAGTCTTCTCAGTAGTTAGCGGCGCATTATTTTTTGATTATGGCAGTGACCTCGGAACTACTACCAGGGCAGCTGAGGTTCTGAACAAAAACGGCACTGGCTTCGGCTATGGTCTTGGTGTGCGTGTGCAATCACCACTGGGGCCAATTCGCATTGACTACGGTATCAATGACGATGGTGATAGTCGGATTAACTTTGGGATTGGTGAGAGGTTTTAAGTGGGGCATTGGGGCTTGTACCAAAAAACCAATGCAAAATCCGTCTTGAAAAGTTGAGCCACTGCGGTGAGGCAGTGTGGTCTTGGGGAGCCAGTCCGTTGCTTTGGTTCCCAAAGTTGTAGGAACTGGCGTAGTTTCCCCCATGAACAACTGCCGTTAGTGTTAGCGACGTTAGGAGCGTCACCCTGAAAGGGTCTTGGCTCGTAGCTAAGATGAGCAAGTGGCTGTCCTCGACACGCTATACGTAGCCTGCTTCTCAGCAGGAGTAGGCAAAATCCAAAATCTAAAATTGGCACAGTCAAAGGTGATTCACTCTGCACCCTGCACCTATCTGTTTCCCCATGATCTTGCCAATTTTTACTTTTACCTCAATACTGTTCAAATAAAAGAATTAGTAACATTTGTCCAGGCAGTCCTGGGATTTTGCCAAATCTAAGCATGGACAATATATACCCGAACATATTGACTTTTTGCCTATGCAACAGCACACAATAGCCGAGGAAATTACCCAAACCGGAGTAGGACTGCATAGTGGTCTGCATACCCATGTGCGAATACTACCAGCAGAAGCGGGAACTGGTCGCTATTTTGTGCGGGTGGATTTGCCGGATTTCCCAATCATTCCCGCCCAAGTTGCAGCAGTGAGTCAGACGGTTCTCTCAACTCAGTTGGGCAAAGATTTAGCCTGCGTTCGCACAGTAGAGCATCTATTGGCAGCTCTTGCAGGTATGGGAGTGGATAACGCCCGCATTGAAATTGATGGGCCAGAAGTGCCACTTTTGGATGGTTCCGCCAGAGTTTGGGTAGAAAGCATTGCCCAAGTTGGCTTAGTTTCACAAACACTAGCTGAAGATGCATTACCCATAGAAATCAAAGAACCAATTTGGGTTTATCAAGGTGATGCTTTTGCCTGTGCCCTCCCATCACCAGAAACTCGTTTTAGCTATGGTATTGACTTCGATCTGCCTGCTATTGGTAATCAATGGCACAGTTGGTCTATATTAGACGATTTGCAAAACACCTCTGCCAGCTTTGCTACAGAAATTGCCCCTGCCCGTACCTTTGGTTTACTGCATCAAATTGAACATTTACAGAAATCCGGTTTAATCAAAGGTGGCAGCTTAGAGAATGCCCTCATTTGTGCCCCTGATGGTTGGATAAATCTACCATTGAGATTTGCAAATGAGCCAGTACGTCATAAAATCTTGGATTTAGTAGGAGATTTGAGTTTACTGGGAAATTTCCCCAGCGCCCATTTTTTGGCATACAAAGCCAGTCATAATTTACACATACAACTGGCCCAAAAAATTTTGGATTCTAGATTGAATCCAAAACACCCAATTCCACATCCCTAGATTTTTGCAACGCCTACCTACTAAAGTCCAAGAATCCAACCCAAATACACTGCCAATGTCAATCCTCACTGAAACAAATAGCATCGATACAGAAAATCAGGATGCTCATGACACCACAATCACAGCAGAAGTGAAAACTACGTTCACATCTGAAGAAATTCAGAAACTATTACCCCACCGCTACCCTTTTCTGCTCGTAGACAGGATTATCGACTATGTACCAGGAAAGAAAGCAATAGGCGTTAAAAACGTCACCGTTAATGAACCCCAGTTTCAAGGACACTTCCCAGAACGTCCACTGATGCCTGGTGTGCTCATTGTTGAAGCTATGGCACAGGTTGGTGGCATTGTTTTGACGCAATTACCAGAGATGGAAGGTGGACTGTTTGTGTTCGCTGGTATTGATAAAGTCCGCTTCCGTCGCCAGGTAGTACCAGGCGATCAGCTAATTATCTCCGTGGAACTGTTGTGGGTAAAACAGCGTCGTTTCGGTAAGATGCAAGCTAGTGCCAAAGTTGACGGTCAGGTAGCGACTGAAGGCGAACTGATGTTTTCTTTAGTAAGTTAAAAATTCATTCTTGTGGTGCGGGCACAGCCGTGAAGTGCCCTTTACTTAATCCTGTGACAGGATAGCAGTAAAATAAACAAGCCACAAGAAATTTTATATTATCTTTAAGTTTTGATGCCCTCTCCTGCGGAGACGCTAAAGCGTAGCTGGCTTCCCTGTCAGGACACACACTAAACTTGCTTTCCCTCACACTTTCGGTCACTGAACACTTAACACACAGCAAAGCCAGTTGCCTTAATGGGGTAAACCCCTCTACGGCACAGGTTTTTCAAGTCAGTTCTGGAGATTCACCCTTGAAGACGCTTATTCATCCAACTGCTGTAATCCATCCTAACTCGGAACTCCACCCTACGGTGCAAGTCGGTGCCTATGCTGTGATTGGAGAGCATGTCAAAGTCGGCCCCGAAACAATCATTGGCGCCCATGTGGTGCTAGAAGGGCCGTGTGAGATTGGGGCGCGAAATCAGTTTTTTCCAGGTGCAGCCATCGGCATGGAACCCCAGGATCTCAAGTTTGTGGGAGAACCTACCTGGGTCAAAATTGGCGACAATAATTTGATTCGAGAGTACGTCACGATTAACCGCGCCACTGGTGCAGGGGAAGCAACGGTAATTGGCAACGGCAACTTACTGATGGCTTACGTCCATGTGGCTCATAATTGCATAATTGAAGACCATGTGATCATTCCTAACTCAGTGGCGCTGGCGGGCCATGTCCACATCGAATCACGTGCCAGGCTGGGTGGAGTTTTGGGAGTTCATCAATTTGTGCATATCGGTAGACATGCAATGGTAGGTGGGATGGCCCGCATTGACAGGGATGTACCGCCTTATATGCTGGTGGAAGGTAATCCGGCGCGGGTACGTACCCTCAACCTTGTAGGACTCAAACGTTCTGGTATGACCCCAGAAAACTTGCAAATCCTCAAAAAAGCTTTTCGGATTCTCTATCGCTCTAACTTGTCTTTTACCGACGCCTTAGAACAGCTAGAACTGCTAGGAGATACTGAAGAACTGCAAAACCTGCGTCGTTTCCTGTTACTTTCTAAGATGCCGGGTAGGCGTGGTTTAATTCCTGGCAAAAGTAAACCAGGCATCAGTGATGAGTCTTGATGAAAATAGGTGAGTACAAATAAAGTCCACTGGTAAGGGTCGTCATTTTTTATTTGTCATTTGTAATACCCTTACTCCCTACTTCTTCTATTCCGCATTCCCTGTTACCCATTGTTAAATGCAAATATTTATCAGCACTGGCGAAGTGTCTGGCGATTTACAAGGTTCGTTGCTAATGGCGGCGCTCAAGCGCCAAGCTGTTTTTGCTGGGTTGGAGTTAGAGTTTACAGCCCTGGGCGGCGAAAAAATGGCTGAGGCAGGGGCAACTTTAGTGAGCAATACTACTGGTATTAGCTCAATGGGTCTTCTAGAATCCCTCCCCTATATTTTGCCTACAATTCAAGTGCAGCGCCAAGCGATCGCCCACTTGCAGCAAAATCCACCGGATTTAGTGATTTTGATTGACTACATGGGGCCCAATCTTGGCATTGGCACTTACATGCAAGAGCATTTGCCACAAGTCCCTGTAGTGTATTACATTGCTCCCCAAGAGTGGGTGTGGTCGGTTAGTTTGCGTAACACTGACCGGATTGTAAAATTTACACATAAGCTGTTGGCGATCTTTCAAGAAGAAGCCCGTTATTATCGCCAGCAAGGTGCGGCAGTAAGCTGGGTGGGGCATCCACTCATTGATCGGATGCAGAGTGCCCCCAGTCGCCATATAGCCCGCGAACAATTGGATATTTCACCCGAACAGATAGCGATCGCACTTTTGCCTGCTTCTCGTCGTCAAGAATTAAAATATCTTTTACCAGTCATCTTTCAAGCTGCCCAAACCCTGCAACAGAAATTACCGGATATACATTTCTGGATTCCTCTGTCGAGGGAAGTATACAGGCAGCCCATTGAAGCGGCAATTAAGCGTTATGGTTTGCAGGCTACAGTCGTATCAGGTCAACAAAAAGAAATTTTTGCGGCGGCTGATTTCGCCATTACTAAATCTGGCACCGTCAACCTAGAACTGGCACTGTTAAATGTGCCGCAAGTGGTTGTTTATCGCCTCAATCCAATTACCGCTTGGATTGCCCGTAAAATTCTCAAAGGTTCCATACCCTTTGCATCGCCTACTAATTTGGTGGTGATGAAGCCGATTGTGCCAGAATTTTTACAAGAGCAAGCGACACCAGAAAATATCATCCAAGCAGCGATGGAATTGTTGCTCGATCCTGAACGCAGACAACAAACCTTGGCAGATTATCAGGAAATGCGCCAGTGTTTGGGAGAATTAGGAGTATGCGATCGCGCTGCTCAAGAAATTTTGCAGATGACACCATATAATTAGTAATTCAAAATAGATAATCAATCAATTCTGTTTATGAATAAAAGTAATTACACACCACCTATTTTTAACGGAACCCGCATTATTTATGGATGGGTTAATTACGAATTGTATTGAGATGTCATGGCTCATGAAATGAGAAAACAACGGCCAATTGCAGTTGACTTATTCGCTGGTGCAGGAGGGCTAAGTTTAGGGTTTGAGCAAGCTGGATTTGATGTGAAAGCTGCTGTTGAAATCGATCCAGTTCATGCTGCTGTTCATAAGTTTAATTTTCCTTATTGTGTAGTATTACCTTGTTCGATAACTGAGTTAACTGGGCAAGAGATTCGAGAAAAAACTGGAATTGGCAACCAAAATATAGAAATTATAATCTCTGGTTCACCCTGTCAGGGTTACTCTTTTATGGGTCGCAGAGCATTAGACGACCCCAGAAATTTTTTAGTAAAAGATTTTGTAAGAATAGTTTTAGAGCTAAAGCCTTCCTATTTTGTTTTTGAGAACGTCAAAGGTTTGACAATCGGCAAACATAAAAGCTTTTTACATGAACTAATTGAGACTTTTAGTAATAATAATTATCAAATCCGTTTACCCTGGAAAGTCCTTAATGCTGCTTATTATGGAATACCACAAAAAAGAGAGAGACTATTTCTCATGGGCGCAAGGAAAGGTTTTGTCTTACCTGAGCATCCTGCTCAATTTAGCCAATTACTTTCTGCGACGTCAAGCACTCCTATCTTACCTCTTACTCCATCTTGTTGGGATGCCCTCAAAGATTTGCCGGAAGCAGAAGAATTTGAGGAATTATTATATAGTGATTGCGTAGAAACGGAAAAATGGAGCAATCCCAGTAATTACGGCAGAGAAATGAGATGTTTAAATGATCGAAGTTGGCATTTTGGCTATAGGAGAAATTGGAATCCCTTGCTTTTGACTTCCAGCATGAGAACGAATCATTCGCAAATGTCACGGGATAGATTTCATGCCACAGAACAAGGAAAGAAAGAACCTATTTCTCACTTTTTCAAATTGGCAGAAAATGGCATATCCCATACTTTAAGGGCAGGAACTGATGCTGCTCATGGCTCACATACATCTCCAAGACCTATTCATTACAGTAGCCCTCGCTGTATTACTGTACGAGAAATGGCGCGATTACATGGGTTTCCCGATTGGTTTCGTTTTCATATCACAAAATGGCATGGTGCGAGACAGGTAGGAAATTCAGTTCCGCCACCATTGGCGAGAGTAATTGGTGCAGAAATTATGAAATGTTTGGGAGTTAATCCAACTACTCCTGAAAATGTTTTGGATCTGGGGAACCCCAAACTTTTATCAATGAATATAAAACAAGCTACCAATTATTGGCAGCTTACTATACCGAATAGCAATTAAGTACGCACTGCATCAGGCCAAAGTTCCCGTAATGCAGGCGGCATCATATTAATCACATCTGCAATCTCACCTCTCGAAACCCGTTGAGCAAGGATTTTAAACACAGCACGCACGAGTTCTTCAGCATCAACATCGGGGTTAATATTGCGGAAGTAATCACGAATGTGGCTTAAGAATGCTTCCTGAGTCCGATCCTTGGTAGGAGTTGCGCCTGGTCTCCAGTTCTCGTAGTAGAATCCCCCTAGGAGTATAGGCAATTGTGCGCCTAAATGAGCAGCTTCTTCCACAGTTAAGCGATCGCGTAATGCGTGCAATGTCCCACGCAAACCTTGGAAAACTTGATGCTTATTCTCCCAGCCGAGTTCCTGCGCTAAATCATTTACCCAAGGGATAGTTTTCTGAACAGTGGCATCAAAGATATCTAGTCCCGTCATTGTCATAGTCATACCTCAGAATAGGGGATAGGGCATGGGGCACTTGTACTGAGCGTAGTCGAAGTATTGGGCATTGTTGTGGGGATAATTTTTCCCTCATCCATAGTCCTTAACTTCCCATCCTAGAAAGCTAAAAATTTCTCTTCTTCTAGCCAATGAGGTATACTGCTGTATCTGCGACTCTGTCTAATAGATGAGTCCTGTTAATAGTGTTTTTCCCTATATTCGGTACTTGACGGCAACCTCTAAACCAAGCCAAACTGAGTGCTAAAGTTCCGGTGTATCATCAGCCGGAGGTCTTGAAAATGACAACTGTGCTCACCTGTCTTAATTACATTGATGGTCGATGGCTAAGTGCTACTGAGGGAAGCACCCTGGAAAGCCGCAATCCTGCTTTAGTCACTGAAGTCGTTGCCACTTTCCCCCGTTCTTCAGTTCATGATGTAGATTTAGCAGTAGCAACTGCTCGCCAAGCCTACCACAGTTGGCGCAAAGTCCCCGCCCCAACCAGAGCCGAATATATCTTTCGCGTTGGAGAACTGTTACTGCAACACAAAGAAGAACTAGCCCAGTTAATGAGTCGGGAAATGGGTAAACCCCTGACAGAGGCTAGGGGAGATGTGCAAGAAGGTATTGACTGCGCCTTTTATAGTGCTGGTGAAGGACGGCGATTATTTGGGCAAACTACACCGTCGGAAATGCCGAACAAATTTGCCATGACGGTGCGGACACCTGTAGGGGTTTGTGCTTTAATTACACCTTGGAATTTCCCGGTGGCAATTCCTTGCTGGAAAGCAATGCCAGCTTTGGTGTGTGGCAATACTGTTATTCTCAAACCTGCTGAAGATACCCCCGCCTGTGCAACTAAATTAATAGAAATTTTCGCCGCCGCAGGTTTACCGCCGGGAGTGATTAACTTGGTGCATGGTGTGGGTGAAGAGGTGGGAAAAGCTTTAGTTGAACATCCAGACGTTGATTTAGTATCTTTTACTGGTTCTTCAGAAACGGGTGCGTTTGTTGGTGCTACTTGCGGACGCACTCATAAACGTGTCTGTCTAGAAATGGGCGGTAAAAATGCCCAAGTGGTGATGGAAGATGCTGACTTGGAACTGGCATTAGATGGGGCAGTTTGGGGAGCCTTTGGCACAACTGGTCAACGGTGTACAGCTACCAGTCGTCTGATTTTACACCGCGACATTAAAGAGAAATTTACTGCCATGCTCTATAAGCGTACCAGTAAATTACGCTTGGGTGCTGGCATCGAAGCTGATACAGATATTGGGCCATTAATCAATGAAGCACAACTGCAACGGGTGAGCAGTTATTTGGATATTGCCCGTGCAGAAGGTGCCAAGGTCTTAATTGGTGGCAAGATTGCCAGCGAGGGTTCATTAAAGAATGGTTACTTTTTTCAACCAACAATTTTAGATGGTGTAACTCCCCAGATGCGTGTCGCCCGTGAAGAAATATTTGGGCCTGTAGTGGCATTAATTGAGGTTAGCTCTTTTGCAGAAGCGATCGCTATCCTTAACAACACAAATTACGGTCTTTCTTCTTCAGTTTACACCCGTGATATCAACCGCGCCTTTACTGCCATGCGCGACATCGAAGCAGGTATCACCTACATTAATGGCCCTACTATCGGTGCTGAGGTACACTTGCCCTTCGGTGGTGTCAAAAACACTGGTAACGGACACCGGGAAGCCGGCACTACTGCCTTAGATGTATTTACTGAGTGGAAGAGTGTTTATGTGGACTTTTCCGGCAGTTTGCAACGCGCCCAGATAGATAACCGTAGTTAATTATGATTCAAGCTAGTGTTTGAATAGTGATTGTAACTATTTCTTACTCACTAGCTTTCTTAGTATCTATTTTCTTTACTGATTTTCCACTATTTAACCTGAGTTCGGGATAAGCTCAAACCCTAATTACACTGTCGCATTCTTTTTGTAACTTGGTATAAGTTGAATTTTAAAGTTATAACAATTAGAAAAAAGTATGACCTATCTTGTTTTACCCTACAACGGTCACACTATTCTATTTCCTCTGCTCTGCTTCAGCCTCTTTGTCAACCCTTCAGCAGTAACTCTTGCAAGCAAAAGACAGTAAAGATGTAGAAGAAAGATATTACCAAGTTATTAAAAATTTAGATAATCACAACCATATCAAGGATTGGAAATGACCATAGAAACCGCATTATAAATTAATATGTTTAGGGAAATAAGTATGCAAAGTCTCAATTGGAAAGGTTATCGAGTTATTGCTTGGATAGGGCAAGCTCTACTAGTAATTTTTGTTATAGCCGCAGCAGTTCAAGGTAATTGGTTAAATGCTTTGGGCCTAGCATTTTTTCTTGTAGCATCTTTTGTGTTTGTTGTTCGAGATGATAAGTTACCTACCTTGTTTGATTTTCTATTTGTCTTAGCTGCATTACTTAATGCTACTGGCTGGGTATGGGGTTTATTTGGTATGCCAGGCCCTTATGATGAGATTGTCCATGCTTATACGACTTTCGCAATTACCCTGGCACTGAGTTTTTTAGTCTATAGTTCAATGTTGCATATATTTCGGCATCATACACTCTTGTATCTGGTGACAATTACCAGTTTTGGCATTGCTATTGGTTCTGTATGGGAAGTTGCAGAATGGTCTGCGGGGAAAATTATTAAAACTGAAGTAATTGAAAGTTTGGATGACACGATTATTGATTTACTTATGGATTCTCTAGGGGCTGGATTAGCAGCTTTAATTAGCCTTTGGGCATTACGAAAGTGGACAAACAATAATACAGAGGCAAATGATTTATAAAATGAGATATGAGTTTGAGCGACCTAGTCATCTGTACTTGAAGGAAGAATATGAAATTTGAATTTTGCAATTCAGAAAATAATTTTTAACTATCATTTTCTTGCCAATTATTGAGTATATCCTTAACTAACAGTTCTTGTATCCAAATTTGGAACACAATTACTAATGGAACAGCGAGAAATACACCTAAAAAACCGAAGAAGCTGCCGAACAAGACTACTGCGATTAAAGTAACTGCTGGCAGTAAAGAGGCTTGGCTTTTCATTACTAAAGGCACTATAACTAAACTTTCAACTTGCTGAATTGGTTAATAGCAGAATTGGTAGAAGAACAAACGGATAAGCCAGTCCATCATTTGCGCCAGACTCAGCAGAGATGCTATGGCGGATACGTTCAGGAAGGTTCTGCTCGGCAACTTTCCCTGTCACAACGGAAGTAGAAACGACCTGATCAGTAGGAGTAATTACAGATCCAACCAACATAGCTACCCAAAAAGGTAGGCCTAAAAGCAGATATACAAGCAATCCACTAATCAACCACATTAAGGGCATCAACAGTCCTAACAGCACAGCTAGGATGTGCCAATGTGTGAAAGGGTAAGCCCTTGGTAGCCGCAACGCCACTCCCATCACTTGAATAGCGATCGCTATTCTTGCTCCCTGTTCTAAAATCACCTTTGGATTACCCCAGTGCACGAGATCAATTAAGCCAAACACAGATGGGAGCATCTCACTTTTTAAAGTGGCTCAAACAAACAATAATCCATTGAGGTAAGCACAGCGATGAGCCAGAACTTGAGGCACATTTTCTCGTTTCCATTGCGCCCCAGAAATCTTTGTTCGACGGTCAATCTGTTTAACGGCAGATTCAACAGACCCAGAACCAATAGAACAAATTTCTTCAGCTTGATGATATTCGTAGTTGATGATGCGATGACGATGCTTATCGAGATAACGACAAAAGTTTTGCGATCGCTTTTTACTTTTGACTGGAGGGCTAACTTGAGTCGCTGTTAACCGACATCATCGTGGGCGAAACGGTTAAAGAGGAAATCTAAGGCGTAGTTACGCAGCTTGTAATATTGTGGATCTTCCATAATGCGAGAGCGATCGCGCGGACGAGAAAAAGGAATTTCCATGACTTCACCAATTTTGGCGTGTGGGCCGTTGGTCATCATCACTAGTTTATCTGCCAAAAACAACGCTTCATCGATGTCGTGGGTAATCATCAACACGGTACAACGATTTTCGTTCCAAATTTTCAGCAGTTCTTCCTGCAACTCTTCTTTGGTAATCGCGTCTAGTGCGCCAAAGGGTTCGTCTAAAATTAAGACTTTGGGACGAATGGCTAAAGCACGCGCTATAGAAACCCGTTGTCTCATACCGCCGGACATTTGGGTAGGTTTCTTTTCCATTGCATCACCTAACCCCACCATTGCTAGGTGTTCGCGGACGATTGACCGTTTTTCGGCTTCTATTTTGTTGGGGTAAACGGCGTTAACTGCTAGGTAGATGTTTTCAAATGCTGTGCGCCAAGGTAATAAGGCATAGTTTTGAAAGACTACCATTCTATCGGGGCCTGGCTTGGTGATGGGTTGACCTTCTAGTAAGACTTGGCCGGTGGTGGGAGTGTTAAAGCCTGACACCATATTTAATAGGGTGGATTTTCCACAGCCAGAGTGACCGATGACGCAAATGAATTCACCTTTTTCTACGTTGAGGTTTACGCCGTCTAGGACGGTGAAGGGGCCTTTTTTGGTGGGGTAGACTTTGGTAACGTCTCTGATTTCTAAGAATGATCTGGAGGGGGATCTGAGGGTTGTGCTACGGTTTTGCATGGTGATTTGAGGGGGGATTTTTAACGCAAAGGTTAGGGAGGGAAGCGCAGAGGTACGCGGAGAAGGAGGGTAAGCAGGGGGGTTCAGGGGCTCGTTTTTGATTTAAGCTACTCTTCTGGTGGGTGAGTCTAGGATGACTTCGGCTACGGAAACATCTCGTTTAATTTCTAGGCTGTTGAGGTAGGCGATGGGATCATCAGCATTAAAGGGTGTACCATCAAATAGCTGAATGGGTTGGCGGGTATAGCTGATATCTAAACCTAATTCTCTGGCGGCGGTGCTGAATATGCGGACGCTGCACACTCTTTCGACGATTTCTACCCAGTTTCTAGGAAAGGGAGTGTCACCCCAACGGGCTAATTGACTCATGATCCACATTTGTTCGGTGCGACTGGGGCGATTAATTGCCGACTCGGAGTAAAATTGATGGTGAGCATACTGACGTAGTGGATGGTCTAGATCACAAGAGAAACCGTTAGGGTCTTCTAGTTGGATGTATTCTAAATCGGTGCTAACGTAATCTCTACTTGCCAAAATTTGTCTAATTTCTTCGGCATTTTCGGGGTTAGCACAATACTGGCAGGCTTCTAGTAAGGCTTTGGTTAGGGCAATATAAGTATTAGGATATTTCTCTGCCCAATCTTCCCGCACACCGAGAACTTTACCGGGGTGTCCTAACCAAACTTCTAAGTCTGTGGCGATGGTAAAGCCTACACCTTCCTCGGCGGCGCGGTAGTTCCAAGGTTCACCGACGCAGTAACCGTCAATGGTGGCGGCTTGCAAGTCGGCTACCATTTGGGCAGGAGGGATGGTTTTCATGTCTACATCTAAGTCGGGGTCAATTCCCCCAGCCGCTAACCAGTAACGTAGCAGTAAGTTGTGCATCGATGCGGGATGCACTACTCCCATGATGTGGCGTTGTTCACGGGTACATAGCAGGTAATTTTTGAAGTCAGATAAGGTTCGCACACCTTGGTCATAAAAGCGTTTAGCTAAGGTGATGGCGTTACCGTTGCGAGTCATGGTGAGGGAGGTGACAACGGGCAGGGGTTTATTATTATGTCCTCCGAGTGTTAACCACATGGGCATTCCAGAAGGCATTTGTGCGGCATCAATATAACCGCCAACCATACCATCAACGATACCGCGCCAGCTACTTTCCCGGATCAGGTTAACTTCATCTAAGCCGTGTTTGGTGAAGAAGCCTTTTTCTTTGGCTACTGCTAAGGGGGCGCAGGCGGTGAGGGGTAAGAAGCCAATTTCTAGGTTAACTTTTTCTAACCCATGCCTAGCCACATCTGCTATTTTGCGGGCGCGGATTTTCTTTACCCGTTTTTGCTGGTTGAGGAAGTAAATCATCTCACTCCGTAAGCTGTAGTAGCTTGGGTGTTCTACTACTTCCATGCGTTTACGAGGGCGGGGGATATCAACTTCTAAGATGTCACCAATTTTCGATTCTGGCCCGTTGGTGAGCATGACTATTCTGTCAGATAACAGCACAGCTTCATCTACGTCATGAGTTACCATGACGGCGGTAACTTCATTTTCTTCGCAGATTTGCATTAATTGTTCTTGTAAGTTACCCCGTGTCAGGGCATCTAATGCGCCGAAGGGTTCATCTAATAGTAGTAGTTTAGGACGAATTGCTAAAGCGCGGGCGATCGCCACTCGCTGCTTTTGTCCCCCCGATAACATTCCCGGCTGTTTATCTGCATGGGGACGCAAACCCACCATATCGATATGTTTTTCTACAATGGCCTTGCGTTCAGCTTCTGGCATTCCCCGCATGACTGAATCTACAGCTAGAGTAATATTTTCTCGCACTGTCCGCCAAGGCAACAAGGAATAATTTTGGAATACTACCATCCTATCTGGCCCTGGTTTGGTAATTCTTTGTCCTTCTAAAGTCACAACACCTTCGCTTGGTAAATCTAAACCCGCAATCATATTTAATAAGGTGGATTTACCACAACCTGAGTGACCGATTAAAGAAACAAATTCTCCTTTTTTAATTTGTAGGTCAATTCCTTTGAGGGCAATATATTGACCGCCGCCAGTGAGGTTAAATACTTTGTCAATTTGGTCAACAGCAACAAATGTAGGCATAGTAAGTGGGGGGTTGAGGAGTGAGTTTTTAAACGCAAAGGAACGCTAAGGTTGGCGCAGAGGGAGGCGGAGTTTTATTAAAAATAGCTGCCGGATTTACGGTATTCGAGGGCGGTTAGTCCTTCGTTTTCTAGGACTTCACCGTGATCTACTACTGCGTAAATTAACCATCTGTCACCGCATTTAATTTGGTTTTGAACTGTGCATTCTAAATAGGACAATGCTTCGGTGAGAATGAGACAACCGTTAACAGCAACTTTTGTAGCCAGATTAATGAATGGGTTATCTCCTAAGGTGCTTTGGCGGGAAAAATAGCGGCGGACATTTCTACCTTCTTTGAGAATATTCAGTACAAATTTATCGCCGGGATGACACATTAAATCTGCGTTCTGTTCATCAGCAACAGCAATCATGATTCCTGGGGGGTTAAAGGTGGCTTGAGATACCCACGAAGTTAAAACGCCTTTGTGGGTGTCTTCATCACGAGTTGTCACTACACACAAAGAACCAATAATCCGCCCTACTGCTTGTTCAGTACGATCTACATGGGTTTCTGTAACAACTTGGCGGGTAGTCCGCAATTTTTTGGTTTTCTTCAAGTTTTGGGCAAAGGTTGCACCGGCTTGTTGACATTGTTGAAGAACTTCGGCTGTAGGAGTGAAGCGGACGCGAATTGATTCAAATCCTAAACGATAATTGGCATCTTTGAGTTTGTTTTCTATTAAGTCAATGGCTTCTCCACTCCAGCCGTAAGAACCAAACACTGCGGCTAATTTGGTTTTCGCTGCTGTGGCTAAAATTATTCCTAAAGCAGTTTGAATTTGAGTTGGTGCATGGCCGCCTAAGGTGGGTGAGCCAATAATAAATCCGTCGCTTGCTTCGACAATGCGGGTAATTTCGGCGGTATCAGCTAGTTCACAGTTAATAGATTCGACATTAACTCCATTTTCAATTAAACCTTGCGCGATCGCATTTGCTAAAACTGCTGTATTTCCATAAGCAGAAGCATAAAGTAACGCCACGCTTAATTCTTGAGATTTCTGCCCTTGACACCATTGGCGGTAATCATAAGTAAATCGGCTGAGGCTGTAACGCACAACTGGCCCATGAGCAGGAGCGTAAGATTTGGCAGGGAAAGCCGAAAACTTTTCTAAAGCAACTTCTACTTGTTTGGCTTGGGGTGCATGGAGACAGTCAAAATAGTAACGCCGTTCCGCGTCTAAAGTTTTCCAGTCTTCATCAAATAAGGTATCTTCGCAAATATGCGCGCCAAAAAATTTGTCTGTATAGAGAATCTTGGTAGCTGAATCATAAGTGCAGAGTCCATCAGCCCAACGGGGAGTCGGTACGCTAACAAATGTAAGATGATGTCCCTGTCCTAAATCTAGAGTATCTTCAGAGCGCACAGCTTGAATGCGTGATTCCCACTCAGGAAAAGCCGCTTTGAGTGCATTAGCCCCAGGGCGAGAACAAATTAAGGTGACTTGAGGAACTTGAGAGAGTAATACTTGCAAAGTCGCTCTCCGGTTCGGGTTGACATGACCGAGAACAATGTAATCTAGGGTGGTGAAATCTAGATGTTGCCCTAGTTCCTGGAGGTAAATTTCCGTAAAAGATTCACCAGGGGGATCAATTAAGGCTTTTTTATCAGCTTGGATGAGATAAGAATTAGCTGTAGTTCCCTTTTGGCGGGAATACTCAACCTCAAATTTTAGTCTCTCCCAAGTCCGCGATCGCAAAATTAATGTATTATTACCAATTTCAGCAACCTGAACATCTCTTTGACGATTAGTAGTTACAGTATTAGCGGACATAGTAACCTCTCTTTGGGCATTGGGCATTACGAATTACGAATTAATTCCGATTTGCCTCGGTTCTTATAACGTTTAGATACTGCTTGTTCTGGATCAATACCTTCAAAGGTGGGGGGTAGCCAGACGCGCAGAATTAGTAAGACTCCTAGAACTAATAAGAAAGCGCAAGTCGCTAAAACCTGAGTCCAATTGGTTTCTAAAACACCTTTAACAATCACTTCTCGTAATGCCGAAACAATGGCAACTTCCACAGCTACCCCAATAGATACTCGATGTTCCTGGAGGTAAATAATTAGCAGTCGGAATAACTCAACTAAGATTAGTAAAAAGAGAATATCGGCGGTGACAGCATTAAAATCTAGGGGCGGAAGTAAGGAGAGAAACATATCTCTCACCTGAATTACCATGAAGCTAAATAAACCAATACACAGACAAATCACTATCACATCTTGAATAAATTCCAAGGTTCGCACGACACGTCCCCGATTAATTTCATACATGGGGATTGAGTTATTTTCAGCAGGATTGTACATGGCTTTTTGTGAGGAGTAGGGGCAGGGGGAACAATTCACAAATTAGTAATGATTACCAACTTTGCGATGATGGACGGCGGTTAGTGCATTTACTTCGGCAACTCGTCCGGTTTGAACGGTGCTATAAATCACCCAATGATCTCCACAATCCATGCGGCTGGTGATTTCACATTCCATGTAAGCTAGAGCTTCAGCTAAAATAGGCGATTCATTGGTAGCAGCCGGATATATTTTGACTCCAGCAAAGCGATCTGCACCAGGAGCAAAACGCTTGAGGAAATGTTTCATCAATCCTTGATATCTGCCTTCTTCTAAGACATTTAAGACAAAGCGATCGCCTACGTGCATTAATGATTCTATTGCTCGATCTTTGGCAACTGCAACTGCTACTCCCAAGGGGTTAAGACTTGCTTGTGTCACCCAAGAAGCTAGCATTGCACTTTGAACGTCTCCTTTTTTGGCGGTGATAATATACAATCCTGTGCTAATGCGCCCTAGGGATTTTTCGATTTCGCTATTCAGAGATTTGATTTGTTTAATTGTGCGATCGCGATTTAACCATTGCCCTAGATCCGTTCCTGCTTCATCACATAATTGCTCTATGACTTTGGTGGGAGTTTCCTTCACTAAAATCGGGGGAAAAGCTTCAGTTAATCCCAGTTCTTGAAACTTATTACGTAATGGGTAAACGGGTTCATCTTCTCCGCCTCCCGACTCTAATAAGCCAATTGCTTGTTTATTATGAGCAGCAGCCAAGATAGTGTTTAAAGCTACTTGAGCTACAACTGAAGATTGGGGAGGCATGGCAATCACTAAACCAGCCGCTTGTGCAACTAATTCTCTGATTTCTTGGGGTTCGGCATCATTCAGAGCTACTAATTCTATTGCCACACCTGTTTTTGCACTACCGGCGGCGATCGCTCTCACTAAATTCTCGCTATAAGCATAATCTTCAACATAAAATAAAGCAACAAATGTCTCTGTTTTAGTTTGACTTAAACTCCAATTTTGATAACGATCAATCCATTCCGAAATATAGTTTTTTAGTAAAGGTCCATGACCTGTGGCAACTGTTTTTATTTCTAACTTTTCAATCCGCTTTAAAGCTGCCAAAACAGACCGCGCATTTGGCCCCATAAGACAGTCATAATAATATGCAAAATCTTCTTCGATTACAGTGAAATTCTCATCATAGGTGTGATCATCACAGTAGTGCATTCCAAACACATCACAGGTGTAAAGAATGCTAGTTTTATGGTCATAAGTGAAGATTGTATCAGGCCAATGTAAGTTAGGCGCAGAAATAAATTCTAATTCGTGTCCATTGCCCAAATCTAGCCGTTCTCCACTTTTTACCAGCATTGATTTAAAGGGCTGGTGAACCATGTCTTCTAAAAATTTTATAGCTACTTTAGCACCAACAACAGTAATATCAGGAGCTACTTGCAAAATATCTTTAACTAAACCACTATGATCTGGTTCAGTGTGACTAATAATCAAATAATCAATCTGATTTACGTCGATTAATCCTGTAATTATTTCCAGATACAATTGCTCAAATTTGCGGTGAGAAGTATCAACTAAGGCAACTTTCTCGCCTTGAATTAAGAAAGAATTATAAGTCGTGCCATTCCTTAAACCAAACTCAATATCAAAACGTTCTCTATCCCAATCTAGACAACGAATAGCAGTTGTTTGAGAGGCAATTTCCACAGTTTCAATTGTCAATCTTCCAGGGTTGGGTTTAACTTGATTAAGTTGTGTGAGTGCGGTCATTAGTTTTATCCAAAATATATTATGTAGAGTAGAGTGAGTTTTCTTATCTCTTATGTTTACTTAAAAAAAAGAATTAGTAAAATGCTAATTTCTAAAGCTATTGATTAGTAAAATTTATTATTTACGGAATTAAATAACCATTGTAATAAATCAATGTTTATCATTAGTTTCATACCCAAAATATAGATAAGCATTTCTGAGAAAGTCGAATTTTGGTGATAAGGGCTGATAAATATGACTAAGAGGTTGTTTGAAAAGTAATTGGCTGTGATTTTAAGCACTTATCGATTCCCTCTAACTCTCATTGAAAAGGGGAAAATAGAATCAAAATCCCTCTTTTTAAGGGGAATTTAGGGGAATCTAAAAGTATTTCATACATCATTAGGTTTTTTTCAAATATTCTCTTAGATTCAGCATCAAAATAAGCTATGAGAGATAAACTGACGAGTCTTAATTCAGTTAACAGTTAACAGTTGACTGTTAACTGTTAACCATCAATTACTTTTGTTCTGTCGGTAAAATCAGGTTTTGAATCCAAGCCATGAGTTTATCTAGTAACAAACCCACTACACCGATGTAGACTAGTGCCAAAATAATTTCGCTGATGTAGTTGTTCTGATAGGCATCCCAGATAAAGAAACCGATACCGACAATACCTGACATCACAATTTCGGCGGCGATAATTGCTAACCAAGCTAAACCGATCGCAATTCTCAACCCGGTAAAAATGTAGGGTAAAGCAGCAGGAATGAGAATATTAAAAAAATAGTCTTTTTTGGAAAGTTGCAGCACTTTAGCAACGTTGTTATAGTCTTGGGGAATTTCTTTCACGCCTACAGCCGTGTTAATGAGAATCGGCCAAATTGCGGTGATAAAGATGACAAACAAAGCGGCAGGTTCGTTTTGCCTTAAAGCTGCCAAAGAAATAGGTACCCAAGCTAAAGGCGGTACAGTTCGCAACAACTGAAACAGAGGATCTAAAGCTTTAGATATGGTTTTATTCACACCAATCGCAATGCCTAAAGCAATACCAATCACGGCAGCTAAAGAGTAACCAATGGCTACCCGTTGCAGACTAGCCCAAATCTGCCAAAATAATCCTTTATCAATGCCACCTTTATCATAAAAGGGATACAAAATCAAAATCCAAGTGTCTTGTATAACCTTAATTGGCCCTGGTAATGTCGCGCCAGGAGTCCAAGAAAATAATTGCCAGATAGCGAGAAAAATTGCGATCGCCATAATCGGCGGAACAAGTTCAGGAAATTGCTTTTGCAATCGAGATATGAAACTGTTATCTAATTTAGGGTTTGCCGGCCTTCGTTGTGCGAGTGTCATAAACTTCTTTCTCCTAACTAATGACTAATGACTCTTGAGCTTTGACTAAACACTGACTTTCTTGATTTGCAAACTCTTGAGATATGCTTCGGGGTTTTCGGGGTCGAATTTTGCACCATCAAAAAATTCTTCGACACCACGAGATGTACTTGCGGGTATATCAGCAGCCGCAATTCCTGCTTCTTTCGCTGCTTCTTTCCAAATATCTTCGCGGTTGACTTTATCGATTAATGCTTTAGCTTTGGCAGCATTATTCTCAATGTAATCCTTGGGCAGAAATCCCCAACGCACGCTTTCGGTGATGAACCACAAATCATGGCTCTTGTAAGGATAAGAAACACTACCTTTTTCATCTTTCCAATACAAGGCTGCCATTGATCTGTCATCAATTTGGCGACCTTCACCCATGTCATATTTACCCATGAATGGGTCGAGCAAAACATCAACTGGCACATTAAAATAAGCTCTTTGTGCCACAATTTCTGACATTTCTTTGCGGTTATCAAAGTTGTCGCACCATTGTTGAGCTTCCATAATGCCTTTTAACAGCGCTTTCGTCGCTTTGGGATGTTGGTCAACCCAGTCTGCTCTCATAGCAAGATATTCTTCAGGGTGATTCTTCCAAATTTCCGCCGTTAATGCAGCCATGTAGCCAATTTTGTCTTTGACGATGCGGAAAGGCCAGGGGTCGCCAGTGCTGAAAGCATCCATTGTCCCTGTCTTCATGTTGGCGACGGTTTGCGCTGATGGAACTGTCAGTAATTTTATGTCTGCATCGGGGTCAATACCACCTGCTGCTAACCAGTAACGAATCCAGAAATCTTGGTTAACGGCGGGGAAAGTTTGGGCGGCTGTGAAGGGTGTGGGGGAGGCTTTGAGTTTGGAGAAGATAGCCTTAGCTTTGGCTAATTCTAAACCGATACCGCTACCTTGGTGTTTGTTGGCGATCGCAATCCCATTTCCATGTGTGATTAACTGACATAATACATACATGGGAATTGGCTTATTACCCTTGGTAATTAAACCTTCAGTAATTAAATGAGGCATAGGCATTTGCCATTGACCACCATCAATACCACCCCCAGCCGAACCAATTTCTACGTTATCTCTAGCTGCACCCCAAGAAGCTTGTTTAGCTAGCTCAACATTGGTCATCCCATACTTCGCAAAAAAGCCTTTTTCTTTGGCAATAATTAGAGGTGCTGCTTCTACAATCGGGATATATCCCAAATTCACTTTCGTAACTTCTGGTGCTTGTTCTGCACTGACATTAGCTGCTGCTTCAGCAGTTGGTGCAGTTTGCGTACCTCCAGTAGTTTCCGGTGGATTTCCCAAGCAACCTTTCAAAAGTACAGCACTTGCTGATGCTCCAGCTGTGAAGATAAATTTGCGACGAGAAAACTGATTAAAAAACTCTGCCATAACATCTCCTTAAATGTGGATTTATATTTGTGTTTGCACATCAAGTTAAGCAATATAAACCTAGTGTTTCTTGCCGCTCCAACGCATATTTCAACCTTTCTTTCACAACTCACCCTTGGTCAGTTCATCCCATAAAGAGAAAGGTCTAAAAAAACTCTTAGATTGGTATCAGCTATTGCTGATTTACAGCATTAACTTTCTTTCAAATAGTTTACCGTTTTTTCGATAGAAGAGATATATGCTAACACCGTAAATATTAAATAAATATTAGATTGGACATATAAGTAAAAACTTATATATTCTGCCAAATTCACCCCTATAAGTTCAATGCATAGATAGTAACAGATAACAGTTATAGGATAATGTCTATGATTTCTGGGTCAAATTGCTATTTTTAAAAGTTCACTAAATAACATAATTAATTTTTTTTAATAGCAACCGCATTTCATTTATGGATATTAGAAGTTTTTTCTATGATGACGGGTGAAATGCTTATTCTACAAGAGTTCACTCATGTACAAATTTAGACTTGCTACACTGCTACCAGATAAAAAATAACCCCTTTCCGATTTGGGAAAGGGGCTACCTAATAATTTATTGATATGAGGGTATGATGCCAGAAGAATTAACTCAGTAAATCGGCTGGTTCTATTGGCTCTTGAGGCTCTATTGACTGTTTAAATGCTAACCGTAATAAAGGCGGTGCTAAAAAAGTGGTGAGAATGACCATAATTATAATTGCTGCTTGTAAAGGTTTATCCAAAGTCCCACTAGCCGCACCAATACCGGCAAATACTAGACCAACTTCACCTCGGGGAATCATGCCCACACCAACAGCCAAACGGTTGATTCCTGGTTGACCGAATACTGACCAACCTGTAACAATTTTGCCAATAATTGCGACCACAATTAAGAATGTGGCAATAATTAATCCTTCCCGGTTTTCAGGAATGACAGGATTAAGAACACCTAAATCAACTTTGGCACCGACAGTGATGAAGAAAATCGGTACGAAGATATCAGCAATAGGTTTAACCTGCTCATCTAGTTCTTTGCGTTTATCGGTTTCATCAAGAACTAAGCCGGCAGCAAATGCACCTAGGATAGCTTCTAAATGAATCGCATTACCCAGGAAAGCCATGAAGAAGGCAAATATAAATGCTGGGATTACTAGATTACCCCGTGTTTGCAACTTATTAGCAATACTAACAAAGCCTTGATTGAAGTATTTTCCCAATAAAATCGAGCCAATCAGAAATACAGTGGCGCTGACAATCAAATAAATCACATTGAAAATATCAACTTCGCCAGTCTTAGCTAAACTGGCAACCACTGCTAACACAATGATGCCTAAGATATCATCGATGACGGCTGCACCAACAATAATCTGACCTTCACGAGATTTGAGATGCCCAATTTCTGACAAAACTTTGGAGGTAATACCAATACTAGTGGCTGTGAGCGCCGCACCTGCAAAAATTGCCGGAATGACTGGGGCATGAAATAACAAAATTAGGCCCGCAGTCCCAGCAGCAAAAGGTACTGCTACCCCAACACAAGCCACAATTGTCGCTTGATAACCGACTTTCTGTAGTTCTTTTAAGTCTGATTCCAAGCCAATTTCAAATAACAGAATGATCACACCCAATTCGGCAAGAATGGAAATAGCTTCACTCTGACTTTGAAAAATCGAAGTAACAGCATCAGGACTGAGGTGATTAATGAATTGCAATATGGTCATGATTAGGGAGTCGGAAGCAACCGCACCACTATCAGGAAACACAACCAAATGGAGTGCAGAAGCACCCACCAGTACACCACCAACCAATTCACCTAAAACTGGAGGTAGGTCTATCATTCTCGACAACTCACCACCAATTTTACTGGCTAGATAAATGACTACTAAACTTAGCAGTACGCCAGTCAGAATAATGGGGGCATTTTCTGCCTCTGTTGTGGCGAGTAAGGGAGGCTGTAATGCTAAAGCTAGGGAATTAACCCAGGTAACTGAATTCACTATTGGTTCTGAAGAAATCATGTTTTCTGTCTGTGGAGATTATTCATGTTCATTCGTAGTTCATAATTTAATTACGAATTACGAATATAGGTAAATCAGGACTTACGCACGAGTTACGAAATAATTAACCGCAGAGAGAAGTTCGAGCTGCGAAAGCCGCATCTCGAAACTTCGGTGGGCGCAGAGGACAAAAATAGGAATTGGCAAGATATTTCGCGTCAGTTCTAGCAAACTTTAAACTTCTCTGGGCTGTGTGGGATAGCCGTAGGAGTCATTGTATTCAGTGCTAGTAGGATTTGTACTAGCTGTTTGTAGATTAACTAAAGCCACAGCTTGCTTAAGTGCTTCCACACGGTCTACAAACATGTGGTGCTCGGGTACAAATCTCAAAATACCAAACTTTTCTAAGCGCTTTTTGACTTTGCCCCTTGCACCGACGATTAGCACCTGACGACCTTGCTCACTAGCGTCTTTGATGGCGTTTTCGATTGCTAGGGAAGCAGTCACTCCCAACATAGGTACGTCGCTGAGGTCTACAATCAAGACATCGGAGTCTGCCATTGCTGCATGTTCACGAGCGATCGCTTTGGAAACTCCAAAAATCATCGGCCCACTCAAGTAGAATAACAGCACTCGTCTATTGGCACGATCAATCAATTGTTTTTCTTCATCAGTTAAGACAATTGCATCGTCAGCGTCGCTAATTGTCTTCACTTCTTGAGCTTGCAATTGTGAGAGGCGCTCAATGGTTAAGATATTGGCAATGAAAACACCCACGCCTACAGCAACAATCAAGTCAACAAATACGGTTAAGAATAATACACCGTACATGATGACTGTGCCTTTCCAAGATACCTTGTGAGCGCGTTTTAAGAAGCTCCAGTCTAGAATATCAATCCCGACTTTGAGGGCAATCCCCGCTAATACTGCCATCGGGATAGTTTCAGTGATATTAGCAGCCCACAAAACTACAACTAATAATATTAGGGCACGAGTTAGACCAGATACCGCAGTGCTAGCACCAGTCTGAATATTTACCACTGTCCCCATTGTTGCACCAGCACCAGGTAGACCACCGCACAACCCAGATACTAAGTTACCAATACCTTGACCAATCAATTCTTTATCAGATTTGTGTTCTGTACGCGTTAAACTATCAGCAATAACCGCAGTTAGCAAGGTATCAATACAACCCAACATGCCCAACATTGCACCATTAATAATCATCACAGTGATTTGCGAAGCAGTGAAGGTAGGTAGTTGTAATTTGGGCAATCCCATTGGAATTTCGCCAATTCTTCTGATATTTGCATCCTTGAAGACGACGAGAGAAACTACAGTAACTACGATTAATGCTACAAGTTGGGGTGGAACTAAGCGCTTAATTTTCGATGGCATTAAGAAAATAATTGCCAGGGTTAGCGCTCCTAAAGTTGCTTCGGCGGGATTAATATTTGCTAACAAATTGGGTAGGTTTTGCACTAACCCCAGTACGCCACCTTTAGGATTTGGTTGTCCTAGAAAAGGCGCGATTTGCAACAAGATCAAAATTACCCCAATCCCAGACATAAAGCCGGAGATGACGCTGTAGGGCATGAGGGTGATATATTTACCTAGCTTAAATATGCCGAAAAATATTTGAAATAACCCTGCGAGCATGACTACGGTAAATGCCATGGCCATGCCGTTTTCTGGGTTATTTGCAGTCATAGAACTGACAATGGCAGTCATGACCACGGTCATAGGCCCAGTTGGCTCAGAAATCAAGGTGGGTGTACCACCAAAGAGAGCCGCAAAAAAGCCTACGCAAACTGCACCGTAAAGACCAGCGACCGGCCCAGCACCAGAGGCGACACCAAATGCCAGTGCTAGAGGTAAGGAAACGATCGCCGCAGTTAAACCACCGAATAAATCGCCCCGCAGATTTCTAAAATTGATCGTGTTTGTCAGTGACATATTTGTGGATCTTATAGACTAGAAAAGGAAAATTTTACTTGGTAAAAAGCAGGATATGCCGCTAGTAAATTTGAGTTTTACAACCAACATTTGGGCATGGAAAAATGAGTGCTAACAACAGGATTGAAAGCAATTATTCTTTTTCATATGTATGAGAAAATCTCTATTGGCTGAGTCTTTAGCTCAATTTTGATCAATGCCTTGGCTATGAACACTTATATAAGTTACAAGTGTTATTTACAACCTTGTTTTTGGCTCTTAAAATAGCTTACAGCTTTTGGAGTTAATATTAAACAATTGCATGAGCAATTATTAAATCTATATTAAATTGCTATCATAGAGAAAAGTCTATCTATGTTTAATCTTTTAGGTTTACTATTAAATGGATAGTGAAAACTTATGAGGACTTCAGGGCAGTGCTAATCATTCCGGTCTTAAATCATTAGATAGTTCTACGATACCCCTAGATCCATCAATTCTTACCCGTTGCCCATCTTGCAATAACCATGTAGCACCACGCACATCCATGATTGCGGGAATCCCATATTCACGTGCGACGATCGCACCGTGGGAAAGTCGCCCCCCGGCTTCAGCAATCAATCCTCCAGCCCTGACTAACAGAGGTGCCCAGCCAGAGTCTGTATAAGGTACTACAAGAATTGTGTTCTTATCGATTTCAGGGATGTTTTGTAGATTACGCAACACTTTTATCCGTCCCTCTGCTTGCCCATGACTGGCGGGAATGCCTTGTAAAATTTGGTCAGAGTATAAGTTTGAGGGGGCGAGGGGGTGGGGTGGTGTATTGCCGTAGACTAAGGCGGGTATTTGGGTAATTTCGCTATCTTGGAGGAATTGCGATCGCCTAGATTGCACTAACTCTGGCAAACTATTGCTCAACTCCAGATCATTACCTGTAACTAAACTGCCTACTTCTTCCAACTCCAGAAAAAATATATCCCCTGTTTGTTGGAGTAACCCAGAGTTTAACCAAATCTGCTCTAGGGCGACAAAACTCCAACGTAATTCAGCTAAGAGTCGAGAATAAACTTCGGTGACTCGTCCTTTGAGATCCACACGTCGTTGCACAAATCCCCGTTGCTGTTTTCCAGAAAACACTTGGTTGATCGGATCTATACCCCCGGCTTGTGGCTGGCCTCCTTGGACTAACTGCACAAACAACTGCTTGACATGTTGGGGGTCTTCTTTCCAGGTGGGAACGGCTATATCAGTCCCCACTTCACTTAAATAACCGTAATCTTCCAGTAATTCGTCAAATTCGGCGAGAATCTTTTCTCCCTCTGGAATTTGCTGCAACTGCTCAAAGACTTTCTCTGACTCAAATTGCCCTAATACCTGCTTGGCATCTGCGGCTAAGGCACTCAGCGATCGCAATACTGCTACTTCTGGTGTGACACTATTATCTATCTTTCCATCTTTCACCCGAAAAATTGCCTGTCGGATGGCAGCACTTAAAGGTGCAAAGATGCTGTAGTAAGTCCCACGATGAAGTAAATCGAGGATTGAGTCAACTCTAGCTAATAGTTGAGCTGGTTCTAGTTCATCGGTTGATTGTTGCGCCAACTGGGATAAACCAGGGACAAACCACCTGTAATAATCTCGTTTAAAGTCCTCTTCTAATCGTAATTCTCGCTTCAGCAACCGCATTAATCCCAGTAAATTCTCTAGGGTAGAATTCAAGGGTGGCTTGCTTAATTTTGCACCTCTGGTCAAAAACTCTAGACTTTCTGGTGGTAAACCCATGCGGATAAAAATCTCACCCAACAAGGAGGCGTTGAAGTACGCCCTGGAATAATGCAGGGTGGCGGTGTCTGTGAAATCTAAACCGAGGGCGCGATCGCCTAACACTATAGTAAATATCTCTCCCCATACCCCACAAGTTAAAGGACGATTGATCGACCAAGTTAAGGGGTGAATCACACCCGGTATAACTTCGGCAGCAATTTTACGTGTCCAGATGGGTAATAAGGTAGTGATTGGTCTAGCTTGCAACAGCCAGAGATTTTGACCGTCGTAGCTCCATTCAATATCTTGAGGAATGCTGTGATAGCGTTTTTCAATGCGGCGGACTAAGTACGCCACTTGTTTGATTAATGCTTGTGGTACTTGTCCTGTACCTTCTAACTGAATCGAGGAGAAATTGTCTGTTTCGATGACAAATGCCCGATATTGTTCTGGCGTGACTCTCCCTGAAACGACTTGCGAGGCGCTACCAGGCAAAGCTTCAATCACGATCGCATCGCCTTGTTGAGTGATCGGATCACGGCTGAATGCTACGCCAGAATAGACACTTTGGACTTGTTGTTGAATCAACACTGCCATGTTAGTTTCTGGCAAACCGCGATCACGGCGATATTGCACCGCCGACGGGTGATTGTAGGAAGCATGAACTTGGGCGATTGCGGCTAGTAACCCCTCATGGCTGGTGACATCCAACACCGTTTCATACTGTCCCGCCGCCGAAGCTTGTTCTGAGTCTTCTCCAATTGCCGAAGAACGCACTACTAAGGGTGATAGTTCTGATGGCTGAAAAAATTTCACCACCGATTCCGGGTTATTTACCGGAGCAAGTACCCACCCCTTCGGCACTGAGTAGCCCCACCGCTTAATTTCAGATAATGTCGCTGCCTTTTGTCCCACGATGGCGACATCTAACTCATCATCTAAAGAGAAAATTACCTGATCGCCGCGTAAAAATTCTAACATTGCTTGCGACCCCGTTTCTGCTTCTTTAGTAGGGAGGTTGAGATCATCAGGGATTTTCGTGTAAATCCAGCCTAGTAAGCCAGCTAGGGCAACCGCAGTGACGATCCTGGCAAAATCATTGGCGTGTAGCACTGCCACAAATAACGGGAATATGGTCAAGACGCCGTATTGAATTAATTTTCTGGAGCGTATAACTGTAAAACTGATGAGTGTTAAAAACAATACAAATGCTGACACCAATGGATCGTGGACAAAAAATCCCCAAACCACGTTTGTTGTCCCGGCCCCTCTACCAATCCAGTATCTCCCTATCACCAGGGCAATTAGAGCTATCAATTCCCAAGTTGATCCTTCACCGAAGAAGGCACGAGCTGTCAGGACTGCGACGATTCCCTTAAAAGCTTCTGACAATACTGCCAGAATACCTACCAGCTTACCACCGTGGTAAAAAGCAGCAGATACACTAATGTTTCCCGTCCCAATCTGTGCTAATTGCCTCCCTTTGAGGGCGTAAGTAATCCAGGCAATTAGCGGTAGCGTGCCCAAGAGGGGGCAACCAATTAAAACAACTAAAGCACCCCAAAGTTCAAGCATCGCGGATCTTTGATTTTAGATTTATTTTGCATCTTGCTTTTTGCATCTGAAATCTCAAATCTAAAATCTTTTGGAAATTTGTATCGATGGTTTTAAGGGCGCTTCTACTAATTGAGTGATGGACACTCGGCTACGGTAAGAACCGTTTTTGCAAGTGTCCTCTTCAGATGCCAATTACTAAGCTGATAGCTTTTAGTTTAGCGCATAGGCAGCTTGTAGGGCCCAGATGATTAAACCAGCAATTGACCCTAACAGCAATACGGTAGATATAGTAACTACTTTGGGGGAATCAGCCCCTTCAAATTTCATAATTCCGCGATTTAAGTCGGACATGGTTTGGTAATCCTCCTTGATTACGGGGTTAATTTATCCGTCTTGATTGTAGTCCTTCTATTTACGGATGAAGTTAAATTACTATTATTCTTTTGTTTAAGCTTTGCAACAATAGCTGGGGAATAGTCGAGCAGTGACTCGCCTATTCCCCAGCATATAGCAGGATAGGGGATGGGCAAAATACTCTTAACCGGAGGCGGAGCGTTTCCGCTCTTGACAAATGACAAATGACAAATCACAAATGACAAATGATCTTTTCAAGGGGATTTGCAGGTGAAAATGTTGCTAATCAGCATTGTGGCAGTGGTTGCGGGATTGTTGGTGGTGCTGGAGGTAGGATTGCGATCGCTCTTTGGCTTTGGGAACCCCTTGATTTACATTAGTGATGAGCAAATTGGTTATTTATTGGCTCCTAATCAGCGCACCCGGCGGTTTGGCAATCGGATTGAGATTAATGAGTATTCCATGCGGAGTGCGCCTGTGCAAAAAACACCTGCACCCGCTACACTGCGAGTGCTAATTTTGGGAGATTCCATCGCTAATGGTGGCTGGTGGACAGATCAGGCTCATACCATTGCTAGTTTGTTGCAGCAGTCTTTAACTGCAACGAAGGACAGTAATTATCAGGTGGTAGAAGTATTAAATGCCTCTGCTAACTCTTGGGGACCGAGAAATGAATTAGCCTATTTGCAGAAATTTGGGAATTTTAACGCGCAAGTGGTGGTGCTGTTAATTAATACTGATGACTTGTTTGCTACAGCCCCCACATCTGTTCCAGTAGGACGCGATCGCAACTATCCTGATCGTCAACCGCCTCTAGCATTGGTGGAAGTGATGCAACGTTATCTCTTCCAGCAAAAACCGATTCCCGAATTGACAGCAGTGCAAAATGAAAAAGGCGATCGCGTTGGTACTAATTTAGCAGCCATCGGCAAAATCCAAGCCCTAACTCGTCAAAGCAATACTCAATTGCTGTTAGTCATGACTCCCTTACTCCGCGAACTGGGGGAACCAGTCCCTCGTGACTACGAAATTACCGCACGTCAACGCTTGAGCGAATTTAGCAAAACTGAACAAATTACTTATATTGATATACTGCCAATATTTAACTCCACTAAAGACGCTAAAACGTTATACCAAGACCACATTCATTTGAATTTATCAGGCAATCAATTACTGAGTAAAGTCATAGAGCAATACCTTGAGTAAACAGACAGCATGATTTGTCCACAAATAACAATAATATTTTCCCAGTTATATAAAAACCAAATCGAAAAGCGATCGCAGGATTTGTGCTGTTTTTACGCATGGCTAGATTATTGACAATAAGTTGTAGCCAACTAATGAAGCAAATTAGGTAACCTAAAAGTAATTGTCAGAATTTGACTGTAGCCCAAAGTTACAAAAAATTTAAAATTAATGACGACGGTATATAGACTGCCACTAATTGAGATTTTGGACAACAAATATTTTAAATCACAATTAAAAAATGAAGATTGAGCAACATCATGCTTGGCCTCATACTCCAGAGGAAGCTATAGCCATCCAAGAACAGTTACGAGCTAAGGTAATCACAGAAGACCAACTACAAGAACCTATCCGATATGTTGCCGGTGTGGATATGGGTTTTGAAGCGGATGGTACAATTAGCCGTGCAGCAGTAGCAGTGCTGAGTTTTCCAGATTTGCAAGTAATGGAAACGACAATAGCCCACCGTCCCACAAGTTTTCCCTATATTCCCGGCTTCCTCTCCTTTCGAGAAATTCCAGCTGTACTTGATGCCCTGGCAAAAGTGGAATTAATACCAAATATTATTCTGTGTGATGGTCAGGGAATTGCCCATCCCCGCAGATTGGGTATAGCTAGCCATCTAGGTGTAATACTTGATATGCCGACGATTGGTGTGGCAAAATCCTTACTAATTGGTAAACATCAGGAATTACCGCAAACAAAAGGCAGTTGGCAACCACTAATACATCAAGGTGAAACCATTGGAGTAGCTTTGCGGACGCGTACAGGCGTAAAACCTGTTTATGTCTCTAGTGGCCATAAGATTAGTCTACCGACGGCGGTTGATTACGTATTGCGATGTACACCGAAATATCGATTACCGGAAACTACGCGGATCGCAGACAAGATAGCCTCTGCGAGGTAATGTTTTATTTGAAGTTTTTTCTAAATACTTGCTTGCTCCTGCCCAATCGTGTTAGGAATCGCACAGAAAGGAGTTGAAGTAGCTAAATAAAGAGTTACTAAGTTAGAACAATGAACGCACTAACTTTACAGTGGCACGATGCAGGACAAGATAAAACTCAGAACATCTACGAGCGACAACCAAGCAAAAATCCCGGCACAGTCCGCATTGGTCGAGATCCACTCCGGTGCGACATTGTGGTGACTAATGCTACGGTATCCGGTCTGCACGTAGAAATATTTTTTCACTCCCAACAGCAAAATTTTTACATTAGAAACCTACGCGAACCAAATCCTCCCCTGGTAGATGGACACCAACTTTTTCAGGGCGAAGTGCTTTTGAAAGAGGGTAGTGTGATTTACTTGGGTCAAATGGAATTTAAAGTTATTGCCGTTACTATTAATAGCTTTCCTGCCACAGTTTTAACGCCACCGAAACCACACAACCCCCTCTTACATCAGCCGCAAACACCAAAAACACCTCTGTATCACCAACCACAGGTACAACCAGGACATCATCACCATGCGACAAAACCCCCTGTACCACCACAAGGGGTTTATGCTTTACAGTGCCCCAAATGTCATAAGGTTTCCCCCTCTGAAAATTTGCAAGTAGGTTGTCCCTGGTGTGGAACATCTTTAGCTGCGGCGGTCAGTGTTTTGGTGACACCGAGTAATTAAATATAGGGAATGGAGATTGGGGATAATAACCCATGACTCTTAACGAATGACAAATAACCAATGAAATGACAAATGACTAACTTACAAATTAAATTGAGTTGGGATGATCCAGCTACGGGAGAACGGCGAGAACCAAGGTTGAGTGTACCCATCGCTTTTGGTCGAGAATTCGCTCGATTGCCAGAAGTAATCAGGGGACAACGCGTCTCGCGGCAGTTGTTGAACAGTAATGAGGTTTCTCGCTATCATGCGCTGATTGACTGGGAACAAAACCAGCTGGTGGTAATTGATCAAGGTGCTGTTAACGGTCTATCTGTCAACGGTCAGCGACAAACACGCAGTGTTCTGGCTAGCGGCGATACGCTGCAAATTGGGCCTTATATGATGACGGTGACATTTGTTGCTAATGCACCTACACCTGTTGCCAATACGCCTACACCACCGGTAACCAGTCCGCCTTCTAGGATTCTGTTTAATCCTAATACTAATCTCCCAGATCCTAGTTTGCCTCCGTCCCGACCTGTGACGCCTTTGGGAAGCAACTTTCCACCGCCTGCATTTCATGGGGAAAAAGTCCTTGTGCAGGCGCTTCATGCCACAGGTTTGCCTGTGGATGAATCTGATTATTTGGCAATAGGGGCAGGACTGGGTAACTTCATCTGGGCTGATTTGTTGCGAATTAGTGGCGTGCGTGCAGACAAAATTTTGGCTTTGGGATTAGAAGGGGAGCCTTATGCTCGTTACAAGCGCCTTTGTTTAAACTCGCAAATACCTTTACGTGAGAGACTACGATCTAATTCTGACTCTTGTCCTGATAATATTTGGGGTTGGCCTAGTTATGCCTTGAGAGAAGCTTGGCATGACTTTGGTAAAGGTCATCTGAATACAGCTTTAAAGTATTTATGGCAAGTATTTGGCGAACCGACCTATGCTGAGACTTATACACCCCGTGCAGCCGATGTGTTTAATTCTATAGATCGAGAGGCGAAGCGGATTGGCTGGAATCAAATTTATCGTTATGGACGAGTCAGGGCAATTCGTAAAACTGAAGATGGTAGGTATTGTGTAGCCTATTCTCGTGGCCCTGGCGATTATGCATTTGTTGTAGCAGGTTATTTGCACTTGGCTACAGGCTACCCAGCTATTCAATTTTTGCCAGACTTGCAAGCTTATAGAGAAAAATATCAAGACTTTAAGTCGGTCGTTAATGCCTATGAGGCACATGATCATGTTTATGAGCAACTGGAACGACAGGGCGGCGCTGTGTTAATTCGGGGGCGGGGTATTGTGGCTTCGCGGGTGGTACAGCGCATTTATGAAGCGAGAAAGAAAAATCGCAATATTACTGTTTTACACTTGATGCGATCGCCTAAACCAGTAGGCAACAAATTTCAAAAAGCCACACGCTCAGTCAAAAATCATTACGAGTTTCAACCCTTTAACTGGCCTAAAGCCTGTTGGGGCGGCGAACTGCGAGTAATGTTAGAAAAAGCTAGTCCTGAAGAACGCAAAAGCTTATTAGCCGACTGGGGTGGTACTACCACTGCTGACCGCTATGACTGGCAGCTGATTACTGAGCAAGGAATTAGCGAGGGCTGGTATCAAATCACCTTTGGTCAGGTACAGAGTGTAGAACGAGATGCCCAAAATCGCACTATTACCCATATCCAAGAAAAAGGCTTTGGGGAAATGAAACTGGCAGCTGACTTTGTTATTGATGCCACCGGCTTAGATGCAAAAGTAGAGGCTAGTCCTCTACTAGATGATTTGGTAAAGCATTACAAACTACCCCTCAATCACTTGGGACGGTTAGTTGTAGCTAATAATTTTGAATTAGTAGAAATGCGTAATGGCAAAGGTCAAATGTATGCAGCCGGGGCAATTACCCTTGGTGGCCCCTATGCGGCCGTTGATAGCTTCCTAGGTTTGCAATATTCTGCACTAGTCGCTGTTGATGGACTCGCCGCGGCCCATGTGCCTGGGGTACGTCGTTTGAATACCCTGAGTTCCTTTGGTCAGTGGTGGAAGTGGGTGCTCAATCAATCTCCTTCATAGTGGTTTGTCTCGTTAATTTTGAGGGGTAAACATGCTTGTCGATTCTTAACTATGTTCCTCAAACAATACTAGCTTTGCCAATTTGGTATTAAACGCACAAAGGCATGTTTTCAGACATTACCTACCATGAATAATTATGACAACGGAAAATTTTGATAATCCATTCCTCAAGCTCAAGACTCGCAATTTGTTGTTGCGGGGTTTGTTACTATCAATTGGCTTTGGTATTGGACTAGGGATCATACAAGGGATTACTAAACTCAGTTTTAACAGTCAAATTGTGACGCTAGTTCTCTACATCTTGATTTTTGGATTCCTTTGTCTTTGGGAACTAGCAGATTTCCGTCGCTTGGGAATCAACCTGAAACATGTAGTGGGCAACATCCCAAATCAGCAGAGATGGTTGCCATTGGCTGGCTTAGTCATGTTGATCATTCTATGTTCACTCAGTGCCTATTTGGTGTCATTTTACCTATTATCTTTAGCTGCACCTGCCTTTGTTGAGGGAATTCTCCGCGAAGCTGCTAAGAGTCCATCTCCAAAAAATACTGCATCACTTTTTTACAACATACTGTCAGTGATAGCACTAGTAGTGGTTGCCCCCATTACTGAAGAATTTCTCTTTCGGGGGATTATTTTGCAGCGTTGGGCTAGTAAGTGGGGTATGCCAACTGCCTTAATAGCTTCTGGGGTATTGTTTGGAGTTTTACATGCCAACTTCGTGGGATTGTCCATATTTGGCATTGTCATGGGGGTGTTATATGTCAAAACCCGGACGTTGATTGTACCCATCGCCTGCCATGCCTTCAATAATGCCCTAGCGGTAGGAATAGGTTTTGTAGGCACTGGTTCTCAGACTACATCAGCAGTAGATGGGCTAGAACAATTACGTTCTGGTGTATGGGGAGGTGTCCTACTAATGCTGATTTCATTGCCTTTGATAGTTCGCTTTCTCTGGCGGAATTGGCCCCGTAAAAATGCTCTACTACCCTACTTAATCAACGCTTCTCAGGAGCAAGGAGGGGAAATTGCAGGTTAATTAATAGACAAATCCAGATAAATATCCGCACCAATGGTATAGAAATGTATAGAATCTTGTAAAGATATAAAATATATTTTTTTAAATGCACACATTTCTAGCCCCTTCCTCAATGCAGCTGTCTGTAGCACCAAACCAATGTCAGCCTTTGAAGATTATTGCACTAGGGGATAGCTTAGTTTATGGCTTTGGCGATCCCGACAAAGGAGGCTGGGTAGAGCAACTACGGCGTTGGTGGATGTTACCGGATAGCGCCGGTCATATTCTTTATAATTTGGGAGTGCGAGGCGATCGCACACAGCAAGTAGCACAAAGACTAGAAGTAGAATTTCGCCATCGCGGTGAACTGCGAAATCGCGTCCCTGACTTAATTATTTTGTCAGTAGGGGTGAATGATTCAACACGCTTAAGCCGTCCTGATGGCAAAAACTACACGGATTTTGCTGTATTTGAAGCACAAATCACTGCCTTGATAGAACAAGCGCAGCAACTCTGTCCGGTGCTATTTGTCGGGATGGTTCCTGTTGATGAAGCCAAAATGCCATTTCTCGATTGCTTCTACTACAACCATACTGACCAGTACCGCTATAAAGAAGCCACGAGGCTAGCTTGCAACAAAAGAAATATTCCTTATTTGGATATCTTTGAGCAATGGATGGGACGGGGTGAAACTTGGAGATGTAAACGCTTGAGTAATGACGGACTTCATCCCAACACGCTGGGCTATCAAGCTTTATTAGAAGATGTGATCAATTGGGAAGCACTAGTGAGTTATCATGCTCGACTGGAATTTTATCCTCGATCATTGTAGTGTCAATACTCAACACTCAAGGGTCAAAAGTCATGATCTAGATAGCTATTATCAGTTGTCTGTTAGGTAATCAAGCATAATTGGCAAATATTTTTTTTAGATGCCCTATGCCCCATTCCCGACCTGCATGAGTATATTTATTTTTCCCTAGCTACTTATCTATTCCCCGTTGATCAATTTTATGACTCCAACTTTATTTGGTCGCTGGCAAACTCGATTGTTATTACTAGCAACTGTAGGTGTTTTGGTAACTTTGCCCTTTGCAATGGGTTTGATAGATTCTAACCCTGATGAGGTTTATTTTTGGATACTTGGTTATGTCGCCATCTTCGGTTTAGGCTGGGATGTCCTGTATGACTATCTGCAAAAATTTCGCTGGGATCGAGACTGGCCGGCGGCTTTTCAACTACTTGCAGGTATGTGGGAAGCAATTTTTGTTTTTTGTGGGGTGAGAATTTTTTATTTCTTACCTTTACCTAAAGATGAGCTATCCCCAGTACTGTTTTTAATGCACTATACCAGCGTCTGGGTAGCAGTTTTTATTGCCTCTCAAAGCCTGATGCGGATTATATTTCCCCGTTGGCGTTTTCGGGGTGGACAGTGGCTGTAACAATACAAGATTTTAGTTTTAGTTGTTCAGTATTCCCACATGGATACTGTGTCTAACAATTTAGCAATTCTTGGTTGTCTCATGAATTAGCGATCGCTCTTTTTACAAACCACAGAGGACATAGAAAGAAGAGGGCGATCGCTAACTATAAAAAGCTATAAAAATTCGTGCCCAAGCTCTTGGGGGGCTTGGGCACAGTTAAAGATAAATGTTTGTGGGTACAAATTATGAATTAGATTAATTCGCTAAACAGCGCCACTATTTCGGTTAAATAGAATGGCTATAGTTTTGAAAATCAACTTAAAGTCATACAGCAAGCTCCAGTTTTTTTGATATTGCAAGTCTAGGTGAATTACATCTTCAAAACTACGAACTGTAGACCGCCCATTCACCTGCCATTCCCCAGTCATGCCGGGCTTCACATCTAAGCGTTGCCACTCTGGTACCTCATAACGTTCAACCTCATCCGGTGTGGGTGGTCTAGTACCAACTAAACTCATGTCTCCTTTGAGAACATTCCAAAATTGGGGTAATTCATCTAGGCTGGTTCGCCGTAAAAACCGCCCTACCCGTGTAATTCTAGGGTCATTTTCATTTTTGAAAAAAGCACCTTGTACTTGGTTTTTTACTTGCGATTTCTTGGCTTCTGCATCTACGCACATAGAGCGGAATTTCCAAATTTGAAACCGTTTCCCCATCCAACCGCAACGGGTCTGGTTAAAGAAAATTGGCCCAGGATCATTGATGAAAATAGCAAGAGCAATGGGAATAAATAAAATTCCTGTAATTACTAAACCTACCAATGCTCCCACAATATCTATAAACCGTTTCATCGAAGACGCTACAGAAGGATGAGTAGCGGGTAGCGGCTCTACCTTACGAGAAGCGACACCTTGGGCTTCTGGTTTATTACTGTGTTCTTCCAGCGATAAACTACCGATAGATTCAATAGGAAACACTTGATGCAACCCTGTGAGGTTGAGTACCGCCATGACTGACGGAGAAACATTCCTCAAGATAAATCCAATTTCTTTTTCTCGTGCAGTTTTGAAATTACTCACCAGGGCACCCAAACCACTACTATCCATAAAAGTAGTTTGGTGAAAATCAATAATGATTTGCAAGGGATGTGAATTTGCCTCGGTTAACTTATGGCAGGTTTGCTTAAAGGCTACAGCCTCTAGCACAGTCAACCGTGCTGGTATCTGTACTATTGCCGTGTCATTAAGGGAAATCACGGGAAAATCGACCTCTGTGGGTTGGCTAGTCATGAAGCTCTGCACTTTCGTTGCCATGTATAATATAGTCTGCCAAAAATTATTTTGTCCTAGAAAATTACTTAACCCTATCTTAAATCACTAAGAATAATAGCTGTTACTGGGAATGACATCGGAGATTACCAACGACGATTCACAATAGAACAAGAAGCCAAAAAACTTACTTGCATTTGTGACGACGCGGTGATCACGCGTTGCTATCATCCCATGACTGCTAAAACTACGGTTAAACCTACAGCACGCCTGATTGAAGTCTTTTCTGCTATTCAAGGGGAAGGACTGAATGTCGGGACACGTCAGCTTTTTATTCGCTTTGCTCTTTGTGACTTACGCTGTCACTTTTGCGATAGCGCTCACACTTGGAATGCACCCACCACTTGTAGAATAGAGCGAACTCCTGGGTTACGAGACTTTGAAATTCACTCAAATCCCATCTCACTACCCATTTTAATCAAATGGGTAGAACGGCAAAATCTACCTTATTTACACGATAGCATCAGCTTAACAGGGGGCGAACCACTTCTTCATGCGCCATTCTTGGAGCTATTTCTACCAGAAGTGCGATCGCTCACTGGTCTACCCATATACCTGGAGACTGGTGGCCATCGTCCAGAGCAACTGGCAATGATTTTGCCCTACTTGGACTGCGTGGGTATGGATTTAAAATTGCCCAGTGTGAGCGGTGAAAGCTATTGGCAGGAACACGCAAAATTTCTCCAAGTATGCTACGACGCCAAAATAGACGTTTTTATTAAAATAATTGTTTCTCATCAGACAGATCCAAGTGATTTGGAAAGTTCAGCTTTATTGGTAGCAGCCGTTAGTCCGAATATCCCAGTGTTTCTACAACCTGTCACACCTTTGTCTGCATCTGAACAGTTGACAGAATCACCTGTACTTGCTCCTTCTCCAGAACAAGTCTTAACTTGGCAGGCTTTGATGAAAAAATTTCTGGTGCAGGTTCGCGTCGTACCTCAGACGCATAAAATGTTAAACCAGTTATGAGTACTGGGTGCTGAGTTTTGAGTGCTGGGTGTAATTTACTCGTTACTCAGAACTCGCTACTCAGCACTGATTAGAGTCCGTTGTCATCTATAGGCTTAGATTTAGCTTTTGCCTTATTAGCACTGCGTTTGAGAGCAGAGAGACGGGCATCATATTTAGACCGTTGACGCTTGCTAGGGGTATTATCAATCAGGGTCTTTAAAGCGCTACCAAGACTCTTGTAGGCGTTAGGGAGGCTATAACCAAAGCGAGTTGCAAGTGCGATCGCTTTTTCATCAGCATCAATCAATTCTTTGATTTGCTTTGCCCCATTATTCTTTTGGTAAAGTCGCCAGCCTGATACGCCACATAATGCCAAGGCTAATACCAGCAGCAATCCATCCTGTACCCATAACTCACCCACAGCACCGCCTAAACCGATGGCTAATGCTGCCATTTCCCAACCGTCTTTGGGAATTGTGTCATTTTGAACGCGGGCGACTTCGTGCCAGAATAGGAGATTACGCTGATCCATAGCGAGAGCATCCCATTTCACCAGGTCAATTTGAATCTCTACCTGGTCTTTACCAATTTCTTCGCAGCGGATCAGGGGTGGATTAACCTCAGTTGTGCCTTCAACCGTGACCCAGCTCTGCAATTCTGGCGGTAGTAAGCCTTTTAACCGCCGGAGTTCACTCATTTCCGCTTTGGCAGAGGAGGTTGCATAGGATGTCATAAAATCCAGCCCTAGAAAATTTCAGTATATAGTGAGGGTATCACTTTGGAGTATAGCGATTTCAGTGATGATCCGCTTCAGTCGTTAGGAAAACTTCCTCGTTTTTTCCTAGCTTCCATAGCTTTCTCTAGAATATCCAGTAATCCAGGCGCTTCTTCTTGAATACTCAGTAACAGTCTTTCCCCTAGTTCTATATTTCCTGGATCTTCTCCTGTTGCCATTACCTCTTTGAGGCGAGGCATGGCTATACTATCCACAATTTGAATTAACCCACTCAAACAACGGTTAAATTGCTTTTCTGTCAGAATCGAGTCTTCTAAAGGAAATTCGATAATGGCACGAATCTCTCCATCGGAAGGGTCATACTCCCATTGCAGCATTTTGGTTTCCCAGGAAATGGCTAACATGGTTTGGAGAATAGCTCCCTTGTGAGGATGTTCCTGTACTCCCACCAATACCTGAGGAGCAAATACACGGAAAAATTTTCCCTCCTCATCCAGCTGGACAACTATCAGGAAATCTTCTAAATGATCAGCTTCAACACCTGTGATAATCCGATCTTCATCATCATCAAAACGGTACTCCCAACCAAGGTGGTCTAAGTACTGGGCAATCTGTTTCAGATTAGCTCCCATAAAAGCCTCATAAGGAACGGTGGAGCAGCTGTTACCAGACCTAGTTTAACCTGCTAATGGCAGATGTTAGGTTGGTGTAGCTACTTCTGGTTTCCTAGAAGTATGCAAAGTAGCTCTAACTGATTAATAATCAGCATAAGTTTGATGGTAAATTTGGAGAAATTTCCTGAATTTAGCAAAAAATCAGTCTGTTTAGCTCTTCAACATCAACGTAATTCCAACTGATGCTGAATCAAGTTTTCACAACAATTCTGCTTTGTTTAATCCTGGTGATAGGGGTCAAGATTTACTAGTTGATTGGATGTTTATTTGAGGATAAAAACCTAGATTGCTTATGCATTTATATTTCCTGGAGAAATATAAAATAATTACCAAATTAACTTTAAATATCAACTAATCATCAATATATTAATTTCCTGATGTGGAATTATATTCAAGTAACAAAATCAACTGTTGCTATATTTCTAATTTTTGAGTATTATTCCTCTGACCTCTAATCTCAAATCTTTAAGGTGGTGGGTAAGAAGATTGACTCAATAAATTCACGAGTAATTTTAAGCATCAAATGTTAGATTGCCATCAGATAGTTTATACATAATATCGGAAATGATAGAAAAATTATTTTCTGTAAACACCATCAATATTTGCTGGAAACAACATTAATATAAAGACCGAAAAAGTTTTATATTACAAATATCTACTTGCTTTCAGCTAACTCTTGTAGTAAAAAATACATTATTGAATGTCAATGAATTAACAACGATTAATATTTATGCGTAAATCAGCTTTATTTCTAGCGATCGCACCCCTAATCTTAGCTATCACCGCTTGTGGCGGCGACCCAGCAAATACAACCAGCAACCCTGGTGATACTACAGCAGCACCAGTAAACCGCAATCTCTGGAATACAGTCAAAAGCCGTGGTAAATTAACTTGCGGTGTCAGTGGCGAAGTCCCAGGTTTTAGCTTTGTCGGCACTGACGGGAAATATAGCGGTATCGATGTAGATGTCTGTCGCGCCGTAGCTGTAGCCTTATTTGATAACCCAGATGCAGTAGAATTTCGTAATCTCAGTGCCAAAGAACGGTTTACAGCTTTGCAAGCTGGGGAAGTAGATATTCTCAGTCGTAACACCACTTGGACACTCAGTCGTGCTACCTCAGTTGGTTTGGAATTTGCACCTGTAGTCTTTTACGATGGTCAAGGGATTATGGTTCGTAACAATAGCGGGATTAAGTCTCTCGCTGATCTGAAAGGCAAAGCCATCTGTGTGCAAACAGGTACTACCACAGAGCAAAACTTAGCAGACCAAATGCGAAAACGCGGTATCACCTACAAACCCGTTGTTTTTGAGGATGTTAACGTCACCTTCGCAACCTATTCTGAAGGACGTTGTGATGGCATTACAGCCGATCGCTCCGCTTTAGTGGCTCGGCGCACTAAGCTACCCAAAGCAGCAGAAAATGTGATTCTGGATGAAGTGATTTCTTCAGAACCACTGGCACCAGCAGTTGCCAAAGGAGATCCCCGGTGGAGCAGTATTGTTCAATGGGTAGTTTATTCTCTGTTTAAAGCCGAGGAATTGGGTATTACTTCTCAAAACATCGATCAATTTGCTAGCAGTAGTGACCCAGATATCAAGCGTTTTTTAGGAACAGAAGGTAATCTTGGCGAAGGGCTGGGCTTAACAAATGACTTCGCTACTAGAACCATCAAGAAAGTGGGTAACTACGGCGAAATTTACGATCGCAATCTCGGAGCGAAGACACCACTAAATCTGGCTCGCGGTCAAAATCAAATCTGGACAAAAGGCGGACTGCTCTACTCTCCACCATTCCGCTAGAGATGGAGATGTGGGAGATGAGGATAATAACTTGTACGCGATTAATCGCGTCTCCTGACCCTTGACAAATAACCAATGAGAAATGACAAATTCCCAACCACCCTTATGGCGTGACAGTCGCTTTTGGCGAATAGCTGGGCAATTCATCGCCGTAGTTTTAGCAGCAATTGTAGTCACAATACTGTGGAGTAACCTTAGCCGCAATTTGCAACAACTAGGCATTCAATTTGGCTTCGGGTTTCTCCAGCAACAAGCGTCCTTTGACATTGGTGAAACCCCCATTAGCTACCAACCAACTGATACTTATAGTCGTGCTTTGTGGGTAGGGTTAATCAACTCCTTGCGGGTAGCAGTGGTGGGAATTGTACTCACAACAATTGTGGGAGTAACAGCCGGTGTCGCCCGGTTGTCTGACAATTGGCTAGTACGGAAGATCACCACAGTTTATGTAGAAGTATTTCGCAATACGCCTTTACTACTGCAATTACTGTTTTGGTATTTTGCTGTTTTCCTCGGCTTTCCCAGGGCAGAAAATAAAGCCTCTTTATGGGGGATAGTATACTTTAGTCAAAATGGCGTAGAACTACCTTGGTTTACCTTATCTCCTGAGTTTTCTGCTTTGCTATTGGGGTTGACTTTTTATACTGGTGCATTCATCGCAGAAATTGTCAGAGGCGGGATTCAATCAGTACCGAGAGGACAATGGGAAGCGGCGCGATCGCTGGGATTAAAACCAGGATTAGTCATGCGGCTAGTAATTCTGCCTCAAGCCTTGCGGGTAATCATTCCGCCATTAACTAGCCAGTATTTAAATTTGACCAAAAATTCCAGTTTAGCGATCGCCATCGGCTATCCCGATGTTTATTTTGTCGCCTCCACTACCTTTAACCAGACTGGAAGAGCAGTAGAAGTTATGCTGCTGATTATGCTCACCTATCTGATCTTGAGTTTGACTATTTCTGTAGTCATGAATTTGTTCAATCGCGCCGTACAAATTCAAGAAAGATGAGGAGAATTGAGCATAGAGCATGGGGCATTGGGTATGGACAAATGACCAATAACAAATAACAAATGACAAATGACTAATCCCCAAACTTGGCTACGTAAAAACCTATTTAGCACTTGGTACAACAGTTTATTAAGTGTGATTTCCTTAGTGTTAATGTTTTGGGTAGTCCAAGGAATTTTGACTTGGGCTATATTCTCTGCACAATGGGCAGTAATTCAGGTTAATTTACGTTTATTTTTAGTGGGAAGATTTCCTGAATCCCTGTATTGGCGAGCTTGGCTTGTGCTGGCGATCGCTGTAACTTTAGGGGCGATAACTTGGGGTGTATTCTCAGTCAAACAACAATTTACCAGACGACAAATTGCTATCTTTGCCGCGATTGTTGGTCTTTTGTTGCTAGCCTTACCCATAGATTTGACATCCCGCTTCTGGTTGCTATCAATTGCTATTTTACTATCGGCAGGTTTTGGGATTGGGAGAAGATTTACTAAGGTAATAACTCCTTGGCTTTCATTAACATGGTTATTATCCTTCCCCGTTATCTTATGGTTAATTGGCGGTGGATTTGGCTTGCAATCTGTATCAACAAATTTATGGAATGGTTTGTTACTTACCCTATTAATGGCAGCAGTCAGTATTGTACTTTCCTTTCCTATTGGGGTTTTATTGGCTTTAGGACGTACCAGTAATTTACCCATAGTGCGTTGGTTTTCCATCCTCTATATTGAGATTGTCAGAGGAGTGCCACTGATTGGAATTCTGTTTCTGGCTCAGGTCATGTTACCGTTGGTGCTGTCAGCAGATATGCGTTTAGATCGGGTACTCAGAGCGATCGCTGGATTAGTATTATTCAGTGCTGCGTATATGGCAGAAAACGTGCGCGGCGGACTCCAATCAGTCCCGCGCGGGCAAGTTGAAGCAGCGAAAGCATTAGGATTGAATGCACCGTTAGTAGTGATATTAGTTATCCTACCTCAAGCTTTACGTGCAGTAATTCCCGCAATTGTAGGTCAATTCATTGGCTTATTTAAAGACACTTCACTCTTATCTTTGGTGGGATTGGTAGAACTCACTGGTATGGCTCGTTCTATTTTGGCTCAACCACAATTTATCGGTCGTTATGCAGAAGTTTATCTATTTATTGGCTTGATTTACTGGGTATTTTGTTACTCGATGTCTTTAGCATCTCGACGCTTAGAAAGGCAGTTGAGCATTTAGGTAAATCAGATAAAAATTCAATTATAGATAAAAGTTAAATCAAATTTTTGTAGTGTAAATATAATTACTATGACAGAACAAAATTCGATAATTATTGCCGAAGATGTGCAGAAGTGGTATGACAAATACCACGCATTACGAGGGGTGAGTCTGACAGTAAGTCGCGGAGAAGTAGTAGTTTTAATGGGCCCTTCTGGTTCAGGTAAATCTACATTTATCCGCACCTTTAATGCTTTAGAAGCATACCAAAAAGGCAGAATTATTATTGACGGGATTACCCTTAGTCATGACTTGCGAAATATTGAAAAAATTCGCCGAGAAGTGGGAATGGTATTTCAACAGTTTAATTTATTTCCCCATCTAACTGTCCTCAAAAACATCACCTTAGCGCCAATTTGGGTACGTCGTTGGAAACAGGCTAAAGCTGAAGAATTAGGGATGCAATTGTTAGAAAGAGTGGGAATTCTAGAACAAGCACATAAATATCCCGGACAGTTATCTGGTGGACAGCAACAACGAGTAGCGATCGCTCGTGCTTTAGCTATGCAACCAAAAATTATGCTGTTTGATGAACCCACCTCGGCTTTAGATCCAGAAATGGTCAGAGAAGTATTAGATGTGATGCGGAGTCTCGCCCGTGATGGCATGACGATGGTAGTTGTTACCCACGAAGTCGGATTTGCCCGTGAAGTCGCTGATCGAGTAATTCTCATGGATAGCGGTTCCCTGGTCGAGGCGGCTACCCCTGAAACTTTTTTCACTAATCCCAGAGAAGAACGGACTCGCAAGTTTTTGTCGCAAATTATCTAATACCATTTTGCAAAATGATGGCGACAGTTAGATTCACAAAACCGTCCCATGCTCGACCTTCATTAGTGTATGTATTTTTACTTGGCTACTTATATCTCAAGGCGATCGCTAGTGATCAGTTTTTGATCATTGCCATATTATGCTATCCCGAAAATATTACACTCATAGACTGTGAATTTATATAAGTAAACCATGATATAAACCTCTAAAATCGAATACTTACTATACATTGAATTTTCAAGTGTACGGTAAATTTTGGAAAATTGAACCGCATTCTTATAGATTTACCAGCTTTTAATTAATGTAAATAAAGAGTGCTGGGGTTTTCACCTACGTATTACTCTAAAATGAACAATCTAAATAAAATTGTAATTAGTAACATATTTATTAATTAACACTTAAGTACTTAAAGTCAAAATTTACTCAATCTTTAATGAAAAGCCATGACATCAAAAGAGTCTACAGAGAGAATGAAGTAAAGACACTTAATAGTGCCAAAGACTCTTGAAGAAAAGCCTTTTTATTAAACACAAAACAGTAACTTCTGACTAATTTTGTTATGCGGATTTTAATTTACTCCTACAACTACTATCCAGAACCAATTGGTATAGCCCCGCTGATGACTGAATTAGCAGAGGGACTGGTTAAACGCGGGCATCAAGTGCGCGTCATCACTGCTATGCCCAATTACCCAGAGCGTCAAATTTACGAGGGCTATCGAGGTAAGTTGTATCTTACTGAATACAAAAATGGTGTACAAATTCAACGTAGTTATGTTTGGACTCGCCCGCAGCCTAACTTATTAGATCGGATATTGTTAGACGCGAGTTTTGTTGTTACTAGTTTTTTCCCAGCCTTGATGGGTTGGCGTCCAGATGTCATCCTCTCCACATCACCATCACTACCTGTTTGCGTACCTGCGGCAATTTTAGGTTGGTTGCGTGCTTGTCCTGTAATATTAAATCTTCAAGATATTTTGCCAGAAGCCGCTATCCATGTTGGACTACTGAAAAATAAATGGCTGATCAAGGCATTTACGGCATTGGAAAAATTTGCCTACTGCTCGGCAAATAAAATCAGTGTTATTGCTGATGGGTTTGTTGATAATTTGCAAAAGAAAGGCGTACCCTCTGAAAAAATTGTCCAAATTCCTAACTGGGTTGATGTCAATTTCATTCGCCCATTACCCAAAGAAAATAATCCTTTCCGGGAAGTACATAACCTGAAAGATAAATTTGTAGTTCTGTATTCCGGTAATATTGCCTTGACTCAAGGTTTGGAAACGGTTGTCAAAACAGCTGCTATGTTACGCCACATACCAGATGTAGCTTTTGTGATCGTTGGCGAGGCTAAAGGGTTGCAGCGATTACAACAGGAGTGTACAGAGCACGGAGCAGATAACGTTTTGTTGCTGCCATTTCAACCCCGTGAACAATTGCCACAAATGTTAGCGGCGGCGGATGTTGGTTTGGTAGTGCAAAAGAAAAATGTTGTATCCTTCAATATGCCATCCAAAATACAAGTGTTACTTGCCAGTGGTAGGGCTTTGGTTGCATCTGTACCGAAAAATGGCACAGCAGCAAGAGCTATTAAACAGAGTGGTGGGGGTTTCGTCGTTCCTCCAGAAGATCCCCAAGCTTTAGCAAAAGCAATTTTAGACTTGTACCAAAATCCAGATAAAGTTAAAAATCTAGGTTTTCAAAGTCGTAAATTTGCTGTTGAGCAATATGCTTTCGAGCAAGCTTTAAACAACTATGAAGCGTTATGTTACTCTCTGACCACAGAGAACTCAACAATTAATTCTCCAATAATCTCGGAACAGAAGGTTTGATCAACGAGTAGGGCCCCAACTTCACAAAAATGCCCATATCTTTCAGAAGGGTGGGGCTAAATAAACAAAGCCTGTCCTCGCAGGCTGAAATCTTTTAGCCCACTTAGACGTGGGCTAAATTCCTATGGGCACGCCTATCTGCATTGGTGTCAACTTAACGGGATAATCGGCGGTTAGAAACCGCACGCCAGTCGCCACTCTCCGAGAAGCCGCCTCCGGCGTCTACAAGTCGGGAAACCCGCCCACGGCGCTGGCTCGTCTATGCAAACAAAACCCACGGAGGTGGGTTTAATAACCTTAATTTTGCATTAGTCCGCCTCCGCGGACTTTGCCTTTATAGCCGCGAATTCTATTAGCAGGGGCTTAAGTTGACACCATAGTAATGGTCTGGCTCTCAGGATTTTCGCCACAAAATTTGATCTTGATCTTCTTCTTGAAGGAGGATATCTAGAGATCGCTATTCATCCCTTGGACAGGCTCAGTGTAAGTTAACTCTGCGATACGCTATTTTTAGCAGACTAACCAAAGCATGGTTAGACAATATCTTTATCTCAAGTACCATAACCTAACTGCCAACCTTAGCGCTACGAATGGCATCAGCATCTGTACTGATAAGCAAGGGCTGATTTCCACAAATTGCTAACTTTACAGTTGCGGTGTCAGTTTACAATATATATTTAGGTTGTTTAATTGTTTTGAGATTATTACTCGCCATTGGTTGATTAATCTTATGAAAAGATGCACATCACCAGGGAATAACAAATAAAAGTTGTCCCATTGTCATTGTTAGCTGTTGATAACGGTCAACTATCAACATCAACAACCTGAAGCGGGATAAATTATTTTTTGGAAGTCCCCAAATGGTTTTTGCTCAAATGGTATGGTGGATAAATAGAGAATTGCAGGTTTTATCTGGGCATGAGGTAAGCAGAGTATTGGGCAACTGTGTCTGATGCTCGATTTGTTTAATACTCAAATCCCAAATCAAATTACTTGCTGTCTCCTATCCAAATCTTAGTAGTCAATGGTATGACCACGCCGCATAAACACCTGTTTTTTTGTTAGTATTCAAAAAAACAGATTCGCAAAGTTGCATTTCAATGTATTGAGTGTATTGAGTGTCAATAACTGTGAAAAATGTAACAAAAGGAATAAAGCACCTGAGGTTTAATGTCTGATTATTTCCAAGGAAATCTCCCATTACAATCTGTCTCAGTGACCAAGAATGCGGTTAGAAGCCCGCAGGGCGAAATCGAAGAGGTGAGTGACAAATTAGCTATAACTATCGCCGAAGCCGCATCAGACCGCAAAGCAGGAGATATTCTGTTGCTTAGGGTAGCAGATGTATCTTACTTGGCGGACTACTTTGTGTTGATGACTGGTTATTCTAGGGTACAGGTCAGAGCGATCGCTGATGCTATTGAAGGCCAAGTAGAAACAGAATGGCAACGACGCCCCTTGCGAACAGCAGGTAAAGCTGAAGGAAGTTGGGTACTACAAGACTATGGCGAAGTGATTGTTCACATCATGATGCCCAAGGAACGGGAGTTTTATAATTTAGAGGCATTCTGGTCACACGCAGAACGTCTGGAACTTCCAAAATCCGATGAGGGTGGGACAAACCAACATGATTAAGTCCTCGGTTTCCAATTGTCCAGTACCGACTGAGCAACAGCCGCTAAATGAGTATGAAGAGTTAAAAATATCCTGGCTGTTTCGTGATTGCACTTTAAATTGGCGTAGCTACACCACGAAAATAGCCTGGATTTGGGGTTTGTCATGGCTGGTTGCAGGGCCAGTAGCCGCAGCCAGTTTTCCACCACATAAAGGTGTTGTCCAATTTATCTTGTGTGGTGCAGCAGGCGCGAGTGTTGGGTTAATCCTAGTACTAGTACGTTTGTATTTAGGCTGGTTTTATATAGGCGATCGCCTCTTCAGTCAAACCGTATTCTATGAAGAATCGGGATGGTACGATGGTCAAACATGGATTAAGCCCCAGGAAGTACTCAACCGCGATCGCTTAATTGTCTCATACGAAATCAAACCCATCCTCCGACGTTTACAATTTACCTTTGCAAGCTTGGCGGGAATGTTTCTTATTGGTACTATAGTTTGGCGTTTGTTGTAAATAGTCATTAGCTCATTTGTCCTTCGTTATTGGTGAACAACTGATGACAAAGCTCAGATAAAAGTCTGTAAACGCTCCTGCGGCTTGCCGTAGGCGAAGCCTCTCGTACCCCTACGGGGAAGCAAGCTACGTTTAGTGTCTCCCCTTCTCCCAAAGGGAGAGGCTAGCGCCAAGGTAGAAGAGAAGGCATCAGAACTTTGTCCAAGAGAACAAAAGTCTAGTGACAAATAATAAAAAAGTGATAAATTTTAACCCATGACAATGGGAAAACGAACTCAAGCCGCAGCACTAGAAGTCAGATTGCTGCGAGAAGGAATTATAGAATCGAAGCATATAGTCCAAGCTGTTGTATGCGACGAAAGGGGGCGGGTTCTATCCGTTGCCGGTAATTCTGAAACTGCTACCTTCGTCCGTTCAGCGCTCAAACCATTTCAGGCACTCGCAGTGACTACCACAGGTACACCAGAGCGCTATAATCTGAGTGATCGGGACTTAGCAATTATTACTAGTTCCCACAGGGGAACAGTAGAGCAAGTAAGGCAAGTATTTAACATTCTTTGGCGGGCTGATCTTGACCCAACTACACTCCAATGCCCAATTCCTGAAGGTAAACGGAGTCCTTTAGAATACAATTGCTCTGGTAAACATGCGGGGATGTTAGCCGTTTGTCAACAGCGTCACTGGCCGTTGACCAACTACTTAGAACGTAAACACCCAGTACAGCAGTTGATTTTGGGCAAAGTAGCAGAGTTGCTGCGGATGCCAGCAGAGGAATTTATCAGCGCTCATGACGACTGCGGCGCACCAACATATTTGATGCAACTCGGTCAAATAGCCGCTTTGTATGCCTTGCTAGCTTCTAGTAACAATTTGGATATGGAGCGCATTGTCCGGGCGATGACTCATCACCCGGCACTAGTAGCCGGCAATGGCGAATTTGACACGGAACTGATGCGCGTGACTCCAGGAGAACTAGTCAGTAAAGCTGGTGCCGAAGGCGTACAATGCATTGGCAGAATGGGTGAAGGTATGGGATTGGCAATTAAAGTCATGGATGGGGCCAAGCGCGCAAAATATGCCGTTGCTATTCACTTACTCCAGCAGATGGGCTGGATTAGCCCCAGCGTGGCAGAAAGCCTGTCAGAAAAGTTCATGATCTTAGGAAAATACAAGCGTTTGGAAGTTGTTGGAGAATTATCGCTTTTATAGTTGCCAAACTTTTGACTTTGGGTTATATTAGATAAGTCGAGAGACGGCGACGCGGGATAGAGCAGCCTGGTAGCTCGTCGGGCTCATAACCCGAAGGTCAGTGGTTCAAATCCACTTCCCGCCACCAAACATAAAAGTGTAACAAAATCCCTGCAACCTTTAATGATTGTAGGGATTTGTTTTATTTTGATCTATTCTGGAGGAGAAACCTTCCAAAAAGCGCGGAGAGTCATGGTTGTGAAGTTGCAGCGACCAATTTTAGTGGGAGGATTGGGACTATCCTTTTCCTTGTGGATGATGGAAAGTTGGCATCATTCAATAGTGCAAGTGGGTGAATTTGGTTTATTGAGTGCTTTAGCAGTGGGTGGTGGTTTCTGGTTATTTCAGAAAAATCGCCCTCAAGAGAGTCTGGAGCAGATGCATGGGATGATTATAGATCGGGCAAGTGTAGAAAATGCGATCGCCAAAACTGAAGTCGTCATTAACCAACTAGCACAAGAAGCCGAAAACCATCCAGCTTTAAGTACCTTAAGAGCACAACTGAGTCAGTTATCCTTAGAGTTAGACAGACAATATATTAAAGTGGCTGTCACTGGCGGGAAGTCGGTAGGTAAAACCACTTTGATTCAAGTACTAGAATCTGGTAATTGGCAAGACAGACAGCAAAAAGTCAGCTACCAAGAAACAGCACCTTTGTTTAGGGAAGCAGGTGAAAAATCAGATACAGATGTTTTAGCAACAGTGCAAAAATCTGATTTTCTCCTGTTTTTAACGAACGGTGATTTGACAGATTCAGAATTTCAGACTTTACAGCAGCTAAAAGCAGTAAATCAGCCGCTAATGTTGGTTTTTAACAAACAAGACCAGTATTTGCCTGATGAACGTGCTAGTGTTTTACTGTCATTGAAACAGCGCCTACAGGAAAATGTGGTGGCGACTGCGGCGTCTCCCATCCCCATCAAAGTCCGGAAGCATGAAGCTGATGGTTCTGTACAAGAGTGGATGGAACAACCAGCACCAGATATTCAGCAGTTGACACAGCAGTTGAGTGAAGTTTTGGCACAGCAAGCACAAAAACTAGTTTACTTAACTACCATGCGGCAAGCTGTATTGTTGCAAGCTGACGCGAAAAACTGGTTGAATGGAACAAGATGCGATCGCGCTACCCCAATTATTGAACAATACCAGTGGATAGCTGCGGCGGCTGCCTTTGCCAACCCAGTACCTGCACTAGATATCCTCGCAACTGCGGCAATTAATGCTCAGATGGTTATGGATTTAGGTAAGATTTATCAGCAGAAATTTTCCTGGGAACAGGCGCAAACTGTAGCTGGAACAATGGGAAGTTTGATGTTGAAATTGGGTTTAGTGGAACTTTCTACAAAAGCTATTAGTACTGTTTTAAAAAGTAATGCTGTCACCTTCGTGGCTGGTGGTGCAGTGCAAGGTGTGAGTGCAGCCTATCTCACCAGAGTAGCGGGGTTAAGCTTAGTAGAGTATTTCCAACAACAAGAAATAGCTGTAGATTCTGGAACTGGTTTGAATTTGGATAAATTGCGACAAACTTTGCAAAATGTATTCCAGCAAAATCAACAGATGGCTTTTCTGCAAGGTTTTGCTAAACAAGCTGTGAAGCGTTTATTGCCAGAAGCGCAGCAAGTTGAAGCTGTGGGATAATCTCACGCAAAGGCGCAAAGACTTTTCTAATGCGTCTTTGCATGAAACAACAAAAATTAGACTTTTCAAATATCCTCTTACCCACTCCATCTTTATTGTTAAAGATACTAATGATGGCTGGCATAATCATAATATATACATAAAATTTTTCAACATTAGGATAATATCTGATTTATAAAATGTATATTTTATTCATTATGAACAAGTAATATTTTTAATGACTCATTGCCCTTGTATTTTCTCATTTTTTGCTGGATCAGGATTCCTAGATTTAGGCTTTGAAACCAGTAGTTTTAATATTGTTTATGTCAATGAAATATTCTCCCCATTTATAGAAGCCTACCGTCATTCACGGGAGGTTCTCAGTTTACCATTACCCGAATATGGATATCATAATGGGGAAGCAGCAGATGTTACCAAACTTACCCAAGGAACAGCAGCACAGCTACTCTTAGATTTAGTAAAAGACTGCCGCAAATTTCATAATATAGTTGGCTTTATTGGTGGGCCTCCTTGTCCTGATTTTTCCGTTGGGGGAAAAAACCGAGGAAGCTTAGGAGATAATGGTAAGCTTTCTGCTGTATATATTGAATTAATTTGCAGCAATCAACCAGATTTCTTTTTATTTGAGAATGTCAAAGGTTTGTGGCAAACTAATAAACATCGGCTATTTTTTGAATCACTTAAATACAAGTTACAACTAGCAGGTTATATATTAACTGAGCGATTGATTAATGCTATTGAATATGGTGTTCCTCAAGATAGAGACAGAATTATTTTGATTGGGTTTCACCAGAATTTGCTTGAGGATTTAGGAATAATAATTGATCATTTACAATTACTGACTGAAGAATTGTTTCCTTGGAGTAAACACATTATATTTCCTCAAGCAAATGTCTTTGCTTATCCTTGGCGTGAATGTGAGCCTTTTGAAGAAAATTCTGTCATTCCTTGTCCGAAAAATGTTCCTCATGAACTAACTGTTGAATATTGGTTTAAAAGGAATGATGTATTAAATCATCCCAATGCTCAACACTATTTTCAACCAAGGGCAGGTATAACGAAATTTGCTACAGTTGACGAAGGAGATGTTTCTAAAAAGTCTTTTAAACGTCTGCACAGATGGCGTTACTCTCCGACTGCTTGTTATGGCAATAATGAAGTACATTTACATCCTTATAAAGTCCGGCGTATTTCTGTAGCTGAAGCTTTGGCTATCCAATCTATGCCGGCAAATTTTACGCTTCCAGAGAATATGTCACTCACTAATATGTTTAAAACTATTGGTAATGGTGTGCCATATTTGGCATCAAAGGCTTTAGCTCAAACTATTCTTGATTTTTTAGCTACTGGTAGGAAAAAACCTGTTGAACCGCCTCAGGTGACAAATCCCTGATGTCAACTCAAATAACCGTAGGAATCTGGGGACAGATGTCAAGCCGACATCCCAAGCCAACTAAACAGCCTGTCTTCAGAATATATTCGTAAATAAATATGGTTTAATTTATAAAAAATGTCTTAATTTTTTATAAACTTTAATAAACAATCATTAGAAAAACACAATGGCAGCAGACTATCCGGATATTGATATTGCGCCATTTATCGATCACTCCCTGTTAATGCCAACGGCTACCCCAGAGCAGGTTGAGCAATGGTGTGAAGAAGCAGACAGATTTAATTTTGCCGCAGTGTGTATTTACCCCACCCATGTACGCCATGCAGTAGAACTTTTACATGGAAAAAAGCCCAAAGTCTGTACGGTGATTGGCTTTCCCACAGGGGCAACAACTCCAGCAGTTAAGCTGTATGAGGCTCAAGAAGCAGTGGAAAATGGAGCCACTGAGCTAGACGTTGTCATCAACTTGGGTTGGTTGAAAGCTGGCAAAATTGAGGCAATCCACAAGGAGATTGCCGAAATTTGTGAGGAGACTGGCCAGACTGTCAAAGTAATTTTAGAAACTAACTTGCTGACAGATGCGGAGAAAAGGCTGGTAGCACAAGTATCTATGGAAGCAGGCGCAGCATTCTTGAAAACTAGTACAGGTTGGAGTGGGGGTGCAACCGTGGCAGATGTGCGACTTTTAAAGGAAGTGACAAGAGAAAGTGTTGGCATTAAAGCTTCAGGTGGTATTCACACCATAAACCAAGCTCTAGACCTAATTGTGGCAGGTGCTACTAGATTAGGCACTTCTCGCAGTATCGATTTGATCCGCCAGCGCGATAACCTGGAAAAAGGTGAATAGTCAATAGTCCAAAGTCCAGAGTCCAAATATTAACTCTTGACTGTTGACCCTTGACTCTTGAACGCCTGCACTCTGTGAGGAAATCTTTCACAGGTGGCTGGCTCCTCTTGACTCTTGACTAATGGCTAATGAGTAGAACCTATAAAGCAACGGGAATTAACCTCAAAACCCAGACACTGGGAGAATCGGATAGAATAGTGACAATTTTGACACGAGAATTCGGTTTGATTCGAGCAGTTGCTCCTGGGGCACGCAAGCACAACTCTAGCCTAGGTGGCAGGAGTGGGATGTTTGTAGTAAATGAACTACTGATTGCCCAAGGGCGATCGCTAGATAAAATTACACAAGCACAAACGATAAAAACATATCCAGGTTTGGCTAAAGATTTGGGAAAATTAGCTGCTAGTCAGTATCTAGCAGAAATAGTTCTGTGCCAGGCTTTGAGCGAACAACCCCAAGAAGAACTTTATGAATTACTTAATGAACATCTCAATAAATTGGAGACTTTGCCCAGAACAGAAACGTCTGGGATCTTAGCAAGTCTGACTTATGGGGTGTTTCAGTTCCTCGTCTTGGCAGGATTGACACCCCAAGTACAAGTTTGTTGTCTAACACAACAGCCTCTGATACCCAATTTCGCAAAACCCAACTGGCAAGTGGGATTTAGCATCCCGGTGGGTGGAACCGTGTGTTTAGAAGCTTGGGCAAGTTTGCGACGAGAGGAGGAGAGAAGAAAACATATCCATGCTTCTATTCCCCCAGCCTCCGAAAGTCCCAGTTATCAAACAGTTGTCCATCAACAAGAAATACCTGTGATTTCTACTCGCTTGAATGCTGTGGAACTTGCCATACTCCAGCATCTATCGCAACCAGAAATCATGTCCATTAATGCCGCCAAAAATGATAGCTGGTTATCTGTCGAGCAGATTTTGCGCCAGTATACCCAGTATCATTTAGGCCGCCCTATTCGCTCCGCTACTTTGATAGATTCTTATTTTGCTGCCAACCATGATGCAACCGTCTGATTTGGATACAAAAATCCTACCCTTGCCACCAAGTTACACTAAAAAACAGAATAGGGCATCAGATCCTACAATCACTAATCATCTGAATGCTGTTCCCAAGTCTATAGCTACTCAAATAAATGGGCAAGAAATGTCTCCAAATGACGTTTCTCAAAACGATAAAAATTGGACATCAGAAGTGTCCAAAACTGATGTTACCCAGGAATCTGAAAAGGAGTTTTCCGAACAGGAAACCACCGCCGATGCTAATGGCAAAGGTGGTTATATAGGCGGCAATGGTGCTTCAGCAGCAACTAATTCAGACAAAGAACCGCCAGATTTAGAAAAACCGGATTTAGAAGGTAAAGCCGCATTTGGTGATGTACAGAGGCAGGGCTTTTTACCTGTATTAAAAAACCTGAATTTCCTAGCTCTTTGGGGTGGTCAAGTTTTTTGCCAAATGGCTGATAAAGTCTATTTGGTGCTGATGATTGGTTTGATTAATACTCAGTTTCAAACTAGTAATCAAAGCATTAGTGGTTGGGTATCAGCCTTAATGATGGCGTTTACAATTCCCGCAGTACTATTTGGTTCTGTTGCTGGTGTGTTTGTTGATCGCTGGTCGAAGAAGACTGTGCTAGTAGCCACGAATATTTGGCGCGGAATTCTGGTTTTGGCGATTCCCCTACTACTATGGTTGACTCATGATTGGCAGCCATTGGGAATGTTGCCAGTAGGTTTTTTGATTATCTTGGGTGTAACTTTTTTGGTGTCCACACTCACACAGTTTTTTGCACCAGCAGAACAAGCTGCTATTCCTTTGGTGGTGAAAGAACAAGATTTACTTTCAGCTAACTCGTTGTACACGACAACGATGATGGCATCCGTGATTGTAGGTTTTGCCGTCGGAGAACCACTACTAGCAGTTGCGGATCAACTGTGGCTACAACTTGGCGGTAGCGGTGGACTAGGGAAAGAACTGGTTGTGGGTGGTAGTTATGCGATCGCTGGCATCATTTTATTACTCTTAGTAACTAATGAAAAACCCCACGACCCGGCAACAGAATTCCCCCACGTTTTCGCTGATCTGCGGGATGGTCTGCGCTACCTCAAAGCCAATCATCGTGTCCGTAATGCTTTAATACAGTTGACTATCCTATTTTCAGTTTTTGCAGCATTGACTGTTCTGTCTGTCAAGATGGCTGGCATAATTCCCCCCTTGAAACCTTCTCAGTTTGGCTTTTTGCTAGCAGCCGGCGGTGTGGGTATCGCAGGTGGAGCAACGATTCTTGGTCAATTTGGTCAACGCTTCTCCTATACGGGGCTGAGTCTGTGCGGCTGTTTAGGTATGGCAGCTTCCTTGATTGGGTTATCCTTGTTCACAACACAGTTATGGATTGTTCTACTTTTAATAGCGCTGTTGGGCGTTTTTGGGGCCCTCATCGGTATTCCCATGCAAACAGACATCCAAACAGAAACACCGCCAGAAATGCGAGGCAAAGTCTTTGGTTTGCAAAACAATGTGATTAATATTGCTCTCTCCTTACCTTTAGCATTAGCTGGTGTTGCAGAAACTTTTGTGGGATTACAGGTAGTTTTTTTGGGACTAGCAGCGATCGTCTTCTTTGGCGGAATATTCACTTGGTATAGCTCTCGTCAGTAGATAATTTATTAGATCAAAGCAGTAATTAATCATTACCTTGGCATGATGAATTATTTACTGAAAGTTGTTGTTTTCGTGCTAGACTAATGTCATTAAGAATTTATCATGTACTTGCTGGGGATCAATGTGAACATTAACTAGATGTAAGTTGTTATGAATCTAAAAGCACTAACAACTTATAACTATAGTAAATAAAACCATAAATACCCTGGTTAGATAAGTTAAACATTTTGCTTTTTGACTAGGTAAATCTAGACTTTTTAATTAGTGAGAGTCCAGCAAGTACAACAGGATAAAAGACGAATAACAAAGGACATCAAACTGAACCTATCAAACCTGTTGTTCTTATAGCTAATAGAGAATGCGTATAGCCTGGATTGGAAAAAAAACACCATTTTGTGGCAATGTTACCTACAGTCGGGAAATTACAAATGCCTTGCTAGACCGAGGACATGAAGTTAGTTTTCTCCACTTTGCCCAAGAAGAATCGCAGTCTGACAATTGGCCAAATTTTCAAGAAGTTCCTCTTCCGTTCATTTATAAGTCCCAGGTATACACAATTCCTACCTTTAAAGCCACTAAGGTTTTAACTGATTCGCTAAGGGAAATCAAGCCAGATATAGTCCATGCTTCGCTGACTTTATCTCCTTTAGATTTTGTTCTACCAGAAATTTGTGAGCAACTGAATCTACCCTTGATTGCCACTTTCCACACGCCATTTGCAGGCAAAGGGGCAAAACTAATCTCAGGAACACAATTTTTGGCCTACCAACTCTATGCGCCTTTTTTAGGTAACTACGATCGCGTCATTGTCTTTTCTCAAATTCAGCGAGACTTGTTGGCACGTTTGGGTGTACCGGATGCAAAGATTGCTGTCATTCCCAACGGGGTGGACGTTGCTAAATATTCACCCGGGCCTTCTCAAATCAAAACTGAATTTCAAGCTGAACGCTTATTTGTTTACCAAGGACGCATCGCCCCAGAAAAAAATGTGGAAGCCTTACTACGGGCCTGGAAGCAGTCAGAGATGGGGCTGAATAGTAAGTTATTGATTGTGGGTGATGGTCCTTTGAAGCCTTCCTTGCAGCCGTTTTATGGTGCAGAATCCGGGATTATCTGGCTAGGATTTATTGCAGATGAAAATAGGCGCATCGAAATTTTACGGGGTGCAGATGTATTTATTTTGCCTTCTGTGGTAGAAGGTTTATCTCTATCTCTGTTAGAAGCAATGTCATCTGGGTTAGCTTGTTTAGCCACTGATGTAGGTGCAGATGGAGAAGTCTTGGAAAAAGGGGCTGGTGTCATTCTCAGTACAAAAACTGTGCGATCGCAATTAAAAACCCTGTTACCGTTATTCCAAGATCATCAAGAGTTAACAACCCTCCTGGGACAGAAAGCGAGAAAGCGAGTCTTAGAACGCTATGACCTCACCAAGAATATCACTCTGCTAGAAAGACTTTATACTGAAGTTTTATATCAGAAACCTATACAGCTCAGTCGCGGAGCATAAACAGTTATTTTTAATTGATTTTTTTGGGTTTAATTTTTGGAGATTACACCGATACTCAAGTACTTCTAGCAAATTCAACAATAGCAGTATCAAAGAAGCGATCGCAAAGTTAAGTAATACCAGAAAATTTAACAGGCGATCGCTAGAAGCTGTCAACAGAAATATTTTCTGTAGTTGTTAATTGTTCAATTTTTTATACAGTGATTCTGGTAGCTTTACATTTAATTTTAGTCACTCTAAAGTCCACCCCAAGCTAGTTGGTTGTTCATAGACCCGCTTTAAAGTATTCACATCTCTAGGTGAGATAAGCGGAGGATTGCGAACTTGGGCAAAATATAACGCATCGGTTGGTAGCGGACTATGACCCCAAATTCCCAAAGCGTGACCGAGTTCATGGCGAATGGCGGCTTGGACATATCCACCTGTTTGGCTGGGACTCAGCAAGATAGTCAAGCGGTGGGATAAAGTGTTGTTTTTGCTGTATGTTTCGTAGCTGGTTTGAGCCGAACGCGCACGGGGGACTTTATCTCCACGAGAAATTTGCAGGGGTGGCGCTTTTCGCACAATCTTGATGTCAGCTACTTCCGGCTGTGAGACTATCAGCAAAGGTAAATAAGTACTCCACTCTTGTACAGCCTCTAAAACACTTTGCTCCCATACTTGGGCTTGTTGGTTGCTAACACCTGTTGGAGATTCTACATAAACTCTCACAGGAAACTGCGACCAAACTAAGTAGCCAACTTGGACGGGTGTGATTTGAGCAAAGTAATCACCGCTATTGCTGCTATCTTGCCACTCTGCCAATGTTTGGGGAAGGGGATGAGGTTTTTGGGGAGAGATAGGCAGAGAAATTTTTGACTCCTTACCAGATTTAGGTGAATTTGTCAATAAAGCTGGAGATGGCAGCCTAGTTAAAATTACAAGCAGTCCTGTGCCAATAAATAAGGTAAGGGCTGCAAGTAAGCGCCATGAAATGACCTTGATGAAGGTTGTAAGTATTGGGTGTTGGGTGATTTTCCCCATTTCCCTATCCTTATTTAGGTAGCCAACCAGCACTTAAAACTACGGTTAAACCCATAAAAACTACTGTCAGCGCCCAAGTGACTCGGTTCAATGTATTTTCTGCACTCTTGGTGCTGCTAAACAATTGGGCTTGTCCACCAATGGCGCCAATCCCGTCACCTTTGGGGCTATGTAGCAACACCAAGACAATTAAACCGGCGGCGGAAAGTGCCCAAATGCCTTGCACAATGTTAGAAACTGTCATGGTAGGAATCTAAATAGATAGTAAATTTCAAAACGGCAGGAAGAGCTAACAGTTAATAATTAACAGCTAACCGCCTTCCATTTTACAAGAAAGCTGGCTGAAAGCCCCGAAATGAATACCTAAAAACCCAAAAAATTTTGCATCATGAACGTCTTTTAAGTTGCAGGACATCAGGTGATTGACGACGCAAGATGACCATATCGTCACGACTCCAGAAGACTAGAGCCATACAAACAAAGTCTACAAAGATGGGTTTTATTAGTGTAGCCGCACCCTTGAGGCTGTCAGTGATCAAAGTGGAATGCCGCAATGTAGTCACCCCTGGCGGGTGATAAAAAATGGTTTTAAAATGGTGAAATCTTTAATTCTTTCAGGGTGCAGATATGTCTTCATATAATGAAACCTTAGATTGGCAATTTGAATCAAGTAATCTTTATATGCCAATTTACTACAAAGGCGATTTGGTTGGTTTTTTAAACCAAGAATATGCTAGTGAAATTATTAAATTTTTGAATGAGGAAGAAGTTTTAACTAAAGCATTGAAAAAAGCTTGTACTGATTTACTCCAAAAAACTGGCGGTGATACCAGTCAAGTCAAACATATGATGAAAAAATATATCAAAATCAGCGAACGTCCCAAGTATGGCACGAGAGCGATCGCTGTTTTACTGAATCAACGACAAAAGGAACTAGACTTGAATAGTCAGGAGTTTACTAAATTCTGCGATACTTTCAAAGTATCCCCAACTGAACTGAATAATATTTATACTGGGGAAGTAGTTGATGATATCTTATTAGCCCCCCTCTCACGTATATTAGGGATTTCAAAAGAACGATTGTTGGCAGTACGAGATGGTTCAGAGGAAGAAAGTGCTGCATAAATAAGTAATGACAGTAATGGCAAAATCAACTTACAGTCAATCTCAGATGATTAAAACTGGGGTTGACTACGGATATTGAGAATACAGGCGTTCGCCACAAAATTACTCTTCAAGAGCGATCGCCCACGACTTATGCTTAGATATATGACAAACTTTTATCTGTCTGCCAGCAATTTACCACGACGAATTTTTAGTTAAATTTTGTTAAGATTGACACGGCGTTAGTACATCCTCCCCAACCACCCATTCCCTACCTGAGAGAAACTTGATGCTGCGACTTGAACATATCAGTAAAATTTATCCTACAGGCGAAGTTCTCAAAGATATCAACTGGGAAGTAAAACCAGGCGATCGCATTGGCTTAGTCGGTGTTAACGGTGCTGGGAAATCTACCCAGTTAAAAATTATCTCTGGGGAAATTGAACCCAGTGCTGGTGAAATAATTCGTCCTGCTAGCTTACATATAGCTTATCTCAGCCAAGAATTTGAAGTAGATCCCACTCGCACGGTTAGAGAAGAACTTTGGACTGTCTTCAAAGAAGCTAACCAAGTGCAGTTGTCCCTCGCACAGGTAACGCGAGAGATGGAAAGCGCTACCCCAGAAGAATTAGACAATCTCATCAACAAGTTAGATCGCTTACAGCGCCAATTTGAAGCCTTGGATGGCTACGGCTTAGAGTCCCGTATTGGCAAGATTTTACCAGAAATGGGCTTTGAACCAGAAGATGGCGATCGCCTAGTTAGCGCTTTCTCTGGTGGCTGGCAAATGCGGATGAGTTTGGGTAAGATCCTGCTGCAAAAACCCGATTTATTGCTACTGGACGAACCGACAAACCACCTAGATTTAGAAACCATTGAGTGGCTAGAAAATTACCTCAAAGGGTTAACTACCCCAATGGTGATAGTTTCCCATGACCGGGAGTTCCTTGACCGCCTCTGCACCCAAATCGTGGAAACCGAACGTGGTGTATCCTCTACATATCTCGGTAATTACTCGGCGTACCTGCAACAGAAAGCTGAAAATCAATCAGCCCAACTGAGTGCTTACGAGCGACAGAAAAAAGAACTAGAGAAACAACAAGCCTTTGTTGATAGATTTCGCGCCAGTGCTACCCGCAGTACTCAAGCCAAAAGCCGCGAAAAGCAACTAGACAAAGTTGAACGCATCGAAGCACCCACGGCTGGAGTGAGAACCTTACATTTCCGCTTTCCCCCTGCGCCCCGTAGTGGAAGGGAAGTAGTGCAAATTAAGGATTTGACACATACCTATGGTGACAAGATTTTGTTCCTTGGGGCTAACCTACTAATTGAAAGAGGCGATCGCATTGCTTTTCTCGGCCCGAATGGCGCAGGGAAATCGACGCTACTGCGGATAATTATGGGTACAGAACCAGCCACAGAAGGCAGCGTTGCGCTAGGCGAACATAATGTTATCCCCGGTTATTTTGAACAAAATCAGGCAGAAGCTTTGGACTTAAAGAAAACCGTCATGGAAACTATCCATGATGAGGTTCCAGATTGGAAAAACGAAGAAGTCCGCACGCTTTTGGGTAGCTTTTTATTCACTGGCGACACCGTATTTAAACAGGTAGGAGCATTGAGTGGGGGTGAAAAAGCGCGTTTAGCTTTAGCAAAAATGCTCCTACGTCCAGCGAATTTACTAATTTTGGATGAGCCGACAAATCACTTAGATATCCCAGCGAAAGAAATGCTGGAAGAAGCCATCCAGAACTACGATGGCACAGCGATTGTAGTTTCCCACGACCGCTATTTTATCTCCCAGGTAGCCAACAAGATAGTTGAAATTCGTGATGGTGAATTCCGTATGTATTTAGGGAATTATCATTACTATCTGGAGAAAACTGCGGAAGAAAAAGAACAAGCAAGGTTAGAAGCGATCGCCGCAGAAAAAGCTGCAAAGAAGGCTGCTAAAGCTACTAAGACTTCTGCAAAGCGAAAATGAAGTAGTTGATAGTAGTGATAATCAAGTATTACTAGTATTGACTCCACGTAATACTAAATTTTGTTTAAAAACCAGTGCCCCGACTTCTCGAAAAGTCGGGGTTCTAAGGCTGCAAGTTTTCACAACCAAGTATATAGCCACATTAAGGCCAAAAAATTATCACAAAAAATATGCAAGAAGTTCTAAACTTCAAAAAAATCTAAAAAAATCTCAATCATTCATAAAAGAAGTTAATAAGCAGAAATTCACTTGCGACGGTGATGAGCAGTGGTATCATTCGGGTATTACAAAAAGTAAAGGGCAATTTTACTATGACCAAGGCACCTGTTGCTCCTGTGGTGCTAGTCATTTTAGACGGATGGGGCTACTGCGAGGAGACGCGAGGAAACGCTATTGACGCCGCTCAAACTCCAGTCATGGATAGCTTATGGACAGCTTATCCACACACCCTCATTCGCACCTCAGGAAAAGCCGTGGGGTTGCCAGAAGGTCAAATGGGCAACTCAGAAGTTGGTCATTTGAACATTGGCGCAGGGCGAGTAGTACCACAGGAATTGGTACGCATCTCAGATGCCGTTGAAGACGGTTCTATCCTCAGCAACCCAGCACTTGTGAAAATTTGCCAAGAAGTTCGTGATCGCAGTGGCAAGCTGCATCTGGTAGGGCTTTGTTCTGAAGGTGGGGTACATTCCCATATCTCCCATCTGTTCGGACTACTGGACTTAGCCAAGCAAGAGCGAATTTCAGAAGTTTGTATCCACGCAATCACCGATGGTCGTGATACTACCCCCACTGAGGGTATAAAAACAATCGGGCTGTTGCAAGACTACTTAGACAGCATCGGTATTGGCCAGATAGCTACCCTTAGCGGTCGCTACTACGCAATGGATCGCGATCACCGTTGGGATCGGGTCAAAAGAGCCTATGATGTGATCACAGAAGATGGTCAGGGTGACGGTCGCCGGGCTATGGAGGTCTTAAAAGCATCTTATGCTGAGGGTGTGACAGATGAATTCATCGTGCCATTACGAATTGCTCCTGGGGCAATAGCACCAGGAGATGGGGTGATATTTTTCAACTTCCGCCCTGATCGCGCCAGACAATTGACTCAAGCCTTTGTGAGTCGTGACTTTAAAGGCTTTGCAAGAGAGCAAATCACACCGCTATCCTTTGCTACCTTTACGCAATACGATTCAGACTTACCAGTAGCTGTGGCTTTTGAACCCCAAAATCTCAGTAACATTTTGGGAGAAGTCATAGCTAACAAGGGTTTAAAACAGTTTCGCACTGCCGAAACCGAAAAATATGCCCACGTCACCTACTTCTTCAATGGTGGTTTAGAGGAACCTTGCCCAGGAGAGGACCGAGAATTGGTAAGTAGTCCAATGGTGGCGACCTATGACAAAGCGCCAGCGATGTCAGCAGATAAAGTTACAGATGTAGCGATCGCCGCCATTAAAAAGTCCATTTACTCCCTAGTTGTCATCAACTACGCCAACCCAGATATGGTAGGGCATACTGGTCAAATTGAGGCTACGGTTACCGGGGTGGAAACAGTTGATCGTTGTTTGGGTCGCCTACTCGCCAGCATTATCAAAGTCGGGGGTACAACAATTATTACAGCCGACCACGGTAACGCCGAGTATATGCTAGACGATGCAGGTAATCCGTGGACAGCTCACACCACTAACCCGGTGCCCTTAATCTTGGTGGAAGGAGAGAAAGTAAAAATACCTGGACATGCGACAAATGTTGAATTACGCAGCGATGGCAAGCTAGCCGACATTGCCCCCACAATTCTGGAGATTTTACAACTACCCCAGCCCCCAGAGATGACAGGGCGATCGCTCCTGAAAACAGCAGAATATGACGTGCAACGCACTCGTACTCCTGTGCCAGCCGGTATTTGAAAATCCCTTGACTGCGCTAAAGTCGGGGAATTCTAGAGTTTGTCTACGGCAAAGGCTTTAGCCTAATCGTAGACACAACTCTAGTCAAGGAACTGTCATTGACCATATCCTTTGGATTGGCTGTGTCCATTGCAAACCAAATTATCTCAGGACTCAGGGAGCAAGAAAAACCAACCTATTGACCTATATTTTGATCAGCATTCCAGTCAGCATTATGGATACTATTGATCCAATTGAGACGCATATCAGCTGATTCAACTTGCTTTGACTTCATCTATTGACGCTTCCGCAGCTGTAGCCAATCTATCCATTACAGCCCTGCCAATGATTGCTACTTCACTCAATGGCATGGACTTGATATACTTGACTATCTGGTTAACATCCGAGGATTCTGATACTGGCTTCACACCCAAGAAATTAAGCAGTTCCTCCATCGTGTACCCCGCTCTGGCGGCGATGTTAGCTAAATTCTCGGTATCTGGGATAGATTCTCCCTTTTCCCACAGTTGTACCGCAGTAGCAGAAACTCCCAGAAGCTTACCAAAAGCCCTTTGACTCATAGAGCCACGAGCCATTTTTACTACTTCAATAAGTTTCTTTCTAGCCTTTAAATCCACTGCTGTAATATTTATTGCTTTTAACTTACTAGTCTGCTTTCTTGCTCGTAAATATTTAACTGAGGCATTTACAAGTTTGCTAGCAAATGGTATTCTACATTTAGAATTGTAGTTTACAAGTTTGCCTGCAAGCAAATCTATTTAGAAAGCATAGATAGACCAATTCATTTTATCGTGAAAATTCTTGGCAGCGAGCTTGTAGTCAAATTATCGGATTAAGGTGCATCATGTTTCGCAGGCTACGTAAAGGTAACTCATATCGCCGCAAAGGTAAAAACCTCATAGCCACTAATAAAATTAAACCAGAACAGTGGAACATTTCGGAAACAGAGGCCAAAGAAGCACTCCAAGCTCAAGGCTACAAGGTCAAACAAATCAAAAAGATTAACTGCCTCAAATATCAAATATGCATTTCTTTTTGGGATGAACAAGGTAACGTGTGCAGCAGCTTTTTCAGCTATCGGATTTTTATACGTTGGCAAAAGGAAGTAGAAAAGTTAATTAGTAGCTGCCAAACCCTGAAAGATTGGACAAAGTTGAATTACTTCATGCGGTACGAATTTGTTTATTACTATTATCCCCGCGAGATAGAAGAGACATTGCAAGCGGCATTAGAAAACCGCCTGAGTGTGTTGGATTTAACAGCACCACAAGCGGTTTTCCAGGTTATTTAAATACAACAGTTAGTTGCTGACACCAGAAGCCGCTAGCTCTGCTAAACGTTCCTGTTGGTCTTGAGAGATACAAGATTGGATAACCGTCTCTAAATCGCCTTCCAATACAGGGTTAAGAGAATAGTTCTGCCCTAAACGGTGGTCAGTTACACGGTTGTCTTTATAATTATAGGTGCGAATTTTTTCTGAGCGCGATCCTGTACCAACCTGCAATCGCCGCATGGAAGTTACAGCTTCTTGTTGTTCGCGTAACTTCATCTCATACAACTTCGCCCGCAAAATTTGCATCGCCCGTTCTTTGTTTTGTAACTGGCTGCGTTCTTCTGTACAGAAAATCCGGATGCCAGTTGGTTTGTGGTACAAGTCAGCAGCAGTTTCTACCTTGTTGACGTTTTGTCCACCAGCACCACCAGAACGGGCTGTACTCATTTCAATATCTTTGGGATCAATGTGGATTTCCACATCATCCACCTCTGGCATGATCGCTACCGTTGCTGTGGAAGTGTGAACTCGTCCGCCTGCTTCTGTGGCTGGTACACGCTGCACGCGATGTACTCCGGCTTCAAACTTGAGTTTGCTGTAAACGTTGTCACCCTGAATTTCCAGAATTACCTCTTTAAAGCCCCCCATTTCACCTAGTGACTCGCTCACTAGTTTTACTTTCCAGCCTTGCACATCAGCATAGCGAGAGTACATCCGCAGCAGATCTCCTGCCCAGATACTGGCCTCATCACCGCCAGTCCCAGCGCGAATTTCTAACATGATATTTTTATCATCATTAGGATCACGGGGTAGCAGCAACACCTTCAAACGAGCCTCTAGGTATTCTAGCTTTTGCTCCAGTTCATTTACTTCTAGGGCGGCTATTTCCTGCAACTCCGGATCACTATTTGCCTCTTTAAGTACCTGACGTGCTCCTATTAATTCTTCCTGGGCAGTTTTCCAAGTTTCGTAGGTATTGACCACTTCTTCTAACGAAGAACGAGACTTAGCAATTTTTTGATACTCATCAGGATTTTTTGCAGTATCGGGGTCAGCAAGGCGACGTGTTAATTCATTAAAGGTTTGTTCAACGGATTTAAGTTTCTCCAGCAGGTATGATTCAGCCATAACGAGTACAACGCTCCATAAAAATAACAAGTTGGCTCAGACAGTAACAGCTATCAGTTATGCAGCTATCAGTTAACAGCTTCATCGTTTCCCGACATTCCACATCAATTACAGGTGAGTGTTTTTGTGGTTGATTTTTTCAACACTTCTACGACTGATAACTGTTCACTGGTGACTGATTTAAATGAAAATCGACCCAGCAGACGCAGGGTCGTCGTTAACAGCAGAGCCAACCCGCTACTTTTTCTTTTTAGTGTCTGATGTTTGCTCGCCAGACATACCGTATTTGCGGAGGAAGCGCTCCACACGACCTTCGGTGTCAATAATCTTCTGAGTACCAGTGTAAAATGGGTGGTTTCCAGACCAAACATCTACGTGCAATTCTGGCTTAGTAGAGCCAACAGTTGTCACAACTTGACCGTTGCAGTAAACTTTAGCTTCTGGATACCACTGGGGATGAATATCAGGTTTTGCCATTGTTCCTTTTGTGGTGAATCTATATAAATTATAACTTTCAGCTGGTAATGGAGATTAGAGACTGGGGACTAGGAATCATGAACAATGCCCAATACCTAATACCCAATAGCCAATCCCTATCGCTTGGAGTACTGGGGCGCTTTCCGGGCTTTGTGCAGACCGTACTTTTTCCGCTCTTTGGCTCTGGGATCACGAGTCAGGTAGCCTTCTGTTTTTAAAGGTGAGCGATTATCGGGGTCTAGTTGACACAAAGCGCGGGCAACCCCCAGGCGAATGGAATCTGCCTGTCCGGTCAAACCGCCACCTTCAGCTTTGACTAAAATGTCGTACTCGCTTTCTAGTCCCAGAGTTTCCAAAGGGGCTTTGATTACTCCCAAATAGTTGGCGTTGAATTGGAAATACAACTCTCCGTCCTTGCTATTCACAATTAGCTTACCTTCGCCTGGAACCAATCGTACCCGTGCGATCGCGGACTTACGGCGTCCAGTGCCCCAATATACGGCGCGACCACTGTTAGTTTCTGCGACTACCATTAATTTTCTGCTCCCGGAATTGTATTGATTTTGAGTTCTTTGGGTTGTTGGGCTGCATGGGGGTGAGTAGGCCCGGCATAAACTTTCAATTTGGTGAACAGGTGTTTACCCATGCTATTTTTGGGCAGCATACCTTTGACAGCTTGTTCTACAATCCTTTCTGGTATGCGCTGTTGCAGCTTGGCAAAAGTTTCTGTCTTCATCCCACCAGGACGTCCTGAATGACGACGGTAGAGTTTTTGAGTCCGCTTTTTGCCCGTGACGGCAATTCTTTCGGCATTAATGACAATGACGAAATCACCTGTATCTATGTGGGGCGTAAATTCAGCCTTCTTTTTACCTCTGAGAATCATGGCAATTTCGCTAGCGAGGCGTCCGAGGCGTTGGTCAGTGGCGTCTACTATGTACCACTCGTGCTCAAGGGCTTCTTGAGGAGGAAGGTATGTTTTACTACTCATTATTGTTTGTCCTTTGTCATTTGTGCTCTTTTACAAAGTTTTCATTAGAGGCAGCTTCTGCTGAAACTTTGTGCTTGGTCATTAGACTTTTGCCTATTGACTCTTGATTAATAATGAACTTTGGTAAGATGTCGTACCAAATCTCTGGGGGAAAGGGAAAATTTGGATAACCGATTCGCAATAAGCATAAGCCTTGGGGCGGTGCGGCATATTTGACTTCTTCCCGGCGTTTTTCTTGCCAAAGTTGGGTGAAGTTGTCCAGGGTGCGTTGTCCAGAACCTACCTGTACTAGCATCCCTACCAAGAGCCGCACCATGCCATACAAAAATCCATTTGCTTGAATTTCAATATGGATAAACGGCCCACTGCGAAGACACTCTGCTGCTTGTACTTCTACCCAGGAATGCGATCGCTTTGAACCAGCGCGATGAAAAGCTGCCAAATCATGCTTTCCTAGCAGAGGTTTTAAGGCCGCTTGGATTAAGGATTCATCCAAGGGTGCATAATAATAATGCCAACTTAATGGCGTCACAAACAAGTTCGGCCTGTCTTCAGTAAACAGTGTGTAGCGATACCGTCGATAAGCTGCACTAAAGCGGGCGTGCCAACGGCTACTTACACTTGCTGAAGCTCTGATTAATATATCTTGAGGTAGATAGCTATTAAGAATAGTTGCCCATTTGTGCGCCGGGATTAAGCCTGTGGCTTCAAAATGGGCTACTTGAGCTGCGGCATGAACTCCGGCATCAGTACGCCCAGCACCATGTAGTACCACATGATACCCAAGAATTTTTGCAATAGCTATTTCTATTTCTTCTTGAACTGTACGTTGATTTTTTTGCCGTTGCCAGCCATGAAAACGAGTGCCCAGGTATTGGATTACCAGGGCTACTCTGTGAGTTGGTGTAGGCTGGTGGCTTTCTAACATACATGTTGTTTGTCATTGGTCATTGGTCATTTGTTATTTATCCAAGATTTTTAACTAATAACTAATGACTCTTGACTTAATTGACTTAAACCAGTTCAATAATCGCCATCTCAGCATTATCGCCCCGACGAGGAACCGTATGCAGGATACGGGTATAACCACCTTGGCGATTAGCATACCGAGTGGGCGCTTGCTCAAACAGAGCATGAACTAGTTGTTTGTCGTAGATATAGCCCAGGGCTTCTCGGCGAGCTGCTAAGGAGCCTTCCTTGGCTAAAGTGATCATTTTGTCAACTTCACTTCGCAAAACTTTAGCTCGCACTAAAGTGGTGGTGATTCTGCCATGACGTACTAGTTCTGTGGTCAGCGCACGTAGCAGAGCGCGGCGCTGGTCTGCTGGCTTACCAAGTTTTTTGATTCGATTCCGATGACGCATAATAACGCACTATGAATTGTTAACGGTTTGGGTTTAGCTGTGTTTAGAGCTTCTTTCTTGGGGCAGAGTAATGCCTAAGCGTCGCTGTAAAGCTTCAACTACTTCTTCCGCTGACTTCTGACCAAAGTTTTTAATTTCTAATAGGTCTTCTTGGGTATAATCCAACAAGTCGGCTACAGAGTTAACTTGCGCTCGTTTCAGACAGTTGTATGCCCGTACAGAAAGCTGCAATTCTTCGATCGGAATTTGAGCAGTTGGGTCATCCGGAATATCTGAGCCGATATCTGTTGGTTCTAGTGAGATATCTTTCAATGGGTTGAACAGATCTACTAGAATACCAGCAGCAGATGATAGGGCTTCCTGGGGGGAGAGACTACCATTTGTCCAAACTTCTAACAGCAGTCGGTCTTTGGTGATGGAGCCATCCGCACGGGCTTCTTCGACGCTGTAGTTAACTTTTCGCACTGGCATAAATACCGAGTCGATTTGGAGAAAGTCTAAAGATGTAGCTTCTTCACGTCCTCGCTCTACAGTGCGATAGCCTTTACCTTTTTCGATGCGGAATTCCATTTCCAGCTTCCCGCCCTCCGCCAGGGTAGCTACATACTGGGTAGGATCAACAACTTCCACTTCACTTGGTAAATCAAAATGTGCGGCAGTAACTGTAGCTGGTCCGTTAACTAGCAATCTCCCAATTTGGGGTTGTGAGGAATAGCTTTTGAGGATGACTTCCTTCATTTTCATGAGGATTTCCAGCACGTCTTCTCGCACACCCGGAACTGTGGCAAACTCGTGTGAGACGCCTGCAATCCTTACTGCTGTAACTGCTGTCCCCTCTAGATTAGACAATAAAACCCGCCTCAAGGCGTTGCCAACTGTCGTTCCTTGTCCACGTTCTAGAGGTTCGAGGACAAATTTACTGTAGTGGCTTCGACTTTCTTCAGTATTAGACTCTACACATTCAATTTGAAATTGCGCCACGGAGTTGCCTCCCTTGTTTTAAGGTGCTGCTAACAGGCAAATCAATTGCCTCCCGAATTTATTTCTTATCCTGAGATGGTCTTATGTATATCAAACATTCAACTATTCATCTCATGGTTGCTCATAATATCTTGGGTTTCTCGAAGTTGAGCAGTCCTCCCACTAGGAGGATCTGTCGGTATATTTGTCACCCAAGCTTGACATAGTTTATCAACCTTCATCCTGCGATCGCAGCACACTAACCGTTCCAGCAACTATCACAGGTGTGTTTTCTCTGCTCTAACTTCTTGTCTACACCGCCTCACAGTTGGGTTTTAAACTCGGCGGCGCTTAGGCGGACGACAACCATTATGAGGAATTGGAGTAATATCCCGAATCAGTGTAATTTCCAGTCCTGCTCCTTGGAGGGCGCGGATCGCAGTTTCTCTACCTGCTCCTGGACCACTAACCATGACCTCAATTTGGCGCATTCCTTGATCTATAGCTCGACGAGCAGCGCTTTCTGCGGCGGTTTGTGCCGCAAAGGGAGTTCCTTTTTTTGCCCCTTTAAAACCGCTAGAACCTGCACTTGCCCAAGAGATAACATCACCGTTTTGATCGGTAATGGTGACAATGCTATTGTTGAAAGTAGACTGGATGTAGGCAACCCCGTTGGGTACGTTCCGTTTCTGCTTTTTGCTCCCAGATTTTTTAGTTGGTTGTCGCGCCATATTTGTGTAGGTAATTTAAGGTAAAACTTGCTTCTATTAACAAGCGTGGAAATTTTATTTGCCTGGTGCTTTCTTCTTACCAGCCACGGTCTGCCTTCTCCCCCGACGGGTTCTAGCATTGGTACGGGTTCTTTGTCCTCTTACTGGTAAGCCCATACGATGACGGCGTCCCCTGTAAGTACCAATGTCAACCAGGCGCTTGATATTAAGTGATTCCCAGCGCCGCAAGTCCCCTTCAACTTGGTAGTTGCTTTCTATTTCTCCCCGTAGGGCAGCAACATCGGCATCATTTAGGTCTTTAACACGGGTGTCTGGGTTGACACCTGTAGCCGCTAAAATTTCATGCGATCTAGATAATCCAATTCCGTAGATATATGTCAGACCAATTTCGACGCGTTTATCGCGTGGAAGGTCTACTCCGGCAATCCGTGCCACAATTAATCTCTCCCTCTCTCGCAATTGCTGTAGAAAAAATGCGATTAATCGCATTTTGATTTTTTAGTGCTGTCTGTTCTGCCACTGCACCGACTCTGCTGGTCAGAGCGTTAGCCTTGACGTTGCTTGTGCTTGGGGTTAACGCAAATCACCATGACGCGACCACGACGTTTGATCACGTTACACTTTTCACAGATTTTTTTGACTGAAGCTCTGACTTTCATGCCTTTAGTACTTGACTCCAAATAGTAAATTATAGCATTTTTAAGGAAAATAGTCAGTTACACTGACTAGGAAACACCCAAAGAGTTCGTTAATATGATAATATTCTTTACATAAACTTACTTCTTGCGTAGTCGATAAGTAATTCTACCCTTTGTCAAGTCATAGGGAGTTAACTCTACTTTGACGCGATCGCCAGGTAAAATCTTGATGTAATTACGGCGGATTTTGCCGGAAATATGTGCGAGTACGTTAAAGCCATTGTCTAAGTCAACGCGAAACATCGCATTGGGCAATGACTCTGTAACTGTACCTTCCATCTCAATCAAATCTTGCTTAGACAATTTGTTCTTTCCTCAACTCAACAATCTCCGTTCTGTTACAGGATCTTTACCTGCAAAAGAACACATTTTAGGAAATATATCAACAGTTTATTAATATATCTTAGCGAAATTTTGCATTAGTCCTGGACAGATTGTAGAGATGGGGGAGCAGGGGAAGATGGGGGTGCGAATTTAAACTATTTTCCTGCCTCATCCTCCTCATCTCTCTAATTTTCTTCATCCTCAAGCAATCACTTTTTGTAGTTCAGTAGTGACTGCTTCTAGGGATTGATTGCCATTGACAGTTAGAAGTTTTTGGCGATCGCGGTAGTAATCAATCAAAGGCGCAGTTTCTTGACGGTACACTTCCAGACGACGACGAATCACTTCTTCGTGATCATCTTTTCTACCGCGTGCCAATAAACGTGCGATCACAACGTCATCTGGTGCATCCAGGTTGACCACCCTTTCGCCACCTTGGCCTGTCTTTACCAGCAATCCCTCTAGGAAAACCGCTTGTGTAACTTTGCGAGGAAAGCCATCGAGAATCCAACCAGATTGGGCGTCTGGTTGACTGAGGCGTTCCTCTACTAAGTCTTGCACCAACTGGTCAGGGACTAACTCACCACTGTTGACATATTTTTGAGCCTTAATGCCCAGAGGCGTTTGCTCTTTCATGGCTTGCCTTAATATTTCACCCGTGGAAACATGGGGAATATCCAACTTTTCAGCCAAGGTTTGAGCTTGAGTTCCCTTACCAGATCCAGGCGGTCCCAAGAAGATTAATCGCGTCACTATTGTTTCACCATTCCTTCATAACGCTGAGAGATGACGTAGGTTTGGACTTGTTTGGCGGTCTCAATTGCCACACCAACTAGTATCAATAAAGAGGTAGCACCCAATCCCTTAAAAGTCGGTACGCCTAAAGCACTTTCCACAGCCGTGGGGATAATAGCCACGAAGCCCAAAAAGATCGCACCCAAGAAAGTGAGTCGATTGATCACTCGCTCAATATATTCACTGGTCGCTTTACCAGGACGGATTCCGGGAATACTAGAACCCATTTTCTTCAAATTCTGCGCTACATCTACAGGGTTGACAATCAACGAAGAATAGAAGTAGCTAAAGAAAACAATAGAAATTAAGTACACCAGGGCATAAGCCCAAGCCTGAGAGCCACCAGGACTGAGATAGTTGTTCACAATGTTCGCCAATTCTGGATTTTTGGTGAAGTTAGCGATCAAAAGTGGCAAACTCAAGATGGCAGCAGCAAAGATAATTGGCATCACGCCCCCGGAAATTAACCGCAGGGGTAGATAACTACGCTGTTCTGCCAATACTCGACGACCTACTTGGCGACGGGCGGAGATAATGGGGATGCGGCGAACTCCTTCCTGAACAAACACAATCCCAACAATCGTTGCTAAGAACACTAAAACCAGTACGATGACACGCCCGACAATTTCTCTACCGCCGACCTGAACTAGGTCGATGGTATCACCCAAAGATTTTGGTAGGGAAGCAACAATGTTGACAAAAATCAACAATGATGCACCATTACCAAGACCACGCTCTGTGATTAGTTCCGAAGCCCACATCACAAACATGGAACCGGCAACGAGAGCGATCGCTGTTTCCGCTACAAATATTGGCCCTGGATTTAAGGCAAATTGCTGCAAGAATAAGGCTGAAAAAGCTGTACTTTGAATAATTGCCCAACCTAAAGTCACATAGCGGGTAATTTGAGAAATTTTCCGCCGACCGGCTTCCCCTTCATTTTTCTGTAAATTTTCTAAAGATGGAATTGCCGCCGTGAGTAATTGGATAATAATGGACGCATTAATAAAGGGCAAAATCCCTAAGGCAAAGATTCCTAAAGTCGAAAGTCCCCGCCCAGAAAAGATATCCAATAAACCGAATATGGAGTTATTCTCGGAGATAGCCTCGGCAAATCTCTCACGATTAATTCCAGGAACAGGTAAAAAGATGCCTAAGCGAACCAAAATTAAAATACCGACGGTGACGAGCAGCCGACCTCTGAGTCCAGCTGCTTGTGCCATCTGCATAAAAGTTTCTTGAGCCGTGGGGGCTTTATCTCGACTGATCATAGAGTGCTACCTTTAATAGTGAACCAGTCACTGGTAGAGAGTTGGCTTGTTCTGGCTCACCCTGAAACTTCCCAACTCCCTCCAGCTGCTTCAATTTTGCTACGAGCTTGGCCTGTGAAAGCAGCAGCTTTCACTGTGAGCGGAATGCTCAATTCCCCATTACCCAAAATTTTCAACGGGCCCTTGACAGAGGTGATGATACCTGCTGCTTTCAAGGACTCTAAAGTTACTTCTGTATTGGCAGGAAGGGAGGCTAACTTCTCTACATTAATCGTAGTGTAATTTTTCCGATTCACAATCGGAAAGCCTTTCAACTTAGGTAGACGGCGGTACAGTGGCTGTTGACCCCCTTCAAAACCTGGACGGGTGCCACTACCAGAGCGAGATTTTTGTCCCCGCATACCTAGACCAGCACTTGCACCTTGACCGGCAGAAATACCTCTACCTACACGGCGGCGGCGTTTTTTTGAGCCTTTTTGAGGCTTGGCATCGTTGAGTCTCATAAGTTAAGTAGTTGTTTGTCATTTGTCAAGGAAAAATGACTACATTAAACAATGTAGAGATTTTCAATGGGGACGCCTCTATCTTCAGCGACCTCGGTGAAAGTCCGCAATGTAGACAGGGCATTGACTGCGGCTCTGGCATTATTGAGCGGATTGTTGGAGCCAAGTTGCTTGGCTAGGACATTGCGAACTCCTGCCAATTCCAGCACTGTCCGAACAGCACCACCAGCAATTACACCAGTACCTGGTGCTGCTGGTCGCATGATCACCTTAGCGCCACCACCAGTACCATCAATGGGATGAGGAATGGAGTTGGATTTAGTGATGGGGATGTCAATCAGATGTTTTTTGCCGTCGGCTACGCCTTTTTTTACGGCACCAATGACATCTGAGGCTTTGCCTACCCCTACACCAACTTGACCGCGTTCATTACCGACGACGACGATCGCTCGGAAGCTGAGTTTCTTACCGCCTTTGACGACCTTGCTAACGCGTCGAATCTGAATGACTCGCTCTTGCCAGTTGGTTTCTTCTTTCTTTGCCCTGTTAGCTTTACGACGACCAGTTGCCATAATTTATGCTCTCTCAACGTCAGTTGTCATTTGTCATTCGTCTTTTGTCATTTGTCATTTGTCGAACAACTAATGACCAATGACTAATGACTCATGACTTTAGAAATCTAAACCAGCCTCGCGTGCGGCATCAGCCAAGGCTTTGATGCGACCATGATATAGATTACCACCGCGATCAAAGACGACTTTTGTGATGCCTTTTTCTAGCGATCGCGCGGCAATTAACTTACCAACTTGCGCTGATGCTTCCTGGTTAGCGCCGGAAGCCAAGCTAGATTTCAACTCTGGTTCTACAGTCGAGGCTGCTACTAAAGTATGTTGTTTAGTATCATCAATTACCTGAGCATAAATGTGCTCATTGGAGCGAAACACAGCTAACCGTGGACGCTCTGGAGAACCGCTAACTTTACCACGAACACGCCGATGGCGACGTTGTTTTGATTCTCTACGAGTAAGTTTCATGTTTACTTCTTACCACTCTTACCAGTCTTACCAGCTTTACGTCTGACTACTTCACCGGCATAGCGAATGCCTTTACCTTTGTAAGGTTCTGGTGGTCGGACGGCACGAATTTTCGCTGCTGTATTACCTACTATTTCTTTGTCATAACCACTGACTATGACGTTTGTTGTACCTTCTACCGCAAACTGAACGCCCTCCGGCGGGACAATTTGCACTTGATGGCTGTAACCCATATTTAAAACTAGGTTACGCCCTTGTACCTGTGCCCGATAACCAACGCCTTGAATTTCTAAACGGCGTTGAAAACCTTGAGAGACTCCCTCCACCATGTTGGCAACCAATGTCCGGCTTAAACCGTGTAGTTGCCTGGATGTGCGGGTTTCATCGCGGCGAGTTACATGTAAGATTTCTCCTTCTTGGGAGACTATGACATTAACAGGCAAATCACGAGAAAGTTCGCCTTTTGGGCCTTTTACCGCCACCTTTGTGCCATTAATCGTCACTTGGACTTTGGCGGGAATAGTAATTGGACGTTTACCAATACGAGACATGATTTTTTGTCCTTTGTCTTTAACTAATGACAAATGACTACCAGACGTAGCAAAGTACTTCACCACCCAAGTTTTGACGCCGTGCTTCGCGGTCAGTCATGATGCCACTTGATGTGGAAATAATGGCAATACCGATACCGCCTAGTACTCTTGGTAGTTCTTTTCGATTGGAGTAAACACGCAAACCTGGTTTACTCACGCGCTTGAGAGCAGTAATTAGAGGCTGACGGTTCTTACCCTTGTATTTCAGGGCAATCACCAAATTGCGCTTTACTCCTTCGCCTGCTTCTTCAAACTCAGCTATGAAGCCTTCATCCCGCAGCACTTTCGCAATACTACGAGTTAGTTTTGTTGCGGGCACTAGTGTAGTTTGATGCCTCGCCAAATTGGCATTGCGGATGCGCGTCAGCATATCTGCAATTGTGTCGTTAGCCGCCATCGTTCCCTCTTTAGATGAACTTATTGATCACGAAAAGGCATTCCCAATTCTTTAAGTAGGGCGCGGCCCTCTTCGTCATTTTTCGCTGTGGTAATGATGGAAATATCTAAACCACGGATTTGATCGATGCTGTCGTACTCAACTTCTGGAAAAATTAGCTGTTCTCTAACACCCAAAGTGTAGTTACCACGACCGTCAAAACTTTTAGGACTAACGCCGCGAAAGTCTCTGATTCTAGGTAATGCCAAGCTAACAAGTCGGTCGAGAAAGGCATACATTTTTTGGCCTCTGAGAGTCACCATGATCCCAACCGGCATACCTTGACGAATTTTGAAGCCAGCGATCGCCTTTTTCGCCCGTGTGACTACTGGCTTTTGACCAGTAATCACGGCAATTTCATTTATAGAGGCTTCTAATGCTTTCGCATTTTGAGCCGCTTCTCCCAAACCCCGGTTCACAGTAACCTTGACCAACTTCGGCACTTGATGAACGTTGGTGTATTGAAACTGATTGGTCAGTTTCGGGACGATTGTCTCTTGGTATAAGTTTTTCAGTCTTGGTGTCGTCATAGTCTTTTTTCCTGATTATCCCTGGGCTTGGTCAGGGAAAGCCTCTTGCTATTTGTCATTTGTCATTTGTTATTTATATTAAGTACTCATAACCACTGACTTATGACTAATAACTATTTATCCAGAATCTCACCAGTTTTCTTGAGTTTCCTTACTTTCTTGCCTTCGGCAGTGAAGGTGTAACATACGCGACTGGCGACATTTTGCTTGGTGGAATAAAGCATCACGTTGGAGCTATGAATAGGGTATTCTTGGGTAACTATCCGCCCTGATTCCCCTTCTTGCTGTGGTTTTACGTGCTTAGTTTTAATATTCACACCTTTGACAAGGACTTGACTAAGCTGTGGGAGTGCTTTAATCACTTCACCAACTTTACCTTTGTCTTTGCCAGCAATTACTTGTACGGTGTCGCCAGTTTTGACGTGCATTTTGTGGAATTTAGGCTTTTCCTTTTGGCTAGCCATTACAGCACCTCCGGAGCCAGAGAAACAATTTTGGTGAAGTTTTTATCGCGCAGTTCCCGTGCTACTGGGCCAAAAACCCGCGTACCTCTAGGATTACCATCTTTGTTGATGATCACTGCGGCGTTATCGTCGAACCGAATACTCATACCACTGTCTCGGTTGATACTTTTGCGAGTCCGCACAATTACTGCTTCAACCACATCAGACTTTTTTACGGCCATGTTGGGTTGAGCATCTTTGACAACAGCGATAATTTTATCGCCTACGCCGCCATAACGACGGTTGCCTGCTCCTAATACGCGGATGCACATTAATTTGCGGGCACCACTATTATCGGCTACATTCAGGTAGGTTTGGGGTTGAATCACAGGTTATCTCCCTTGTAAAGTTGTTAGTTAAATAACAACTATTAAGTTGTAGCTTTGGCGTTGAGGATTTCGATAATTTGCCAGCGCTTGGTTTTACTCAAAGGTCTGGTTTCCTGAATCCGCACGCGATCGCCCACTTTGGAATTATTGTCTTCATCGTGGACTTTGTAGCGCCGAGTTTGAACTACAATCTTGCCGTACTTGGGATGAGGAGCGCGGTTTTCTACGGCGACTACCACCGTTTTTTGCATTTTGTCACTCACGACCAAGCCAACTCGTTCTTTGACTGCCATATTCTCCTACTTTTCTTCTTTAGCCGATTGACTTGCTGCCCTTTTGCGTTCTCCCTCTACCGTCAGTAATTGCGCTAGGCGATGACGGGCATGTCTGAATTGGTGGGGCTTGTCTAGCTGTCTGGTCGCTTTTTGCAAGCGTAGTTGAAATAGTTGTCTTTTAACAGCAACAATTTCCTCAGCCAGTTTTTCGTCAGTTAATTCTCTAGCTTCTGAAATCTTGGGAAGAGGCATAACCTACTCCTGCTCCTGTGGTTGAGAGCGCACGATAAATTTGGTTTTAATTGGCAACTTGTATGCGGCCAAACGCATGGCTTCACGGGCAATTTCTTCAGAAACACCAGCGATTTCAAATAAAATCCGCCCTGGCTTGACTACAGCCACCCAAAATTCTGGGTTACCTTTACCAGAACCCATCCGGGTTTCAGCAGGACGCATGGTAACAGGTTTATCAGGGAAAATCCGAATCCAGATTTTTCCGCCCCGACGGATGTAACGGGTCATAGCTCGACGAGAAGCCTCGATTTGCCGAGAGGTAATCCAAGCTGGTTCTTGAGCTTGGAGCGCAAAGTCACCAAAGTTGAGGGTGCTGCCACGGGAGGCTAGACCCTCCATCCGTCCGCGCTGTTGTTTGCGGAATTTAGTTCTTCTAGGACTTAACATGATTTGTCACTTGTCATTTGTCATTTGTCATCTGTCATTTGTCATCTGCCATTTACTAATGACTAACAACTAATGACCAATGACGGTTTACCCTTCATTGGATCGGTCTTCAAATTGCTGGCGACGGCGTTGTTGTTGGCGGCGACGAGGTTCGCGCTCCCGTTCCCGTGCAGCTGGTGGGGGTGGAGTTTCTTCCTGTCCAGGGATGATTTCTCCTTTAAATACCCACACTTTGATGCCCAGAATGCCATAAACCGTTTTGGCTGTGGTGTAGGAATAGTCAATGTCAGCCCGTAAGGTATGTAGTGGTACTCTACCTTCACGCGTCCACTCTGTCCGGGCAATTTCTGCACCGTTGAGGCGACCACTAACTTGGATTTTAATCCCTTGAATACCAGCACGTTGAGCACGTTGGATTGCTTGTCTAACTACCCGTCGGAAAGAAACGCGGCGTTCTAACTGTTGAGCAATGTATTCGGCAATTAGGTAGGCATCAGCATCAACTCGTTGCACCTCGACAACGTTGATGCGAATCTGCCGATTGCTACCTAATAGTTCCTGGAGTCCGGTACGTAATGACTCAATACCTTGTCCACCACGACCTACCACTACACCTGGTCTAGCTGTGCGAACTTCTAAGTCGATCTGGTCGGCTTTGCGTTCAATCCGCACCTCAGAAATTCCGGCGTTATTTTGAGCTAGTCTACCCAGTTTTTTTTCTATGTACTGACGGAGTTTGTGGTCTTCTTGTAGAAGTTCTGGATAGCGCTCAGGAACGGCAAACCAACGGGATTGATGCTCTTGTGTAATACCCAGGCGAAAGCCAACTGGATGAATTTTTTGTCCCACAAATGCTTCCTCTAAAATTTCTGACTTTACGCGATTTTTTTCGTGTATGGGTGCTTATTTCTCAGGGACACCAACTGCTACAGTTATATGGCTTGTTGGTTTGCGAATTTGGTAAGCTCGACCCTGGGCCCTGGGTTGGAATCGTTTCAATACTGGGCCTTGGTCAGCGTATGCCTGAGTGATGATCAACTCCGCCCGGTCTAATCCGGCGTTATGCTCGGCATTAGCAGCAGCACTTCTGAGCACCTTTAATATTGGTTCGGTGGCTCGATAGGGCAGGAATTCTAGAATAATCAGCGCTTCTCGGTACGATCGCCCCCGAATTTGATCGAGGACACGACGCACTTTATAGGGAGAGATGCGGATGTAACGAGCGATCGCTTTGACTTCAGTAGTATCAGTAGCCATATTTTTCTCCTTTTGTCAATGGTCATTGGTCATCTGTCATTTGTCTTTAGCTAATGACTAATGACTAATGACTAACTACTACCTACCCGATTTTTTGTCACTCTTCCCATGACCCCTGTAAGTGCGTGTGGGAGCAAATTCTCCCAACTTGTGTCCTACCATCTGCTCATTCACAAAAACGGGAACGTGCTGACGTCCGTTGTGTACAGCTATGGTGTGACCTACCATTAGGGGCAATATGGTCGAGGCTCTCGACCAAGTTTTAATAACTTGTTTTTCGTTTTTCGCATTCAGCTTTTCAATCTTGCTGAGTAAATGATCCGCAACGAAAGGACCTTTTTTTAGAGAACGACCCATAGTTTTAAGTTCTGAGTTCTGAGTTTTGAGTTTCGAGTCTTAAGCTTTGAGTTTTAAGTGTTGAGTTCTTTCAATTCCACTCAGCACTCAGCACTCACTACTCACAACTGAATTAAGACTCACGACCGCCACGACCACGTTTAGAAGATTTGCGGCGACGACGCACAATCAACTTGCTGCTGGCTTTTTTTGGCTTGCGTGTTTTCGCACCCAAAGTTGGTTTACCCCAAGGTGTAACTGGCCCTGATCTACCGATGGGAGCTCTACCTTCACCACCACCGTGTGGGTGGTCTACAGGGTTCATCACGCTACCTCTGACCTTGGGACGACGACCTTTCCAGCGATTGCGTCCAGCTTTACCTGCACTCAAGTTTCTGGCGTCGGTGTTGCCTACTTGTCCAATAGTGGCGTAGCACTCACGACGAATCAAGCGGACTTCTCCTGAAGGCAACTTGAGGGTGACATAATTGCCTTCTTTAGCCACTACTTGGGCGGTAGCACCAGCAGAACGGACAATTTGTCCACCTTTCCCAGGCTTCAATTCCACGTTGTGAACACTAGTACCCAAGGGAATATTTGCCAGAGGCAAGGCATTACCATCTTCATAAGGGGAGTCTGGCCCAGCAATGACTGTGGTGCCAACTTTCAACCCATTAGGGTGAAGAATATAACGCTTTTCGCCATCTTCATAAAACAGCAAAGCAATTCGCGCATTGCGATTGGGATCGTATTCAATTGCCGCTACTGTAGCTGGAATACCCCGTTTGTCTCTTTTAAAGTCGATGATCCGGTAAAGTTGTTTATGTCCGCCACCCCGACGACGGCTAGTAATTCGCCCTTGGTTATTGCGACCTTTGGGACGATGTACGTATTCTATGAGCGATTTTTCTGGCTCAGTTTTGGTAATTTCCGCAAAGTCAGAAACTGTAACTTGGCGAGTACTGGGGGTATAAGGGCGATAAGAACGAGTACCCATTTTGTTTTAGACCTCTGGGAATAGAACTTGTCTAATCTTCTCTACGTCCCCAGGTGCGATCGTGACAATAGCTCGCTTATATTGGGGTTTGTAACCGACAAACTTCCCGACACGGCGCTTTTTACGCGGTGGTATGGAAGTATTAACTTTTACAACCTTGACTTGAAACAAGTCTTCGATCGCTGCTCTAATTTGTGGTTTAGTAGCCTTGGGAGAGACTTCAAAAGTATATTTATTCAGCTCCATCAAGATGGTCGCCTTCTCCGTGACAATTGGGCGTCGCACTAAGTCAGGCAGATCGCGGGGGTCAACGTTAGGCACTGTAGACCTCCTGAATTTTCTCTAGGGTTGCTGGGGTAACTACAATTTTGTCAGCGTGCAGCAAATCGTAAACGTTAAGCTGGTCGGCTGGAATTAGTTTCAAATTTTCGATATTGCGAGCTGACAAATTAATGTTTTCCGCAATCTCGGACAAAATTAACAACACCTTACTTTCTGGTGCTACACCCCAACGGGTCAGTGCTGCCACTAGTTCTTTAGTTTTGGGGCGGGATAGCTGTTCGCTAAATTCTTCTACCACAATCAAATCGTCGATGCGACTGACTAAGGCGGTTCGCAATGCTAAACGCCGCTCTTTCCGGTTTAACTTCAGGTTGAAGTCTCTGGGCTTTGGCCCGAAGATCACACCGCCACCACGCCACAGTGGTGAACGAATAGAACCAGCACGCGCCCGTCCAGTGCCTTTTTGCCGCCAAGGCTTACGACCACCACCTCTTACTTCGGAACGAGTTTTAGTACTGGCAGTTCCTTGACGAGAGTTGGTCATTTGTCTTACCAAGGCTCGATGCACGATATGTGCCGCCGTTTCTGCTTTGGCAACGCGCAACTCGAAGCTCGTCTCTCCGACTTGTTCTCCTTGCCAATTTTTTACTACACTCTCAGCCATCTTTGTGTCCTTTGTCAGTTGTCAGTGCTGACAGCTATTTTTGTCTACCCACTAAGTTTGTAGGCACGACGCTCACGAGAGCACCTGGTTTACCAGGAATAGCTCCCTTGATGAGCAATAAGTTACGTTCAGCATCTACTCGCACTATGGTCAATTTGCGAATTGTGACGCGGGTACCACCCAAACGACCTGCCATCCGCTTACCAGGATAGACACGACCTGGGGTTGTACCAGCACCGATGGAACCAGGTGCTCTATGGTTCTTGGAACCATGTGACATAGGCCCGCGACCAAAATTGTTGCGCTTTTGGTTGCCCGCAAAACCGCGACCAATACTTGTACCGACTACATCTACAATTTGACCTGCACTAAAAATATCTGCTTTAATCTCTTGACCTAAAGCATAATCACTAGCTGTATCTGTGTGATACTCGCTCAGATGCCGCAATGGTGGGGCAGACGCTTTGGACAGATGACCCAAGAGTGGCTTGTTCAGCGCTTTTGGTTTGACTTGGCCAAAGCCTACTTGAATGGCGGCGTAACCGTCGGTCTGTTTCGTTTTAACTTGTGTAACGGTGCATGGACCCGCTTGAATAACGGTGACAGGAATTGCTACTCCTGTCTCGTCAAAAATTTGGGTCATGCCCAGCTTGGTGCCGAGAATACCTACAGACACAGTTACTGGTTCTCCTTATCTAGTTGCTAACCTTGGAATCGGACTCTATAAGACAGGCTTTTTAGACTGCGGTTGAGATGGGACGAGTCTCCGAAATTTAGAGCAGGGCTAACCGCTCCAATTTCTCCGATACAAAAACAGCCATATCCTTACTGTTTGGTGAATCCGTTTACTTTCACTCACTTGGTCACCAGAACAGCCATCAGCGTCTTCCCAACGGGAAGAAATAACTTCTGGAATTAAGGCAAGGCCTGAGAGCTTTGCACTTCGTGCAGCAACGCTTTCGTCCAAGCAATTGCTTAGGCACTTTCTGGCGGCAGTGCTGGTGGCGGGTTACCCTCGCTAACTCTAGCGACTGCCGTGTTGTAGTTGGACTTAAGCGGTTTTTACGCCCAGTATCCTTTAACTGAGACTAATGCAATGCGATGAACCAACATTACTGCTCAGTTGCTACTTCACTAAACACTTTAAACTATAGCTCAAGGTTTTGCCTAACTCTTAAGGGCTATAGTTGTTGTGAGCGTAGTCTGGAGCTTGGTATGGGCATTGATGTCTCAACCATTAGCTCCTGGGTTGACCTGAAAGCTTTTCTAGTTTACCAGTCTCTTGTCAATCTCTGTTAGATAAATCCACGTTGGAAGCAAATTATTAGTTTTTGATACTAAACACTAACTCGAAATGATCAGTAAAAAAGGTAATCTATTGTCAAGTTTGGTCACAATCTAATAATATAAACCATGGATGTACTTTTGTCTAGATATTTTTTATTGGGCATAGGGATAATTATCTTTGACCCTGGAACGGAGCTTTCGGAGTCTCCGGCTCCGCTCTTGACAAAATTGAGTCAGGTTAATTTAACCTATAAGTTTAGTTATTTAGCTTAATCTATCGCTTCACAGTCAATAATAGAGATATCTAAGTGGGACAGAACGGAAATCTATGGCACTAATTACCACTGGCAACACTTTTATTCGTGAACTGGAGAAAGTAGGTTCTCTTGGTGTTTATGTACCTCTGGAAGGTGGTTTTGAAGGTCGATACCGTCGCCGTCTGCGTGCAGCTGGCTATATCACCCTCCACATGACTGCCAGAGGATTGGGCGACGTGGATGCCTATCTCACAGGAGTTCATGGAGTTAGACCGCCTCATTTGGGGAAAAAAAGCACTGGTAGTGGTGCGGCAGTTGGTGCTGTATACTATTTACCACCGATTCTTGGCTATAACCTAGAACAGCTACCACCAAAGTCTAAGGGTCTAGTGTTGTGGATCATTGAGGGGCATATTCTTTCCAATCAGGAAATAGAGTATTTAGCGACTTTGCCTAGTTTGGAACCACGAGTGAAAGTAGTAATTGAGAGGGGTGGCGATCGCGTCTTCCGATGGACACCTCTGGAAAAAACACTTTTAGCTAGTTAGTCCTTTGTGACTTCGTCAGTAGTCAGGTATTTTTTTTACTACTGACTACTGACTACTGACTACTGACTAACTTCCATTAGCATTTCTATAGTGCTGATGCGAAAACCGCAGGATGCAAACAATCGCCTTGCGCCTTCGTTAGCTGCTACTGTATCCAGACGAATTTGCTTGACTCCCATTTGCTCAAACCGTTCCACAGTTAGCATCACCATTTGTCTGGCAAGTCCCTGTTGACGATATTCTGGCTCAACCCAAAGATCGTGAATCATGGCAAAATCTTGTAGTCGGTAAATTGGTATTTCTTCCATAACTGTTGCCGCAATAAACCCTACCAATTTACTTTCCGCTTCAGCTATGAGAAACACGCTGCGATCTTGATTTGCCAATCTTCCCAACCATTTTTCATAACGCTGTTCTGGATGGCGAATAAAACCGTACTTAGCAGAGTCCCAAGATTCATGCAAAGCACAAATCTTAGATACCATTGGTAAAACTGCGGGTACATCTTCTATTGTGGCAGGGCGAATCAGCATAAACTCTCCACCGCAAACAGGGGTATCTAGAATTGGCTTAGAAACTGAGGGTATAGATTAAATCAAATTCTCTATAAATAGTAATGCGATAGGATTTAGCGGCATTATCCAGCAATTCACCATCCAAACCACCGACAATCTGGGTCACTGGTCGCTTTAAAGGTTTTTCAAACTGATACCACTCGCGGTTACTCCATTCAAAAATTGCCGCATCGACAGCATTCTGCAATTCCGATGCTAACAGTAAGAGTTCTAATTTATCTTTGGCACTGCCAGTCATAAATAATTGCAGAGAAACTGACTGAGTAATCAATGGTCTAGGTTCATTTGCTGCTAAAGTATTGCAGTTGCCAAACTGAAGTTCATAGGGTGGAAATTGCAAATTTTCTTGCTGCTGCTGAAATAATTTTTCTATTTCCTGGAGCCGCTCATCTAAGTGAGGTAATAGCCCTAACTTGGAATCTGTCAACAGCTTACGAATATTCGACATTTGGGTTATTGCTGGATTGTTGTCCACTTACCCAGTCAGATTATCCTTTTATTGACACTCAGGGCGATAAACTTTGAAAAAGTTTGTTGAGAATTTTAACGGGTTTTAGTTCGCAGCTTCTGGCGCAGGCAATATTTTAATTCAGCGCTTAACAGAACCGTATTGCCATTGTTATGGGCTGATGATTTCAGAAATTGACAAAATATTGTCTAGAAAGTAGCAGGCAATTCCAGTCAAGACTCGGCATACTTAAATAGGGGGAGCGGTTTAGACAACTCCCTACTATCCGAGGCGTGAAGGTGATTAAGCGATAATGAGACGTTCATCCACTGGTAGATCGGCTAATAGTTCCAGATCGACTAATAGCTCTAGATCCTCTGTGTTCCAATCCCCAATGTTTAATTTCACCACCATTGCAATTTTGGGTGGGGTGTTTGTCTTAGGAATTGGAATTGGCATTGCTTTTAGCTCTACAACCACGTTGTCCCCATCAAATGTGGCTTCCCGTGAATTTATTGACACTAGGGCTCCAAACCCTGAGATCTGTGTGCAGTACGGAGCCAGCGCTATGGTAATGGATGCCAGACTTTTTGTGACTCTCAACCCTTTTAATGTCTACGTTGCTCAACCAAATATGCGACCTGGATGTGTGCTGCGTCAAAATAACTGGGCAATTTTAGAGAACAAAAAGCTTGTGACATCTGACCAGGTAAGAGAATGTAAGAATCGCCTGAACACCTTTGGTTTTACAGGTAACTTGGACAGTGACAAACCTGATATTCGATGTATTTATCAAAATGAGGCTGCTCAAAACTTCTTTACGTCTCAGCCTGGAGCAGTAGCACCACCTCAAGGAACAGATCGTTTCTAGATTAGGAAGGCCAGAGAGGGAGACGTAGCAGTGCTACGTCTTTACCAATTCCCCATTTTCCATTTTCCATTCACCAATCTAGTATCTCGCTTTGGGAAGGGGTTGACCAAACTCTATTACGCCTGTAATAGGAACATTAGAGGGATAATTGGGGACTAATGGAACGGGAAAATTAGGACTAGCTATGGGAGGAAGGTTGTTAAAATTACTTGGCTGATTGGGGAAACTCGGTGGAGGAAGAAGAGGACTGGATTGTTGTGAGGGGATATTAGAGGTAAGGGGAGGAACGGTAACAAAGGGCTGTTGTTGGTTAGTATTTGTTGGCGGTATGCCATTAGGTAGTTGGGGGTAGTTATAGGAACTTGGCGGTAAAATAATTTGTGTTTGTGGGTTGTTATGAGGATTTATGGGTAGATGATTAGGTGTTTGCGGATAATTGCCTGGTTGTAAAGAGTTACCATAACCGCGAATCAAAGGACGTAACACCCAGCGAGTGGGGTTTTGTATTGGAAAGGGTTGCAATTGCAATTGGTTGGGATCGAAAGAATTACCTGGTGCTAAATCTAGGACAATGCGAGTTACACTGGCGTTCAATTGGGAAACGCGAATTCTTTGGATTGCTCCTGAATAGGTTTGTTGGGTGGGAACATAGCCCAGTTTGGTATTAGGTAAATCTACGACTATACGAGGCGGTTGGGCGAGATAGAAGTAGCGGGGGGTGGCGCTAGCTGAGAGGGAAAATTCTAGTTGTGTGGCTTCTGGGTAAAAGCGCCAATCGTCTAGTCTGGCTATTGGCGCTCCCATAGCGTTGATATTTTGTGATTGTGAAGTTGGGCGATTTGGAATTGGTGATTTGTTGGGTAATGGTTTGGCAACACTGCTACCAGGTTCTAATACTATTACTGTGTATAAACTCAACATGCTAATGCTAAAAGACTGCTTACTCATTTGGAAAAACTGCCTTGGTTCTAATTTTTTATTCATTGTTTTGGTATTAGTTATTTGTCATTGGGTCTAGCGGTAAATTTCAGAATTGAAGGGATGCTATTGATAGTTAGTTGACCTGTGAAAATATATTTTTCTGTTAATTGCATTCGCATAGTAGCTGAGTGAATGGAAGTATCTTGGGGATGGTGAATTTTACAGAGATTGGCTCTGTGAATTTTGCCAGTTACATGCAATTGTTGATTTCTCAAAATACCTGTGAGAGAGTTATTATGATGATTAATGACATGATTTTTGGCGTTGCTATTTGGTGACCATAAAAAGGCATTTACATAAATACCTGATTGCTGAATATTTAAGATTAGGTCTTGTGATTTTTCGCAGTTTGGTAAATTTTTGGACATGAGCAGATGATAGCGATCGCTAATTTGAGGAGGAGCCTGGAGATGGTTTTCTCCATAGATGGTGACAGTTTTAAACAACAGTAGAACTGAACTAATGGCTACGCCATACAAAGCCAATGGTTTGAAGTTGAAATCATGCATAGTCTCTACCTCGTGACTGCTGATTGTTGAATACTAACCTCAGGAAGCACAGAGGCGAGATGAGAAGTAACTTGACTGTAGCGACGGGTAATGAGTAGGGAAGAGCGACATTCAATCGCTAGTTGATCTGTGTATTGTCCTAGGGTTTGACGCTCAATCCCCCAAGCACGGCTAGTTCCAGCAATAGTGAGGTCAACACTTTCTGAGGCTGCAACTACGGCTTGCATTGGCTTGGGGGCTGCAATCATTTCGATGTGAATGCGATCGCGTACACTACTAGGCAATTGCCTCATCATGGTGTGTAGCTCATAACTGAGTTCATCCACTAACGGATTTTCTGAGACTACTTGTAAAATCCGCAACATGCAAGTATCACGGTTGATCAGCAGTCTGAGAGCCAGGATCAGTGCTAAATCATCATGAATATTTGCAGAGTAGGGAACCAACAAACTTTCTAATCGGTTGCCACCCCGGTCAATATATACTGCAACATCTACAGGTGCTGTAGAAAGAATTTGACCGACTCGTCCACCTAAGCGATTATTACTAAAAGCTGGGCGATGCCATCCTACTAAAATTAAATCAGGTTGCTCGATATTTGCTATCTGTGCGGTAGCTCTAGCGACATTACTAGAAATCCGCACGATGGGATGCACGTAAGCGCGTGTGATGGGCGGTTCGAGAGTATTAGTCAGTTCTTCTAGTTGCTGGCGGCGCTGTGCAATTAATCGGTTAGCTTCCACTGGGGTACTCTCAAAGCCATAGTCTTCTTCCAGTTCAATCAAACTCAGGGGATGAACGATCGCAGATTGTTGGTTGTTGCGTGCAATTGCTACTGCTAACTGTAGCAATCCTTTTTGCGTACTGGGATTAGCTACTGGTACTAAAATCTTGTATTCTTTATCATCAAAAGTTTCTTGATCTGTTTGTACTGCTAAATCTGCTTCTACTACATCCAATCTGATTAGCCTTTTAGGATATGTCCACTCCAACAATGGTGAGGTCATGAATGTAGTTACCAAAGCCATAATTACCAGCATAGTAAACAATACAGGCGAGATGACTCCCAAATCTAAACCAATATTGAGTACTATCAATGCAGTCAAACCGCGAGTATTCATTAACCAACCCAGTGCTGAGGCTTCCCGGTCATTAATACCACTGACACGAGCTGCTACATAAGTACCAATATACTTGCCTGCGATCGCCACTATTAAAACTAATGCACACAAAGCCCACAATTCCGGACGATTGAGTAAGTCAATTTGCGTCCGTAACCCACTGTAAGCAAAAAATACTGGTAGCAGAAATATCAAGACAAAATCTTCTGTTTTCTCTGCTAACGCCCTAACTAAGTCTGCATTTTTGGGCATGGCTGCACCCAGTAAAAAGGCCCCAAAAATCAAGTGAACACCAATTTGTTCAGTGATCAGGGCGGAAGCTACCACTGCCATATAAATCAAGGCTACTAAGGATTGACTCAGGCGTCCAGTTCGTTCATATTGGGTAGCGAGGCGTTGGAGGAACCAACGACCTAGTGTCAGTACAAAGCCGATGTAAACTAGGCTGGCCATGATTATGGGGAATGCACCCACAATACTACCTTCTCTAGCCACAGCGATCGCTACTGCCAATAAGCACCAGGCTGTGACATCATCCACGGCTGCACAAGTTAAGGCTAATGTCCCTAAGCGTGTTCCTTGCAAGTTATTCTCAGTAATTATTCGCGCTAATACCGGAAAAGCCGTAATCGACATTGCTGCTCCCAAAAACAAGGCAAAAGCAGTAAAGGAAACACCAGAATTGGAAACTAGGGGATAAAGCAACACTGCTAGTAATGTTCCTAAAGAGAACGGTACCAAAATACTCACATGGGAAGTTAAAACAGCAGTTTCTAGCTGACTATTCAAATATTTGGGATTTAGCTCTAGACCAATCAAAAACATAAAAAATATTAGTCCTACCTGAGATAAAACATTCAAGAAAGGAATTGTCTCAGATGGGAAAATATTAGCTGCTAATGATGGAGCCACCAACCCAAATACAGAAGGCCCCAACATAATTCCGGCAACAATCTCACCAATTACTAGTGGCTGCTTAATTGCTTTAAATGCCAATCCTAATAGGCGGGACAGTCCAATAACAATCAGCACCTCAACCAGAACGCGAATAACTGTGTGCATGGTTTCCTCGAAAGCGACTACCTGGTTTCCCTAAGATGATTCTTTAAGTTATGGGAAAATGTCAACCTTTTTATGCACAACGAGGTTAATTTGTATTCTTTGGGGATGTTAATTGTTGTTACAGTATGGTATTGGCAGTAAAAGCAAGAATATTTGGATATTTAATAGCTAAATGCTCTCAATCTAGCTAAATTGGACTATTTATCCCTGCGATAACGGCTGATAAATTGACCATGAATATTAACAAGATAGGGCACTATGTAAGTCAGTCCTCCAGAAATCCAGCGATCGCGGGTCATTTTTCCCTGTAACACTGCACTACCATGATTAATAGCAAACAAAATAGAACCAATTATCAATGCAACTTTTAAAGCTGTTGGTGTAAATTTTGGATTGACGAGACTAGCAAAGTATCCCTTGATCAAGTTGGACATTTTGAATTATTGTTTTATTTGTTACCAAGGAATAATCATGCAACTGTTCTAAGTTTGGGAGCATTGAGATAAGCTTGGGGATTTTCTGGGTCAAATTCTAAACCATTGAAAAACTTTTCTACACCACGTGATGTGCTAGGGGGAATCGCCGCCTCTTGTCCAATTAATTTAGCTGATTCTCGCCACAAATCTTCACGATTGACCGCATCAATTAAAGGTTTAGTTTCAAAGTCAGGGGAACGAAAACCCCAGCGCATATCTTCAGTCAAAAACCAGAGGTCATGGCTTTTAAAAGGGTAGGAAGCTTGTTCTTGCCAATATTTGATCGCGTGGGGACTATTTTCCACCACACGCCCATCCCCATAATCAAATCTACCTAATAGGCGATCGCGGATCAACTCACTCTTCACACCAATCCACTGCCGTTGCGATACTATCTGGAAGAGTTCTGCTTTATTTTCTGGTTTGTCACACCAGATTTGCGCTGCCATCACCGCCGCTAATATTGCTTTAGCGGCATTAGGATATTTATCAACCCATTCAGCCCGGACTGTAAACGCTTTTTCTGGGTGATTGTTCCACAACTCGCCACTGGTAACAGTCGAGTAACCAAGCCCCTGCTTAATCAGTCTATGATGCCAAGGATCGACTACACAAAAAGCTTCCATGCTTCCACTCCGCATACTAGCAACCATCTGCGGCGGTGGTACCACAATAATCGATGTATCCCTGTCTGGATCAATACCACCATAAGCCAACCACCAGCGCATGAAAAAATCGCCTGTAACTCGGCGATAGGGAACTGCACAACGGATAGTTTCTCCGCCTTTACTTTTGCTAGCAAAAATTGATTTTAGAGGTGAACTATCTAAACCCAGATGGAAATCTTTATAAGTATTGGCAACAGATATTCCTTGTCCATTCACATTCATTCTTGCCAGGATGCACATGGGAGTCTTTCGCCCATAGGTGATTTCTCCTGTGGACATCAAATAACACATGGGAAACAGCAGATGTCCCCCATCCAAGCCATCATCAGCAGCACCTAACATCATTTTGTCACGCATCACCGCCCAGGAAGGCTGCTTAGTAACTTGGACATCAGGCATACCATATTTAGCAAAAAAGCCTTTGGCTTTGGCAATAATTAACGGACAGCTACTGGTTACAGGCACAAATCCTAATGTTGCAGTTGTTACCTCTGGTGCATCACTGGAACCTATATAAACACTGCTACGTAACTTGTTAGTTGGAACGCCAGAAGATGAGCAGTTGGTTAAAGTGTGAGTCAAAATAGCAGCACCGGCAGCTGTTATAAACTCTCGTCTGTCAATCTTTACCATTTTAATTTTTAATTTGTTATTGGTTATTTTTTCAGAGTCCAGACAGAGTCAAAGGTCTAGATTTATTATCCTCATCTCACCAATGCCCAATGACGCCACCTGCTACAAGCCAGAAAACCTGACGACAGTCGCCTCTCCCAAGGGGAGACGCTGCGCGAACAAGTCGGGAAACCCGCCCACGGCGCTGTCTCCCCAACGCCCCATTATCTATAAGTGTTTAACCTTCTCCTGGTTTTGCAAAAACTGCATCATTTCGTGACGCAAATGATGATATTCGGAACGTTCTTTAATTTCCAAAGAACGAGGGTGTTCAAAGGGTATATCTAAAATTTGACCAATAGTTGCAGCTGGGCCATTTTTCAACATGACTACCTGATCAGAGAGCAAGAGTGCTTCATCCACATCATGAGTCACCATAATCGTGGTAATTTGACAAATGTCACAAATCCGCATTAACTCGACTTGCAAAGAGGCACGAGTCAAAGCATCTAAGGCTCCAAATGGCTCATCTAGTAAGAGTAATTTGGGCTGAATGGCTAAAGCACGGGCTAATGCTACTCTTTGTTTCATACCTCCTGAAAGTTGTGCTGGCTTCTTATGTGCCGCATCTTTTAAACCAACCATCTCCAGGTGAGAAGCAATAATTTCCCGCCGCTCATTTTGAGATTTATGCCGCATGGCTTTATTCACAAATAGGGCGACATTTTCCCAAGCAGTCAGCCAAGGTAAGAGAGAATAGTTCTGAAAAACTACCATGCGATCGCGGAATGGTCGTTTTACTAATTGTCCATCAACTTGTACACAGCCATGTGTGGCTTTTTCCAAGCCTGCCACAATATTTAGAAGTGTAGATTTGCCACACCCAGAATGACCAATTAAGGACACAAAATCTCTATGTTTAATTTCCAAGTTGATGTTATGTAGAACTATATTCTTGCTACCATTTTGCAGGACAAATTCTTTTTCTATATCCCTGATTTCCACAAAACTAGGCACGTTGCTTCGCTCCCAATTAAAAATTAAAAATAGAGGAACTATTCTTGAGGTGTGACTTTGTCAGATATATAAACTATAATCTTGTCTAAAACCAGACCAACTACACCCAAGTAAATAATTGCCAAGATGATTTCATTGATGTTGGCATTGTTATAAGCATCAACAATAAAAAAGCCAATACCATCGTCAGAAAGCAACATTTCAGCAGCAACAACAGCTAGCCACGATAGACCAAGAGCAATTCTCAATCCTGTGAAGATATAAGGTAAAGTTGCAGGTAGGAGAATTTGGAAAAAATTCTCAAAAATCGATAATCCTAAGACCTTAGAAACATTGATGTAATCTTTGGGTACAAGCTGTACTCCCAAAGCAGTATTAATAATAACTGGCCAAACAGCAGTGATAAAAATTACGAAAATTGCCGAAGGATTGGGTTTAAGAAAAATAGCTTGTGCCATAGGTAGCCAAGCCAGAGGAGCTACAGGACGCAATAGTTGGATTATAGGATCAATTGCTCTTTTACAAAAGCTATTCAAACTGATAATGAAACCAACTGGAATCCCCACAATTGCTGCTAAAAAATAACCAGCAACAACTCTGTTAAGACTGGCAAGAATTAACCAAAAGAAACCTTTATTATGACCACCTTTATTAAAAAAGGGATCTTTAATTAACTCCCAAGTATTAGTAACAACTGCTAAAGGAGAAGGTAATGATGTATCCGAGCGTAAGCTTAGTAAGTGCCAGATAATTAACAGAATGAAAATACCAGCGAGAGATGGTAACAATTGCTTGAATGTCTGCAAGAGTATTTGTCTGATTTGCGTAATAAAACTCTTGTTTCTGATTTGTAAATGCATTAAATTGTTAACCTTACTTCAATCATGTGCCGAGAAAGATATTTTGTAGTAAGCACTCTAATACTTAGAGAATCAGGAATTCAGGACTGATTGTGAACTTTTAGCTCAATTTCAACCTGAAACACTACCAATGTGATGTTTAATTACGTCTCCTCGCTCACCTATCAGTATCTGCTTGAGAATAATATTAACTTTAACCTAATTTATACACCAAAACTTCAGGATTTCTGCGGTTGTTGATGAGTAGAAGTAGAGGGCTTCTTTCCAGACACTTGATCAACTCTTGGCTGAGTTAACACCAGAATTGATTATGTCCATTACCAGGTATTCTTTCATTCTTGATGCCCTATCTGCCCTAAACACCATTTAAATTGGTATCAACTCTTCCTCTGCGGTTCAATAAAAAAGGCGAACTTTTTGTGTTCGCCCTCATCATATGGTGTTGCTCAATCGAAACCGAAATCTTAAATCTTCGCTTCTTCTCTCACCAATTTATCCCAACCCAAATCTTTCAAATTGTTATTGCGACGTAGCGGACGGGTCACTAACTCTAACATGTCACGAGCATTAGTAAAGCCGTGAATTTGAGCAAAAGTGAATTCTACAGACCACTTGGTATTAATACCGCGTGCTTCTAAGGGATTAGCATGAGCCATACCAGTAATCACCAAATCTGGTTTTAACTCATAAATGCGCTGAAGTTGATTGTAGTTATCTGGCTTCTCGACAATTTTTGGTAGGGGTGAATTCATTTCCTGGCAAGTTTTCTCTAATAGCGCCAATTCAGCAGCTTGATAGCGCTTATCCATGTAGGGAATGCCAATTTCTTGAACCGTCATTCCACAGCGTATTAAGAACCGTGCTTGGGAGATTTCTAGCAGGTTATCACCCATGAAGAATACAGATTTGCCGCGAATCAGTTTCACGTACTCTTCCACGCTTTCCCAAATTTGTGCTTCTCGTTCATCTAAACCTTGGGGAGTAATGCCAAACACGGAGCAAATTTTCTCAATCCAAGCGCGGGTGCCATCAGGGCCAATGGGGAAGGGTGCGCCAATGAGTTTACACTTGCGGCGACGCATTAAGGTAGTGGCTGTGCGACTGAGGAATGGGTTGACACCAGCGACATAATACCCTTCTTCCAACACTGGTAGTTCTGTGAAACGTTTGGCAGGTAGCCAGCCGGAAACTTTAATGCCTTGCTTTTTCAGTTCCAAGGTTAACTGGGTGACGACGGGATCGGGAAGGGAGCCGAAGAGCACCAACGGTGGATGATCTACATACTCAGATTCTTCTTGGACTACATCTTCTTTCTTTTTACCGAAGTTGAGCAGCTTCTGAATGGCGTTACGCTCGTTTTTATCTGTTTCTGACACAGGAGCCTGATCTGGACAACGATTAGCCATAGCGGCTAACACAGTGTCTTCTCCTTGGGTAAAAGCGTAATCAAGGCCGTTAGCACGAGCGACGACGATGGGAATGCCAATTTCGGATTCTAGCTTGGGAGCCAAGCCTTCTAAATCTGTTTTAATAATTTCAGTGGTGCAAGTGCCAATCCACACAATTACACTAGGGTTGCGATCGCGTTTAATTTGTAAACATAACCGCTTTAACTCTTCGTAATCGTTCAGCTGGGCCGAGATATCCCCTTCTTCCAACTCTGCCATTGCATACCGGGGTTCAGCGAAAATCATTACCCCCATTGCATTTTGGAGGAAATAGCCACAAGTTTTAGTCCCAATCACCAAAAAGAAGCTATCTTCAATTTTTTGGTATAACCACGCCACGCAGCTAATCGGGCAAAAGGTGTGGTAATTCCCGGTTTCACACTCAAAGTTTAAAGCTTCTGGTTGTTGAGCGACAGTCATTTTGGTTTTTCTCCCCTTGATATTTAAAGGCAGGTGGATATTCAGGTAGGCATCCAGGGGATGATTGATCTTCCCCCAGAATGCCGTAGTGTATGGCACATAGCACCAGCCAGCTATCCCTAGATTCCACAGGAACAGCAGTAATTAATTGTTAGGGAAGAGACGGGCAATTTCTGATTCATCAAAAACGCCTGCTGGTAGTTCTTCCCCCATAAAGTCGTTATTTTCTTCACTCTTTTGCAGTGCGGTTTCATCACCCCAGACATCTGACAACACGTCACTAAAAGCGTTCTCGTCTGGTGGATTGAGATCATCCATCTCATCATCCAGCTTTTGTTCGATTGTCGTCATCTCGAAGGAAATATCCCCAAAATCGTCGGCTTCTAAACTAGGCTCTGGTAAAGACTCTTCTTGGGGGTGATGCCCATTAGATGATGAAATATCACCTAGCCCATTTTCGGTTTCTGGTAACTCGCTGATTGACAGTGTGTGATCAGCAGCATGTGCGATCGCTAATTCTTCCACAGACGCCACAGAACCAAAGCCATTTGTATGGGAATTTGTCAACGGCTTGTTTTTGGAGTTTTCGTCAATGGCAACTGCTGAATTATCCTGATCATCTTCTGATTCTACTTTGGGAATAAAGCGGTTACCGAGTGCGATGTCTGGGTCAAAGTGCAAATCCAGCACCTCAACTAAGGTGTCGGCGTCAGGATTGAGTTTAGAAAAGGGCAACATGAGTTGCGCTAGCTTGGGTTCTAGCGCGTTGACAACGCCCAGGATGAGGTAAGAAGATGGTCGCTTCCCTCCATCAGGTGTGTACACTGAATCCACTTCCATGTGCAGGGTAATCCAGTCACGATTTGTCTGGAAAAATTGCAACCACTTTTGCCTGATTGAATCCGTAAAGCTATGAAAGAAGGCCATTTTATGCTCCTCATCCTGAGAACTAGATGATTTATACAATCATCAAGTCTAGTTCCTCTTCCGGATTCCGTACCTGGGGTTTACTCGGATTTAGATAAAAATCTGATAATAAAGAGAACAATTCCCGATCTTGGGCATCGTTAGGCACCACGCCTTCTGGACGTGCCAAAATTTGGTCGGCTATATTGAGGTAATAGTCGCAAACGTAGTTCAGGGAAGGGTCGGACTCTGCCATTTCAAATAAAGTCTTACCCTTAACGCGGGAGACGCGAATGTCTTCAATCAATGGCAGGACTTCGAGAACTGGCATAGGTACGGCTTCTATGTACTTCTCGATCAAGTCGCGCTTGGAGGTACGGTTGCCAATTAAACCAGCTAGACGTAATGGATGGGTGCGTGATTTTTCGCGTACTGAAGCAGCAATACGGTTAGCGGCGAATAAGGCATCAAAACCGTTGTCAGTCACAATCATGCAGTAATCTGCATAGTTTAGTGGTGCGGCAAAACCGCCACAAACAACGTCACCCAAAACATCAAACAGGATGACATCGTACTCATCAAAGGCGTTGAGTTCTTTCAGTAATTTTACGGTTTCGCCGACTACGTAGCCACCACATCCGGCACCAGCAGGTGGGCCGCCTGCTTCAACGCAATCAACACCACCGTAACCTTTATAAATTACATCTTCCGGCCAGACATCTTCGTAGTGATAGTCCTTTTCTTGAAGAGTGTCGATAATCGTGGGAATCAAAAACCCGGTGAGGGTGAAGGTGCTGTCATGTTTGGGGTCGCAGCCAATTTGCAACACTCGTTTGCCGCGTTTAGCTAGGGCGACGGAGATGTTACAGCTAGTTGTGGATTTTCCGATGCCACCTTTTCCGTAAACTGCTAGTTTCACTGGTGTTTACCTCTTATAGTTTTCTGTCAAACTCTTGGCTAGAACATTGTCCCTTCACCCGGCCTGACATGGCTGTGCGTGAGGTCTGTTGAGTGTCATTATTGTCCAAGTTAGAAGGAAAAGAAAGGGGCTTTTAATCTGTAAAATGATGCTAAAAGGTCATTTAGGGTTTTTTTGAGTTTATTAAGTCTTTTTATGTCATTAAAAGCGGCTAAAAACTCAAAAATAGATTTAAAAAAAAGTTTATAAATTTTTTTAATAAAAAAGGTTACAAAAGACAAAAAGCTGAAATCAATGTTTTCCAATGCTTTGCATAGAATTAGCAGCTACTCAAAGCGGGTGATTTTGTGCAATTAAGACCTGTATAACCACTAAAAAAGTAAAAATACCTTGCGGTTACTCCTTGAGAGAACTCGTACCTCTACGCGGAAGGAAGCTACGCGTAGCGGCTAATCTGCAAGTTCCGTCTTAGCAGTATGCGGCTATAAAATTCCGAAAGCTAGAATTTACAAGGCTTGATGAGAAAAGGATCTGTTGCTGAATTCGGGATAATTGGTCTGAATATAACGACTAGCAGACCAATGGTATATATACTGCCGCAATTTCACTTAGCAGATGAATTGGCGGTTTTTTGGAGACTAGCAAGAGAATGTGATGATGGTTTGAGAGCGATCGCTTTTTGAGTAGTAACAAATTATGACACTTTAGAAAAATCTGAGGCAGCGTTGCTGTAATCAAGATACATCCTGTGCAATTTGTTCTATTTCTTGCAATGTTTGCCAACCTGCTTGCCATTGGGAGCCGTCTTGTAGCAACTTGGCATTAATCCAGAAGCGGACTAGGGGGTCACAGGCTGCAACCATTTCGGCATAAACCCATTTACCTTGATTTTTACGGTTGACAACTTGGAAGTGTCGCCAACCATCCACTTTTTGCTGTGCTGTCCATTTGGAACCAACTAGGTAGGGGAATTTTTGTTTTTTGGTCATTAGTCATTGGTCATTTGTCATTAGTCATTTGTAGAGACGTTGCAGTGCAACGTCTCTACTACGCCCTGCACCCATTCCCTAAACTATCATTGCTACTTTCTCTAATAGACCCTGAAACAACCGCAATCCATCGCTATTGCCTAGCGATGCATCAGAAGCTCTCTCAGGGTGCGGCATCATGCCTAAAACATTGCCTTGGCGGTTACAGATGCCGGCAATGTTATTGAGGGAACCGTTGGGGTTTTCCCCTTGATAACGAAACACTACCTGTCCGTGATCTTCAAGTGCTGCGAGAGTGGCTTGATCAGCATAAAATCGACCTTCCCCGTGGGCGATGGGTACGGTGATAATTTCACCATTGGTATAAGCTTGCGTCCAAGGAAGATTGGTACGCTCGACTTTTAGAGGAAGGCGATCGCAGATAAAATGTAAATCCTGATTTCTTGCCAATGCTCCTGGTAATAGTCCTGATTCCGTTAAAACTTGGAAACCATTACAAATACCGAGGACAAACTTACCCTTTTGGGCATGTTCGACAACCTGCTGCATGACTGGCGAAAATCGAGCGATCGCACCACAGCGCAGATAATCCCCGTAACTAAAGCCACCAGGGATGACAATCACATCCAAATCATCAATATCCGTTTCTTGATGCCAAACCATGCGAGTTGGTTGTAATAGCAAATCTCTAGTGACATAAGCCACATCACGATCGCAATTAGAACCGGGAAAAACAACAACGCCGAATTTTGTCATTTGTCATTTGCCATTTGTCATTTGTAGAGACGTTGCAATGCAACGTCTCTACCAGGGTTAAGAGTTATTCGCTATGCCCTAAAAGACACCTGTCTGTGTTTCGACTTCGATTAAATCGAAGCGATAATTTTCAATTACGGGGTTTGCTAACATTTGGTTACAGATGTCATTGAGATTTTGACGGGCCTTGGCTTCATCAGGTGAGGTGATGGTGAGTTCTATGTACTTACCAATCCGTACCTGTTCGACGTTCTCATATCCCAGTTGCTTGAGGCCAGATTGTACAGCCACACCAGCAGGGTCTAGGACGGAAGGACGAAGCGTCACAAAAATTTTAGCTAAATACTTCGTTTGCACAGGCGTTTGCTGAATGCTGCGATCGCTATACTATAACTTTCTGTTCCAACTGAGTGAAAATAAGCTTACGAAGCGGTTACAGTTAAGCTAACAATTAGCCAATATAACGGCTTCAACTACAGTGGCAAATTTACACAATTGTCTATGAGAGCCATACGCACCCGCAGTCAAGAGCGGATTTTGAACCTGCTGAAAACCATCAAGCAAGGCATTTCTGCCCAAGATATTTACGTTGAACTACGTAACTGTAACCAGAGCATGGGTTTAGCAACAGTTTACCGCTCCTTAGAAGCCTTAAAACTAGAGGGGCTGGTGCAGGTGCGGACTTTGGCAAATGGTGAAGCCCTTTATAGCTTGGCACAGCAAGACAAACACCATCTCACTTGTTTACAATGCGGCGTTTCTATTCCAATTAATCAATGCCCTGTCCATGACCTAGAAGATCAGTTACAGGGCACTCATAAGTTTAAAATTTTTTACCACACTCTGGAGTTTTTTGGTTTGTGTGGGCAATGCCAGTTAAATTAAGCAGCTGAGATTGGTGATCAGGGAATAGGCGATGGGGGGATGAGACAGTAATAATTCCCTCATCTTCCACTCTCCTTTCTTAATGTACGTAGCACTGGTGGGTGGAAGAATTTATCGTTGGGATAAGGCAGGAGGCAGGAGGGAAGAGGGTTTTAGCCCCATTTGTTTTTCTTTACATAGTTGGGTTTATTTATGCCTACCTACGTATGCTCATCAATACTTACATGTACCTCTGGAAGCTTCTGAATTTCAGAGGTATTTTTTTATGCAGCGATCGCTTGGTGTGAAATTGCAACTTTGAGCTTTGACAAATAGCTAGCTTTACCAGTATATTAACTGAATTTCAGTTAACATAATATACTTGCAATCCTAGTTGGATGAGCAAAATATTTAAAATTAGCCGTATTTTTTTATACTTCTAATAATTTCAAATTCAAGCGATCGCCCCAAAAAAATATGCACACACTCAAAATCCTTTCTTGTTCTTTACTCACTATCGCCTTTCCCGGTCTCAGTTATGCATCTGACGGTGTGCCTGTAGTATCTTTTCCAGAAACCACTACAGAAGAATTCCGGCAACGACAGCATGAGGTTTTACCTTGGGCATCGCCTATTAATACTCAAACACAAGAGTTTCACTTAGGTATGCCCATAGTATCTTCTCCAGAAATAATCACCGAAACATTACCGCCACAACAGCTGGTAGCTTCTCCCTTACCTATTAGTACTCAAGCCAAAGATTTGCAAACAGATGTGCCACTTTCGCCATTACAAGAACCGCGAACCAAATTGCATAACCTTGAAACAGCTAACCAATTGCGCCAGGGAGCAGTTCAAGTAGAAGCAGGTTTTCTGCAAGTTTTGCCCCTCGATGACTCTGTGTCAGGGACGGGTTTACAAACCTATCAAGCTGACATCGACTGGGGCGTCACAGATAATTTGCAACTAGGCTTTACAGGAGATATTTTCGATGATTATGTCAAGTGCCCAGTTAATGAGGAATGTGGTGACTTTACAACTGTAACTTATGGCGTGAAGTTGAAATATCGATTAATTAATCAAGAACGTTTGGCTGTGGGTGTTGCAGGTACGGTTCAGTTAATGAATATATCTGCCAGTCCCGGAACTTTTAGTAATACTTCCAACACAAGATTGACTGCGGCTAGCCCCGTCGGTGCTTTGCAGTTTCCTACTACTTACAAAGCATCTCCAAATTTGCAACTGCATCTTACTCCTGGAATAGTTTTCTTTCCAGAAACTATTAAGGGCGCAGATTTTTTTGGCACTTTTTTCAACATTGGGACAGGATTTAGCTGGCAACCTTCCCAAAGATTGAATTTGTTTGCTAATATTCAAGCTCCTTTAGGGCCAGGAGGCAATACATTTAGTGCCAAAGATCGCTCTTTTTATCGCAAACTACTGTGGACTGTGGGTGTAGATTATGCGTTTAATCCCAAAATTGCGGCAGAGGTTTATGCTACCAATAGTTTCGGGACAACACCTACCACTGGCTTGTTAGCTTTCATTCCTGATGGAGATGATTTCTTAGTAGGAATTCGCTTCAAGCACGTAATTGATTTTGGTCAAGGGTATGCAGCTAATTTTGGTAATCGCCCAGAAACACAACTCTCAGGGCGCGATCGCACACTTTTATTTGATGGGTTAACACTTGCCAGTCCTTATACCTTACCATCTGGGACATTCCAAGTGAGAGGAGGGCTAGGTACAAATGGTAGTGCGAGTTTGCCCTTGCCTATGGCTTTACAAATGATTCACAGATAGAACTGATTGTGGATCAATTTGGAGGCAGCGATCGCCTTTCTGGTGCTGAAATATCTGGCCCTGGTGTCAAAATCGGCGGTGCTATAAAACTGAAATTCTTAGATCAAGTACGAGGCGATTTGCTTTCCCTAGGATTGAAGCTAGCAGGAATTAGTGAGGCGGCTTTCCAAGGCGATGCACTCAATGGAACTGTTTATGCAGAATTGCCCATCGCTTATCAATTCAGCCCCCAAACTTCGGTATCAATTAATCCCAAGGGAGCGTTTTTTGGTCAGGTTTCTCGTATTGGGGTAGGAATTGGGATCAACCAAGCTTTAGGGGAGCAGCTGCAATTAATTGGAGAATATACACCTATCTTTGTTGATGGCAACAGAGATGTTTGGAGTGCTGGCGTGCGCTTTTTACCAAGTTCAAAATTGGGAATTGATGTTTTTGCAGGTAACGCTATTGGGCAAAGTGGTTTAGGAACAGTAACAGCAGAATCTGGAACCAATATAGGCTTTAGTATCAATTGGGGAATTTGAGTAAAAAGGCAGGATCTGCCTCCCTTCGGAATTTACTATATTGCTTCAGTGACCGTATAGGTATTCCAGTAACCAGAGTTAATAGGGAATAGGTAATTAGAGTTGAAATACTCCATAACTATTCCCTGTTTACGAAATTACTCACCGGTATTCCCAGTGGCGGGAGCTTCTGATGCTGGTGGTGATGCTTGACGGGAACGACGCAAAGACTCAACCAAGCGGCTTTGAACTGGGGTTTTAGCTGGCTGTGTTCGCCGCCGCCTGCGATTTCTAGTTGGTTGTGATTGAGCTGATGAGTCACTAGCAACCGGCTGACGTCGCGTTTGACGGAGGGACTCTCTGATGTTAGATTGTCTCCTTTCTGATGATGAACTAACAGAATTGGTTTCTACTTTTTGAGGAAATAAACGACGACTGATTCTAGATTCTGTTTCAGATGAGGATGTCGCCCGTCTCTGTCTGGTTTGAGGTTCTCTAATGCTTTCAGCAGAATTATCTGTATTACTTGATGCTTCTAACCGCCGTCTCCTGCGAGTTCCTTCTGTCGAACTGGCATTATTAGCGACTGCTTGCCGATTTCTTTCTTCCGCTTCTCTTTGTTGTCTGCGTTTTTGGGCTTCACGGTGACGCCGTGAACCTTGAATAGCAAAATCTGTAGCTATTGATACTCCTTGTCTACCACCAGATGCGGGTTTCAATTTCCAATCACGGGCTTGTCTTGCAGTCTCTTCATCCAATTCACGATTGCCGCTCGAACGAGCAATCCGGACTTTAGTGACATTACCGTTTTCATCAGTATCAACAGCCACTTCTACTCTGCCTTCAATGCCTCTGCGTCTGGCAGCCTCTGGATATCTGGTATTACATTCACGGCAAGCTGCACGACCATTACCACTACCAGTATTGCGATTGACTGGTGCTACTGGCGCTTCTATTGCGGGAGTTCTGGGTGCAGTTGCTACTGGAGTCCCAGTCCTAGTACCAGTCCCAGTACCAGTACCTGTGCCAACACTATTTCCAGAATTGCCAGTAAGGACAGGAGTTTCACCGCTTCCTACTTGAGAATCTCTGATCCCACGCAGTTGTCCTAATAGCTTGTCATTTGATCTGGGAGCATTATCAGTAGATGAGGGCGGGGAAGAACTAACAATTTTCTGTGGAGAATTTGTCTCTACTGTTGGTTTTGGACTGATTGGTTCACGGGTTTGAACTTCTTTAGGTGTAACCAACTTTTGTACTGGGACATTTTTAACTTGTGGCTGTATTTCCTCAACTTTGAGCGGTTTTGGTTGTGGAGCTACAGGGGTTACAGTTGTTTTTTCTATTGTTTTGGGGGTTTCTGGTTTGACTTGTGGTTGTGGAGTTTCCGTGACTTGTGGTTGCGGAGTTTCAATAATTGCCAATTCTATTGGTTCTTCTTCTTGCTCTGGTACTCTCGACAAAAAATTGACTATACCAGAGGAAAGGATACCAATATGTAGTGCCAGCGAACCCGTCAAACTGTAAATCAGAAAAGTTTTCACAGCTACAGCTTCTTTAGAACGCTGGGCGACAGCAATGTCTGAAAAGCTCATATATATTGCTACTTATTCTCACTAATTAGGGATATATTAAGATGTTGAGATACAAATTTCAAGTAAAAATCCGGAAATGTTTGTTTAATAATGCTGATAATTAAGGCTAGATGGAGAAATTTTCTATTGGATGTAATTCTCTCAATAAATAAAATTGCTTAACTTAAATAATAATTTACTGTGAATTCCGATCATAAAGACTTGAAATAATTTTCCATTATACTGTATTGTCTTTTGATAAAGACTCTCAACTTGGATAAAAAATTTTCCTAGTCTGACTGTGTATTAGGCCGTTTGCTAGAAGTGGGGCAAGATAGAAAGGTCAAAGAGAATTCAGTTCCCGTCAACCTTTCCTTGACCAAACCTCTGTAAGCAGTTTGTTGTTGATTTATGACGAGGCTCTCAATGGGAATTCAGAATCTGTTTGATGCAGGTGGCGTGGTAATGTGGCCGCTGTTGGGATTTTCGGTATTGGCAGTGGCACTGATTATTGAGCGGGTGAGATTTTGGTTACAAATTAATAACCGTCAAAGCCGTGTAGTCAGAGATGTGTTGAATCTTTATCGACTAGATAACGTAGTAGGTGCGATCGATAAACTACGGCAAAATGCAAATTTACCTTTGGCACGTATTTTTCTTGCGGCTTTAGAGTTGGAAGAACCAAATCCCGAAGAATTTCGCTTGGCCTTAGAAAGTGAAGCACAGGCAGAGATACCTTTACTCAAACGCTTCCAAAATATCTTTGAAACAATCATTGGTCTAGCACCACTGTTAGGTCTACTAGGTACAGTATTAGGATTGATTACATCCTTCGCCTCCTTAAATCTCGGTGATGTTGGGGGTACTAAAACCGCAGGCGTGACAGCAGGGATCAGTGAAGCTTTGGTTTCTACAGCAACAGGACTGATAGTGGCGATATTTGTACTCTTATTTTCCAACTCCTTTAGGGGACTTTACACACGCCAAATTGCCTTCATTCAGGAATATGGGGGACAACTAGAATTACTATACCGCCGTCGCTACGAACGAGGAGAGAAATCATATGCGTCTACCAGATGAAGCCGATATACCAACGCAAATCAACATCGTGCCGATGATTGATGTGATTTTTGCGATTTTGACGTTTTTCATTATGTCAACGCTGTTTTTAACTAGATCAGAAGGTTTGCCAGTAAATTTACCGAAGGCTGCTACGGCTAAACAACAGCAGGTGCCAACGAAAATTACCATCACGGTAGGTGAACAAGGAGATATTAGCCTCAACCGTCAACCAGTAGCAGTGGATGCTTTAACACAGCAGTTACGCGCTTTAGTTGGCACTAACGGTGAAGCATTGGTGATTATTAATGCTGATGAAAAAGTAGGACATGGCCAGGTAGTAGCCGTCATGGATCAAGTACGTCAGGTAGAAGGAGCAAAGTTAGCGATCGCTACTCAAAAGCCCTAATCACAAATAGAGTATCCCACAGCTTGCCGCCGTGGGATGATTAATTTTTCATGTATCAGTTCCGACGCCTGTTTAGTGATTTCTGAGCTTGGGGTAATGCCGCAGTTTCGGGTGTTTGATACTTGCCTGGATACTTGCGGTGAAAATATCCCTCCATAACATCTAAGATCATGGGAGCGGCAACACTACCGCCACCACCACCAGAATGTTCACCAAAAGCTACGATTAAAATTTCTGGCTTATCAGCTGGGGCATAAGCACCGAACCAAGCATGATTTTTTTTGACTCCTCGCCGTATCCAAGCTTCTGCCGTGCCACTCTTACCAGCCACCGGGGGAAGTGTGGGTTTATTTAACACCTTACCCGTTCCATCAGATACTACCTTCCGCAATCCCTCACGGAGAATTTTAATAGTTTCTGGCTTCATATCCAAGGATGAGCGCCAGCTTTTAGCTTCTTCATTGTCTTTGAGTAAATGTGGTTGCACTCGGTAACCACCATTAGCAGGGACAGCAAACATGATTGCGACTTGCAGAGGAGTGGTTTGCAGAGCACCTTGACCAATGGACATATTAATGCTGTCACCCACAGTCCAATCCATCTTCCAAGCCTTTCTCTTCCAGGCTTGATCAGGAACCAAGCCTTTCATTTCTTCAGAGGCGAACTCAAAGCCAGTTTTTTCACCAAATCCATACTTGCGAGTCCATTCGATTAAAGTTGGGCCGCCAACTCCTCTACCAATTTGATAAAAGAAAGTATCGCTACTCCACTGCATTGCACCCACAAAACCCAACGGACCAAAGCCGGCGTGGTTCCACTCACCAAAGCGAGTCCCACCAATAGTTAAGGAGCCATAGGTTTGTAAGACTGTCTTGGGAGAGAATTTACCTGATTCTAGTCCAGCTGTGGTGGTGACAATTTTAAAGGTACTGGCAGGAGGAAAGGCACTCAATGCGCGATTGACTAAGGGATGTTCTACACCTTGTAAGGTATCCCAATCTTTTTGAGTTAGTTTCTGCTTGGAAAAAATATTGGGGTCAAAGGTAGGGTGAGACACCATTGCTAAGACAGCACCATTTTTGGGATCAAGTGCCACGATCGTACCGTTGCGATTACCCAAAGCTTTTTCTGCTGCTTTTTGCACATCTAAATCTAACGTCAAGTGTAAATCATTACCAGCTTTGGCTTGTTTTACTCCTAACACCCGCAGTGGACGACCAGCACCATCCACTTCTACCTGCTGTCCCCCCCACTCTCCTCGCAGGTTTTCTTCATAGGCTTTTTCGATCCCCATCTGACCAATCACATCACCCAATCGATAGCCTTGCCGTTTCTTTTCTTGCAACTGATCGGCAGTCAGTTCACGGGTATATCCTAATACATGTGCCAATTGTCTGCCGTGGGGGTAGTGGCGCACAGCTTCTGTATGTACTTCGACATCTTTGAGTTCAGTTTCATACTCTTTCAAGGCGGTGACTTGAGCTTCATTCAGGTCACGAGCAATCCGGATGAGCGTAGATGAGTTAGCAGCAGAGGCGTTAGCACCTACTTGTTCTAGTTTCTCTTGAATTTCTGATTGCGGAATTTGCAGGATTTGGGATAGCCGTGGCCCTACAACTGACCATGACGGCTTGGTATGAGCCATTGGCCACAAGTATACAGAACGTGAATAGCGAGTACTAGCTAGAAGTTTGCCATTACGATCAAAAATGTTGCCCCGTTCTGGTTGTTTGGGAATTACCCTAATCCTGTTGGACTCTGCTCGCTTGCGATACTGTGCTCCTTCCACAATTTGTAAATATGCTAAACGCGCACCTATTCCAGTCGTCATCAACAGGGTAAACAGAATTAAAAATATTGGCTGGAAACTACGTCCTACGGTACGTGTATCTTTTTTTTGACCGAGAGGAGATGGTTGCAATAAAGTCATAGGACAAAGAGGATATCAAAATTCATATTATCTGTATACAATGCTGCTAAAGTCCTACCGGGTATTTAGGGGATAACCTATGGTAAAAGTTAGCTAATGTCAATTCTTGTTTAAGAAAACGATAAGCTACAGTGTAGTAATTAGTCTATTTTTTGCGATTAATGAACAGTAATATTGCTTAGTTACTAAGTAATTGCACTTATTTTTATAGTACAATTTATAGCAGTTAATGAAGATTACTGTTATTTTTTAGGTTAGAAGCCTTAAGCTAGAGTATATCTGAAGTCTCAACTTTCTTCTGGAAAATTTTTTTAATTTTTGCCATTGGCTGAGTTTAGCAGTAGCAAATTATACTAAACTTACGGTTTCTACTTTGAAGTGAATTATCAGCTTAAGTTTTTGATACTGAGGGAAAGGGTTTTCCATACTTACCTGGATACTGGTACTGAAAATAAGCTTCTAAAACTTGTAGCACCATTGGGCCACAAATAGCACCACCACTCTCGCCAGAGTGTTCACCAAATGCTACTACCACAATTTCTGGTTGGTCGGTGGGGGCATAGGCTCCAAACCAAGTGTGATTAGGGCGACCAGTACCAGCTTCAGCAGTACCACTCTTGCCAGAGGTAGGCGCAATAGATGGTAAGTTCAAACGCTTACCAGTACCCTGAGTAATTACCTGACGCAATCCCTCACGCAGCACTTTAATAGTATCTGGTTTCATGTTTAATGATGAGCGCCAGCTTTTTGCTGGTTTGTTGTCCTTGAGTAAATGCGGCTTGACTCGATATCCGCCATTTGCTGGCACTGCAAACATCACTGCCGTTTGTAGTGGTGTTGCTTGCAATGCCCCTTGACCAATTGACATATTAATGGTGTCACCTACAGTCCAGGGCATTCGCATCTCCTTCTGCTTCCACATGTCATCAGGGACTAAACCTTTTAATTCTTCATCAGCAAGTTCAATCCCTGTTTTTTCACCAAAGCCGTATTTGCGACTCCATGCAATTAAAGTTGGGCCGCCGATTTTTCTACCGACTTGATAAAAGAAGGTATCACTACTCATGGCGATCGCGCCAGCAAATCCCAAGGGTCCAAATCCAGCATGATTCCATTCCCCAAAAGTCACTCCTCCCACCCTCAAGGAACCAAAGGTTGGTAGTACTGTACTAGGAGAAAATTTCCCCGATTCCAAACCAGCTGAAGTAGTGACAATTTTAAAGGTACTGGCGGGTGGAAAAGCGCTCAGGGCGCGATTGACTAAAGGATCACCTTGACCTTTGACATTTTTCCAGTCTTGCTGGGAGAGTTTTCGCTTGGAGAAAATATTTGGATCGAAGGTGGGGTGTGAGGTCATAGCTAACACCGCGCCGTTATTGGGATCAATCACCACGATCGCCCCTTGATATTTACCCAAGGCTCGATCTGCCACTTTTTGCAGTTCCAAATCAATAGTCAAGTGCAAATCATCACCTGATTTTGCCTGTGTTTCCCCCAAGATGCGGATAGGGCGACCAACACCATCAACCTCCATCTGCTGACTACCCCATTCACCCCGCAGGACATGCTCATAAGCCTTTTCTACTCCCATCTGGCCAATGACATCTCCTAATCGATAGCCTTGATGCTGCTTTTCTTTTAACTGTGCAGTCGTCAATTCACGGGTATAACCCAGAATGTGGGCTAATTCCTTCCCATTGGGGTAGTAGCGGATGGATTCTAGATGAATTTCTACTTCTGGGAGTTCATCTTGATACTCTTTCAAGGCGATGATTTGGGCGGCGTTGAGATTCTGAGCAATCCGGATTAGTGAAGTGGAATTAGCGCCAGCCTCTTTGAGTTGCTGTTCTATTTCCGCTTGCGGGATGTGGAGAATTTTTTCTAGGCGCGGGGCGACAAATGACCATGATGGCTGTTGGTGTGCCATCGGCCACAAATATACAGCATGAAGATGGCGAGTAGTCGCCAAAACTTTGCCATTCCGGTCAAAAATATTACCTCGTTCCGGTTTTTTATGAATGACCCGTATCCGGTTCGTTTCTGCAAGTTGTCGGAGTTTTGCACCTTCTACAACTTGCAAATATGCCAAACGCGCTTTAATAGCAACCATCATCAATACAGTGAGTCCGATGAAAAATATTGACTGATAACCACGTCCTACTGTACGGATATTTTTTTTGCTACCAATGGGCAATGATGGAAAAAAAGCCATAAGACAAAAAAAGGTTCCGAGATTAACGTTCGTATCAAATAACCCTAGATTGCTACTCAGTATTAAGCGTGAAACAATTGGGATCTGATATTCCTAATCAACTGTTTTTGGCGGATACAATAAACCAAGGTGTAATATGTAGTCTGCCCATAAAGACTATATAAGTTATCACAATCACATAAGATCACGGCATTCTACTGAGGACTATGGCTCAAATTGTGACGCAGAATCAGAGGGGGAGTATGGCTTTGCAGCCGCTTGATGTTGAGCTGCGTAACGTGTTCAAATTTTTCAACCAAGAACCAGCCGTTAACGGTGTAGATTTAGATGTCAGACAGGGAGAATTCTTTAGTATCCTTGGCCCTTCTGGTTGTGGCAAAACAACTCTACTGCGTTTGATTGCTGGTTTTGAACAGGCTGATGCGGGTAAGGTATTGATTCAGGGACAGTCTATGGCGAATGTTCCCCCGTATCGCCGTCCTGTGAATACCGTATTTCAAAGCTATGCACTCTTCAATCACTTGAATGTGTGGGATAACATTGCCTTTGGACTGCGGTTAAAAAAAATCCGCAAATCAGAACTTGATCACAGAGTTGGACAAGCATTAAAACTGGTAAAAATGGAAAGTTTGCGATCGCGCTTTCCCCGTCAACTCTCTGGTGGACAACAGCAACGAGTCGCCCTAGCAAGGGCTTTAGTCAACCGCCCATCTGTTGTCCTTTTAGATGAACCCTTGGGAGCATTAGATTTAAAACTGCGTAAGGAAATGCAGGTTGAGTTATTAAATTTACACAAAGATTTAGACTTGACCTTTATTATGGTGACCCATGATCAAGAAGAAGCGCTGTCTTTATCTGATCGCATTGCCGTGATTAATCAAGGCAAAATTGAGCAAGTCGGCACTCCTAGCCAAATTTACGAATTTCCCCGGACATCGTTTGTAGCGGATTTTATTGGAGATACTAATTTATTCAGTGGAGAAATCACTCAGGTAGACGCTACTAACATCCAAATTGAGACTAAAACAGGACTCAAAATTGTTGTTACCCGCCACGAAGAAACGCTTACTGAATTATCGGAAGCAGTAGTAGTAAGCGTGCGCCCAGAAAAAATTCAGCTCTCACTTTATCCACCGAATTTACCTACTAACTGCTTTGAAGGACGGCTGATCAATGTCATGTATTTAGGGACTCATGTTAATTATGTCGTGGAATTAACCAACGGCATTAACATTAACGTTTTACAGCCTAATACCTTTGGTGGCTTACCAGACCGTGACACACCTATCTATGCTTGGTGGGCAGAAAGTGATTGTTTGGCGATTAGTCAGTAGTTATTTGTCATTTTAACTGATGAGCAAATCAATACAATTAAAATAATCATTAATGAACCAGCACCAAAATTAAACTCCTACCTCAACTCAATCGGTAATCTCCCAAAAGACCAATAACAAATAACAAATAACCAATGAAAAACACCAAATGACCACTAGAAGAAAACTTTTAAAATCTATCACAGCACTTTCTGGCTTGTCTCTAACTGGATGCGGTTGGAAACTTGCTGAAGTGCGAGCTAATGGTAATAAATCCGGTCAGCGTGATCTACTTTATCTCTATACTTGGACGCAATATACAGACAAACAGTTACTCACAACTTTTAGTGCCCAAACTGGCATGAAAGTGCTGGCAGATGTGTATGATTCTAACGATGTTATGCTGGCTAAATTCCAAGCTGGAGGTGGTGGAACTTACAGCATTATTTACCCATCTGACTATATGGTACAGAAGATGGTAGAGAAAAATTTATTAGCAGAAATAAATCACGATCGCCTCATTGGTTTAGATAATTTATTTCCCCGATTTCAAAATCCTAGTTACGATGAAAATAACCGCTATAGTATACCTTTTAATTGGGGAACAACAGGTTTAATATACAATTCTGAAGTTTTGAAAAATCCCCCAGAAGATTGGGAATATTTGTGGCAAAATCAAGCCCAACTCAATAAGCGGATGACTTTACTCAATGATGTCCGTGAGGTTATGGGTGCGGCTTTGCGAATGCTGGGTTATTCATATAACTCAAAAGACGAAAATCAAATTAAACAAGCTTATGAAAAACTGCAAACCTTGAAACCAGCGATCGCTGCTTTTGATACTGATGCTTGGCAAAACCAAATTCTGGCAGGAGATTTAGTTTTAGCAATGTGTTACTCCGCAGATGCTATTAGAGTTAGTAAAGAAAACCCTAAGTTAAAATATGTGATTCCTCGTAGTGGTTCCTCGCTATGGACTGATACTATCATCATTCCTAAAACAGCCCCAAATACTGATGGTGCTTATGCTTGGATTAACTTTATTTTGCAGCCAGAAGTAGCAGGTCAAATCAGCCAACGTCTGAGTGTCGCTACTCCCAATATCTCTGGATTTGAGCAATTATCAAAACAAGTACAGAGTAATACTAACTTGTTTCCCCCAGAGTCAATTTTAGAAAAATGTGAACGCATTACTCCCCTAGATGAATATGAGGATATTTACGAGCGCTACTGGACGAAATTAACTAGCGGTTAGGCAATTGTAGAGACGTTGCACTGCAACGTCTCTACAAATGACAAATAACAAACACCAAATAACAAAATGCAAAAATCCCATCGTTTCAATTCAGATTGGCTCCAACCAATGGTGTTGCTTGCACCAGCTGGTATTTGGTTATTATTATTGCTGGTATTGCCTACACTGATAATTTTTCAGTTGAGCTTAGTGCCAAACATTCGTCCGGGAGATATAGTCAATCCTAGTGGATTGCAGAATTACCTGCGGATAATTGACCCGGTTTATGTGGAAGTAATTAAGCGATCGCTCATATTAGCTGGTCATACTACTATAATTTGTTTAATTATGAGCTTTCCTGTGGCTTATTGGATTGCTCAAATAGCACCACAAAAGTGGCGAAACTTACTTCTATTAGGCTTTGTATTGCCTTTATGGACTTCTTCTTTACTGCGTTCCTATGCGTGGATTACAATTCTGCGCCCTACTGGTCTATTAAACAGTTTATTAACTACATTAAAATTACCTACTGTGGAGTTGCTAAACCAGACTCCGGCTGTGTTTATTGGTATGAGCTATAGCTTACTACCTTACATGATTTTAATTTTATATGCCTCTCTAGAAAAGTTAGACAAGCGGTTATTAGAAGCAGCAGCAGATTTAGGTGCGAGTCCTTTGCAAGCTTTTTGGAAAGTGACAGTTCCACAAATTTTACCAGGAATCACTGCTGGCTCAATGTTGGTATTCATCACTGGCTTAGGAGATTTCGCCAACCCAGAATTATTAGGTGGTGCTTCTAGTATGACGGCGGCGCGGTTAGTTTATAACCAGTTTCTGGGAGCTACTCAAAATTGGGGGTTTGGTTCAGCTTTGAGTATGACATTAATTTTAGTAATTAGTATAGCGATCGCTCTTTTGATTAAATTCGGTGAAGGTACACCTAAGCAATAGTAATTGAGCGCAAAATAGTAATGATCTTTGATTTATTGAAAATCGCAAAATTCAGAATCCTGACTTCTTAAAAAAGTCGGGATTTTATGCATAATTTAAACTCATCCCTAGTAGGGATTGAAACAGTTACGGCTAAAATTTTAACCGCCTCAAGCTACGATGGATAGATATCAGCAGCATGGGCGGTTTATAAAATATACAGTGGTTCGATAAAATGGAAAAATCACTCAAGTAATGTGGACAATCTTCGCAATCTGTCTCTTCAGCACTAGCTGTACATCCTTAATTCCAAAATAGGCAGGAACTTCTGGCTGTGCTTTTAAAAACCTCCATGACAACTCAGTGAACTTAGGGCAAAAATAACTTCAAAGGATGTGACAACTGAGGAGCGATCGCTAGGATATTAGAGCAGGAGGCACAGGCTCTAATCTAAAGGTTTTGGTTGAACTTTTAACCTTTTTGTACCTTGACCTTAATCTAGCATCTTATACTTTAGCTCTAGCGACATGTTTACTAAACTTGTTCAGCATTAATTTGTCGCAACAATTACGAAATTTTTCTTAAAAATACTATTAAAAGTCGGTGGTTTATCCTGCTGTTTCCAGGGATAAACCGCCGACTTGGAGAATTGGACATTGATTGCGGTTCTTCGCCAAACACATGCAAGCTCACTGAGGCAGTTCTGATACCAATTCGTAATTAAGAAAGTCTTACCTAGTCAGGCTTTCAGGGTTTGGAACTGTTTTATTATTTTCGTGAAATGGTATGAGCCATGAGTGCGGAAAAAGAGTTCCCATTTAGCACTACTGAATCTGAGCTTGTTATTGATCAGAATTACTAGTACCAGTTCCTTCAACTTGAGGTGAAGTTTCGCTATTGTTCTCTGGTACAGGAGTGTTGGTAGTTGGAGTGTTTGGACTTGGCGTCTCTTTAGGAGTTGTTTCGTTTGTAGGTGGTTGAGATGGTACTGTAATGTTGATCTGCGGTGGAGAAGGTGCAGTTGTAGGTGCAACGGGAATAGGTACTTCTCTGGTTCTTTCAATGATTGTGGTTTGTGGATTGGGTGCTTGGGCTGTTGGGCTAGGTGCGGGAGTCTCTACTGGTGCTGTGTTTTGACGCTGGTTAATGTACCAGAAGCCGATGGCGATCAAACTAGCTAAAGAGGTAAGAATAATACCTAAGAGTAAACTACCAGCAGCATTGTGATGATCACGCTCTGCTAAATTACTTTGCTGATACCTACGCTCGGTATTTTGACCGTCTACATAGCCAACTCCATAAGAATCAGGATTGACTGTATCATTATTGATGGTTCCAGTGGTTCGCTTCACGTAGGTGTGAGTATCACCATTGGCATCATTGTAAGATTCTTGTCTATCTTCACTGTTGTAGATGTTGCGATCGCTTGAATTAGTCATAGTAGTTGATTTCACTCCTCAATCTGAAATATTGACCAACTAAAAGCTCTGCTATCAGCAAAACCTCTAGCAAATTGGCAAAAGTTTTTTATGTCTATGAGTTTTATTTGTTACTCAAACTTCAATATGGTTCAGAATAACCTCTGCGATCGCACAGACGGTTCTATCTGAAGTTGGGAGTTTATTCTCCATCCCCAGACGGATTGAGAGGCGCGAAACTTCGCGCCTCTACATTTAGTGAGGGTGGTTTATGGGTAATTCAGCAGGTTAAATTATCAAGACTTCCGCGCCGAAACCAAGGAAACCATCTGATTTGACCAAAACAAATCACCTAAACGCTGGAATTTGGTCGCCAAACTCAGTTTTTGGGTAATGGTGCTGAGGATGTCACCAGGCTGTTGTCTGCTTGACGCTGACGGAGTTGCTATATTTAAAACCCACTCTAGCAACCAAGGGGCGAAGCGTTGACACCAAATAGCTAGGTAACTTTGCCATCCAACTAAAATCTCTGGAGAATCCTTTTCTAACCCTGTGATCAGGGTTTGCGCGACTTGCTGGGGTGTCATGGGCGTCACCCAGCGAAATAATTTCAAATCCCTTACCATGTCGGTGTCTGTGAGGGTAGGTAGTAACGCTCTCACCTGGATGTTGTATTCGGCTAGTTCGCGGCGCAAAGCTTGGGTAAATCCTAAAATGGCAAACTTAGTTGCGGAATAAGTCGCCATCGTCGGTGCAGCCACTTTCCCCATCAGGCTGGACACATTGATAATTGTGCCTTCCCTTTGACTAACCATCCGGCGGGCGATCAAACTAGTGAGGGTGTACATTCCCAATAAATTCACAGAGATTTCTTCTTGCACCTGGGGGAGTTTGGAGCGCAAGAATGAGTTTTGATATGCGACTCCTGCACAATTAACCAGGAGATGAATGGGGCCATAATTGCGCCAAAGTTGAGCAACGGCAATATTCACCTCAACTCCTTGAGTTAAATCTACTGCCAGAATTGTGGCTTTGACACCCAGCGCCTCTATTTCCTGGGCTACCTGGGTTAACTTTTGACGATCGCGTGCTAGCAAGATGACTCGCTTCACACCTTGCTGTGCTAATTCTAGAGCGATCGCCCGTCCAATACCGCGAGAAGCTCCAGTAATTAGAGCTACCTTACCTTGAATCTTCATGAGTTTTGACCTCCAAATTCTCAGTCTTACTGCGCTTTCAGTTGCGTCCCGCAAGTAAGACAAGTCATAAATCTTGTTTGCAATTAAAACTTTACTCAGCCTTCAGCAAAGAATATTTCTGGGTTAATCTGCAATCCCTCACCATTAGTCCATAAACAGCAGAAATTTCTCGCTTTTGCCACATCATCGACATTTCCCGCAATTGGCTGAATGGATATAGCTCATAGGTTTCTTTATCTCCTCAATTAGAGCGTTCACCAGATGGCTGCCAATACACACGTTAACAATTAAATCAAGTTATAGCAATATTTTTTAATAAGTATTTCTTAATACTTGTTTACAACAAGTATATATATAAGGGTCGAATTCGTGGATAAGTTTTTATAAATACTGCCAAATAAATATGGTATTTCCCTGACAATCAGTTTAAATTATGGTCATAAAATCGCGTAAAACAGCAGTTTTACCCAATTTCCAGCAACTTTAGTGATCATTAATATATTAATGAATTATGTAGCTTTAGAAACAGTTTAATAGGGATTAACAATAGTGAATTTACTGATTTTGATCTATAGAGAATCCTAGCCCTGAGGTTCTCAATTTGGTGATTTTTAATCAACAACTGCGAAATCATGGAAGTAACATTAATTTTGAATTGTTAACTATGCCATCTTGCTGGATATTCCCATTTTCTGGCTCTACTTTTTTGGGAATGGGGATCAGGGATGATGGATAACGGGTAATAGTTGCGGAACTTTAAGGTCGGACAGGATTAGTTTGTGGTTGTTGATTTGGCTCAGGGATTGAGTTATTCACTGCGGGGATCAACCGTTCACTACTCTGTGATTGCAAAAGACTGAGATTGAGGGGAGGCTGACTGATAAATGTGGCATAAGATGGCTGCAAATAAGAGCGATATTCAGGGCGTTGGCGAAGATGTGTTTCTAAAAAAGCCACACTTAAAGCCTTAAGATAACCATAAACAGCGCCACGGCTAGGCCCCAGCAATCCTGGTGGGACAGGTAGGATATCATTTTCTGGGGTAGGTTCAGCGATCGCAGAAAAGTGAGTAGCGTTTTCGATTAAGGCTAAGTGCTTATTGGGATCAGCAATCCAAGTGAAAGGACGAATCTGCTCAAACACTGGTGGGGCAAAAATATCTTGACTACCAGCTACCAACATCACAGGAATGGGAATTTTACTGATTTCCTGTTTACCAAACATAGAACTGCCGATAGGATTAACCACCAAGATAACTTTGATGCGATCGTCTGCGAGTTGATAATCTTTCTGGGGTAATCCAGTGGCTTGACACTGCAAAATCAGTGACAGATTAAACGAAGACGTATTATTGGGATCACAATCTTGGCGGAGTTGGTCAAAGTTAATCTTTGCGCCTGCGAGAGTCAAAGCGGTATAACCACCGAACGAATGGCCGATTACTCCCACCTGCTGGAAATTGAGTTTTCCCTGGAGAACAGGATCGACCTTTTCTAAACGCTGGAGATCATCTAGTAAAAACTTGATATCTAAAGGTCGGTCGATAAATTCCTGGGCTTCTGGTGGCCCTGCTAAACCGATGAAATATTGTTGAACACGTAGCGCATTACTACCGGGGTGTTCCAATACAGCAACAGCAAAACCATGAGATGCGAGATGTTCCGCCAGGTAGACGAATGCATAACGGTCGGAAGCGATCCCGTGGGAAATTACGATGAGAGGCGAGGAGGATCTATCGCCAATATTTTGTGGTGGCGCGGGTAAATAGAGATCTACCGGCAATTGGCGATCGCGTTTACTATCATTGAGAGTTAAACTTTTTTTATCCCAGCGCCATGTTCCAGGCGATCGTAAGTCTGGTTTTCCAGCGAAATCAAAGGGAGAATTAGCAGCCTCCGTAACCGCCTCTTGTTGCACAACATCAACTACTTGATCTCTTTTTTTCAGTAATTCCGATAAGTCTGCAACTATTTTTAGCCCCTCTGTAAAATTCAGCCGTAAAGTCTCGGTGGGAAATTTACGCAAAAAATTTACCACTGTTAAACCCTCAGGGTCAGCAGCAGCCAAAATTAACGCGCCTCGTAAAGCATAGAAACCGTTTCGACGAGAGTCAGTCAGGACTAATTCCCCCAGACGTTGCAGCACTTGTTCACCGATGGGTGAGTAAGTCACTTGAGAAACTAAGGTTGGAGTTACACTGAAGCGCATCTGGAGCAATTCCCGCAATTGAGCCAGTTGTTGGGGATTAGCCCGGCTGGCATAAAATTCCAACTCATTATTAATCTTGCCTTCCTTAGCAAAGATTTCCAACGATTCCACAGATAAAGAAAATTCCCCAAAGGGGGGGTAAAAAAAGCTAATCCGTTCGGCGCTCAGTCCGGGAGTTGCAGTCATCAAAGTAGACAGCAAACCTAAACTTAAGTATTTCAGAAATTTTTTCATAAGATTTGGGGAATAGGGTTTGGTGAATGGGAAGCAGGGAGCAGGCTGACACCGTGAACGTCAGCCGAACGGGAGCAGGAAAAATGACCAATAACCAATAACAAGGCGATAATTAATATAGAGATCAAAGTTTTTCATATGTCCTTAAATTCCTGCCCTGGTTGTGTCGTTGTCCTCAATCAACAACACGAGCAAAACATCTCCCACCAAAACCAGTGTCAAGATGTGGCACTCAGCCACACTCAAAACAATGTCAAAAATCAGACTGTGGTCGAAAATGGTCGGGTTGTGGTTAAACCATTAGAACCACAGATTGATGAGACTTCTAAATAAATTTTAGAGACTCAATCCACTGCATCTAAAGACAAAACATCGTGAAAATGCTTATAGTCAATGTAGCGATGCCCATCGGGTGTGTGGTGGATGATATCGACAAAGCGATAATTCCACAAGACTTCAGTAGCGCTGTAGTGATGACGCGCATGTACTACCTGAGCAACTGTTTCATCAATACCACTCACGGAAACTACAAGAGTAGCATTTGTCTGTAGTAATGACTCTGCCGACATTCCATAGAGAGGACTAGACTGATCAATCACATGCATTGCTACCCAGGTTAAGGTGAAGCTAGGTGACTGATTCCTGATCAGCTTGATATCGTGGAATCTACGCATGGCTTGACCTTCCGCAGTTACTTCATCTCGCAACAGATACACTCGCATCTGTGCTTCTAAAATCAAGTTACGGCGTTGATTGGCAGTGCGAAACATCAGTGTTGCTATTCCCTCATGAGGTGTAATAACTGCAACACGGCTAAACATGATCCTAGCAGTTGGTCGAGAAAATCTGGCAAATGCTAGCCCTGTCATCACAGCAATTCCCATCAACCCAACCATCGCCTCAATAGTGACAATTATATTGGCATAAGTTGTTTTGGGGTACATAGCACCATAGCCGATGGATGCTAAGGTTTGCACACTGAAAAAGAAAAAATCCAGAAAAGAGCCTGGTCTGGCGTTTTCAACACAATCACCTCCTAGCAAGTAAGCCAAGGCAAATATAGTATTAATAGCTACATATACAGTAGCAATCATGACGGCAAAGCCAGTCCAGGGTATTGTGAGTAGTAAATGGTAGGGGTCACGCCAGTAGGAGTACCACGCACCCAGACCGACAATCTCAAATTGTCCATCCCGGATTTTGATATGAACTCGCGGCTGTAATCGCTGTCTTTGCTTTTTTGAAAGTTTTGTCAGTCGAAATCTCATCGGGAGTAGCTAAAAAAAGGGAGTGGAGTGTTCAGTGATGTTAACAATGACACTACTAACTTACTGTGAAATGCGTAAGGTCAGGTAAAGAAAATCTGCATTGCTAAATTTTAGTGCAATACCAAGATCCCCGACTTCTTTGAGGAAAAGTCGGGGATCTAGTGGCTCTGGGATTCAGAATAATCATCACGTTGGTTTTTGACCTTTAGAGCAACGGTCAAACCACTCCTGGTATTTCTGCTGACGTTGCTGATCTTCCACAAAAATCGTCACTTGTACCTGACTACAACCGTGATTTTTTTCCAGAGCGATCGCATTTAATAATAAACTAGCAATTTTGGGTGAGCTAAATTCACCACTCACAGTCAAGCGACCATCTAAACTGAGAAATTCTGGTCTTTCTCCTTGCATCAATTCAATCCCAGAAATTTCTTCTGAGCCTAAATCAATTTCTGCTAATTGTTTGTTTTCTGGACTAACTTGTTCGACAATCAATTTTTCACGCCGGACGGGAACTTCGACTATCAGGGTTTCGATGACTTTGCGAACAATCACATCCCCCAATTTCTGCTGATTACTCTTAACTACTAATCGTTCTTCCAGTAATTTAATAATTCTGTCTTCTTCGGATTCCTCTAGATTCCTGACCTCTGTAGAGGTATTGATGATTTGACTATTAATTGTTTGCTCAGTGGAATGTGGTGATATTGTCTGTCCGCCTGGGTTTGCTGTTTTTAAATCTTCAGGCATAAACTTTATTTATTCACAAGCTGGTTAGATTATTTCTGGTATTGAAAGATTACAGGTAAAGCTTAAATCAAAGCACTACCTGTAATATGTTTAATTAGTTATTAGATCACAACTAATAACTATCAGAATTAGCGCTCTTCAATTGGGAGATTAGGAGCATTAACATGTAACTCTTCACGACGCACAGTTGCTTGCGCCTCAGATGTATCTTGTTCCACAACTTTTTTAACTCTGACTTCTTCGCGCACAAATGCTTCCTTGTGAATCTCAGGAGTTTCTTCGTGGATTTCTAAACGAGCAACTTCACCTTCACGGAAGTCAGCTTCGCCAGGCGCAACTGCCCGGCCTGCGTCTGTTGGCGTTACACGTTCAATGACGACGCGCTCTCTTTCTATGGGTACTGCAACTCGCGCAGTATCAGTTTCGATATGTTTACCAACTGCTACTTCTCCTGTTTTCTGACGGCGTTTACTAGCTATCAACCGTTCTTCATACAATCTGAGAGTTTGATGATTTTGCTCATTCAACCCAAACAAAGCAGGCTCATGTTCGTAATTGTAGGTATCACGGGTGTAAGCAGGTGCAGTAGCAGGCTGATAACTTCTATCCATTACTCGTGATTGTTCCACTGGTGTTGGCGATTCCACCGATGCTGATGATTCTACACGCTGAGTGCCACTGCGATAAACTCCACGCACTCTCTCTTCGTAGTCATAATCAACAGTTGAGTGTTCGTCGAACTCAGGTAAATTTTCTGCTTGCTCCCTAGTCATACCAATGGTATAAACGCGATCGCTATTATAGTCAATGCGGGCGCGACCAATTGGTAACAATACTTTTTTACCAAAAATCCAGAAACCCAAATCAACTACTAAATAGCGAAAATGACCTTCTTCATCAACTAAAGCATCATGGACTGAACCAATCTTTTCGTTACTTCCTTCTGTGTAGACACCAAGTCCCTTAATGTCTTTATCGTCAAAAGTCTTCCGGTAGTCGGGATCAAAATCTTCCAGTTTGTAAAGAGCCATTATATTTTTACCTCAAACCTTTCCTGCTATCTTCTAATTACTTAATTACTAACCTAGAGAATTTATGTGCTTTTCCACATCTTTCTACCGACTGAATTAACTGACTCAGTTAATCATCATCAGAAGTAGGTATTTTTTAACAGGCAATAAAATTAAAACTTATAGACATCCTCTAGAATTGGTAAAAATAGCAAATTTAGATGCCTGATTGCTTCCAGTATTCGGGCATCTAAACAAGAGTTATTAAGTGAGAGTTCGTATCATAAGTAGGTGAATGGAAGAATTTATCGTTGGGATAAGGCAGGAGGGAAGAGGGTTTTAGCCTCATTTGTTTTTCTTTACATAGTTGGGTTGATTTATGCCTACCTACTTATAAGACTCCTATTTGATTTAAAAAATCAGTTCATCTAACTTGAATAGTTTTCTGAACTGTGGGAAATTGTTGCTTAAGTTGAGCAAATCTATATATCTTTCATCACAGCTAATTAAACACTTCCAGGTCTATTTTCAGTAGAATCATCCACGCGCAAATCACCCGCCGTATTAATATCTAACTCTTCTCGACGAATAGTGTCTTGAGCTTCTACATTTTTTCGATCTACGACTTTTTTAACTCGCACTTCTTCTCGGACAAACGTTTCCTTGTGTATCTGAGGTTTTTCTTCATATACTTCTATGCGCGCTACTTCCCCCTCGTGAAACTTCACTTCCTGGGGATCTATGATTGTTCCTGATGCTGTGGGAGGAACTCGCTCAATTACCACACGCTCTTTTTGAATGGGAACTGTCACGCGTGCAGTCTGTGTTTCAATATGCTTACCGAGTGCTACTTCTCCACTTTTAATCCGGCTCTTGCTGGCGATCAAGCGTTCTTCATACAGTCTAAAGTTTTGATGATATTGGTCATTCAGTTGGTAGAAAGCAGGTTCTTGTTGGTAGGAATATGTCTGACCATCATATTCCACATTGCTAGTAGCAGGGCGATAGACGCTACGCACTCTTTCTTCAAAATCTTCGTTAACGACGATATCTTCCCTGTACTCAGGTAAGCGTTCTACTTGCTCTCTGCCGAGGCCATCGACGTAGACAGTTTTGGCACGATAATTAATGCGAGATAGACCAATTGGTAGTAAGATTTTTTTACTGACGGAATCAAAACTAGTATCAACTACAAGATATCTAAAACGTCCATTTTGGTCAACTAAAGCATCAGCAATTGCGCCAACCCTCACGCCTCCTTCGGTATAAAGACCTAATCCTTTAACATCATCACCATCAAAGGTTTGTCGATAGTTTTGGTCAAAATCTTCCAGTTTATAGAGAGGCATATACTTCTTTCCGTTGTTTGATAAATGCTCTCTATTAGAATATGTATTAGGTATTTTTTCTACCTCATGCCGACGACTGAATTCAGTTTTAATTTTCAGTTTAGCTTGACAAGATAACTCTTACTAAAGGCATAGTTGGCTGTATAAAATGGTTGTACAGAAAACGCTGCAAAACTTGCATTTAATAACTCTGAAGAAAACCGTGAAATAATTTTCCATCTCAACCTCTGGAGTACTCTCACCACACCCGCGAGGGTGGTGAGGGGGATAGGAGCAGGGTCAAGGTTTTTTGGCCTTTGGACTCTGGACAACCTCTACGAAAAAATATGACACTTGCGTAAGTCCTAACTAATTTTGAATTTTGAATTTTGAATTCTGCCTTGCGGTAGTAGTAGGATCGTTCAAGTGAATGGGTCTGCCAAAAGTAGTGATCAGCGATCGCTACTTCTGGCATCCTAAAATGAGAGCAAAAGACGATTCCTAAAATCAGCACACTCCATGCGTATTTCTCTTAATTGGCTGCGGGAACTAGTAGAGTTAAAACTGAGCCACGAAGAATTGGCAGAAACTCTGACAATGGCTGGGTTTGAAGTAGAAGATATAGAAGACCGCCGCACATGGGCAAATGGCGTTGTTGTGGGGAAAGTGCTTGAGCGTCAACCCCACCCTAATGCTGATAAATTAAGTGTTTGCCAAGTAGATGTCGGTGCAGATGAGACATTAAATATTGTCTGCGGTGCTGCTAACGTCCGGGCTGATATCTATGTACCAGTAGCCACTACAGGTACTTATTTGCCAAACATCGATTTAAAAATTAAACCTGCAAAACTGCGTGGTGTTCCTTCTCAAGGGATGATCTGTTCTTTGAAGGAACTGGGTTTACCCACCGATGTCGATGGAATTCATATTTTTACCCCAGAAAATCTGCAATTGGGTAGCGATGTCCGCCCGTTGTTGGGTTTGGACGACGTAATTTTAGATGTGACGGCGACAGCGAATCGGGCTGATGCGTTGAGTATTGTAGGGATAGCGCGGGAAGTCGCAGCCTTGACGGGAGCAACGTTGACAATTCCTGAAGTTGGGGAAGTTGCTATTACCAACACAGGTAATAACTTCGCTTTAAAGATTGGCGATACCCAAGCTTGTCCTGCTTATATTGGCACTGTAATAGAACAAGTCAAAATCGCTCCCTCTCCGGAATGGTTGCAACAACGCTTGCGGGCTTCTGGGGTAAGACCGATCAATAATGTCGTAGACATTACTAACTATGTGTTGTTGGAATGGGGACAGCCACTACACGCCTTTGACCGCGATCGCTTAAAATCTGTTGCCGACAACGATAAATTAACTGTCGGTGTGCGCTTCGCCAATGCTGGGGAAACCCTCAAAACCTTAGATGGACAAACTCGCACCCTAACCACTCAAAATTTATTAATTACTGCTAACGAAAAACCCGTTGCTTTGGCGGGGGTGATGGGTGGTGAAGAAACAGAAGTCCATGAGGGTACGCAAAGCTTAGTTTTAGAAGCCGCGTTGTTTGATTCTGTGGCTATTCGCCGTTCTTCCCGCAGTGTGGGGTTAAGAAGTGAAGCCTCTGGGAGATATGAACGGGGAGTAAACCGCGCTGAGTTGGAAATAGCTACTCGTCGCGCCTTATCACTGCTAAGTGAACTGGCGGAGGGAGTGATTGTCAAGCAAGAAATTGCTGATACCAGACCTGATCGATCTACCTGGACTCGTTCCATCGCCTTGCGTTTAGACCGAGTCAATCAAGTACTAGGCCCGACTGATTTAGGCGAAGAGACAGGCGAACTGCAAGCAGAAGATGTCGAACGTGTCCTAACAGCACTGGGATGTCAACTCAACCTTACAGGAGAAGGGACTTGGACGGTTTCCGTACCCCCCTATCGCTATCGTGACTTAGAACGGGAAATTGACCTAATTGAAGAAATTGCCCGTCTCTATGGTTACGACAATTTTTGCGATACATTACCACAAAAAGCCGAAGCTGGCTATCTACCTTTAGATCAAGAACTAATTCGCAAGTTAAGAGATGTTTTCAGAGCCGAAGGCTTAACAGAATTAATTCATTACTCCTTGGTGAAACCAGGAGAAGAAAGACAGATAGTACTATCAAACCCCTTGTTTGCAGAATATTCAGCATTGCGAACCGATTTACTCTCTGGGTTGATTGACGCTTTCCAATACAACCTAGAACAAGGAAATGGCGCCCTCAACGGCTTTGAAATGGGGCGAGTTTTCTGGCAAGACGAAGAGGGTTTACGTGAAGCCGATGTGATCGCTGGTATTATGGGTGGCGATCGCACCGTGGGCAAATGGTCAAAAGGTGGGCGAGAACAACCCCTGACTTGGTTTGAAGCCAAAGGCATTTTAGACAGCGTCTTTCGCCAACTAAATTTACCAGTAGAATACCAACCCGATTGCCGTGATCCCCGCTTGCATCCAGGACGCACCGCCTCTTTGTGGATACGGGGTAACAGACTCGGTATCTTTGGGCAAGTTCATCCCCAACTGCGGCGCGAAAAAGGTCTACCAGATTCAGTCTACGTCTTCCAGTTAGATACAGATGTGCTTTTGGATGCCCTGGATCAAGATGATATCCTCACACCAGCATTCCAGCCTTATTCCACCTATCCAGCCAGTGATCGTGATATCGCCTTTTTCGCACCCGTGAAAGTTTCAGTCACCGACATCGAAAAAGCCATTAACAAAGCCGGAAAAGGTTTACTGGAATCAGTGGAATTGTTTGATGAATATCGTGGAGAAAACGTCCCAACCGGACAACGCAGTTTAGCATTTCGCTTAATCTATCGTGCCAGCGATCGCACCCTCACCGACACCGAAGTAGAACCAGTACACAATAAAGTTCGTGAAGCTTTAGTAGAAAAATTCGGCGTTAATCTGAGAAGCTGATTAATAGGGAATAGGGCATTGAAATAATCACCCTTGACCTCTGACCTAGCCCTTGTAAGGTGAATACAAATTCTCAAAAACAAATTCCTCTATTACCTCCTCCCTCTGCGACCTCTGTCTTGAAAAGTTCTGATGCCTGTGGCAAGCCACCCTCCGGGTGTCTACGGAGGAAGCCTCCGCTCAGACTTTTCGCTGCGCCTCTGCGGTTAAATAAATTACTTTTTAACCGCAGAGAAGCGGAGTCAGCAGAGAGAAAAAAAGAGATTTTTTGAGTCACCTTGAAAGAGCTTGACCCTTAACCCTTGACAAACAACAAATGCCAAAATACGTATTGTGGGGAACCTACTGTGAAGACGTTCTCGAAAAACGCACCCCTTACCGCCAAGCTCATTTAGACGGATTAGCCAAACAGAAAGAATCCGGTGTCTTGATTACTATCGGCCCTACCAAGGATGTCACAAAAGTTTTTGGCATTTACGAAGCCGAAGACGAGGCTACTGTCCGCCAGTTAATCGAAAATGACCCCTACTGGCAAAATGGTATCTGGACGGAATATTCTGTCAAAGAGTGGATTCAAGCTATTTGACCAGACAACAGAAGCGATTAAATCACTGCCAATCATTTTTTGTAGCGTGCGTTGTCGCCAAGCGCCGCACCATCCGAGATTTTCGGTGCGTTAAGACTAAGGTCCATAACGCACCCTACTGGACTGACACAACTAAAATGTTGCAATAAATTTTCTTGTGGTGCGGGCATCTTGCCCGCTAATTAGAACGGGCATCTTGCCCGTTCTACAAAAGATTGCTAATACACAAAATTAGCTTAGACACGCCACTACTGGACTGACACAACTAAAATGTTGCAATAAATCTTTTCTTCTTTCTCTGTTTCCTCTGCGCCTCTGCGGTTTATTAATGCACTATTTTAGCCTTGCTACGCCACTACCAGATTAAAACCAATGCGGGTAAGATTTTCGGACTTGTGTGTACACCGTAGCCGTGAGTTCGGAGAGGGAAAGGTTTTGCGTAGCAAAATCAGGGTGATGTTTCTCACAGGCTGGGTAATAAATCTCAAAAGGTTAATTTACCGTACAGGGGTTTTACCATTGCCATTAGTTGATTCATTTGCAATAGCAATTTCGGCGGTTTGAGTGGTGGGAACCTCTACAACTGGAGCTACTTGTGAAGTAGATTGTTTACCCCGCTTGCGATTAGAGCCACCTGCTTTTGAATACTCCATGCTGTTTTTACCGTAGATAGCAGCAACTCCATTGAGCATCCGCTCAGAAAGTTTTGAGGGATTTTTGGTAGTGTGAGCGAGACGCTCACGCGGGCTACAGTCCATCATTTTTATCTTGACAGACTACTACTAAAGCGATCGCAGAATATCGCCAAAATTCATCAGATTTTCTAATACTGCTTTCAGTAGATACAATTCTGTGAGTATTTATGTAACTATGAGAATGTTTCTGAGCAAGAAAAACTTGCTGTTTGCAACCGTAACAACTGCGATTTTTCTTCAGTCGTTAGATGCTTTCAAAAGGTATTACCATGAATCTCAGCTTAAAACGCACACTTCTACCCAGCCTCATGGCTGCAAGTTTAGCTGGTGTCACCTTAGTTCCGGCAAAACCAGCTGTCGCTGATGATCTCTTACGAGATGTAGGCATTGGAGCCGCTGCTGGTGTCGTATCAGGAGCCGTTAGGGGACGTGGTTCTTTGTTAAACAATGCTGTTAGGGGTGGTGCTGCTGGCGCTGCTGTTAACGCTGTCAATGGTACTAGAAATAGACGCAATCGAGCAAAACGTAATTTGGGTCAAGATGTTGCAGTTGGTGCAGCAGCTAGCACAGTGACAGGCGTAATTACTGGACGTGGCAGAGATTCTGTAGGTAATGCCGTAGATGGAGCAGTTGCTGGTGCAGCCATCAACGTTTTAACCAGAAAAAAATAATTCATAACTAGTATGCCATCACACTCAAAGTGATGTACTGCAAGACCCCCGATTTTTTAATTGGGGGTCTAACCATGTTAAATTTCAGGAGTATATTTGTACTCAAAATTTTAGCGATCGCTTATTCTGGCTAACAGCGATCGCTTTTAAAATAGAATCATGCTGTCAACTCAAACTCAGATATTACGGATTTCTCAAGGACAACTGAACTTACTAGAACGTTGTCCCCGTCAGTTCCAACACACTTACTTAGAAAATCTCAACGCCCCTTCAGATCCCGCACATGAAGAAAAGCAGACTTCGGGTAGTCGCTTTCACCTGTTGATGCAGCAGCAAGAACTGGGTTTGCCAATTCATAGTATTTTACAAGCAGATCCACAACTGCAAAGCTGGATGACAGCTTTTACTCATGCTGCACCAGAAGTCTTGAACACCGCAACGGATCACCAAACCTTCCGCGAAAGCGAACACTACCGCACCTTGCAAGTGCAGGACTATTTGCTCACTGTGATCTATGATTTATTGATTGCAGATCATCAACAAGCGCAAATTTTTGACTGGAAAACTTATCCTAAACCAGAAAATAAACGCAATTTAGCCCAAAACTGGCAAACACGTCTATATATGTACGTGTTAGCTGAAACTAGCGAATATCTGCCAGAAAATATTTCTATGACTTACTGGTTTGTCCAATCTGGAAGTAAACCACAAAATATTAAATTCACCTATAACAATACCGAACACAACAAAACAGCAAAAAAACTTAATCAACTATTCACTCAATTAACAACTTGGCTGGAACATTACCAACGTGGCGAATTATTGCCGCAAGTAACAGTAAGTAGTAAAGCCTGTGATTACTGCCAGTTTGCTACGCTGTGCAAGCGTACACCAGTTACAGAAACATCAATTAATCAAGTTTTACCTAATTTTGATACCATTGAAGAAGTATCACTAGAAGAATTCAAGAGTGAGATTTAAATGATGAATTCATGGCTTCGTTTCTGGTGGTACTGGTTAGTTATTGCGATCTGCGGAGTTACTATATTTAGCTTGAGTTTGGTATTTTTGCCGGATTTCATGCAGCTATTTTTTAATAAAATGTTTTTTTCATCTTCCCAAGCACATTCTACATTTAGTGGAGTTGCATATTCCTACATTAAATTTGTGTATGGCGTCCTTGGTGCTGTGATGTTTGGTTGGAGTGTTGCTTTGCTTTACATTGTTGCAGTTCCATTTCGTAGCGGGAAACGCGAGGCATGGTACGCCATAACAGCATCAATACTCATGTGGTTCATCGTAGATAGTTTGTTTTCGATATCGACAGGATTTTGGCAGAATGCAATTTTCAACACTACATTTATTGTGTTTTTTGTGATTCCTTTAATTGCCACATACCGAAATTTTCAAAATAATTCTTTTTAATGACGAATATTTTCTCAATATATTTAATAGTCAGGAAATATGGCTTAGAAACTACAACCACAATTTTTATGACAAACCTTGAAGATATGGACATCGTATATGTCCGCGAATTGGGAATCGATGACATAGCCCCGATTTACCATTTAGGAGAAGAGTTATTTACGAGCGATCGCTATCCTTATTTATACCGTACTTGGGATGAATGGGAGGTGATTGGACTTTACAATACAGATCCAGAGTACTGCCTTGTTGCTGAAATCGATGGGGAACTGGGAGGATTTATTCTCGGAACCATCATCACCAAAGCATCTTGGACTTACGGATACATTTTATGGCTAGGGGTAAATCCCAAATACCAGCGTCGGGGAGTAGCAGATAAGTTGGTTGATAAAGTCGTCGCTCGGATGATTGAAGATGGGGCGCGGTTTATGCTAGTGGACACTGATCCCACAAACGTACCAGCCGTCAAGTTTTTCAACCGCAAAGGTTTTGGCAATGTCCGTGAGCATATTTTCTTGTCGATGAATCTAAGCAAGCACCCATACTATGGCAGACTAATTGACTACGAGCATCAAAAAGCTGAACGTGCCGGTTATAAGCGATCTCGTCCCGCTATTCGTGCCCGCAAACCCGATAGTTTCGCTAACGAAGTTGTTCTCAATCCCCTAGTGAATGAACCTCAACCAGATTTAATCATCAATGATGAATAGGTTTGTTATTTGTTATTTGTCATTGGTTATTTGTTGTTGCTTACTGCCCTATGCCCTACGCCCTACACCCCACTATGCAATGGACTTTAACAGCAACTGAACAGCCTCCAGATTGGTTCATCCAAGCAGTGAAGCAATATACACCCGCATCAAGTGGACTCTATGCGGCACAATTGTTGTGGCAACGCGGAATTCAAGAAAAATCACAGTTAGCGGCTTTTGTCAACTACCAAACCTATCAACCTGCCAGCCCCTTTGAATTTGGGCAAGAAATGCAGCAAGCAGTAGCACGGTTGCTGCAAGCACGTCACGCAGGCGAGAAAGTTGCTATTTGGGGAGACTTTGACGCTGATGGTATTACCGCCACATCTGTTTTGTGGGATGGTTTGGGACAATTTTTTGCCCAGAATACGCAGCTAACTTATTACATTCCCAATCGCCTCACCGAATCCCACGGACTCAACAATCAAGGAATTGATAACTTAGCAAAACAAGGTTGCAGATTAATTGTCACTTGTGACACAGGTAGCACCAACCACGAAGAAATTGTTTATGCTCAACAGCTAGGTATCGATGTCATCGTTACAGATCACCACACTTTAGCCCCAGAACGCCCACTAGTCACAGCCATTATCAATCCCCGCAATTTACCTAATGAACATCCGTTGTTTAATCTTTCTGGGGTGGCGGTAGCGTATAAGTTAGTAGAAGCACTTTATCAAAGCCTACCTGATGTACCTCAAAATCCGTTAGCAGATTTATTGGACTTAGTAGCAGTTGGGTTAATTGCTGACTTGGTGCAACTGAGTGGAGATTGTCGCTATTTAGCACAATTGGGAATTCAAAGACTACAAGCAGATTTTAAACAACCACCAACAGCCCGCAGGCGTCCGGGGGTGGGGCGATTATTAGAATTGTGCCAAAAAAGTGGCGATCGCCCTACAGATATTTCCTTCGGTTTAGGGCCGCGCATTAATGCTGTTAGCCGCATCCAAGGCGACGCCAGGTTTTGCGTAGAATTACTCACCAGTCGAGATATCAAACAATGTCAGCAATTGGCAGAAATGACAGAACTAGCCAACGCCCGGCGCAAGTCCTTACAGAAAGATGTCCAAGCACAAGTAGCGCAAAAACTCAGCCAGTTAGACTTATCTACCACAAGTGCGATCGTCCTGGAAGATCCACAATGGCCTGTAGGCGTACTAGGTTTAGTCGCTGGACAAGTAGCCCAAGAGACAGGACGCCCCACTATTTTGTTGAGTACAGAACCACCAGGGACTGGGGAAGATCTTCCCCCTTCCCCTCCGCCTCTTCTCGCCCATGGTTCCGCCCGTTCGGTGAATGCTGTCGATTTATACCAACTTGTGAAAGACCAAGCACATTTGTTGCATCGCTTTGGTGGACATCCTTATGCTGCGGGGTTGAGTCTATTGGCGGAGAATATCCCTTTATTTAAAGACGCGATTAACCAGCGTTTGCGGCAATCTTTAGGTGGTATAACCCTATCACCAACAGTCCAAGCAGACATAGCCGTCACAGTAGCTGATTTAGGCAAAGAATTATTTTTAGAACTGAAAATATTAGAACCTTGTGGAATGGGTAATCCAGTCCCCAAACTACTGATCCAAAATTGCTGGTTTGAAAATGCTTGGCATCGCAATCAGCAAGATTCTCAAGGAAAAAAAATCCAGTACATTAAAACTGAGTTTGATATTCGGGATGATTCTACTAAAAACCCCTTTCCTGGGATTTGGTGGGGACACTACAAAGATGAATTACCCATAGGTAGATGTGATTGCGTAGCTGAACTCGACTACAACAGCTTCAAAAAACGCTATGAAATCCGATTAATTGCCGTCCGTCCCACAGAGAACTCACCACTCAACACTCAAACAACAGCAAACATCCTCGACTGGCGTAACTTCCCCACAGAAAAACACCCAGCACTCAGCACTCAACACACCCTACGGGAAGCCGCAGCAGCGTTTACAGCACTGATAATTGCAGAATGTCCCACTAGTTGGGATGATTTACGAGCATGGTGGAAAAAGTCACTCTACAATGGGCAATCATTAGCCCTAGCATGGACTGCACCCAACTACCAACCACCAAGCAAAATTTGGCTGACTCTAGTGGGAATTGCCAAATACTTCAGTCGCACCAATCAATTAGTTACCCGCGCCAAACTTTTAGAAAAACTAGAAATCGGCGATCAAAGCTTATTTTTGGGAATTAAAGCTTTAAAATACCTAGGGTTTACACTCCAACGACAAGACCGTGAATTGCAAATCAGCTACAATCCCCAAAATGTATCTGCAACTCTTGCTGATCATGCTGTTGCCAAATTTTTAGCCGCCGTCCACGAAGAACAATTTCAGCGCCAGTATTTTACCGAAGTGCCTTTGTCTACTATTGTGGCAATTGTGAATCGTCAGTAGTCAATAAATATAGGGCATTTAAGATAGCGATCGCTATTCTCAATCATGAAGCGTATTACACGATCAAGAGCATAGAGTCGGTTGTCATACCAATTTGAAAAAAGAATGCGACAAATAGTAGGGGCAAACGGTTGTTTGCCCTCTGATGCCGTGCCCTTACGATTTTTGGGGAGGCAGACCCTAATTAAATTCGGTCAATGTCTATTGCGAAATTCCCAAGAGAAAAAAATCGGGGTAATCCCAGAACATCCCAGAATTACCCCAAATTTAAATTTAAGTGAAAATCAACTTAAGCAAAGGCAGCTGTTTTCACATCGTTATTTGTGAGAATTTCTTGTAACTCATCGGCATCTACTGTTTCTTTATCAACCAGCATTTGCGCGATTTGATCAAGAATGTGACGGTTATTTACCAGCACTTCTTTAGCGCGAGTGTAAGCCACATCTACCAGCTTGCGTACCTCTTCATCAATTGCTGCCGCAGTTTCTTCCGAGAAATCGCGCTCTGACATGATATCCCGACCAAGGAACATATTGCCTTGCTGACGACCAAGGGCAACGGGCCCTAATCTATCACTCATACCGAAGCGGGTGATCATCTGGCGAGCCACACGGGCTACCTGTTGCAAGTCATTAGAAGCACCTGTAGTAACTTCTTCTTCCCCAAAGATCAATTCTTCCGCAAGACGACCACCTAATGCCACTGCCATCTGATTTTCTAGATAAGCACGGCTGTACAAACCAGTGTCCATCCGATCTTCGCTAGGGGTGAACCAAGTTAAACCACCTGCGCGACCGCGAGGAATGATACTAATTTTTTGTACTGGGTCATAGTCGGGCATCAAAGCACCAACTAAGGCATGACCAGCTTCGTGATACGCTACTAATACTTTGCGTTTTTCGCTCATCACCCGGTCTTTCTTCTCTGGGCCTGCCAAAACGCGATCGATCGCATCATTGATTTCATCCATCGAAATTTCGGTCAGGTTGCGCCGTGCTGCCAAAATTGCGGCTTCGTTGAGTAGGTTGGATAAATCAGCACCTGTAAACCCAGGGGTACGACGGGCAATTTTATCTAAATCTACATCCTTAGCCAAGGTCTTACCACGGGCATGAACCTTGAGAATTTCACTACGTCCTGCATAGTCGGGGCGGTCTACCACAACTTGACGGTCAAAGCGACCAGGACGCAATAAAGCTGCATCAAGAACATCAGGACGGTTGGTAGCAGCAATAATAATGATGCCTGTGTTACCTTCAAAACCATCCATTTCTGTGAGCAACTGGTTGAGGGTTTGTTCCCGCTCATCGTTACCACCACCTAAACCAGCACCCCGTTGACGACCGACGGCATCAATTTCATCGATGAAGACGATACAGGGAGCATTGGATTTAGCTTGCTCAAACAAGTCACGGACGCGGGAAGCACCCACACCCACAAACATTTCCACAAACTCAGAACCAGAGATGGAGAAGAACGGTACACCTGCTTCTCCTGCTACCGCACGAGCTAGGAGGGTTTTACCAGTACCAGGAGGGCCGACTAGCAATACACCTTTAGGAATTTTGGCACCAACTGCGGTAAAGCGATCGGCGTTTTTGAGAAAGTCTACAACTTCGTTTAATTCCAGCTTGGCTTGGTCAATACCAGCGACATCACCAAATGTTACTTGGGTTTGTGGCTCCATTTGCACTCTGGCTTTAGATTTACCAAAGTTCATCGCTTGGCTACCTGGGCCACTTTGGGCACGGCGTAGCAAGAAGAACAAGCCCACTAGAAGTAATACAGGGAAGAATAAGCTGCTGAGTGCCTTAAACCAAAATCCTTCATCAGTTTGAGGCAAAACAGAAATATCAACACCTTTAGCAGTCAGGGTATTGATTAAGTCAGGGTCGTTAACTAAGGTGACTACCTTCTTGTTACCGTCTGTGGAAGTGACAAGGGCTGTAGCTCTGTCTGCACTTAAACTGACTTTACCTACATTACCTTTTTCAACTTCTTGTATAAACTGACTGTACCGCCATGTTTCCCTGCTTTGGGGTTGTTTGTCAAAGAATGCTGTTCCTAAAGCAATGACAACTATAAAAAGCAGCGCGTACAGCCCCGCATTTCTCCACCGTTTATTCACTGAGGTCTGTCCTCCTGATATTTTTTGTGCGTTCTTGTAGCTTCTCTGATTGGAGAGGGCATTATTAAGAATTATGTTAACTTATTTTAAGTTATACCATAATCGGGTTTCCGCCATGCTAAAAAAAGCTCCTTTAGTTGCTGAAAACAAGCATGGTTGGGATTATATTGTAACGAGCCTGGAGGTTGCTTGACGGTGTGGATGGGAATGATTTCTACTACACTGTTGGTATAGGCGATCGCTTCTAACCCCTTGACTAGCTCTACTGTCCAAGGTTCCTCCTTTACTTGCTGCTGGTGATTTATTAACCAATTAATAATCTGCATTCTCATAATTCCCGGCAAAATGATGTTTGTTAGTGGTGGCGTCCACCAATAGCCATTCCCCCACCCCCAAAGGTTACCTGTGCTAGTTTCTAGCCAATTTCCCCTAGCATCCACTAAAATTGCTTCTTGAGCATCTAATTGTTGGGCGTGATGCTTTGCTAACCAAGGACTGAGGTAATTGCCTGTTTTATGCTCTGGTAAACTGCGATATAACTCAGCATTAGTAACAGCACACGTGACACCAGTTGTTTGTTTATCGGTCAAATCTTGTGGTAATGACCTACCAATAATCCATTCTCGCCCATCAGGAAAGAGGGTAATTCTGAGCACAGGAAAGATGGCTGAGATAATTTCTGCGCCTTGACGTACTCGACTCCAGTTTGGTTGTTGCCAAGCAAAAGTCTGCAAGCTAAATTTTAGGCGATCGCAGTGTGCAACCCAATTAGTTAAACTACTATCGAGCGACTTTCCATAAATCCGCAGGGTTGTAAAAACCGTTGCCCCATAGAGTAACCCCGGATCAGTAATTTCTAATTCTAAGGTTTGGGACTCAATTAATTTACCGTTGTACCAAAAGATAGTTTTAACCTCAGTGAAAATGGGCAATAGGCAATAACCCTGTACTCTTGACTTCTTAACAAATGACAAATGACAAATCAATCCTTTTCAGGGAATAAAATTCTGTTATTGCCTTCCGGAGTGGTAATTACCTGGCCTCCTAAAGCCTCAATTTCACTAATTGCTCGTTTCCGAGTCCGGGCATCAATTTGATTATTTAAAATCATTGCCCAAGTAGAGATACGAGCGTATTTACTATCAGGGTTGTTACTCAAAAATTCAGCAGTTCTTTGAGAAATAATAGCTGCATTCTGACTTTCTTCATCTGAATAGGTTTTAGCCCATTCTGCTGCCGTTGCAAAAGATTTTTGAGCAGATTGAGTATCCCCTAAAAATAATAATTCATCAATACCTTTATAACGCCAAATATAGTAAGATTTTTCCGGAATTTGAGGCGACAGAGACTTTAAACCTTTTGCCATCAATTCTATAGACCGTTCTGGCATTGCCGCATATATTGAAGTACTGCTAGAAAGACTTTGATAGGCTGATAAAAATCGTGGATCACGTTCAAGAATTACTTCAAAATATTCTGGACTGAGACTGTAGCCAGTTTTGGCACGCAATTCTTCATCACCAAAGTATTGTAAAAAATTGAGATATTCCCAATTTGCAATCAAGTTATCATATCCAAAGCTAGGCATTTGCCTAACCAGCTTAAGCCGCGTACTTTCTGCTTTAATTTCTCTTTCTAGAGCTTCTAAAGAATTAGTTTGTTTGTCATTGAGCAGTTTTTGTAGTTGAGGGAATTGAATCAAGCCAACTCCAAATATACACAAACAAACTGCGAAAGATGCACCAATAGTTTGACGAGATAGACTAAACATAGGGCATGGGAGAAATCAATTCAAAATTCGTCTTGAAAAGTTTCCTAGGTTGGGAAACCTGTCTACAGAACTTTCCGCAAAATTCAAAATTAAAGAAATTCTGGGGAATAGGGGAGATGAGGGAAAAATCGCTAATGCTCCTTGACTCTTGACCATTGACTCTTGACAACTCACTTTCGTAAAAGTTGCCAACATTGTTGAGCGATCGCCCAATCTTCTTGAGTCTTGATTACTAATACTCGCACTGCTGATTCGGATGTGGCAATATCTTCATCAACAGGTTGGGACTGATTTTTTTTAGGGTTGATTTTCAATCCTAGAAACGCGAAGGCTTCACAAGCAGCCTGGCGCACTCCTGGGGAGTGTTCACCGATCCCTGCTGTGAATACTAAGGCATCTAATCCTCTTAGACTAGCAAGCATAGCACCGATTCCAGCCCGCAAGTGATGCATGTAGATATCCCAGGCGAGTTGGGCGCGGTAGTTACCTTGAGCGATCGCTTGGATGACTTCGGGTAAATCGCTGGATATCCCCGAAATTCCCCTTAAACCGGAAGCTTTATTGAGCACATAATCTAGTCTTTCGGCGGAGTAATTGTATTCCCGTAAGAGGTAAATGAGAATTCCTGGATCAACAGAACCACTGCGACTACCCATCATCAAGCCTTCTAAAGGAGTGAATCCCATAGTTGTATCAATGCTCTTACCGTTTTGAATTGCGGCTAAAGAGCAGCCGTTACCTAAATGACAGGTAATTAACTTGAGAGAGGCTAAATCTCGACCTAGGATATCAGCTGCGCGTCTGGAGCAGTATTGATGACTAATACCATGAAAGCCGTAGCGGATAATACCTTGCTCTACCCACTCATAAGGGCCAGGATAGATTGCAGCTGCATCAGGGAGGGTAGCGTGAAAGCCTGTATCAAATACTGCTACTTGAGGTACAGAATCCAAACTGTGCTCAATTGCTTCGATTCCTTCTAAAGCTGCTGGGTTATGCGCTGGAGCTAAATTATAAAGACTAGCGATCGCCTGTTTAACTTTTTCATCGATGATGACCGCATTACGGTACTCTCTACCACCATGTACTACGCGATGACCCACCACATCGATTGCTGATAGATTACTAATCACCTTAGTAGCACCACGAGTGAGAGTGTAGAGCATATAGGTGACGTGTGCGCGTCGAGAGTCAGCATAGATGGATTCTTGCAGGGTTTCACCTGTAGCTGTTTTTACCTGAATTTCCGCTACGCCACGATCCTGAGTCCAGTTTACTTTACCTTCCCAAAGGGGTTGGGGTGGTTGCTGAGGGAGAGTCTCATCTGAAATATCATACAAACAACTTTTTTGACTACTAGATCCGGCATTGAGTACAAGTATTTTCATACTACTTTAATTGTCACTTGAGAAAGTGTAAACACAATTAATCAGTGGATATTTTTGGTGTTTTTGAGAATGCTGCAAGGTATGAGAGGAGATGCATTTCAATGCAGCATAGGCTTTCATACTTCATATTACAACTGTTCAAAGTTTCACTAGAGTATTTGTGAATTAAGTGTAAGTATTTCTTTATTTTGTTGGAGGTATTTAAAATCAACACAAAATACAGCAAATTCTAACTTGGTGAGGTATGGATGATCCTCAAAGGATGTTTGTAAAGTCTAATGTATTACTCGCTCAGAGCATGTTTGAAAAGTTTTGGGCGAATATAATTCGCTACTACACAGGCAAAGTCCACCGACCTGGTCTAACACAAAATCAAGGATTTGAAACCTGCAAAGGCAGGTTTTGTCTGTATAGCCAAGCCACTGCTTTGAGGAGACAGCGCCGTGGGCGGGTTTCCCGACTTGTTCGCGCAGCGTCTCCCCTTGGGAGAGGCGACTGTCGTCGGGTTTCCCGATTTGTAGCAGGTGGCGCGCGATTTCTAATCGCCAGGGCTAGTAGTCTGTCAATTTTGTTTTGAGGGATTTTTGGTAGTGTGAGCGTCTCGCTCACGCGGGCAAGATGCCCGCACTACAGTCCATCATTTTTATCTTGACCGACGCTCTAGTATTAATTTAGACTTTTCAAACAACCTCTAAGGGTCGTCATTAGTTATTAGTAAGTGTCCAATAACAAAAAAGAGACAGCATCAACAAAGATGATACTTTAGCTCATGTTGAAGAGACTGTTGCTGGCTACCACGATTTAGAATTAGATGCTCTGATTGGGATTGGTGGTGATGGTATAGAGTCTTTGTCTGGTAGAGCCGCATAATTACTTAGTGCAAACTGCGCGATCGCTCAGTACTTATATATATGCGCCCCCGATCAATTGGGGGTTATTTTTTGGCAGTAATTTAATCACAACAGCAGAAGCAATCGTTTTACCGGACTGTAATATAAAAATTCAGTAAATTTTTCAACAAGATTTCGTGTATTAAATTTACCTTAAACTTCATTCTTTACGCGGATGCCATTCTAAGAAGTACTTGCAAATAGTAGCCTAAACAAATTACCGGGGTTTTTACTTAATGGAAAAGATACCTTAGCTTTATATCGACATCATTCTCTGATCAGGCAGAGGAACCGTGCAGCTATGCCTTTAATTGGCTTGTTGTTAGCGTAGTCCCAGCAATTACTCAAGCGCCATCCGTAGGAGTTTCCTCCCTTGAGAGAAACTGCATTTGGGATCGCCCAGCATTAAAAACATCAGGTTTTCAGACTTACACAAGACTAAAGCAACTTCAATTTAGTCAGATGTTTTGTGTTGAATTTTCGTGCTTTTATCGTTTTAATCACTCAACTAATAATTATGGCAGCGACAACTCTGAATCCTGGTGATATTGCGATTGTTGGTTATAACACCACCAATCCAGATAGTATTCGTCTAGTAGTACTTGTAGATATCGGTTCTGGCACAACCTTCAACATTACAGATAATGGTTGGCAATCTAGCGGTAGCTTCAGAACTGGGGAGGGAATTCTGACTTACACCGCACCCACAGATATTGCTGCGGGTACTGTTCTCACTTGGACAAATGGCAGTAATAGTAATTCACCAGGGTTTAACTCCAATAATCCTAGTAATTTTGCTCTTAATGCCAGTGGTGATTCACTGGTTATTTATACAGGGGCGTTAACTAGCCCAACTTTAATTTATGCACTGAGTTCTGGTAACTGGACGAATGCAACTAGCGCTTCTACATCCGCTGAACCCATTGCGGTGAATAATGGCGCATTGGTAACAGGTACTACTACAGTAGCTCTAACTACAAATGGTACAAATGGATACTATAACGGTTCTACTTCGGGAACTCAGGCAGAACTGCTAGCAGCTATTTCTAATTCCGCAAATTGGAATACTAGTTCCACCATCACCGACATTGCCAATTGGCTATCGTCATTCACACTTTCTCAGCCTCTACCAAATATCCAAATCACCGAGTACATGTACCAAGGTACTAACGGTGAATTCATGGAGTTTACCAACCTTGGCACTACCGCAGTAGACTTTACTGGCTGGAGTTACGATGATAGTGGTCGCATGCCTGGTACTGTTAATCTGAGTGCTTTCGGGATTGTGCAGCCTGGAGAGTCAGTTATCCTCACAGAAGCGACTGAAGCAGATTTCCGTGCAGCATGGGGATTATCTGCTGAGGTTAAGGTAATTGGTGGGTTGACAAGAAATCTGGGGCGGGCTGATGAGATTAACCTGTACGATAATAACGGTCAACTCATAGACCGCCTCACCTATGGAGATGAAACCTTTCTGGGGACAATTCGCACCCAGACTAGAAGTGGTTGGACTGAGCCAGGGAATCTAGATGCTGTCACTATTAATACTGATTGGCAGCTTTCTACTGTCGATGATGCTCAGAATTCTCGCACCTCTATTGGTGGTGATATTGGCAACCCAGGTTTTTATAACGTCAACAACACACCTCTACCAGGTATAACCATTACTCAATCTGGTAGTAGCACTGATGTAACGGAAGGTGGGGTGACAGATAGCTACACCATAGTACTGAAAACTGAGCCTACAGCAGATGTCACTATTAACATCTCTGTTGATAATCAGGTGACAACCAGTTCGCCAACCTTGATTTTCACTTCCCAAAACTGGAATATCGCCCAAACTGTAACAGTCACTGCGGTTGATGATACTTTGGTTGAAGGGACACACACTAGCAGCATTACCCACACTGTTAGTAGTAGTGATGGTAATTATAATGGTGTGGCGATCGCTAACATCAATGTAAATATTCTCGACAATGACGCACCACCCAACACTAACGTCAATGTCCAAATCACCGAGTATATGTACACTGGCGAGAATGGTGAATTTGTCGAATTTACCAACCTCGGTACTACAGCCGTAGACTTTACTGGCTGGAGTTTTGATGACAACACTCGCCTCTCTGGTTCATTCAATCTGAGTGCTTTTGGTATTGTCCAGCCTGGGGAATCAGTGATTTTAACCGATGGTTCAGCCGAGACATTCCGTACTGCATGGAATCTACCCGCCTCGGTGAAAATCATCGGTAACTCCAACCAAGGTTTAGGACGCGCTGATGAGATTAACCTGTACGATAACACCGGACAGCTAATAGACCGCCTCACCTACAATGATGAAGGATTTGCAGGTACTATTCGCACACAGAACGCTAGTGGTTGGACGGAAGCAGCGAATCTCGATTCTTTTGAGATTACCACCAATTGGAAGCTTTCTGCCATTAATGATGGTCAGAATTCTCGCTTGTCTACAGGTAATGATGTCGGCAACCCAGGTACTTACATTCCTAACCCTGTATCTACTGTTGGCGCACCGAAAATTGAAATTAACGCCAGCACAACGGATTTCCTGGATGGGCAAAACCTACCTGTTCCCCTACCCAAGACTGGTGCTGGTGCTATTAGTGGTGTAATTAACGATCCTACCGACCCGGCGAGGACATTGGGTATTAACTTCACCTTGAGTGATACCGATACACCAATTGAGAACCTTACAGTCACAGTCACCAGTAGTAATCAAGCAGTTGTCCCTGATGCCAACCTCACCCTGACTGGTACTGGTGCAGAACGTAATCTGAAGATTAATCCTGCTGGTGTGGGTTTAGCAAATATCACTGTCACCGTGAGTGACGGGACACTCAGCAGTTCCTACATCATTAACTACGGCGCTTCCGCAGGATCTGTCACTCCTAGCACTCGTTTTCTGACAGGGACAAGTGACGCTTCAACTGCGATCGCTATTGATGCCAATTATATGTTCGTTGCCGACGACGAAGACCAAACAATTCGGCTGTACGATCGCAACAATTCCGGTTTACCACTAGCCAGCTTTGACTTCACCTCATTACTGGGATTATCCGGTTCCAGTGAAGTAGACATCGAAGCTTCAACCCGCATTGGCAACACAATTTACTGGTCAGGTTCTCACAGCAACAACAGTAATGGCAACGATGCGCCCAACCGCGAACGGATTTTCGCTACGCAGATTTCTGGTACAGGCGCGAGTACTGCGCTGACCTTCCAAGGATACTATCAATTCCTCGAAGACGATTTAATTGCTTGGGATAATAACAATGGTCATGGGTTGGGTGCTAGCTTCCTAGGGCTGGCTGCGAGTGCAGCAAATGGTGTATCACCAGAAATTCGCAACGGTTTCAACATTGAAGGCTTGACAGTTGCACCCGATGGAAATAGTGCTTATGTTTCCTTCCGTGCGCCCAATTTACCGACCAGCGATCGCACTGATGCCTTAATTATTCCTGTTACCAACTTTACCAGCATTCTCAATGCCACAGGTGGGACAACTGGATCTGCAAGCTTTGGCGCACCTATCTTCTTAGATTTAGGTGGACGTGGTATCCGCAGCATTGAGCGTAACTCTAGTAACCAATACTTGATTATTGCTGGCCCGGTTGGTGGTGCCACAGGAACAGCACCAAATGATTTCCGGCTTTACACATGGACTGGTAACGCTGCTGATGCACCTGTGTTGAGTACTGCTGATTTAACAGCGTTGAACGCTAATGGTAGTTTTGAGTCGATTGTGGAAGTGCCAAATTCCCTCACCAACACTAGCCAAATTCAACTACTGGTAGATAACGGCGATACCATTTGGTACAACAACGGCACAATTTCCAAAGACTTAGCTCAAGATAACTTCCAAAAATTCCGCAGTGAAGTAATTACCTTGGGTGGTTCACCTAACATCATCATCAACGAAATTGACTCAGATACTCCAGGCACCGACGCAGCAGAGTTTGTCGAACTTTATGATGGTGGTGTGGGCAATTCCGACCTCAGTGGGTTGGTAGTCGTTTTCTACAACGGTTCTAATGACCAATCATACGCAGCTTTTGACTTGGATGGCTTCAGCACCGATGCTAACGGCTATTTTGTTTTAGGTAATGCAGGTGTACCGAATGTAGACTTGGTGTTTGCTGGGAATACTTTGCAAAATGGGGCAGATGCAGTTGCCATCTACAGAGGTAATGCTAGCGACTTCCCCAATGGTACAGCCGTCACCACGAATAATTTAGTTGATGCGATCGTTTATGACACAAGTGATGCTGATGATACTGGCTTGCTCATTCTATTAAATCCAGGTCAGCCCCAGGTAAATGAAGACGAGGGCGGTAATGGTGCTATAAATTCGCTACAACGAGTACCTAATGGTAATGGTGGCGATCGCAACACCAGCACCTACCAAGCCCTAACCCCAACACCAGGAGCAGCAAATGCGACCACTCCTCCAGGTGTGACAATTACCCAATCTGGTGGTAGCACCAACGTCACCGAAGGCGGGGCGACGGATACCTACACTATTGTGCTGAATACCCGACCGACAACTGACGTTACAGTTACTATCACTCCTGACTCCCAAACTACAACCAGTGCTACTACTCTCACCTTCACCCTTGCTAACTGGAATATACCCCAAACGGTGACAGTGACAGCCGTAGATGATGTCCTGGTGGAAGGTACACATAACAGTGTTATTACTCATGCAGTCAGTAGTAATGATACCAACTATAACGGAATCAACATTGACTCAGTTACTGCAACTATCACTGATAATGATGTTTCTCTCTCCATTACCAAAATTCATCAGATTCAAGGTAATGGTGCAGCCTTTGACTCTACCTTTAGCGGTATTCGCACAATTGAAGGGATTGTGGTTGCAGCTTTCCCTGGTATTTCCGGGCTGAATGGTTTCTACGTCCAAGAAGAAGATGCAGACGCTGATAGTAACTCCACAACTTCCGAAGGGATCTTTATTTTTGACCCCAATGGGCTGTTCTCTGGTAGCGTTGGCAATAAGGTGCGGGTAACGGGAACAGTGAGCGAATTTACCAGCACGAGTGGTGGGGTTAGCAGCAGCCTTACCCAACTATCTCAGGTCAGCAGTGTAATTAATTTGGGTGCTGATGTTCTACCTACAGCTACTACCATCCAGTTCCCCGTGACTAGCGTTGCAGATTTAGAACGCTATGAAGGGATGCTGGTGAATGTCAGTGGTGCCAATGGGAGTTTAACTGTTACTGAACATTTCCAACTCGGTCGCTTTGGTCAGGTTGTGCTTTCGTCTACTGGTGCTAGTAACCAACCTGGTACAGATGGGAGACTAGAACAATATACCCAATTCAATGACCCCAGTGTTGCAGGTTACGCTGCTTATTTACAAGAAATTGCCACACGGCGGATTATCCTGGATGACGGCAGAGGTACGCAAAACCCTGACCCGATTATTTTTGGTCGTGGTGGTCAACCCTTGAGTGCAACCAACACCCTACGAGGTGGCGATACCGTGGCTAGCATTACTGGCGTTTTAGACCAGCGTTTTGAAGGTTATCGCGTCCAAACTTCCACGGGTGTAGACTTTACCCCAGCTAATCCCCGCCCAACAACTACACCAGATGTCGGCGGGACACTGAAAGTTGCCAGCTTTAATGTCCTCAACTACTTCAACGGTAATGGCACTGGTGGTGGCTTTACCACTGCTGAACAACGGGGTGCAGAAAACCTGAATGAGTTCAACCGTCAGCGTGATAAAACGATCGCTGCTATTTTAGGATTAAATGCTGATGTTGTCGGTCTGATTGAAATCGAGAATGATGGTTACGGTGCAAACAGTGCCATTCAAGATTTAATCAACGGACTGAATGCTGTTGCTGGTGCTGGTACTTATGCCTTTATTAATCCCGGACTACCGCAATTAGGTACAGATGCGATCGCCGTTGGTTTCATCTACAAACCTGGTAGTGTCACCCCAGTAGGTGCAGCAGCTACAGTCTCCGATGGCTTTGGTCAAGGTGCTTTTAATAACCTGAACCGTAAACCTCTAGCCCAAACTTTCCGACAAAACTCCAATAGTGAACAATTCACCGCCGTCATCAATCACTTCAAGTCTAAGGGTGGAGGTACTCAGGGTGTCGGTGATGCTGACGCTAGCGACGGTCAAAGTCTGTTCAATGGTACACGCACCCGTGCATCCCAAGATTTGACAGCATGGTTAGCAACCAATCCCACAGGTACAACTGACACAGACTACCTGATTATGGGCGACATCAACGCCTATGCCCAGGAAGACCCCATTAAGGCTTTGGAAAGTTCTGGATACACCAACCTCGTACCCAATACCTCCTACTCATTTGTTTTCGATGGTCAGTGGGGTTCCTTAGATCATGCTTTAGCTAATGGTTCACTCACAGCGCAGGTAACTGGGGCTGCTAAGTGGCATATTAATGCTGATGAACCCAATGTTTTGGACTACAACACCAACTTCAAGTCACCAGGACAACAAACTAGCTTATACAATCCTGATGCTTTCCGTTCCTCAGACCATGACCCGGTGGTTGTGGGGCTGAACTTAAACACTGCACCTGTAGCTGTGAATGATACAGCCACGACTGATGAAAATACTGCCGTTAACATCAACGTCCTGGCTAATGACAGCGATGTCAATGGTGATCCTCTGCAACTGAGTCTGGTATCTGCGCCTGCTAATGGTGTTGCCGCAGTCAATAATAATGGCACACCCAGCAACTTTGCCGATGACTTTATTGTCTACACCCCGAACGCTGGCTACAACGGTAGTGATACTTTCACTTACGCCGTCAGTGATGGTAAGGGTGGTACAGCTACTGCATCTGTGGCTGTAACTGTCAACGCTGTCGGTGGGATTATTGGCACTCCTGGTAACGATAACCTCAATGGCACCAACGGTAATGATATTATCCGTGGTTTGGGTGGTAATGATACTTTGAGGGGTGGTAATGGTGACGATACCCTCTATGGTGGCGAGGGTAATGATCTACTGGAGGGCGGAAATAGTAATGATATTCTCTACGGTGAGAACGGCAACGATACCTTACTAGGTGGTAACGGTAATGACATCATGTATGGTGGCAACGGTAACGACTACTTAGATGGTGGTAACGGTGACGACACTTTGTATGGTGGTGACGGTGACGATACCTTAATTGGCGGTAATGGCGATGACCTCCTCGTCGGTGGTAACGGACGCGATTTCTTCACTGGCGGTAATGGTAGCGATCGCTTCTACTTGAGTGATACTCGTAGTGGTGATTTTGATACCATGACTGACTTTAGTACTGGATCAGACACAATCTTGCTCTCCAAAGCAGAGTTTGGACTCAGCCAAGCTTTGGGTACACTTGACCCTGGCTTATTCCGTCTTGGTAGCAATGTGACAACAGCTAGCGATCGCTTTATCTATGACCGTACTACAGGTCAGCTATTCTTCGATGAAGATGGTAACGGTGGTGCAGCTAAGGTTCAAATCGGTCTGTTATCAAATAGAGCTGCCCTCAACAGTAGCAATATTACTGTGATTGCGTAGCTTTTCTGCCTCAAGCTAATAGGGGGGCGAACGGTTGTTCGCCCCTACGGGTATATTTATAGGAAAAAGCTAGGTTCAAAACCGTACTGCGTCCCGCTACGCTAAAGCCTCTGGTGGGTGGCTGTCTTGAATTTTGAATTGATTCATGTGGTAATGATATATTTTTCTTGACAAATATACTTACCAATGCATATATCCTTGTGAAGAACTCTTATTGTTTTCATGAAAAAAGGTAAAAGTATATGTAATCTTTATATTTTAACCATTTGCTAGCTATTTCTTAATGTTACTAGGATAACTTAAGGTGTCTGAAGATGTACTAAGAAGTAACTATCAGGCAAGTAGCCTTCTGGTTAAAATTGCTTGATAAGTTGGTTGTTTACTATACCTGTATTACTGAGAGATATATGCAGTAATCCTCAATGATTCATCAACAGGGAGAGCGGCAAATTTATGTAACAAAATCACGCCAGTGGATTTCACGGCACTACTCAAAATAGTGCTGAACAATATAGCTATTGATTTGACTGCAAACATGCAGTTGGTGTTTTTCTATTCAATTAAAATATGTCACCTGCTCTAGACAACCGCAATCCAGAACCAACTACCGAAAATATCGGATTTGAAGAATTAGCGATCGCACTAGTAGCCAATCAATTTAATCCCACAATTCTCAATTTGGATTTTCTCAAAATTAGCGGCGTGATTCCTGGAGATTGGCAACTGCGAAACCAACCAACAATCGCAGCCAATGCCGCGCAAATTGTATTTCAAAATGGCGTAAGTATCGTTTTTCAGAATCGTACAGTTACCTTCACTGAAATAATAGATCCAAACAATATAAATTATCTAAAAATTCCTGAATTAGCGCGCATTTTTACTAACAGATTGCCCTACAGCGACTATCAGGGACTGAGTATCAAACCCAAAATTCTGGTCGGTTTACCCAATAATACTAAAAGATATATTGTCGAGAAGTTATTAGTACCAGGGGCTTGGTGCGATATTGGTGTAGCTCCTGTACAGGCAGCAATTAACTTTTTCTATCAGTTAGAGAATTCTCAACTGTTGTTAAACTTAACTGAAGCCCAAATTCAACAAACCGAAAAACCATCCATACCAGCTGTACTATTTTCTGGTAGTTTCAATTATGATATTGCTAGGTATGATGAAAGCGATCGCTTTCAGGAACTCAGCCAACGCCTGCAAAATTGGTCAACAGATTTAGCAATTTTCCGTGACATAGTCAATAACAAATTCTTCGGCAATCACGATAGCGTTTTTCTATTTAGAAAGTAAAGCTGCATATATCTAAGTATAGCAGTGCAAATAAAGCTAACTAATGATGGTTGGTGTTTGGCATTTGTCAGGATTTTGGTTTTCTTTTCGCTTTGCAAACTAGTTAAGTTTATGATCACCAACTTACTTACATTGCGTCCGAATAATCTTAATTCGTGACTATTTTATTGTGCTTACCTGCAAATAAATGCTCTACCAACACCCAACCCCAAACTACCAACACCAAACTAACACATGGTAACTACCCAAACAGTTCGTTTTTCTCAGTTTAATGCTTCCTTAAACCGCAATGCTGAAGGTCAATTAATCACCGATTTATCTACCCCAGATAATGCCCAAGCAAAAGCGGTTGCCGAAATTATCCAGCGCAACAACCCCGATGTGTTGCTGCTGAATGAATTCGATTATGTAACAGCAAATCCTGCCCAAGCAGTGCAATTATTTCTGCAAAATTATCTTGCAGTTAGTCAAAACGGTGCTACTCCCGTTGAGTATCCTTACTTCTACATTGCGCCCAGTAACACAGGTATTGCCTCTGGGTTTGACTTGAACAACAACGGTAGCGCCGTCACAACCCAAGGTGCAGCAGGATATGGTGATGACGCCTTTGGATTTGGTAACTATCCTGGTCAATTTGGGATGTTGGTACTCTCCAAATATCCCATCGATATAGACAATGTCCGCACCTTCCAAAACTTTTTATGGAAGGACATGCCAGATTCTTTATTACCTACCATCGCCACCCCTGGTACTACCACAGCTTTTTATTCAGAAGCAGAACAAGAGGTATTGCGGCTGTCTTCCAAAAGTCACTGGGATCTACCTATTCAAGTCAACGGAAAAACCATACACGTTTTAGTTAGCCATCCTACACCACCTGTATTTGATGGGCCAGAAGACCGGAACGGTAAGCGTAACCACGACGAAATCAGGTTTTGGGCAGACTATATTACCCCTGGTAAAGGCGACTATATTTATGATGACGCTGGTCAGTTAGGTGGTATTGCTGCTGGTTCTACCTTCGTGATTATGGGCGACCAGAACGCCGACCCCTTTGACGGTGACAGCGTTGACAATGCCATCCTGCAACTTTTACAGAACCCAAGCATCAACACTAATTCCATTCCCACTAGTCCCGGTGCTATTCAACAATCCGCCTTACAAGGTGGTGCGAATACCAATCACCAAGGCAATCCGGCTTTCGACACCGCAGACTTTGCTGATGGGACTCCTGGGAACTTACGCGCTGACTATGTGTTACCTTCTGTTGATTTGCAAATCGTTAACTCAGCAGTCTATTGGCCTCTGAATACAGACCCCAACTTTGCAGCAGTAGGCACCTTTCCCTTTCCCAGTTCCGACCATCGCTTGGTATATACAGATGTGCAAGTAGGTGCTACAGAACCAGGTAAAACCATTCCCGACATCGAATTCCAAGGACAGGTAATCTTTCCCACTGGCTTTATCCCCTCTGGTGCGGCGGGAACGGTGAATGGGACGGCAGTTCCCGTGGGTGGGTTGTCTGGCGTAGCTTACGATGCTGCCAACAACCGCTACTACGCGATCTCAGACGATCGCTCTCAATTTGGCCCGGCGCGTTTTTATACCTTCACCCTCTATCCCGTGACATCTGAGGTAACGTTTACCAATGTCACCCCCCTCAAAGATAGTAGCGGCAACTTCTTTGGTGCCCTCACCGTTGACCCAGAAGGCATTGCCCTGACGAACAAGGGCACTATCTTTGTATCTTCTGAAGGTGAAGCCAATCTGAGTGCAGGACGTGTTGGTGATCCCTTCGTCAAAGAGTTTTCTTTAACAGGAGAGGAAATACGTTCCTTAGCAGTACCCAAGAAGTTTTTACCAGTAGTACAAGACACCAACGGTAACGGTATTGTTGATGCAGGTGATACCCAAATATCTGGTATACGAAATAACTTAGCTTTTGAAAGTCTCACCATTACCCCCGACCAGAAGACCCTGTACACCGCTACAGAAAACGCTCTCCTGCAAGACGGGCCAGTTGCTTCCACCAATAGCACCACACCTTCGCGTATCCTGCAATACAACCTATTTTCTGGACAGCCAGAGAAAGAATACCTCTACATCACAGATACAGTAGCCACACCACCGAATCCACAGACAGGATTTAATACCAATGGCTTAGTAGATTTACTAGCAATTGATAATCGTGGCACCTTACTAGCCCTAGAACGTTCCTTCTCTGCGGGCATTCCTGGTACTGGTAACACGATCAAAATCTACGAAGTCAGTCTCCAAGGGGCAACAGACATTAGCTTCTACGATGCCCTCAACAATTTAACTCCGGAACAACTAGCAGCCATCCAACCCGCGCAAAAGCGCCTGCTGTTGAATTTGGATGATTTGAATCTAGCCACTGGACAAGACAACATCGAAGGTTTAGCTTTCGGCCCCAAACTCGCCGATGGTCGCCAGTCCATTGTCTTGGTCAGCGACAACAACTTTAGTGCTACCCAATTTACCCAAATTATGACCTTAGACGCCAACTTGATTCCCTCTGTCACCCCCACAGTGGAAACTACCCCAGCACTGTTGGATGATGAGACATTGCCTGTAAGTCAACGGGCCGATGCGGATGACCCAGCAATTTATGTGAATGCGACCAACTCCGCCAATAGCTTAGTACTCACCTCAGTAAAAAATGCCGGACTGCGAATTTATGACTTGTCTGGTAACTTATTGCAAGAAATCAATCCTGGTGGGATTCGCTACAACAACGTAGATTTGCAATACGGCTTTAAATTAGGTGGTCAAGCTATAGATATTGCCGTAGCAAGCGATCGCCAAAACGATAAACTGGTATTCTTCAAAATCAACCCCGATGGTAAAGGTGAGGGTAAATATCTTGAAGACATCACCGACCCCAACCTCGCTACTCTCTTCCAAGCTGCACCCTTTAGCGCTCCCTTCTCCTCATCATCTCGCAGTGCTTACGGTGTAGCTTTTTACCGTAGCCCCTTCACCAAGGATTACTACGTCTTTGCCAATCGCCGTGAAACTGGAGATGTCGCCCAGTACAAACTGATTGACAAAGGTAACGGCACTATTGGTGTGGAACGCGTCCGGGTGTTCACCATTCCCACCGCCGCCGGACTTGACCCCCAAACCGAGGGTATGGTTGCCGACCAAGAAACCGGCTTCCTCTACATCGGGCAAGAAAATGTGGGGATTTGGAAGTTTGACGCCGAACCCAACGGTAGCAACATCGGTAAGCTGATTGATCGTGTTAAAGCTGTAGGTGGCGATGTTTTAGAAGACGACGTAGAAGGCTTGACCATCTACTACGGCGCTAACGGTACTGGCTATCTCCTGGCATCCTCTCAAGGCGATAACACCTTTGTGGCTTACAATCGCCAAGGTAATAACGACTATTTAGGTAGCTTTGCTGTTGGTAATAATGGCAGCATTGATAGTGTCCAAGAGTCGGATGGTGCGGATGTGATCAACCTCCCCCTTGGTCCTAACTTCCCATTTGGTTTGTTTGTCACTCAAGACGGTAGCAACGAACCAGGAGTAATTGCTGATGACGAAAACATCAGCACCAATTTTAAATTTGTCCCCTGGGAAAACATTGCTAACGCCTTCCCTAACCCCCTGAAGATTGACACCACCAGTTACGATCCTCGCAATCCTGTAGTCCAGCCCAGACTAACTAACTACGACTTTCAAAACCTCCCCACCTTGGGTACAACCAGCAAGGGCGACGAGATTTTATTAGGTGGCTTCTCCGGCTTGTACTTCACAGGAATTGCCGACAATGGCAACCTGAAATTTGTCACCCACACAGACCGTGGCCCCAACGGTGAACCCACAGGCTTCAACAGACCATTCTTCCTCCCAGACTTCCAGCCAGAAATCGTCAGCTTTGAACTCAACAAGCGCACAGGTGACATCACCATCACCAAAAGAACCGGGTTATATGGCCCCGATGGTACAACCCCATTAACTGGACTACCCAATGTCCAAGCTGGGGCTGGTGGTTTGGCTTACACCGATGAAATCGGCGTGGATTTAAATAACAACCGCTTACCCAACGATCCTTTAGGTGCGGACGTAGAAGGAATTGTGGTTGCACCCAACGGCGACTACTGGCTAGTAGATGAGTACCGCCCAGCAATTTACCATTTTGACAGCAACGGTAAACTACTTGAGCGCTTCATCCCCAAAGGCGCGCCTACCGACTCTACACAGAACGGTGGTGTTGATTTCGGCACACCCGTGTTACCAGAAGTTTATGCCCAACGCCGCAATAACCGGGGTTTTGAAGCTGTAGCCCTGGAAGGGACTAAACTTTATGCCTTTATCCAAAGTCCCATTGATAACCCTGATGTAGCTAACGATGCCACATCTAGAGGTTCTCGCAATCTCAGAATTGTAGAATTTGATGTCGTTAGTAAAGAAGTCACCGGCGAGTATTTATATCTGCTGGAGGACATAACAGGTGCTGGTACTGCTAGAACCGACAAACTTGGCGATGCTGTCTCACTCGGTAACGGCAGATTTGCAGTTGTGGAACGGGACGATCGCTTTGGTGCAGATGCCAATAAATTGATTTTTGAAATTGATTTGAAAGCAGCGACCAATATTAATAACCCCGCTAACTTCAACTTACCTGCTGGTAAAACCATTGAACAACTTTCAGAGGCTGAGTTAACTGCTGCCAACATTAACCCCGTTAGCAAGAGTCTGATTACCAATGTCGCCCAGTTGGGTTACACCGGGGTAGATAAAATCGAAGGTCTGGCGCTGGTAGCACCCAATACCCTGGCTGTGTTGAATGATAACGACTTTAAGGTAAATGGTGATACACCTGCGAGACTGGGCATTCTGGAATTACCCGAAAACTTGACCAGACCACCCGAAGTCACACTTGTAGGTTACGCTGCCCTACCAGCTGATACCTTTGCTGAGGGGCCACCATCCGGTAGCGCCATCACAGGTACTACCAACGGACGCAACATCCCCTTTGCCGCCCAGCCAATTCAAGGATTTAGTGATGTCCAAATTGCTGATGACAACTCCTTCTGGTTTTTATCAGATAACGGGTTTGGTGGTAAGGCTAATAGTCCTGATTACTTGCTGCGGGTTTATCGCGCTGACCCCAGTTTCCGGGGTGCAGAATCTGGTGGTAACGGTAGCGTCAAAATCTTGGATTTTATCCAACTATCCGACCCCGACAAAAAAGTCCCCTTCAAAATTGTCAATGAAAATTCCAGCGATCGCCTGTTAACTGGTGCTGATTTTGACATTGAATCTTTGGTAATAGCTGCCGATGGTACTTTATGGATTGGGGACGAGTTTGGCCCTTACTTACTACATTTTGATGCTACTGGTAAGCTGTTAGACGCCCCTATTGCCACACCTAATTTCCCCAGTTTGAATACACTCAATGGTGAAGCACCCATCGTTATTGGACACCGAGGGGCGAGTGGGGAATTACCAGAACACACCCTAGGCGCTTACAAACTGGCAATTGAACGCGGTGCTGACTTCATTGAACCAGACTTAGTATCTACCAAGGATGGCGTACTGATTGCCCGCCATGAACCTAATTTAATCGCCACCACTGATGTTGCTTCTCGTCCCGAATTTGCTGACCGCCGCACCACAAAAGTTGTCGATGGCGTCGCGGAAGAAGGCTTCTTTGCTTCTGACTTCACCTTGGCGGAAATCAAGACCCTCCGGGCAATTATGCCCCAAGGCTTCCGTACCCAAGCGTTTAACGGCGTCTATGAAATTCCCACGCTGGAAGAAATCATCCAGCTAGTCCAGCAAACAGAAGCTGACACCGGCAAGAAAATTGGCATCTACCCAGAAACCAAGCACCCCATTTTCCACGATGATTTGGGTCTGTCCTTGGAAGAACCCCTACTAGCAACCCTAGAAAAAACTGGCTTCACCGACCCCACCAGGGTTTACATCCAATCCTTTGAAACTGCCAACCTCAAGGAACTGTCGAAACTCACCAATATACCTTTGGTGCAGTTGTTGGATGCGGTGGATGTGAGACTTGATGGTTCCCTAATTGAAACTCAGCCTTACGATTTTGTAGTTAACGGTGACTCCCGCACCTATGCGGACCTGCGGACACCAGAAGGTTTGGCAGAAATTGCTACCTACGCTGATGGGATTGGCCCTTGGAAGCGGATGATTGTTTCTGTCAAGGGTGTAGACGCCAATGGTGATGGTGTTGCCGATGATATCAATCGTGACGGTGTAGTGAACGATGCCGATAAATTCCTCACCCCACCCACCACTTTAGTACAGGATGCCCATGAAGCAGGCTTGTTGGTACATCCTTATACCTACCGCAATGAAGGACGTTTCCTGGCAGCCGACTACAACGGCAATCCCCAATTAGAATACCGACAATTCATCAACTTGGGTGTCGATGGTTACTTCACAGACTTCCCTGGCACAGGGGATTTAGTCCGCGACCAACTAACCAGTGAGTTTGTCCGTTCCCCTGATAACCCAGAGGTGCTGCAAAAGACTGAGTTTAACACCTTAACTGGTAACGCACCTCTAGTACTAGGTCATCGCGGCGCTAGTGGTGACAGACCAGAACACACCCTAGAAGCATACAAACTAGCGATCGCTGATGGGGCTGATTTCATCGAACCTGACTTGGTAGCCACCAAAGACGGCTATTTAATCGCCCGTCACGAAAACGCCCTCGCCATCCTCAACGCCGATGGTTCCGTCAACAGAACTGACACCAGCACCGATATTAACGAACGCCCAGAGTTCGCCGATCGCCTGACCACCAAAGTAATTGACGGTCGCACAATTATAGGTTGGTTTAGCGAAGACTTGACCCTAGCGGAAATCAAAACCCTCAATTCCATTGAACGTCTGCCAGATTTACGGGGAACCAACTTTGATAATGATGGGCTGAAAGTTCCTACTCTGGAAGAAATCATCGATTTGGTGAAGCAGGTAGAAAGAGAAACCGGACGCAAAATCGGTATTTATCCTGAAACTAAACACCCCACCTTCTTCGCCTCTGAAGGCAAACTCCTGGATGGTTCCCCCATCAACATTAATTTGGGTCAAAAGCTAGTTGATACCCTAGTTGCCGAAAACTTCACCGATCCATCACGGATATTCATTCAGTCCTTTGAAGTGGGTAATCTCCAGGAACTGAAACAGTTGATCATGCCTGCGGCTGGCATTAATATTCCTCTAGTACAACTGTTTGGTGGCGCTACAGGTAGACCCTATGACTTTATTGTCAGTGGCGACACCCGCACCTACGGCGACCTAGCCAAACCCACAGGACTAGCGGCGATCGCCACCTATGCAGCAGGTATCGGCCCCAACAAACGCTTGATTGTCCCCGCCAACACAGTAGACCGTGATGGCGATGGTAGACCAGATGACTTGAATGGTGATGGTGCAATTGACGAACGCGATCGCGTCCTCGGTACTCCCACCACCCTAGTCCAAGATGCCCACGCCGTCGGCTTACAAGTCCATCCTTACACCTTCCGCAACGAACCTGTCTTCCTGGCATTCGACTACAACGGCGACCCGAAAGCAGAATACGAACAGTTCATCAAGTTAGGCGTTGATGCCTACTTCACCGACTTCCCTGGTACTGGTGACTTGGTACGTGATCAATTCGTGGGTCAATCAGTGGTCTCCAATTTGGGAGGTTCTCGCGGCTTTGAAGGACTGGCAATCAGCCCCGACAAGAAAACCCTGTATCCGTTGTTAGAAGGAACTGTAGTTGGTGATCCGGCGAATTCCCTCCGCATCTACGAATTTGACGTAGAATCTCAAGCCTACCAGGGTTTAGTCGGTTACTACCGCATGGAAAAACCCAATCATGCGATCGGGGCAATTACCGTCGTCAACGAAAATGAATATCTGGTAATTGAGCGCGACAATAACCAAGGTGCAGCTGCTGCCTTTAAGAAGATATTCAAGGTTGACTTCTCCCAAAAAGATGCCATAGGCTTCGTTGCCAAAGAAGAAATCGCGGACTTGTTGAATATTCAAGACCCCAACGATTTAAATCGAGATGGCAAAACTACCTTTACCTTCCCCTTCGTGACGATTGAATCGGTGGTGGTGATTGATGAAAATACCATTCTCGTCGCCAATGATAATAACTATCCCTTCTCTGTGGGTAGACCGCCAGCGATCGACAACAACGAAATCATTACGTTGCGGTTGGAAAAACCACTGAACTTGGCAACCAATGTAGCCCCAGAGATTACTTCCAATTCCGCTTTCGATGTCAAGGAAAATTATACCTCCGTGGCTGTGGTCACAGCGACAGACCGCGAGGGTGACACAGTTACCTTCAAGATTGACGGCGGCGCCGACAAAGACCTATTCACCATCAATGAAACCACAGGCGCTATCAGTTTCCTAGCTGCACCAGACTTTGAAGCCCCCGGTAGCGCTGCTGGCACTAATACCTATGAAGTAGAAGTCATTGCCAGTGATAGTAAATCGACCGTTGCCCAAACCATCTTTGTCAACGTCACCGATGTCAATGAAACCTTCCGTGTTAACCCGTATTTACAGCAGCCATCCACTGATGGCATGTATTTCACCTGGTTTACGGAAGAGGATATTACCGCTACCCTGCAAATTAAGGGTGTAAGTTCTAACATTAACCTCAGTTTTACCAGTGACCCGACCTTTGAGCCTGTACTGGCTTACACAACTGCGGAAAAGAATCAGAACATCGCTGGACTAGAAGCTGGTTCTTGGTTGCTGGGCGACGAGAAGTACAAGCACACCGTAGATGTGCGGGGTTTATTACCTGGTGAAACCTATGAGTACACCGTAACTCAAGGTTCTGAGGTGTTCACCTCCACCTTTAAGACTGCACCCAGCAAAGATGACTGGGAGAGTATTCGCTTCATCGCCATGTCCGATAGCGAAACTGAACCTCTAGGACGCACAACATACAGAGAATGGCAACCAGGCGCGCTAGCATCAGGATCAGCAGCACGTCCCAACTTGACTGATAGCCAATGGGCTGAAACTTTCGGTACAAGTGGTTCGGGAAGTGGTCAGACATTGCGTTACGCCTTGACAGAAACCGAAGGCTATCAACGCAACCTCGAGATTATCAACAGCCGTCAACCAGACTTCCTGGTTATGCCAGGGGATTTGGTACAGGGTGGTGGCTACCAGCCTGGTTGGGATGAATTCTTCCGCCACAATGCAGGTGAGTATGATAGTGGGTTGTCCCAATATCCGATTTTGCCAGCCTTGGGTAACTGGGAAAACTTTGGGGCGTTGAATGGTGGCTATGGTACTGATGCTGATGGTCGCTTTGGGCCTCAGTTTGGGCGTGAGAAATACCATGTTTATTTTGATGCCCCAGATAACGGCACACCAGAACATCGGGATAATTATTACCGTGTAGATTACGGCCCGGTGACAATTATTACCCTCGATAGCTCCAACGGTGAACCAGACGATCGCCGCAGTAACTACGGTGGCGCAGGACAACCAGCCAAGATCAGTGGACAAGAGTACACAGGTTCAGGCACTGATACTCAAGAAAACTATACCAGGCAACAATATGAAGCCGCAGGTGGTACTGACCTAGCAGACTTCAACCCTGGTAGCGCCCAGTTCCACTGGGCGCAAGCGCAGTTGCAAGATGCCCGCGAACAGGGACAAATGGTGTTTGTGCAGTTCCACCATGCGCCCTACAGCAACGGTGAACATGGTCAACCCATGAATCACACCCTCTCTAGTGGCCAAGGTGGTACGCCATTGCGCCAATATCAAGGCATGTTTGAGCAATACGGCGTCTTAGCAGTGCTGTCTGGTCACAGCGAGATGTTTGAGCGCAGTTTTGTGGATGAGAATAACAACGGTGTTGGCGTATATTACTACGACGTCGGTGTCGCAGGTGATGGACTACGCGGTGAAAAACGCTTAGGTTCCGGCTTGGATCAGCCTCTACTGTCATATAACACCTTTAGTCAGTGGACTGCTGACCAGGATGCAGGTGAGTTGTGGCAAGAAGTGAATGGTGTACCGCAATTAATTGATGGCGGTAAACACTATGGACACTTGGAGGTGAACATAGAACGCCTCAACGATGGTAGTGGGGCTTATGCCAAAGTTACCTTGACTCCTGTTTATAGTTTCCCCATTCTCGATGCTAACTACAATTTGGTGACTACCGAACGCCGTGTCTATGATGCTGAAATTACCGTTTTGGTCAACGCTGATGGACAGGTAATCAATCCAGATTCCGGAAACAACGTACCTTTGGGGACAAATCTGCAAGGACAACCACAGGGAGAGGTGCTTGATTTACGCGATGTCACCCAACTGGTGAATGCTGAATTTGTGGTGAACAGAGATGCTGGTTTCAACAACTTTGTCGGCTTCTATCGTGTAGCTAATGAAAATGGCGGCATTGATACCAATGGTGATGGTGTTGCCGATGTTCTTCCCGGTCAAGCTGGTTATACTCAAGCTGCTGTCAGTAGCAGGATTCCAGGCATCGATTTGGCAGTGAATAATGCTGTAAATAATCAAGGTACGGCTACTTTCACTGGTACTTTCCAACCTGGTTCCATCTTTGCACCATTCTTGATTGTGGATGGTAGACCTGATGCCATTCTGGATACCAATCCCAACAACGACCCCACAGTTTACTTCCCATACTTGGGTGCTAACAGTGGCGGCGCGAATCAAGTCCGAGTGCTGGGTAATAATACCTTTGGGTTTGAAGATTTACCAGTTAGTGGAGATAGAGATTTCAATGATGTGATCGTCCAGGTGAATTTAAGTCTGGCTTAGTCTAGAAAATTATTGATGGTTGGGTTGCAATTTACCCAACCATCACAAAGTGTGTCCCTCTCCAACTTGGAGAGGGTTTTTTTGATTGAACCGCAGGAAATTTGATACCAATTCCAGAAAAGAATACGACAGTCCCGCCAATGGTTGTAAACCGTCGTCTAATAGCCAAACTCCTCTAAAGAGGACTAAAACATTTTTTATTTCTAAGCCTAGTCCATTTCAATGGACTTTCACTGTGAGACTGGGATTTTCAATCCCAGGCGGGATATGGTTTTTCACGACTTGTGCATACACCGTAGCCGCGAGTTCAAAGAGGGGAGGTAAAGCACAGCTTGATCGGGGTGAGGTTAATCAATCTGTATCTCACTAGATTGATTAACGCTATAGAAGAGCAATGCTCAAGGTATAAGTAGTAATTTTACTGATGGTATTTCTCTCTATTACTTATAAAATCAGTGTTGCTGCAATTAAACATACGAAATAATACTTAACTTTTTATAAACTTATAGCATCAATTAATTCAACCTATCTTAAGGTGGTCAATATATAATTTTTCACATCCTGTGAACAAGCCAAAGTTCTGCGAGTAGAGGCTTTGGTGTATTCTTAACCAACTCAAAACCTTTTCTGAACTTTTTATCCCTATGATTTTTGGGACAAGTAACACCAGTGGCAAACCTGCTAACAAGTGATATGACTAGAGTTCTGCAATTGGGCGATCGCACGCTTACAGGAGCAGAGGTTTTGCCGCTTTTGGCAGAATACCAAATCCTGCCGTTGCTGATTAGAGAAATGATCATCGACGAAGCGATCGCCCAAGTTCCATGTACTGCGGAAGAAGCAAAGCAAGCCTCGGAACAATTAGCCGAGCAATATCAATTTACTTCCGAAGCTATGCGTCAGCTTTGGTTACAGCAGCACGGTATGAGTGCAAAGCAGTTTGACGCTATGGCGATTCGTCAATTCAAACTCGAAAAGTTCAAACAGATCACTTGGAGTAGTGATTTAGAATCATACTTTTTTCAACGCAAGCCGCAGTTAGATCGGATAGTTTATTCTCTGATCAGTACCTCTGATATCGGCATTGCTCAAGAAATTTACTTCCGCATCCAAGAAAAAGAACAATCTTTTGAGCAATTAGCACGAGAATATGCTCAAGGGTCGGAAAAGGAGACAGATGGACTAGTCGGGCCGATAGAATTGCAAGCTGTTCATCCAGCTTTGGCGAAAATGTTGTCTATCAGCCAACCACAAGAATTATTACCACCCACTCAACTAGGAGAATGGATTGTACTCGTCCGCCTAGAAAAGTTACTACCTGCTAAGTTGGATCGAGCACTACGCCAACGTTTAATCAACGAACGTTTTCATAGTTGGTTGCAAACTCAAATCACAGAGCAGAATTGGCAAATTCAGCAACCAGAAAGTGTCAACATTCTTAGCCAAATTGGCTCGTCTAGGTGAGGATAAACTCTGATAATATAACAATCTAACCAGGAAATAGGGCATGGAGCACTTGTACTGAGCGTAGTCGAAGTATTGGGCATTAGGGAGATGAGAATAATAACTCTTGACTCTTTACCCTTAACAAATGACAAATAACAATCCTCATTAGTTAAATTTATTCACCTTCATCCACAAATTTATATAAACTGATTACCCAAACTTGGCATGACTTATATCAAGAACGCCTTTCAAGAATTTCTCATCACCCTGGAAGGATTTGAGCAATTACCAACTGAAGAGATCGATAATTTCTCACAACAACTGCAAGCATACCGCTACCGCATAGGCCAGAAAATTATCGGTAAAGAAGCAATCCCCGATCGCATCACTATTATTTATGAGGGACAAGTGCGGTTGTTGGGATACGACCCCCAAACCCAGTTGCCTGTTACCTTAAAATTGTTACAGCCTGGGGCAATTCTAGGGGAAATTAGCTTGTTTCGTCAGGTTGCTTGTGAAACAGCGATCGCTTCTACTGAAGTTATATGTTTAACTATCAGTACAACTGATTACTTACGCCTCATTACTACATACCCAGCTTTTGCTCTAGCGCGCAAGCAACGCCCTAGTATAGTCGAAGTCTTCGATGTCTTGGGTTCAGTGCTAGAAAAGCAAGCTTTAGCCAGTACTAATCTCAAAGAACTTACAGAAAAAGCTTTCCCACAAGCCAAGGTACACTATCTCCTACCAGGGAAAACCTCTTTTAGCCAACTAGATAGCCAAAGTATTTGGTTTGTGAGTGGCGATGGTACAGTCACCAACTTCCCTCCTGGTTCACAGTTAGAAGTCAGCGATGGCAGAGGAAACTCAATCAACGTCGAGGGTAGAGTACCGGCGCGTCTGATTGGGATATCTCCCGCCGATTTATCATTCCTCGACAGTCATCCAGCACCCCTAGCGGTAAACACAGTCACAGCCGAGATTGTAGACGATGACCTAGATATTCCCTACGCATCTGATGAACTACCTGTATCAGCCGCCTATTCGTCACAGGGTAAAGACAAACATCGAAAATATCCCTTTGTGCGTGGACAAGGGGAATTAAATTCCGCCTTCGCCTGTTTCCAAATGCTCTCGAAGTACCTGCAAGTCCCCTTCCGTAAAGAAGTGGTACGTCGCATCTTAAATGAGCAGATGAAGCGCCAAGGTACTCTATCGTTTCAACTTTGTGCCTATGTGTCAGAGTTAATTGGACTCAAAGCCCAATTGGTAGATATTCCTACCGCCGCCATTACCCGCATCCCTACACCGGCAATAATTCGCTACGGTGAGAGTTATGCTGTGCTGTACGCAGCCGATGCTAATAAGGTAGTCGTGGGTGTCCCATCCCAGGGAATTGTGCGCTGCAAACCTGCGGAATTAGTGGCGCACCTCAATATTGATGAAGCCAATCTACCGCCACAAACTAGGTTGTTGCTGGTTTCGGCTACCAATGAAACACCCCAAGAACGCTTCGGTATTAGGTGGTTTCTCCCCTATTTGTCACAACACCGTCGAGTTCTGATAGAAGTATTTTTTGCTTCCTTTTTTGTGCAATTGGCAGCCCTGGCTAACCCATTGGTAATTCAATTAATTATCGATAAGGTGATTATTCAAAATAGCATCACCAACCTGAATGTTTTGGGTGCGCTGTTATTAGCTGTAGGTGTATTTGAAGCAGTGATGACCACACTGCGGACTTACTTATTTGTGGATACTACGAACCGCATTGATATGGGGTTAGGTTCACAAATCATTGACCATTTATTGCGTCTACCACTACGTTACTTTGAACGCCGACCGGTAGGGGAACTATCAACTCGGATTAACGAATTAGAAAATATCCGTCAGTTTCTCACAGGTACTGCTTTAACCGTGGTCTTAGATGCGGTCTTCTCAGTGATTTATATTGTGGTGATGCTGTTTTACAGTTGGCAGCTCACCGTAGTAGGGTTGGGGACAATTCCGTTGTTTGTGATTATCACCTTAATTGCTTCCCCCACAATTAGTAGACAATTACGCACAAAAGCAGAACGCAACGCCGAAACTCAATCTTATTTAGTTGAGGTGATGTCAGGGATTCAAACAGTAAAAGCGCAAAATATCGAATTGCGATCGCGCTTCTCCTGGCAAGAACGTTATGCTCGTTACGTAGCGGCTGGGTTTAAAACCGTTGTGACTTCTACCCTGGCTAATTCCACCAGCAACTTTCTCAACAAACTCAGTAGTTTATTGGTGTTGTGGGTGGGAGCATTTTTAGTACTCCAAGGTGACTTAACCTTAGGACAGTTAATTGCTTTTAGAATTATCTCCGGTTACGTCACCAGCCCCATATTACGCTTGGCACAAATTTGGCAAAGCTTTCAAGAAACAGCCTTATCACTGGAGCGGTTGAGTGATATCGTCGATACACCCCAAGAAGCAGAAATTGATCGAGACAATATCCCCTTACCTGCGATCATCGGGTCAGTGAAATACGATAATGTTTCCTTCCGCTTTGCACAGAATGGCCCCATGCAACTGGCCAATGTCAACCTAGAAGTACCAGCCGGGACATTCGTCGGCATTGTTGGACAAAGTGGATCGGGTAAAAGTACTATGATGAAACTACTGCTCAGGCTTTACAATGTCGAGTCTGGCAGGATTTTGATTGATGGTTACGACATTGCCAAAGTAGAACTTTACTCACTGCGACGACAGATTGGTGTAGTACCCCAAGATCCACTACTATTTGATGGTACTGTCCAAGAAAATATCGCCCTGACAAACCCCGACGCCACCACCGAAGAAATTATCGAAGCGGCTCGCATCGCCGCCGCCCACGAATTTATCATGGGCTTACCCAACGGTTACAACACCCGCGTTGGTGAACGAGGAGCAGGACTTTCCGGCGGACAAAGACAAAGAATAGCGATCGCTCGTTCTGTATTACAACGACCAAAATTATTAGTTCTAGACGAAGCTACCAGCGCTCTCGACTATCCCACAGAACGGCAAGTCTGTCTCAATCTAGCCAGTAGTTTCCAAGGTAGTACAGTATTTTTTATCACCCACCGCCTCAACACAGTCAGTCATGCAGACTGCATTGTTGTTATGGATAATGGCAGGATTATCGAACAAGGTGCCCATAAAGATTTAATGGCTGCTAGGGGTCACTATTTTTACCTTTATCAGCAACAAGAGGTTAATTTGTAATTAGTCATTGGTCATTTGTTATAGAGACGTTGCACTACAACGTCTGTCAAAATTTGTTATCGCCATCCCCATTCCTTATGACTCAATTAAACGGAAATAATCATAATGGTATGACTCCGCAAGACAAGGGAGTCAAATCAGATTCACGGGTAGTAACAACCCTGGCGAAATCATCTCCAGAGTCTCTAGTCAACTTCAGAGACAGTCAATTCGATCAATCCATTGTGCTGCGCCAATCTCCAATTTGGTCACGCGCCATCATGGTAACTATGATGCTGCTAGCCTGCTTTGGTATAGGTTGGGCTTATATTTCTAAAATTGAACAAGTAGTACCAGCAGTCGGTCAATTAAAGCCACAAGGAACAGTTAAAGAAGTACAAGCTCCTATAAGTGGAGTAGTCAAAGAGGTTTTGATTAAAGATGGAGATGTAGTCAAACCAGGAGATTTATTGCTAACCTTCGACTCCATTGCTACCCGTGCGGAGTTAGATTCTTTAAAAAAGATTCGCACAGCATTAATTAAAGAAAACCAAATTTATCGTCAACTCATCCAGGCTAGTTCAGCGACAGGATCAGAACTGGGGTTTTTGCAAAGTCAATTACCACCAGAAGTTGCTTTTTTACTGAAAAGCCGAGCAGCGTTAGTTTCAGAAAACGAATTACTGCGGACTGAATTAAGAAAAACTGGTGCAGGTGTAGGTATAGGAGATGATGAACAACAGCGTTTACAAGTTGCTAAAAAAGAACTAGATTCACGCTCGGCGGCGGCACAGTTAGAAGTAGAAAAAATTAAGAAACAATTAAGTCAAACACAAGTAAAAAATCTCGACACTCAAGCAAGCCTAGGCATCCAACAGCAGATTTTAGATAAACTCAAAACCTTAGCAGAAGAAGGTGGTATTTCTCAGCTTCAGTATCTCAACCAACAACAACAAGTACAAAATCTGGCTGCGGAAGTAGCACAATTAGTCCAAGAAGAGCAACGCCTAAGGTTTGATATTGAAAAAAGCAGGCAGCAGCTAACCAACACAGTAGCTTTTTCTGATAAAGGTATTCTGGATAAGATATCTGATAATAAACAACGCATTGCCAGCATTGATAGCCAATTCTCAAAAGTTTTGCTGGATAATGAACAGCGTTTGGCAGATATCAATAGCAAAATCACACAAACTCAAATGAATGTCAAATATCAAGAGCTACGTGCTCCTGTCGGTGGCACAGTTTTTGATTTACAAGCTAAAAGTCCTGGTTTTGTTGCTAATGCCACTCAAAAACTGCTGCAAATAGTACCCCAGGAAAATTATGTTGCCGAAGTTTTCATAACTAATAAAGATATTGGTTTCGTCCGCAAAGGGATGAAGGTAGATGTGAGGATAGATTCCTTCCCATTTAGTGAGTTCGGCGATATCAAGGGAGTAGTCGATGGTATCGCTTCTGATGCTTTACCTCCTGATCAAACGCATCAGTTTTATCGTTTCCCGGCGAAAATTACCCTGAATAAACAAACATTGTCTATTAATGGCACAAACATTACCTTGCAATCTGGTATGTCCCTCACAGCTAATATTAAAGTTCGTGAAGAACGGAGTGTGATGAGTTTGTTCACTGAGTTGTTTACCAAGCAAGCTGAAAGCCTGAAAGAAGTACGTTAGCTCAGATACCCGACTCTTATAAAAGTTGGGTATTTTGACTTTTAAGACAGTCGCTACAAAAATCAGGTTTTTTGAATTTTGAATTGGTATGACATTGTCAGAGTCAGGGTAATTTACCCAATGGAGTTACTAAACCATCAATACTCACAACATTTTTTTGCTGTTGATATTCTCGAACTCCTGCTTCTCCTTTTTTATTAGCCCACTTGACTAAAGTCTCCCTTTGCCCTTGATATTCATAAAGTGGTACACCAAAACCACAGGAGGTTTGGACTCGCTCGATATCAGCAACGATAATTTGACGCGCTCCAGAGAGGGGAGAAAATAAGGGATAGAGGTTGTGCCATTCTGAGGAATCAGGTAGTACTGTATGTCCTTGACCATAGAGACGCAGGATACATGGGGGTTCTTGAAAGGCGCAAAACATTAAGGTAATGCGCCCGTTTTCTTGGAGATGAGCGGAAGTTTCGTTACCGCTACCTGTCACATCTAGATAAGCTACCTGATGAGGAGAAAGGATGCGAAAACTTTCCAATCCTTTGGGAGAAAGGTTAACGTGACCTGTAGGACTGAGGGGAGCAGAACCAACAAAAAAAAGGTGTTGAGCAGCAATAAATTTCTGTAGTTCTTCAGTAATACAGTCAAAAAGTTTAGCCATAGACTGTCTGATTGATGATTCTAAATTGTCTATTTTCTCAGCCTATTCCCTCTGTGCCAATCTAGCAAGGTTTGGATGTTAGGTAATTGGGCAAAATTAAATATCACTGGCGGGATTGTCATGTGTAACATAGTTTGGTTTATTCATGGCTACTGACTTCGTCTGATGTAGTTGCTAGCATAGACAGGTGTTGCAATGGGATGGGGCGATCGCACATCAGCAATAGGTGTAGCCGCAGTTAACTTTAAGGGAATTTCCCCCGCCCATACTGGTAGTTCATAATCAGCAGCATCATCAAGCGGCCCACCAGTACGAACTTTGGCTGAAGCTTCCACTAAAGGTAAAGATAGTACCAGTGTTCCCGCCAATTCGTTGCGGTTTGGTTGACGTACTTCGCGCCAACATCCAGGGATTACTTGTTCTGTAAAGGCTTGCAGTGCAAGTAACTTTTGTTCTGCATCTTGTACGAGTGTTGCTTTACCAAAAACCACCACCGAACGGTAGTTCATGGAATGATGAAACGCTGATCGCGCCAATACTAACCCATCAAGCAAAGTCACGGTCACGCAGACATCAATATCTTGCAAAAGGGTTTTTAACATCCGACTAGCAGGCGAGCCGTGAATATATAGCGTATCATCAACTCTACCGTAAGCAGTGGGGATGACAACCGGCTGTCCATCGGCGACGAATCCCACTTGACAAACTAATCCCTCATCCAATATTTGATAGATAGTGTCGCGCTCATAGTCTGCGCGTTGGGGTACGCGTTTAATAGTTGTTCTTGGGCTGGGGGCTGCATTTCGAGCCATAATTTGGTAATTTTTAACTCTACATCGCCAGAGTAGTCAGAAAAGTGGCATGATACAAGTGCCACTTTTTAACTAAAGTAGCAGTCCACTTTTGGTAATGCGTAATTACGGTAACTGCTGCTTTGATGCAGAGTTAAAATATGGACTTTGTGATTACTATCGACTCCCAAGCAGATTTACCACTACATCGCCAAGTTTACGAGGAACTACGACGGGCGATACTCTCAGGAAGGTTAGCACCAGGACAAAAGTTACCTTCAACGCGTAGACTTGCTAAATCTCTCAGTATTTCCCGGAGTACCGTTACTCAAAGCTACGAGCAATTGCTGAGTGAAGGCTATCTAGAAACAACTGTCGGGTCGGGAACTTTTGTCTGTCGCCGACTCCCTGATGATTTATTAGATACAGCACCAGTTGAGTCAACACCTCAACAAGCCGGTTCATCCATATCACTATCAGCTTATGGTGAGAGTTTAACAGAGCGATCGCTATTCTATCTGCCAGAACCAGAAGCACAAATTAGCTTCAGTTATGGACGACCAGCATTTGATCAATTTCCTCTCAACCTGTGGCGTCAGTTGCTGTCTCGCCATTGCCATGCTGATCATGATGTGCTCGACTATGCTAGTAATTCCAGGGGATATCAACCTCTACGAGAAGCGATCGCTGCTTATCTGGCTCGCTCTAGGGCGGTAAAATGTAGCGCAGAGCAAATTATCATGATTGGGGGTTCCCAACAAGGGCTGGATTTAATCACCCGCCTTTTAATTGATCGGGGTGAGTGGGTTGCTGTAGAAGAACCTGGTTATTTAGGTGGACGACGGGCTTTTTTAGCCCAGGGAGCTTGTTTATTTCCTGTGTCTGTCGATGAATCAGGACTGTTAGTTAGTAGCCTCACCACAGGTATCACGCCCAATATTAAACTAATTTACGTCACCCCATCCCACCAATTCCCTACAGGGGCGTTGCTATCCTTACCCCGCAGATTAGAACTGCTAACTTGGGCGCAGAAATCAGGAGTGATGATTATTGAAGATGACTACGATAGCGAGTATCGTTATGGTGAGCGTCCTATCCCCGCATTGCAAGGACTAGATCAAAGCGACTCAGTGATTTACGTCGGTACATTCTCAAAGGTACTGTTTCCATCTCTGCGCTTGGGTTATCTGGTATTACCGCACAGTTTGATAGATGTATTTACTCGTGCTAAATGGTTAGCAGACCGCCAATCCAGCTTATTGGAACAGTACGCCCTGACAGATTTTATCAATGAAGGACATCTAGAACGTCATACTAGGCGGATGCGATCGCTCTATGACCAACGACGTCAAACTTTAGTCCAGTCATTAGTTTCTCATTTTGGTGACAGAGTGCAAATCTTAGGAGAAAATGCCGGAATGCATCTGATGGTAAAAATACATACAGCCTTGAATGATGCAGAAATAGTCCAGCGTGCTGCACAGGTTGGTGTGGGAATTAACTCTGCTTATCCCTACTATTTAAAAGCAAATCCTGGTGGTGAATTTGTCTTAGGCTATGCTGAACTAAACGAACAGCGAATTCAAGAAGGAATTGACCGACTGGCTAAGATAATTTTCGATTAGGAACTTCCAAATAAAATAGAGTTTTTTTAGATAAGTAAGTCGGTGGAAAAAAAACAAAATAAACACAGCTAAAATCCTCTTCCCTTCTGCCTCCTGCCTTGTCATAACGATAATTTTTAACCCTGAGCTACTTAAGCCTATGACTTGCAGTAAATCTTGAATGCGATAAATACTGGCTTCTGCTTGTTGGAGGACTTCAAATTGGTTGCGAATTTGTTCTATGGGTTCGCTGAGTAAGTTGGTGTAGTAATATAGTAAATATACTGTGCCGATAGTAATAATATTTTGACTCCAAAGGTAAGCGCCGATGCTTAGAGCGATCGCAGTTCCTAATGTAAAAATACCGTTGGTTGTCCCCCAAAGAATTGTGCTGGCAAAACGCGCTTGATGATATACAGGTAGCCAACCTTGTAAAATTTGGTGGAAGCGTTGCATAACATAGCTTCTAGCTCCATTGGCGCGGACATCTTCCATCCCGGCTAGTTGTTCGCCAACGAAACCAAAGAAATCAGCACTAATTTGGCGATAGTTTTTCCAGTAGGGAACGGCTATGGAACGCAGACTTATTAAAGTATATAAGGCTGTGAGGGCAAACAAGGCGATCGCTATTCCCGCACGCCAATCTTCAGCAAATAAAACTACAATCACACCAGACAGCAGTAGTAAATTGCCCAAGATATAAACGGTGAAATTAGAGAAGAATTGCGACAGAGTTTGTACATCACCATCTACTCTCTCTAGTAATTCACCCGGCGTAGTGAATTTATGAAAGGATAAATCTAGTCTTAAACAATGCTCTACTAAGTCAGCACGTAAGGCGTTAGTAGCTCTCCAAGCCACGTTTTCGCCGTAGTAGGTAGCAGCTATTGTAATTAGTTGAGTGATGACGGCTACACCTATAAAGAGTAAAGCGGCGAAGACTAAATTTTGTCCAGAACCACCAGCTACGGCTGTGTCAATAAAGTAACGCAGAATTTGAGGGTTGATTAATTGTAGTCCGATACTGGCGAACAGAGCGATAAGCCTGACGGCATAGCTACGCTTACCGCAAACTTAACAACTCTCCCCTTTTGAGGTTGGAGATAATCTACAAGTAAATTCCAGTATTACCGTAGTCCAATTTTCATATTTTACGCTGAATTATGCCTATTTAATGCGAATATATTTTGATATGTTGATTTACCTATGTAGCTTTTTTAGTGTGTGAAAACTGATTCAATTCTCTATCGACTGTTCAAAACCTTTCCTGGCGTTTTCTTTGAATTACTCGGTCAATCTCCTGTTGAAGCGGAAGCGTATGAATTTTTATCAGTGGAAGTCAAGCAAACAAATTTTCGGATTGATGGGGCGTTTTTACCCAAACAACCAGATTTAGAACGTCCGATTCATTTCACTGAATTTCAGTTTCAACCTGATTCCGGACTTTATTCCCGCCTCCTCACGGAAATTTTTATGTATCTGGATAAGACAGAAATACGCAACGATTGGCGAGGAACTGTGATTTGGATGAGTCGCCGCCTCGATCCTGGTGTACCGATGCGCTATTGGGAGTTTTTTGCAAGTCAACGAGTGCAAGTCATTTACCTAGATGAGTTGAGAGACTTAACTCATCAATCAATTGGTTTAGGAACTCTCACATTGGTAGTGGAACCACCAGAACAGGCGAGTGCAAAAGCGCGGAGTTTAATTGACAGAAGTAGACAAGTTCCTGATGAACAGGTCAGGAGAAAATTAGTAGAATTAATAGAGACAATCATTGTTTATAAGTTTCCTCAAAAGAGTCAAGCGGAGATTCAGGCAATGTTAGGATTAGGCGATTTGAAACAAACAAGGGTTTACCAAGAAGGCTTGGAAGACGGAGAGCGTAAGGGGCGCATTGAGGGTAAACTCGAAGGTAAACTCGAAGGTAAACTTGAGGGTAAACTTGAGGGTAAACTTGAGGGTAAACTTGAGGGTAAACTCGAAGCAGTACCTCGGTTATTGAAGTTGGGGTTAACTTTGGAGCAGGTAGCAGAAGCATTAGAATTAGACATTGCAGAAGTTAGAAAAGCTGCGCGACTGTCAACTGACCAACAAAAGTATTAATTATCAGATTCAGGCGATGTTAGGATTAGGTGATTTGAAACAAACAAGGGTTTACCAAGAGGGTAAACTTGAGGGTAAACTCGAAGCAGTACCTCGGTTATTGAAGTTAGGGTTGACTTTGGAACAGGTAGCAGAAGCACTAGAATTAGAGATTGCAGAAGCTAGAAAAGCTGCGCTTGTCCATTTTTCATCATGTCAATTTCACTAGACTACTGACGTGATACTGCTTGACTTCTTCTAAAGATGGCTGTTCTGCTGAGTTCCAGGCTGTCATAACTGAGCCTTTCATCTCCACCCTGGCTTGATATGCACTGCTAATATTTCCATCAACTGTGGTGTAATCAATGCGAACATCAGCCCATTCTTGATTAATTTCATCACTGGCTAAAACCTGACCGGCTTTGTGATATTCCAGCCATTTCCAACCTTCAAGCATCCAAATTTCTCGTTCGGCAATTTGTTCAAAGAAAGATAAACCACCCCAGCCTCGATAGTATGGATACAGTTCTTTGACTGACCCATTGCGTTGTACTAACAAATCTAAAATTTCTGGCTGTAAATGACCCCAGTATTGTCCTTGAGGTAAATCAACTAAGGTTGGTGCAAACTGGTGTCCACCAAAATGACTACATCGCCAAAAACGCAAGTTACTGTTAGTTGCAGCAGCGTATTCAGAACGCAATTTTTGATAAATCGGATAACCAAATCTGCTACAAGCTGCATCAACATTGCCGTGGGTGCAAACGAGTAATTCTCGAATGTGGTTTGTTTGTTGGCGATATTGGATAAAATTTGGTAGTTCTTCTGGGTGTTTGAGTAAAGCTAATGCCAAAGAGCCAAGTAAAGCATGAGGTACGATAAATTCTTGTTTCTCAAATTGGGCAAAAAATTTGGTCGGTCGGCGATAGTAGAATACACGAGTGTAACCTGGATTGGAATACTCTCGGTCTGGTGCGATCGCTAATGGTCGAATTTTTCTACCACTTTCCCAAACAAAGTTTAATGCTTCTAATACACCCTGTGGTATGGGGTCAGGTTCCATCCAAATGTGATCCGGCCAGGGTTGTGCAGCTTCAATAATTAAGTATTGTTCTAATGTTACAGCTGAACCAATGGGGTCTTCACCGTTAGCTTGGGAAATCTCTGAACAAAAACGGCAATTGTTGCGAGTCTTGTTGATTGACATATTCATGATTACTTCACTAGATATTTAAACAAGTCATCAAGAATGAGATTCGCAGCAATATAGCTACCACCGTGCCAATAATCATGACCTACTTTATAGACTTTGCCTAACTGAACTGCATTCAATTGTAACCATAAGGGATGATTAATAACGTGTTGATAATTATCTGCTTGTGGATGCTGTTGCAGAAAAATAACATCCCCGTCGGCATATTCAATAGTCTCAATCGACATATCAATTCCCTTTTTTTGAATCGGAGAACGAGGTAAGCCAACATCCTGAACTACTATACTGCATATATGTTTTCCTTCGCCACGAAGGCGAATATATTGTGGGTTCATCGCAACAAGTGAAACCTCTGTTGTGTAAAGGCGATCGCCCAATGCTTGTCTCAGTTCAGCTATGCGTTGGTTATAGTCATTGATGATAGTCTCTGCCTCAGATGATTTACCCAGCGCTTCCGCAAACGATTGAAAACATTCCTTCCAACGAACGATTTTGCCGTCCCACCATTCACAGGCAACTGTCGGTGCAATTTGCGACAATTGATTAGATAAGCTTCCTCGTTGTTTCAAATTAGAAACAGAAAGAATTACATCTGGCTTAAGCATCAGAATCTTTTCTAAGTTGGGTTGTTCAGAATCACCAATAATCGTCATGCCTTGAATTCTTTCCTGTAAGTAGAATGGAAACCCTTCGAGCCAAACAGCAGCACCTATAGGTTTAAATCCTAAAGCAAGTGCAATTTCTAAGCTTGATTGATCTAGTGCTACTATCCGTTGTGGATGAGTAGGAACGCAGGTTTCACCCATGATGTGTTTAGCTATTCTGCACTCTGAAGACACTGATTTACCAGAGCTAGTCAAGTTTTGAGGAAAATTACTAGCACAAGCAGAAAACAGAACTATCGCCAGGAGCGTCAACCCAAACAACCCAATCACACGACGAATTTTGTGCATTTTAAAAAGTTGATTTAGTTCAACTTGAAACACAAGACAGTCTAAAATTCTAAGGATAGTGTTCCTCTCACCGTAAACGGCGCACCAGGATCAATATTAGTTCTGCGCTGTCCGGTACCTTCGATATAATCTACATTGAAAAGGTTATTGACATTAATGCCAACCCGCCAGTTATTTCGCCGATAAAACACACTTGCATCAGTACGCACATAGCTAGGTACTTGAAAAGAGTTATTCAAATCACCTTGGCGTTCACCAACATAAAACAAACCCAAACCAAACCCTAAGCCTTGCAAATCACCTGTTTGAATCTCATAGGTTGACCATAAACTGGCTGAGTTAAACGGCACACCATCAAGTAAATTACCAGGCTGTAGGTTGTCATCTTTGGTAACTCTGGCATCGGTATAAGCATAGGAAGCAATAATATTCCAGCCAGGGAGAATTTCTCCTGCTATATCCAATTCAATACCGCGGCTTCTTTCTTCTCCAACAGGAATAGAGAAATCTAGATTATCTGGATCAGTTACTGCAATATTAGTTTTGGTGATTTCATATGCAGCGAGGTTTGTTATTAGTCTCCCGTTGAGAAACTCACCTCTAACGCCAACTTCATACTGCGTGCCGCGAACTGGTTCAAGCAGTGAGCCATCTACGCGAATTGCTGAGTTCGGTTGAAATGATCTGCTGAAACTGGCATACAGGGAAATTGGCTGAACTGGTTGATAGACAATACCCACTCGTGGACTAAAGGCTTGGTCTTGCTGTTCACTGGAAGCAGAGCTTTGATCGAGAATATCAAAGCGTCCTCCCACTAGCAGTTTTAAGTTTTCAGCCAGCGTAATTTGATCTTGCAAGTAAAGACCAAGAGAGTTAGTCTGGCTAGAAAAGAGATATGGAAACTCAACTCTGCTAGGTCGGCGAATAATTCCATAAACAGGATTAAAGATATTAATACTAGAAGCAGGAGCAGATGGATCACCTCTAAAATTACTTGTTTGACGAGATAGATCAACACCAAACAGCAGGGTGTGCTGGACTAAACCAGTAGAAAACTTTCCTACTAGATCGGTTTGTAATGCATAGTTTCTTGTTTCGCTGTCATTAGCAAAAAATGTTCTACTCAGTTCCCCAGTCTCCTCATTCAATCTATCGAGGCTAGTCAGAGAAAACGTGTTGTCACTAGAAGAGAATCGAAACCCATTGCGAAGTTTCCAGTTATCGTTAAAACGATGTTCAAATCGATATCCTGCTGAAAAGTCTGTTCTTTCACCAAAATCATCTGGTTCGCCCAGAACCCGATCAAAGGGGATATCAGCAATACCTGTACCAAAAGCAACTAACCCTCGATCAAATGGACGCTTATCATTTAAGTAATCCAATTCAAATGTTAGGTCAGTGCGATCGCTAATCTTCCAGGTAACTACAGGCGAGATAAAAAATCTTTCAATATCTTGATCAAAATTCCGAAAGTTTCCTCCTTTTTCATAAGCGGTATTTAAGCGATAGAGTAATGTCCCCTCTGGGTTTAAAGGGCCTGAGAAATCTAGGGTTGGTCGCACTAAACCGAAACTTCCAACTTGCAACCCAACAGCATAAAAAGGATCTGAGAGTGGTTGTTTAGTAACATAGTTAACAACACCACCAGGATCTAAATTCCCGTAGAGTACAGAAGCAGGTCCTTTGAGAACTTCAATCCGTTCTAAATTTGCCGTTTCTATCACAGAGAAACCGTCTCTAAATCCATCGCGGAGATTCCCTCCAAATTGTTGAAAACCGCGAATATTAAATACCTGAGATCCTCCACCAGCAGTATTTCCCAGTCGTACACCACTGACATTACGTAGTGCTTCGGAGGCGCGAATCACCTGTTGATCTTCTAACACCTGTCGGGGAACGACTTGAATTGATTGGGGAATATCACGCAGGGGTGTGTCTGTCCTGGTAGCAGTTGTGGCATTGGGTACACTGTATCCGTCTTGCTCACCCGTTACCACCAATTCAATCGGCTGATCACCTGATGGTTGCGACCCGTTCTCGTCCCCTTCCCTTGGCAAGGGGACGGGTGCCGTAGGCGGAGTGGGGTTCTGCTGTTCTGCCGATGATTGTGGAGTCTGAGCAGAAGATACAACTGGGGTAAAGCTCAAAATCAGACCCTCGTCACTGTCAAACAACTCCACAGTGGGTAATCCCGCCTCACCTATCACTGTCACTCGGATAGTATTAGCATCAAAGTTAGTAACCGTTATTTCTGTAATTCCTTCAACTGGTTTTTCCGAACGGAATGTGAACCCATCACCACTTGGTAAACGCAATTGAGCATTGGGAATATCAGCGATAAAGTTATTCTCGGCACTGCGATTGGTGATTTGTAACTGTTGTCCTTGAGTTGTCTGTAAAATCAACTCCACACCTTGCTCTGTGGGAGTAGCCTCCACTCCTGTCACTTCCACCAGTGTCGGAGAATTAGGTACTTGAGACAGCAATTCAGCTTGATTCACAAGACGTTCACGTAGTTCTCTGCGCGTACTATTTTGCGAAACGCTTGATTGCGGCTGAACTACCTCAGCAGATGCAGATTGCACAATCAATGCAGATACAATACCTGTTACACAAATACTAGACAAAATTTGTTGATTCACAGTACTTACACTCAAACCACAGTTACATGACATCAGCAAGCAAATGACAAATCAAGTTTTCACCTGCTAGTTAGGAATACTTTTCAACTATCTTGCAAGTATTTTGATGGTTCTGTGGGTACTGTGTCTATCCATAGACGGACTTTATTTATCCATAAACGGACTATTTTTACCTTTGTAGTGATACGTCCCATTGCTTTACAAGGCTGGAGCGAACAAACCGGCCCACCCCTAAATTTATCAAAGCCTACAAATATAAAGGTTTCTGAATTTTATTTAACGAGAGTAAAGTATATTATCAATTGTTGGGTTGCGTCGTCACTTAACCCAACCTACTGGCGTGTCTAATCTTAAATAGTGCATTAATAAACCGCAGAGGAGCAGAGGAAGCAGAGAGAGAAAAAGAGATTTATTACAACATTTTAGCCTTGACACGCCACTACATCTATTAATCTGCTTCTGGTAAATTAGAGTTAACAAGCTGTGCAAATTCTTCTACAGAACTAACATTAATTGCTGATACAAATATTTGTTCTAAAAAAGATGTATCATCAATTTGATTAATGCTTGCAACTAAATTTTCGGGAATATCACCAAACCGCACTTGCACAAGTTTGATAATATCTTGTTTCCGAGTTTGTTTTATAGTCCGTTGTTCGATGTTAGTTAATAATGGCATTTTTAATTCCTCCTGATAATTAGCTAATTTTTCCTCAAAACTTAATTGCAGGTCTGGAGATAAAGCCATCATTAAATCAATGACTTTATATAAATCAACAATTTCTTTACGGTTATAACCTCTTTCATAAAGTATATTATCAATTGTTGGTTGCGCTGTTGCTTAACCCAAGCTACATCTATTAATCTGCTTCTGGTAAATTAGAGTTAACAATCTGTGCAAATTCTTCTAGAGAATTAACGCTAATTGTTGATATTAGAAGTTGTTTCAAAATATTTATATCCTGAATTCTTCCAATGTCTTCGGTCAGATTTTTGGGTAAATCACCAAAACGACTAACCAGTAAATCAAAAATATCTTGTTTCCGAGTTTGTTTTATAGTCCGTTGTTCGATGTTAGTTAATAATGGCATTTTTCGTTCTTCTTGATAATTAGCTAATTTTTCCTCAAAACTTAATTGCAGGTCTGGAGATAAAGCCATCATTAAATCAATGACTTTATATAAATCAACAATTTCTTTGCGGTTATAACCTCTTTCATAAAGTAATCTAGCTAAGTTCCATTTCCACTGTTCCCTAGCTGACAAATTGCTGTTAGTGGCTTTAGTCCTTAAATGTGCCATTACCACTATAGCAAAAATATTATTACTTTGCTCTAACTCCTCCCACTGATAATCTAGAAGCTTAACACTAGAGAAGTTAAAGATTAATTATCTAGAGAAATGGGGTTTTTAGTCCAATCTATTTGTTGATATATTTCTGAGTAAAAGAAGGCGAGAAATGAATCAAAATAATCTCCTATTACTTCTTTCCAGGTTTCATCATAATTAGCTGTAATTTCTGTCATTGTGATTAAAATAGTGTCAATAATAGAAGGACTATTTTTACCTTCCGTAACCACTGGGATTTACCCCAAATTTCTTTCTAAAGGCAGCAGCAAAGTGACTCAGGTGAGAATAGCCTACAGCATGGGCTACTTGGGCAACAGTCAATTTTTGTTCTGCCAACATTTGTTTAGCTTGTTCCATGCGATGATTTTGCAGGTAGCCAAAAACTGTAGTTCCAAATATTTGACGGAAACCCTGCTTTAGTTTTCGTTGATTAACAGTAACTTGTCGCCCCAGTTCTAGCAATGTTGGCGGATGATGTAAGTTAGTAATGAGAATATCTTTGGCATAGTAAATACGTTCTATATCATCTGGGGAAAGTTTGACTTTGGATTGGTTCACCTGACGATAGTCTAGTTCCTGCGCCAGCCACAATGCCACAAGTTCCAGTGCTTTACTTTGGAGATAAATTTCTCGGATAAAATTTCGGTAGGGACAGTTAAGAATTTGGTATAACACCGACTGCATTACAGGTGTGGTGGTTCGGAGTTCATAATAGGGTGCATTTTTAACTCCGAAAAGCGGAAGTTGCTGGTGTGGAGATAAGTATTGTGAGTGTTGATTAATCAACATAGCCCATATTTCCGGCGTGAGGTTGATATCAACTTTCAGGTGTCGTTGATTACCCGCCCACTCTGTTCTATCTCCGTAAACCACATCCGACAAACACAAGAAGTTTTGACCACCTTGCATCACCTCACCTGTATATAATTTACGGTTTCCTGACAGACGAAAACCTATTTCCGGCCATCCCTCATCGGCTGGTTCCTCCAAGATAATATGGTTTAAGAGTTGACTATTTTCAATATCTATAGAAATGCCATCTGGTAGGAAAGTTCGCTGCCAATATCCTTTACCAATAGACTCAGAATAGTTCAAAACAATGTCATTTTCCGATGAATGATGCAGATTATCGTTGATAGCTGTCTCTTCAAACATTTCATCCATATTTTGGATTGATAAAACACTAACCATATATAGTTGCAAGCTTTTAAAGGTGATATTTACAACTAGGTTAGCAGCTATTAGATAATTTTCTCAAGAGGGATGTAATCGCCCAATACCTGATGGGTTTGATATCAAGACTGTATCTGTTACTAACAGGACTTACGCAAGCAAAATTTGTCATTGCAACCGAAACGTAGTGTAGGGAAGCAATCCCAGACTTGGAGGCGATTACGTTGCTACGCTCGTAATGCCGCAATTTCGTGACTTTTGCGTAAGTCCTAACTAAAAAAGCTGATGGTTATTATGTAACATTAAATCTTGTTTGACAAAATTATCATTAATAATAATATTACTATTAGCGATAATATTTATTTCTCTAAAACTTTGAGTGGTAGCAAAGCAGACCTAATTCTCCATCCTGTGCGATTAAAGATTCTGCAAGCTTTTGTGGGCGATCGCCATCTTTCAGCACGACAATTGTGCGAAATACTACCCGATATCCCTCAAGCAACGTTGTATCGTCATTTCCAAAAGCTTGTACAGGCAGAACTCCTAACCGTTGTAGCAGAAAACCCCATTCGGGGTACTGTGGAAAAGTTTTACAGCCTGCAAGAGCAAAACACTGAGATGTTACCAGAAGAACTAGCCGCCCTAACGCGTGCAGATCATCAACGGCATTTCACAGCCTTTGTCGTTAGCTTGTTGACTGAGTTTGAAGCGTATTTACAACAGGATGAGATTGATATTGTCAAAGATGGAGTTGGCTATCGTCAGATAGGACTGCATTTGAGTGAAGAGGAACTGGTTGAGTTAACGCAATCTCTCAATCAGGTACTAATGCAATTTTTGCAGAAAAAACCCTCAAAGCAGAGGAAACGATTTTTGCTATCCAGCATCTTGATTCCAGGAGATTAATCTCATGTTGGCTTTAAAGCAGTTTGCAATTTTATTTACGTTAGGTAGTTTGGGAATTGTACTGCTGATTCCGTCCTTGATTCCCGTAATTCAAAAGCAGTTAGCCACCTTACCAGCAGAAGTAGCCGCAGAAGTACCACCCTTATGGATTGTACTGCTGTTGCAAGCAATTCAAATCGGAGTTTTATTAGCGATCGCTGTTTTGATTGGTATCTTTTGTACACCTGTGGTAGGACTGCGATCGCATTTAATAGATGATTGGGTACTTCATCCATCCAACTCCATATCCTGGATAAATGACGTGAAATGGGGTCTTGGTATTGGTACAGCAGCAACAGCTATCACCTTATCAATTCGTCAATTGTTAAAACCTGTATTACCGGCAGCATTGCGAGCTACCAATCAACCCCAACCAAGTATTATGGATGCCATAACTGGGATGTTTTACGGTGGGATTACCGAAGAGATTGTGATGCGTTGGGGGTTGATGTCTCTTTTCGTCTGGTTAGGCTGGAAGCTCTTCAAGCAGGGGGTAGGATTGCCTACTCATGCAGTCTACCAAAGCGCGATCGTTTTAGCAGCAGTTGTGTTTGGGCTGTTGCATTTGCCACTAACCTCTAACCTTACACCAATCACTGGCTGGGTCATCGTTCACGCCATTCTGCTTAATGGTATTGTGGGTACTGCTTGTGGATGGCTGTTCTGGCAATATTCTCTGGAAGCAGCAATGATAGCCCATGCCAGCTTTCATGTTTATGTCTTTGCCCTGAATGCTTTGCTGACAAAATTTATTTAAGTTGCCAAAAAGCTAAAAAATCCAATCAGCTTGCTCATCAGCTAAAATATCATCAAAATTACCTTGTGCTACAATCCTACCTGCTTGCATTACAATAATCTGGTCAGCGCGACGTAAAACAGAACGGCGATGAGACACTACCAGACAAGTTGGTGTCCAAGGATTTTCTCCCTGTTCAGTTGTATTAGCAAATATCCGCGACCATAACGCCAATTCTGTCTCTACATCCAACGCGCTGGAAAGGTCATCAAATATCAGTAACTCTGGTTGACGTACAAACATCCGCGCCGCCGCTACCCGTTGAATTTGTCCACCAGAAAGGCGCACACCTTTTGTTCCCACTAAAGTTTCTAGCTTCTCATTCATGACTGCTAAATCTTGCTCAAACACAGCCATTTTTAAGGCTGTTTCGATATCAGCATCATTCTTAGACAATCCCAATAATATATTTTCTCGTAAGGAATAGCTAAAAAGTTGGGGAATTTGCGGAGTGTAAGCACTGCGAGGCGGTACAAAAAAATTAGCAGGGTCTTCAACTATACGCTCATTCCAGTAAATGTCTCCTGTTTGCTTGGGTAATAATCCTAACAAAACTCGTAGTAGTGTAGTTTTTCCAGCACCAATGCGTCCAGTAATTACAGTCAAACTACCGCGTTGTATTTCTAAGTTGATATCTGCGATTCCTTGAGTCGTACCAGGATAAATATAAGTTAGATTTGATAGTCTTAATGACTGTAAATGATGACTTTTATTCTCTACAGGTTGTTCTAATTGAGGTAGGATTTTTTTACTTTTACCTAAGTCTTGCAAATAAAGTTGATTTGAGGCGACCAAAATCTCTGTTGATGCACCAGAAATTAAACCAGCCATGCGTTCAAAAGCCACCTCTGTTTGCTTATACAATGCCATAAAACCGCCTACAGAGCTAAAAAATCCAGTCACAAATGACAGGTTATAGACAAACAAAGCAAAGTCACCCACTGTTAACTGATTAACGCCGCCTTGCATCAAAAAAGCAGCCATCACCAAAATTAAACCTGTGCCGAAACTCACCATATTTTGAAATAGTGAATTGAGAATGGCGTTTAATAGGCTGTCTTTAACCATCATCTGGCGACGGTTTTCATTCAAAGTGCGGAAATGATTGAGTATATCTTGTTCTGCACCAGCTACTTTAATTGCTTGCACAGAACTAAATATTTCCCCTAAAATTCCTGTTACTTGTTGAGTCGCTTGACGGCTAGATTTGCAATATTGTTTAATGCGGGTTTCTGTTTTTTGGATAATTACTACCATCCCTACCAAAGGAAGGAAAACAAACAGTGTCATGGGTACATTGACACTTAATAAAATGACTAAAGAAAGGATAGCAAATATTCCTTCTCCCAAGATTTCTGATACCCACGCCACATTATCTTCAATGTGTTCAGTATCATCTCGAAAATAGCTGATTACTTCACCTTGGGATACAGTTTTTTTCGTATCACCGTTAGCCATCATGATTTGAGCATGAGGATTATTTAAAAGACGTTCTAAAAAATTTCTTCTAAGTAATGACCTCATAGTAAAACGATGCTGAGTTTTGGTAATTCGCCCGGCAAATATCACGGCAATATGAGCTAGATTCAAAGCCACCAAACCAGCAATAAATACCCAAGGTGATAAACTAAATTGAGCTTTATCTGTGAGACTATTAAAAAATTCCCGGATAATTAACCCAGGTAGGGCAGGCAAGCCCATAATAAAAATCCAGAAGCAAGTATCAATTAGGTAGAGTTTTGGTTTATAGCAAATTAATCGCCATAATAATTGCCAACCAGGAATATTTTTTGCTAAAGAAAACATAATAATTCGTAATACTTCTGCTACGCTCAGTACAAGTTCGTAATTCGTAAGACCCTACGGGAAGACGTTACAAGTCTACGTAATTAAAAGAATATGACTAAGTTTTGATATAATCATAATTAAACTAATAAATCTGTTAAACCTGCTTGTAATAATTGAGTAAAACGGGAGTTAGGATCTTTGGCTAATTCTTCTCTTGCACCGTATTCACTTACCTGACCTTTGTCTAAAATTAAGATTTGATTGGCTCTTTCTACGGTTGCTAAACGATGGGCAATAATAATGGCAGTCCGTCCCATCAATAATTTATCTATAGCTTTTTCAATGAGTCTTTCTGTCATTGGGTCAAGGCGTGAAGATGCTTCGTCTAGAATGACTAAACCAGGGTCTTTGAGAAACACACGGGTAAAGGCTAATAACTGCGCCTGTCCTGCTGACAAACCGCTACTATCTGGACCTAAAGTTGTATCTAAGCCGTTGGGTAAAGATTGCAACCATTCTGACAATCCCAACATTTCTATTGTTTCATAAATGCGATCGCTGCTAATGTTTTGATTGAAAAAAGTCAGGTTATTGCGAACTGTGGTTTGAAAAAGTTGGACATCTTGAGTTACTAAACCAACTTTTGCAGGTAATTCTTTCAACGGAGTTTGGTCAATAGGCACACCTTCCAAGCGAATTGAACCTGATTGTGGGTCATACAATCTCAGCAGTAACCGCGCTAAAGAAGACTTACCGCTTCCAGTACGCCCTAGTAAACCCAATACCTGACCAGCAGGTAAATTAAAAGATATATCTTGCAATACTAAATCCCCAGTCTCTAATTCCTTGTCATTGTAAGCAAATGAGACATTTTCAAAAGCTATAGAAAGTGGGCCTGGAGGAATAGATTTATTTGTACTTGCTCGTAATTGAGATTGAATTTGTAATAAGTCTGTAATGCGGTAAATACTCGCGTCTGCTTGCTGGAGGTCTTCAAATTGGTTGCGAATTTGTTCAATTGGTTCGCTGAGAATAGTGGTGTAATAATACAGTAGGTAAACTGTACCAATGGTGATTGCCTGTTGACTCCATAGGTAAGCACCAACTGTTAAAGCAATTACACTGCCCAATGTAAATATACCATTGGTCGTCACCCAGAGAATTGTATCGGCCAACCGGGCTTTATGAAAGATAGGTAGCCAGTTGCGAATAATTGTATAGAAGCGGTGCATGACATAGTTTTTCGCTCCATTGGCGCGGATGTCTTCCATCCCTATTAGCTGTTCACCCAAGAAGCCAAAAAACTCTGCACTAAATTGGCGATAGCCTCCCCAATGGAAAACCGCAATGGTACGCAACTTAATCAGAGTAGATAAGGCGGTGAGCGCAAACAATGAAATAGCTAGACCTGCTCGCCAATCTTCTGCAAATAGCACTACAATCACACCCAACATCATCAGCAAATTGCCTAAGATGCGAATGGTAAATTTGGAGAAAAATTCCGACAACTGCTGCACATCACCGTCTATGCGTTCTACTAATTCGCCTGGTGTACGGTATTTGTGAAAGGATAAATCTAGTCTCAAACAATGCTCTACTAAATCTGCACGCAAAGCATTAGTAGCTGTCCAAGCAACACTTTCACCGTAGAAGGTTGCGGTAATTGTCATGACTTGGGTAATTAAAGCTACACCAATAAATAAAAAAGCTGCTAGGAATAATGTTTGAGTATCGCCACCACTAATAGCAGTATCGATGAAATAACGCAGAATTTGGGGGTTGAGGATTTGTAAGCCGATGCTAGCAAAAAGGGCGATCGCAAATTTGACAACCCTGCTTTTTTGAGGCTTGAGATAATCTACAAGTAAGTTCCAGTATTGCTGTAGTCCGATTTTCATAAAGCTTTAGCTATCAGCCAGCCCCATTCTGGAAGCTGATTTCAAAATCACGTAGAGGAAAGCAAAGAATATTTTCAGTAAGTTTTCGTATTTTACGCTGAATTATGCCCATTTATTGCAAATATATTTTGATTATTTTCCCCAATCCCCAAATACAGACTTACTTTGTGTGATGGCGGCTAACAACGAAGTAGGGACAATTTACCCCATAGAAAAAATTGGCGCGATCGCCTCCTCCCACAATATCCCTTTTTTATGCGATGCTTCCCAAGACGTCGGGAAAATTCCCCTCAATTTTCAAGACTGGGGTATCACCTATATCGCTATTTCTGGACATAAATTTTATGCACCTAAAGGCGTTGGTGCATTAGTAGTGAGAAATGGTTATTTTCCTCAAGCGCTGATTTACGGTGGTGGAGATCAACAGGGACTCAGATCCGGTACACTCTAACGTCCCCGGAATCGCTGGTTTAGGGGAAGCTTGCAAATTGAGACAGTTGGAGATGGAAACCGATGAAAATGCGATCGCAATTTTGCGAAATCATCTGCAACACTTACTTCAAGCTGCAATTCCTAACTTATTGGTGAATGGAAACTTAAACAAACGTTTATCAGGTAACTGAACAATTTCTAAGCAACGAATTTTTGGTGAAGTAGTTAGGTAGCTTAACTGGAGAAATAATGGTACTAATTAATGCCGCATTGGAATTACATTTAGGATTGAACTGAAAATAAAATTAATCAAATTCTTGAATACCAATTTAATATGAAGATGCCCCTAATTATTTTTTTTTTTTGGGGGGGGGGGGAGAACTTCAGAAAAACTCTGCATATCTCTGCGTAATTCTGCATTAAAAAAATAGCGATCGCCTTTAAAAAATTAATCCACTACCTTCAATAATCCTCTTTGTACAGCATCAAATACTTTGCTGATTTGTCGGCTTTCCTGTTCGTTTAAACCGTCTTTAGATAGCAGTGTTGACATTAAAAGCTGCTGGTCACGGCGCGTAATTCTGCGAATAGCAAATATGCGCTCTAAGACTGACTCTAATTGCATTTGGTTTGCGGGGGCAGTAGTTAGCATATTCCTTAGCAAAACTTTGTTGTTTCTTTATATTCTAGTGATTGTAGAATAACAACTTTTTACAAAGTTTGACATTAGTAAGTCTACGGAATAAAATTGCTTCCTCTGTTGCTCGGCTTTTCGGTAGAATAACTTGGCAGCTTTGCAAGGAACAAATTCAAGATCATGGCTCAAGCTAGGATTGGAATTATTGGTGGCAGTGGTCTATATAAGATGGACGCACTCAAGGATATGGAAGAGGTGCGGGTTGAGACTCCCTTTGGTTCGCCATCTGATGCGTTAATTTTGGGGACATTGGATGATACGCGTGTAGCTTTTTTAGCGCGTCATGGACGTAATCACACGCTCCTACCTTCTGAGTTACCGTTTCGTGCCAATATTTATGCGATGAAGCAGTTGGGTGTCGAGTACCTAATTTCGGCTAGTGCGGTGGGTTCTTTGAAGGCGGAAGCTAAACCTCTGGATATGGTTGTACCGGATCAATTTATTGATCGGACAAAAAATCGAGTTTCCACATTCTTCGGTGAAGGAATTGTAGCTCACATTGCCTTTGGTGATCCGATTTGTCAGCATTTAGCCGGGGTGTTAGCAGATGCGATCGCTTCTCTCAATTTACCAGATGTAAAGCTGCATCGTGGTGGCACGTATATTTGCATGGAAGGCCCAGCTTTTTCCACTAAAGCGGAATCAAATCTTTACCGCAGTTGGGGTGCAACCGTCATCGGGATGACGAATTTACCAGAAGCGAAGTTAGCCAGGGAAGCAGAAATTGCCTATGCAACCTTAGCACTGGTGACAGATTACGATTGTTGGCATCCAGATCACGATAGTGTGACTGTGGAGATGGTAATTGGCAATTTGCAGCGTAATGCAGTCAATGCTCAAAAGGTGATTCAAGAAACAGTGCGGCGGTTGAGTGAAACTCCTTTGCCTAGTGATGCTCATTCAGCTTTGAAGTATGCGATTTTGACTCGGTTAGATCAAGCACCTGTGGCGACGAAGGAGAAGTTAGGGTTGTTGTTGCAGAAGTATTTGTGAGAAATGAACCACAGGCGCAGACACTTTCTGGGGTTTCCCCTGTTGGAGAAAGTGTCTGAAAACTTGGGGAATTCGTAATTCAGAAAGTCCCATTTAATCTAGGTTGCTGGGGCAAGTTGGGATAAAATATTTAACTCTGTGCCTACACTACTTGAAAACTAAAGTTAAGGCTAGCCCAGTTATTCACATCCAAAATATGGGATTCAGTAGCCGTACCATTCATCTCAGCCTTGACTGGGCTGGCGTTATGTAAATCTTGCAGGAGGGCTTGAGCGACTTCTAAGGAGTCCAATAATGAGCCTATGGGCTGTTGGTCGGCTGTGCGATCCTTAACAGTTTCTAGGGCGGCTAGAGTGTCGCTGAAAGGGGCGGTGCTGAGAATTAGTTGGTGTTCGCAAAAGAAAGCTGGCCCTGGAATCAGCCATCCAGAGGTGGTAGCAGTTTGTGGTAAGGCTAATGTTTCACCCGGGGCGATCGCAATTTGTTGCAGTGGGGGTTTGGGTTCGGTAATGCTAGTTGGGGGACTAGTTTGCCAAGGATATAGTGCGATCGCTGTTCTACTATTGCGTAACCCCAGCAAGATTAAGTATACCGGGCGATCGCCCAGGTTTTGCACTCGGTACTGTACCCGGCTACCGATAGGCACTGTAGGAACAGTTCCCGGTTGATTCCGGTAAACAATATTACTTTGCCCTGGTGCGTTGAGAGTTCGCACTGTTTCTCGTTCCATGACCACCCTAGGGGTAATCCCGCTCACAATTTCTAAGGTTCCCTTGATAGCCAAGCGAGAAGAACCTTCATTGTCTGTGAGTCGCCACAACTTGGCTGCTAAGAGGGTTGGTAATTTTGGTGCTAACCTTTGCACTGCTACTTTCACGGCTTCTCCCACGTCTCCAGCCGTATTGGGGACGAGTTCGCCAGCCACGGAAAATAGACCATAGCGACTAGGAGTTTGTAATAGCTTACCAAATACATAATCACTTGGTTGTTCCCCCGCTACAACTGTTGACACGTGGGAGACTGTAGCAAAGGCACTTGTGGCATCTACTCGCTCAATTCTTTCTAGCCCTGTATCTAGGGCTATTGTTAAACCAATATTCCGGGGCAAAACTCGCACTGCTTCTTGGACAAGTTGCCCGACTTGGGGGGGTGTAGTACCATCAAGGCTAGAGATGAAGGCTTTAGCTGTTAACCCACTACGCGATCGCAATACTAACTCCTCGCCTGTATCTAGGGTGAGTCGAGAATTCATGCCGTAGTGTTCCAAGACTTGTGGTGGTAGTCCTGCTAGCGACAACTGCACTGTTTTTTCATCTTCTTCGGTTGCTATCACCACTCCTTGGGCGCCAATGGTACGGACTGGGAGAAAATTCTCGGACAGCAATGTTCCTTGGGGATTTTTCTTACCACTTAATAATGCAGGTTGCTGTGTACTACCCAGCTTGTAAATCGAACTTGCTACATGGGAGAGAGCAACTTGTATAGTAGTAGCTGAGTGAGCCTCCCACAAGTACTGTGTTAAGGCATAGGTAAATAAGCCAGCGCTAAAACCAGAAAATAAAACTTCCCTCGCCAATTGTTTCGGGTCTGAGGAGGCTGCTAGCACTAATGCGTTACCGAGGGCATTTTTAGTGGCTAGTTGGCTTTTAAGTTGTTGTTGCAAATCCAACTCTGTGGCGGTTAGCCGTGCTGCTATGTCTGGACGGGCACGAATTTTCCATCCTGCTGGCTGCACTGTACTAGGAACATAATAGCTAGTATCCAATACTGCTGTTACCCGGTCCGTGGGGAGCGATCGCAATAATAGCAGCAAGGTTTCTTCTAATAGATAGTTGACAATTTGCTCATCTTGGTTATCTCGTTGCTCATTAGCTGCTATTAAAACATTTTGATCTGTGTCTGACAAAGTAGGCGATTTGATCCGAGTTCCATAACCGCTAAAGTGGAAAACAACTACATCACCAGGTTTAGCCTGCTTGCCAAGATGCTCTAAAAAAGCAGCTTCAATGAATTCTCGACTGGCTTGCTCATCAGTTAAGGTCAAGATATCTGATGGTTGAAAGCCAAAGCGATGTATCAACAATTCTTTTTGCAGTTCCACATCAGTCAAACAACCGCCGAGGGTTGGACTTTGCGGGTATTTGTTGATCCCTATTAATAATGCCAACTTACGCGCACTGGGGTCTGCCAAAGCCTGGTAATAGCGGTTGCCCAAGGTTAACCACTCAGCCTCACTCACCCCCAACGCCGCCAGTATTGAGCCAATCCGATATAAAAACGTTCGCCGCTTCATATATTAGCCATCAGTCTTCAGCCCGTCAGCTAACAGCTTAAAGGGCTGAAGTTTGCAGTGTAAAGTTATGTCTATACTGTTTACTAAATTACTGGCAATAGGCCATGGGTTAAGGGTCAAGAGTTATTCTCACCCATTCCTATTGCTTGTTGCTTGTTGCCTATTCCCTGTTCCCTTCTTAAACTGATACTTCTATCCGCATGGCTCTAGCCAATTCTGCCGCTACCTCTGGACGAGAAAACTCCGGTGGGGGTAACTCACCCCGACGCAGCATTTCTCGGACTTTGGTTCCCGACAAGTGAACACGTTCCTCAGGCTTGCTGGGACTAGTTTTGGTAGTACCCATTTGCTTGGTGCGTGTGCAGTAGAAAGCATGTTCAAACTTCATGGGCACAATGCCTAATTCACCAGGATCAAACTCATCAAAGATGTATTGAGCATCATAAGTGCCGTAGTAATCACCCACACCTGCATGATCCCGTCCGACAATGAAGTGAGTACAGCCGTAGTTCTTGCGGACTAAAGCGTGAAAAATTGCTTCCCTAGGCCCAGCATAGCGCATAGCAGCTGGATTAATTGCCAAAATCACTCGGTCTACAGGATAGTAGTTTTCCAGCAAAATTTCATAACAACGCATCCGCACATCAGCCGGAATATCATCTTCTTTTGTCGCCCCTACCAATGGGTGCAAAAATAAACCATCAACGGTTTCCAAAGCACATTTTTGGATATATTCATGGGCGCGGTGGATGGGGTTACGAGTTTGAAAGCCCACGATAGTTTTCCAGCCCTTGGTTTTAAACATTTGCCGAGATGCGGCGGGATCAATTTGATAGGCAGGAAAATGGGGATGGGAATCACGTTGTAGTAACCAGATGTCTCCGGCTAGATTTACTGCACCTTGGTTATAGAGTACCTGTACCCCAGGATGTTTGACGTCATCAGTGCGGTAGACATTAACCGCTTCGCGGGTTTTATCGTAGTCATACTTTTGCGTCAGTTGTAAGACACCGATAAATTCACCTCTAGGGTTATCCAAACGCACTAAACCATCTACTTTTAGGGGAGCAGCTACTTCATCCGTCACCGAAAGTGTAATTGGAATTGACCAAACAACACCATTAGCCAGACGCATATCTGTAACCACGCGATCGTAGTCTTCTTGGTTCATAAAACCTGTGAGTGGACTAAAACCGCCGATCGCAATCATTTCTAAATCAGAAACGGCTCGTGCGTCAAGTTGCACTCGTGGTAAAAAATCAGCTTTGGAGAGAAATTCTGCCCGTTGTTCTGGTGTAGCGATGCGATTCACTAATTTTCCACCGTGGGGTGCAATGGCATCTGGATGGTTACTCAACGTAGTCCCCTCTTTGCGTTAACTGTAATTCTTTCAAACTATGTACTAACTTATCAAAATGCTGGTACGCAGAGAAAAAGAGTTTTGAATGGGGGATGGGGCATTGGGGAGCCAGTTGCGTGGGCGGGTTTCCCGACTTAAGCAAACTGGCGTCATGGGGGAGTCACGGCGCTGTCTCCCCCTAGTGGGTTTTGTAGGTTTCATTTTTCGCCAATCTTCCTATCTCCCCCACTTCCCTATGCTCTAAATTACTCGTGCAACCAGGGGGTTAATTCGGGTTGCCAACTCACCAATTCTTCGTCCTGAAACCACAGGGCAATTTCCTTTTGCGCTGTTTCTGGTGCATCAGAACCGTGGATGATGTTGCGACCAATATTAATGCCGAAATCACCCCGAATTGTTCCTGGTTCTGCTGTTAAAGGATTGGTAGCACCAATAATCTTTCTGGCAGAGGCAATGACACCATCACCTTCCCACACCATCGCTACTACAGGGCCAGAGGTGATAAACTCAACCAGGCTAGCAAAAAAGGGTCTTTGTCGGTGAACAGCGTAGTGTTCTTCAGCTAGTTCTTTACTGGGTTTGAGAAATTTCAATCCTAGGAGGGTAAAACCTTTTTTTTCAAAGCGTCCGATAATTTCACTTACCAGTCCACGCTGTACACCGTCGGGTTTAATTGCTAAGAATGTGCGTTCCAAAGCCATCTCCGAAAAATTAATAAATTTTTTATAGTCAGTTGTCAGGAGTTCATAGTCAGTCGTAATTACACTGAGTACTGAATCTTGACTCTTGACCAATCAGAGTTTATCTCAGAAATTAACTCTGGATGCATATTCGTTGCTAAACGAATGCGTTAAATTGATAATTCGTGGGTGAAACACAGAGGTCAGGAAGAAATGGGTGTTGAGTCAACTGCTACATCTGATGAGGTAGTTAAGCTGTCGTCTAATGGGCACAAATCGGAAGTGAAAAACAATAAGCAAAAAAAACTGCTACCGCCTAGTACTACCACAGAAGATTTGTCTCGTTCCTGGAAAATTGAGGATAGCGAAGCCCTCTACCGCATCGAAGGTTGGGGACAACCTTATTTTTCGATTAGTGCTGCCGGTCACGTCACTGTTTCTCCCAAGGGCGAACGCGGCGGTTCTCTTGACTTGTTTGAATTGGTCAATGCCTTGAAGCAGCGTAACTTGGGTTTGCCCATGTTGATTCGCTTCTCGGATATTTTGGAAGACCGCATTGAACGATTAAACGCTTGTTTTGCCAAAGCAATCGCCCGCTACAGTTATCCTGGTGTCTATCGCGGTGTGTTTCCTGTCAAGTGCAATCAGCAACGACATTTGATAGAGGACTTGGTGAAGTTTGGCAAACCGCATCAATTTGGTTTAGAAGCCGGTTCTAAGCCAGAATTAATGATTGCTCTAGCTTTGCTGAATACCCCTGGAGCATTGTTAATCTGCAATGGCTACAAAGACCGAGAGTACATCGAAACGGCGATGTTAGCCCAAAGACTAGGGCAAACACCAATCATCGTTTTAGAACAGATTGAAGAGGTGGATTTGGTAATTGCGGCTAACCGTCAGTTGGGGATTAAACCCATCTTGGGGGTACGCGCTAAACTCAGTACCCAAGGTATGGGGCGCTGGGGCACTTCTAGCGGTGATCGCGCTAAATTTGGTTTAACGATGCCCGAAGTGATTGAGGCTGTTGACAAGTTACGCGATGCCAACTTGTTAGATTCTTTACAGCTATTACACTTTCATATTGGCTCCCAAATCTCTGCCATCAATGTAATTAAAGATGCCATTCAAGAAGCCAGCCGCATCTACGTAGAGTTGGCGATGCTGGGGGCAGACATGAAGTATCTCGATGTTGGTGGTGGCTTAGGTGTAGATTATGATGGCTCCCAAACTAATTTCTACGCCTCGAAAAACTACAACATGCAAAACTATGCTAACGACATCGTAGCAGAGTTAAAAGATACCTGTGCAGAGCATCAAATCCCCGTACCTACACTGGTTAGCGAAAGTGGACGAGCGATCGCTTCCCATCAATCAGTACTGATTTTTGATATTCTCAGTACCAGCGATGTACCCCTTGATACCCCAGAGCCACCCCAGGAAGGCGAATCCCCAATCATTAAGTACCTGTGGGAAACCTACCAATCGATTAATCAAGAAAACTATCAAGAGTTCTACCACGACGCCGCCCAATTTAAAGAAGAGGCAATCAGCCGCTTTAACTTGGGCATTTTGCGATTGAGAGAACGTGCCAAAGCCGAACGGCTCTACTGGGCTTGTTGTCAAAAAATTCTGAACATTACGAGACAGCAAGAATACGTACCCGATGAACTGGAAGACCTAGAGCAAATCATGGCTTCCATCTACTATGCCAATCTTTCCGTGTTTCAATCGGCACCAGATTGTTGGGCGATCGACCAACTATTTCCAATTATGCCCATACACCGCCTAGATGAAGAACCCACGCGGCGAGGAATTTTGGCAGATCTCACCTGCGACAGTGATGGCAAAATCGATCGATTTATTGATTTACGCGATGTCAAGTCTGTCCTAGAACTGCACACCTTCAAGCCAGGGGAACCCTACTATTTAGGCATGTTTCTGAGTGGAGCTTACCAAGAAATTATGGGCAATTTACATAACCTGTTTGGTGACACCAACGCGGTTCACATCCAATTGACCCCCAAGGGCTACCAGATTGAACATGTTGTCAAAGGCGACACTATGAGTGAAGTGGTCAGCTATGTGCAGTATGACTCTGAGGATATGGTGGAAAAAATTCGCCAACGTTGCGAACAAGCTTTAGAAGAAAAGCGCATCACCCTAGCAGAATCTCAGCGCCTACTGCAAACCTACGAGCAGAGTTTCCGGAGATACACGTATTTGAATAGTTAAAAACGGGCGCGGGTATTGTAGAGACGTAGCACTGCTACATCTCTACATGTGCCCTAACCGCCGTTAGTCCCCAACAATTCTGCGATCGCTTGTCGCTCCACTGGGGTATGCTCTGGTGGTGCTTGACGAGCATCAGTAATCAACCAGTCTAAAGCCGCCGCTTGCACATCAATCGCAGACCCGGTCTTATCTACGCAATAACGACCGAATACCAGCTTATCAACTAGACGAACTCCCGGGCCTAAACGCGACCATTCAAAAATTACGCTGTTATCTACTGTGGCACCACTACATATCCAGCAATTCGGGCCAATCATCGCTGGTCCGACAATTTTCGCCCCATCTTCGATTCTGGTCATACCACCGATGTAAACCGGGCCTGTGATATCCACTTTGTCCCAATTCACAGCTACATTTAAGCCAGTGTAAATCCCAGGAGCAACTTCATGACCAGGAATTTGCACATTTTTGATTTCACCTGACAGTACACCGCGAATTGCCCGCCAGTAGTCTGGTACTTTACCAATGTCTACCCACTCAAAATCCATCGGAATTGCAAAGAAGGGCGCACCAACTTCCACCAATTTGGGAAATAGCTGGCTACCGATGTCATATTCAACTTCAGAAGGTATGTATTTAAAAACTTCTGGCTCAAAAATGTAAATACCTGTGTTGATGTTGGTGCTGAGGGCTTCTTCTACTGAAGGTTTTTCTTGGAAAGCTTTAATCCGTCCCTGTTCATCAGTGACGACGACACCGTAACTAGAAACTTCTTCTAACGGCACAGATTTAGAAATGATCGTAGCAATTGACCCCTTCGATTTATGCCACTTTACGGCTGCCGTCAAATCTAGGTCAATTAAAGCATCACCGCACAAAACTACGAAGGTATCGTCAAAAAATGGAGAGAAGTCTTGGATGCGCCGCATCCCACCAGCAGAACCGATGGCTTCTCCCACGAGTTTACCGTTGTCGTCGATTTTACCTTCAAAAGAGTAAGCAATCTGTACGCCAAACCGTTGACCGTCACGGAAATAGTTTTCAATTTCCTCAGCCAAATGGCTAACATTGACCATAATTTGGTCAAACCCATGTTGGCGTAACAGTTCTAGTAAAAATTCCATCACTGGCTTTTGCAGGATAGGAATCATTGGTTTGGGAATTGTGTAAGTAATCGGACGTACGCGAGTACCTTTGCCCGCCGCAAGAATCATCGCTTTCATAAAAGTTTATCCCTTAACCACAAGCCAGTTTACTTTCATCAAATTATATTTAATCATCGGTTTATTTTTATTTTCAGTCATCCCCAATAGCACTGATCTGGTAGATTTACTGATTTTTGCCAACTTCAGAATAGTTGAAAATAACAAGGCATTGGTTATTTTGACAATTTACTGTGCTTTGTGTGTCAAGTGTCAAAGGGAGCCAGTTACGTGGGGAGGTTCCCTCCGTTGATTGAACTGGCTCTCAAGAGCGATTTGTTCTCCCCCATCTCCACTATTCCCCAGAATTTCTTTAATTTTGAATTTTGCGGAAAGTTGCGTGCGGAGAGAAGTTGCCGGCAAGAACATCTCTCTGGCAACTTCTCTCCGCAACGGAATGGCTCAACTTTTCAAGACGAATTTTGAATTGATTTATTCCATGCCCTATTAGTTCATCGTCTGCTCCAAGGGTTTATAGGTGTGAACTGGCTCTGTCAGCAGGCGAATTTTAATTTCGTGGTAAAACTCTTCTTGAAATAGCTCTACCTTGGACTGAGCCGACAGCAACAGCAGTGCCCAGAAAACACTAACTACATGACTATGTTCTGATTCATGAGCTGATTGTTTTTGTTGTGGATGTTTGCTTTGAGTCCACAATTCCACAAGTTGTTCCAAATTTACCCAATTCTGATCCAAATGGGCTTCTGTTGCCGAAAGTTGCAGCACCTGCTCTAGTTCCCCAGCCACTTCTGTCAGATTTTCCTGGTGAGCCAATTCTAGTGCTGCTCGCATAGTTTGCACACTAGGCTGACGCCGAGGACGGGCAGGTTTGCTCTCTTTATGTACTAGTTTTAGCTGGTTAGCCATGATCTGCAATTGCTCAATTAACTCTTGCAGAGTCACACGGCGTTTAGGCGGTGGCATTGCCGCAGGACGACGGCGCAGGTGACGCTCTAATTGTAAGCGCTGACCTTGATGTAAGATCCCTTCTTCGCTTTCTAATAGTGCATCATCTAATGTAATTTGCTGCTCATCAACTGCTGATTGTAGTTGCATCAAGGTGTTTGCTTTGAATAATACAAGCATTGATGCCGATAAAAAAGCCTGTCCAGATTGAGACAAATCGGCTTCATAGCCTCTTGCTGTTGTCTGCGGTGCCATCAATTCTAGGTAATGGTCAATCACCTCAATTACCTGGACATCCCAAGGATCAATTTCCCCTCTTTCAGCTTGGTGAATGAGGTGTGTAATTGTTTCTAATAACTCGGAAGCATCCATGTAATTGAGTCAAAATGCGTAGATTGAACAGCAGACTTACTTAGTTTATTGAATGTAAATACAGAGTGACTTGTCATGAGACAGTAGCTGTGCTGCGTTTGTTTAAGCATCATCTGCTAGTTTTTTATGGAAAATACAGCCAAGACTAAACCAACTGATAAAGATTAACACAAAGTTGATTAGAGAATAGCGCGTTGGGCAACCTGTGCAGGCAGGTCTCTCCCCGCATTTCTCACAAGTGAGGAAAAAACACTTGGATTAGCTAGATTTAGGATAATTTAATTGATACGTCATCAAAATACGTCCAGAGCGTGGGTAACTCAACGTAAAAAACGAAATGATTAAAGT